>NZ_JBOBHR010000042.1:0-334 GCF_050587465.1 Kosakonia sp. N21 | reverse complement strand
TGAAGCCTACGGCTGGCACGTGGTGCGCGGGGTGGACGGTCACAATGCAGACGCCATCAAACGCGCGGTGGAAGAAGCGCGCAGCGTGACGGACAAACCGTCGCTGCTGATGTGCAAAACCATCATCGGTTTCGGTTCGCCGAACAAAGCCGGTACCCATGATTCCCACGGCGCGCCGCTGGGGGATGCGGAAATCGCCCTGACCCGCGAAGCGCTGGGCTGGAAACACCCGGCCTTTGA
Organism: Kosakonia sp. N21; assembly: GCF_050587465.1. Classification (NCBI taxonomy): domain Bacteria; kingdom Pseudomonadati; phylum Pseudomonadota; class Gammaproteobacteria; order Enterobacterales; family Enterobacteriaceae; genus Kosakonia; species Kosakonia sp. N21. The sequence continues at coordinate 94 of NZ_JBOBHR010000042.1, read as the reverse complement.
AATCCCGTCTGACATTTATGCGCAGTGGGATGCGAAAGAAGCCGGTCAGGCGAAAGAAGCCGCGTGGAACGACAAATTTGCGGCCTACGCCAGT
>NZ_JBOBHR010000041.1:0-347 GCF_050587465.1 Kosakonia sp. N21 | reverse complement strand
GCTGGGGGAAGGCGCTGGCGTAAGCCGCAAATTTGTCATTCCAGGCAGCTTCTTTCGCCTGACCGGCTTCCTTCGCATCCCACTGCGCATAGATGTCAGACGGGATGTCAAAGGCCGGGTGTTTCCAGCCCAGCGCTTCGCGGGTCAGGGCGATTTCCGCATCACCCAGCGGCGCGCCGTGGGAATCATGGGTACCGGCTTTGTTCGGCGAACCGAAACCGATGATGGTTTTGCACATCAGCAGCGACGGTTTGTCCGTCACGCTGCGCGCTTCTTCCACCGCGCGTCTGATGGCGTCTGCATTGTGACCGTCCACCCCGCGCACCACGTGCCAGCCGTAGGCTTCG
>NZ_JBOBHR010000040.1:0-395 GCF_050587465.1 Kosakonia sp. N21 | reverse complement strand
ACGCGTGCACCGCCTTAACCCCGCTCTGCGGGAAAATATCGCGGTAACGCGTCATCAGCGTCGCGAGTTCGCCCGGATCTGCCACATCGCTCTGTTCCTGATAAAACCCGACGAAGCGCAGCACAAACTGAGCACTCTCACGGGCCTGCTCACGAATGCCCGCAGGAAGCAGCGCGTCATGTTGCAGCATCGCCTCGGCGGCCTGGCGCAGCAGTGCCTCCCAGCCGGAACCGCGCGTGTCCAGACGTACAAGATCCTGCCAGGCTTCAGCCGCCCCGGCATAACTGTCGAGGAGTTCATCGAAGGTGTTGCGGGCAATATTTGCCGTCATCTGCCATAACATCCCGCGGAAGGCGCTGCCGGGGCTGTGCGTGGCCGGGAGGGCATGGTCATCC
>NZ_JBOBHR010000039.1:0-368 GCF_050587465.1 Kosakonia sp. N21 | reverse complement strand
GCGCGAAAATATCGCGGTAGCGCGTCATCAGCATCGCGAGTTCGCCCGGATCTGCCACGTCGTTCTGTTCCTGATAAAACCCGACGAAGCGCAGCACAAACTGAGCACTCTCACGTGCCTGCTCACGAATACCCGGGGGAAGTAACGTGTCATGTTGCAGCATCGCCTCTGCGGACTGGCGCAGCAGTGCCTCCCAGCCGGAACCGCGCGTGTCCAGACGTACAAGACCCTGCCAGGCTTCAGCCGCCCCGGCGTAACTGTCGAGGAGTTCATCGAAGGTGTTGCGGGCAATATTTGCCGTCATCTGCCATAACATCCCGCGGAAGGCGCTGCCGGGACTGTGCGTGGCCGGGAGGGCATCGTCATCT
>NZ_JBOBHR010000038.1:0-384 GCF_050587465.1 Kosakonia sp. N21 | reverse complement strand
CCACAAAGAACCTGCCTTTGCAGTGCCCACACAGATTGTCTGATGAAAAACGGGCAGTAAAAATCTCTGCAGGCTTGTAGCTCAGGTGGTTAGAGCGCACCCCTGATAAGGGTGAGGTCGGTGGTTCAAGTCCACTCAGGCCTACCAAATTTCTGCTGATACTGCGTTGCGGCGACACTCACATACTTCAGTATGCTTCGTGTCACCACGCCTTGTCTCAACTGAAATTAAGGTTACAGAGACCACGATGGGGCTATAGCTCAGCTGGGAGAGCGCCTGCTTTGCACGCAGGAGGTCTGCGGTTCGATCCCGCATAGCTCCACCATCTTTTACTGTCTGAACCAAGAAAACTTCAGAGTACACATTCTGTGTGTGCTGCGAAGT
>NZ_JBOBHR010000037.1:0-459 GCF_050587465.1 Kosakonia sp. N21 | reverse complement strand
GGGCGCGAAAGACAGCGAAACCATCTCCATCAGCCTGAGCTCTTCTGACTCTTACAACCTGTACAGCGCAACGGGCAACACCTTCCAGACCACCGGTCAGTCCATCAACGGTACTGCACGTAGCACTGCTGCTGAAGGCTTTGACGTACTGAGCGGTACTGTCAGCACCGGTGGTACGGTCAACGGTAGCCCGCTGGCAGACATCGATGCGGCGATCAAAGCGGTTGATGACCAGCGCAGCCTGCTGGGTGCGTCCCAGAACCGTTTCGAGTCCACCATCACCAACCTGAACAACACCGTGAACAACCTGTCGGCAGCACGAAGCCGTATTCAGGACTCCGACTACGCGACGGAAGTGTCGAACATGTCGCGAGCGCAGATCCTGCAACAGGCTGGTTCCTCGGTACTGGCGCAGGCCAACCAGGTTCCGCAGACCATGCTGTCCCTGCTGCGTTAATT
>NZ_JBOBHR010000036.1:0-487 GCF_050587465.1 Kosakonia sp. N21 | reverse complement strand
TGCCTGAACGGTCAGGTCACGGATACGCTGCAGGTTGTTGTTGACTTCGCTCAGCGCGCCTTCAGCAGTCTGCGCCAGAGAGATACCGTCGTTCGCGTTACGCGCAGCAACGGTCAGGCCGTTGATGTTGGACGTAAAGCGGTTGGCAATTGCCTGGCCCGCAGCGTCGTCTTTAGCGCTGTTGATACGCAGACCGGAAGACAGGCGCTCAATCGCGGTGCCCAGGGAAGACTGAGATTTAGTCAGGTTATTCTGAGTCATCAGCGACAGGGTGTTAGTATTAATAACAGCCATGATATTTATCCTTTATTAATAAATGTAATTTCCGGTAAGCGCCAGCGGCTTCATCACCGTCATAATTGTTATCGACGCAGGTAAAAAACTCTTTAGCGGTTTTTTTTATTATTTCCAGGTTATTTATTTTCCTGCGAAATAAAAAAAGCGCCGACAAGCGGCGCTTTTTCGCAGATAACGCTACGTAATCTAT
>NZ_JBOBHR010000035.1:0-569 GCF_050587465.1 Kosakonia sp. N21 | reverse complement strand
ATGGACGCGGTACAGAAAGCCAAATCCGGTCACCCGGGAGCCCCGATGGGGATGGCTGACATTGCCGAAGTCCTGTGGCGTGATTTTCTGAACCATAACCCGACGAATCCGGCCTGGGCTGACCGCGACCGCTTTGTGCTGTCCAACGGCCACGGCTCGATGCTGATTTACAGCCTGCTGCACCTCACCGGTTACGACCTGCCGATGTCCGAGCTGCAGAACTTCCGTCAGCTGCACTCCAGAACGCCGGGTCACCCGGAAGTGGGCTACACCGCCGGTGTGGAAACCACCACCGGCCCGCTGGGGCAGGGCATTGCCAACGCCGTGGGCATGGCGATTGCCGAGAAAACCCTTGCGGCGCAGTTCAACCGCCCGGGTCACGACATTGTTGACCACTTCACCTACGCCTTTATGGGCGACGGCTGCATGATGGAAGGCATTTCCCATGAAGCCTGCTCGCTGGCCGGTACCCTGAAACTGGGCAAACTGGTGGCGTTCTATGATGACAACGGCATCTCCATCGACGGTCACGTTGAGGGCTGGTTCACCGACGACACCGCGAAACGCTT
>NZ_JBOBHR010000034.1:0-858 GCF_050587465.1 Kosakonia sp. N21 | reverse complement strand
ACCACGGAACGCCGCATCCTGTTTGTCGAACGCGTCGGTGGACGGCATGGAGGACGGCATGGAAACCACGCGCGCCTTCACGCCTTCAGCGGTCAGTTTTTCCCACGCCGACACCGCCAGCTCCACTTCAGAGCCGGTGGCAATCAGGATCAGCTGCGGCTGACCGGCGCAATCCTTCAGCACGTACGCACCGCGGGCGATATCCGCCAGCTGTTGCGCCGTACGCTCCTGCTGCGCCAGGTTCTGACGGGAGAGGATCAGCGCCGTCGGGCCGTCGGCACGTTCCACACCGTATTTCCACGCCACCGCGGATTCCACCTGGTCACACGGACGCCAGGTGCTGACGTTCGGGGTCAGGCGCAGGGAAGCCACCTGCTCCACCGGCTGGTGTGTCGGGCCGTCTTCGCCCAGACCGATGGAGTCGTGGGTGTAGACCAGCACCTGACGCTGTTTCATCAGCGCCGCCATACGCACCGCGTTACGGGCATATTCGACGAACATCAGGAAGGTGGAGGTGTACGGCAGGAAACCGCCGTGCAGGGTGATGCCGTTGGCAATCGCGGTCATACCGAACTCGCGCACACCGTAATGGATGTAGTTGCCGGCAGTGTCTTCGTTGATGGCTTTCGAACCGGACCACAGGGTCAGGTTGCTTGGCGCCAGGTCAGCGGAGCCGCCAAGGAATTCAGGAAGCCATGGACCAAAAGCTTCGATGGCATTCTGCGACGCTTTACGGCTGGCGATTTTCGCCGGATTGGCCTGCAGTTTCTCCACAAAAGCCTGCGCTTTGGCGTCGAAGTCAGACGGCAGCTCGCCTTTCATACGGCGGGTGAACTCAGCCGCTTCCTGCGGGAAGGC
>NZ_JBOBHR010000033.1:0-890 GCF_050587465.1 Kosakonia sp. N21 | reverse complement strand
TACTGCCGTTGGCAGCGCAGCTGCGCGTGAATATTGCGGCAATGATCACCGCATCGGGTTACTGGCAGCTGGCGGAAACGCTCTGGGAAGAGACACAGCAGATCAATGCCGGCGCGGGATCCGTAACAGAAAAAATGCAGCAGACTGCCGCGTTGCTGCTGCGCCAGCAACCGTACCTGCCCGCGGAATGGCAGGAGGCCGTGAGGATTATCAGTACGGTGCAACGGCAGGTGGCGGCGCTGCTGGCGCAGCCGGAAGGCAGCGAGAGCGCCATGCTGGAACGCACGCAGCGGGTGCTGCAGTCGCTGAGTGCGCTGGTGAACTCGCCGGTGGTGGTGGCATGGTTGCCGGGCCTTATCCGTGAGCACCTGGAGGCGTTACTCAGCCAGGGGCGGATGATCGCAGGGGCGTTAAACAGCCTGCTCTCCGGCGGTCATTCCCTGTCGTTCGACGAGTATCTGGCGCAGGTGCTGGCGCTGGGCGATGCCCTTGCGCCGGAACTGCTGGCCCCGCTTAGGGCGCTGGCGGCACACATCCGCCATATCGTCGCACCGTGGCAGGATGCCACCTTCCCGGCGTGGCCGGAACCGGCGACGCCTGCGGCCATGCTGGGGTGGTTGCAGAGTGTGTTAATGCACCCGCTGTTTCGCGAAAGCGTGCTGCCCCGGTTGCCGGAGGCATACCGCCAGGCACTGACCCGCGCACTGCACCTGAGCCGCCAGGCCGGGACTTTCCCCGTACAGGGCGCGACGGGTGAGCAGTTACAGTGGCTGCTGACGCAGATCCATAATCCGGATTTGCGACAACTGATGGCACAGGCCGGACTGGAAAACTATCTCACCGGCCTGAGGGAGCAGCTGAGTGGTGAGGCGGCGTCAGAATTGTTCAGC
>NZ_JBOBHR010000032.1:0-890 GCF_050587465.1 Kosakonia sp. N21 | reverse complement strand
CACTGCCGTTGGCAGCGCAGCTGCGCGTGAATATTGCGGCAATGATCACCGCATCGGGTTACTGGCAGCTGGCGGAAACGCTCTGGGAAGAGACACAGCAGATCAATGCCGGCGCGGGATCCGTCACCGAAAAAATGCAGCAGACTGCCGCGTTGCTGCTGCGCCAGCAACCGTACCTGCCCGCGGAATGGCAGGAGGCCGTGAGGGTTATCAGCACGGTGCAACGGCAGGTGGCGGCGCTGCTGGCGCAGCCGGAAGGCAGTGAGAGCGCCATGCTGGAACGCACGCAGCGGGTGCTGCAGTCGCTGAGTGCGCTGGTGAACTCGCCGGTGGTGGTGGCATGGTTGCCGGGCCTTATCCGTGAGCACCTGGACGCGTTGCTCAACCAGGGAAGGCTGATCGTGGGGGCGTTAAACAGCCTGATCTCCGGCGGTCGTTCCCTGTCGTTTGAGGATTATCTGGCGCAGGTGCTGGCGCTGGGTGATGCCATTGCGCCGGAACTCTTAACCCCATTGCGGACACTGGCGACACAAATCCGCCATATCGTTGCGCCGTGGCAGGATGCCACATTCCCGACGTGGCCGGAACCGGCGACGCCTGCGGCCATGCTGGGGTGGTTGCAGAGTGTGTTAATGCACCCGCTGTTTCGCGAAAGCGTGCTACCCCGGTTGCCGGAGGAATACCGCCAGGCACTGACCCGCGCGCTGCACCTGAGCCGCCAGGCCGGGACTTTCCCGGTGCTGGGCGCGACGGGCGAGCAGCTACAGTGGCTGCTGACGCAGATCCATAACCCGGATTTACGCCAGCTGATGGCACAGGCCGGACTGGAAACCTATCTCACCGGCCTGCGGGAGCAACTGGGTGGTGAGGCGGCGTCAGAATTATTCAGT
>NZ_JBOBHR010000031.1:0-1085 GCF_050587465.1 Kosakonia sp. N21 | reverse complement strand
ACAACGCCCGCGCCAACGGTACGGCCGCCTTCACGGATTGCGAAACGCAGACCATCGTCCATCGCGATCGGGTGAATCAGGGTAACAACCATTTTGATGTTGTCGCCCGGCATTACCATCTCTACGCCTTCCGGCAGTTCGATGGTGCCAGTCACGTCAGTTGTACGGAAGTAGAACTGCGGACGGTAGCCTTTGAAGAACGGAGTATGACGGCCGCCTTCATCTTTGGACAGGATATAAACTTCAGATTCGAATTTGGTGTGCGGTTTGATTGAACCCGGCTTAGCCAGTACCTGACCACGTTCGATTTCTTCACGTTTGATACCACGCAGCAGAACACCTACGTTCTCACCAGCACGGCCTTCGTCCAGCAGTTTGCGGAACATTTCAACGCCAGTACAGGTGGATTTCGCGGTGTCTTTGATACCCACGATTTCAACTTCTTCACCAACTTTGATGATACCGCGCTCTACACGACCGGTAACAACGGTACCACGACCGGAGATGGAGAATACGTCTTCGATCGGCAGCAGGAACGGCTTGTCAATCGCACGTTCTGGTTCCGGGATGTAAGAATCCAGGTGACCAGCCAGTTCGATGATTTTCGCTTCCCACTCTGCTTCGCCTTCCAGCGCTTTCAGTGCAGAACCACGAACGATCGGGGTGTCGTCGCCCGGGAAATCGTACTGAGACAGCAGTTCACGAACTTCCATCTCAACCAGTTCCAGCAGCTCTTCGTCATCAACCATGTCGCATTTGTTCAGGAACACGATGATGTACGGAACGCCTACCTGACGACCCAGCAGGATGTGCTCACGAGTCTGCGGCATCGGGCCGTCAGTCGCAGCGACTACCAGGATCGCGCCGTCCATCTGAGCAGCACCGGTGATCATGTTTTTAACATAGTCGGCGTGGCCCGGGCAGTCTACGTGTGCGTAGTGGCGAGTCGGGGTGTCATATTCAACGTGAGAGGTGTTGATGGTGATACCACGAGCTTTTTCTTCCGGCGCGTTATCGATCTGATCGAATGCGCGAGCGTTACCACCGTAGGTTTTTGCCAGAACGGTAGTGATTGCAGCAGTCAG
>NZ_JBOBHR010000030.1:0-1117 GCF_050587465.1 Kosakonia sp. N21 | reverse complement strand
ACGGTATTTCCCGCTGACACCGGTAAACCAGCCGTGCGAGTTCAGGGCCAGTGTCTCCGCCGGCTTGTCCGGAATGGTGGTCAGAGTGAAGCTGTCATCCGCTTCGCCAATGATTTTTACTGACTGAACTTCCTTCTCGCTGAAAAGCGAGAGCTGCACCTCAGCCGCTTTTCTGCGACGCCCCACATCATCCAGGTCCCCGTTATTCGCCAGTCTCCTTTTTGCGTCCCCGTACCGCGCCTCGTTATACGCCGCCTCATCAAACTTGCCATCAACCATAAAATCTTCGCGGTTAGGCCGGCCTTTTCGTTTAGGTTTGGCACCGGCAATATCATCTGCCGGCGGGGATTTCACTCTTCCCGCGGCCGCAGCATCTGCCGGGTAATACCAGCGTGGTTTTCGCAGGACAAACGCATTGGGGATCAAGGAATTCGGGCCATAATAAAAATAGTTACTGCGTCCGTCAAAGTCAGTCATGGCAGAGGAAAGTGAGGGATAGTCACCGTATTTAATCAGACTCCGGCTGGTCAGATTGGCATATTTCTGCGCCCATAATTGCTCCGGCAGAATAACTGGCGCATTAAGCTCATAATAAATATTACTGAACTGCCTCGCAGTCATATCAAAGACATAATCGCCGCCCCCTCTGGTACCGAGAACCACATAGTGATTCTTCGGCGCTCTGTCCATACCGTTTGCGAAAAAAGCGATGCCGCGATAGCGGATGTTTTCAAAACCGTCCTTCCGGAGAAACGACGCAACATAAGGCGCCACATCATTGCATTTCCCCAAAGGAGACTGGATCGCATCCTCTATTGCCCTTTCCCGCCTCATCCTCTCCAGGGTTTCACGAGCATCAAAAACCGATGCGCCGTCCAGGTTTGCCAGCACTTTCTCCCGCGGTAAACCTTCCCGCACCGGCTGTGGCGCCATAATCACTTCATCGTCTGCCTGTTGTGCAGGGCGTGACGCACCTTTACCGCCGCCACGCAGCCCGCCGTAGCCTTTATTGATTTTCCATTGCCCGTTCTCAAAGGCAACAGGTTCGCCATACGCAAAACGCCCCGGGTTTTTCGGGTCGACCGTGCGCCATGTATCAGACGCATCATCCCAGCGT
>NZ_JBOBHR010000029.1:0-1129 GCF_050587465.1 Kosakonia sp. N21 | reverse complement strand
CCGGTATTTCCCGCTGACACCGGTAAACCAGCCGTGCGAGTTCAGGGCCAGTGTCTCCGCCGGCTTGTCCGGAATGGTGGTCAGAGTGAAGCTGTCATCCGCTTCGCCAATGATTTTTACTGACTGTACTTCCTTCTCGCTGAAAAGCGAGAGCTGCACCTCAGCCGCTTTTCTGCGACGCCCCACATCATCCAGGTCCCCGGTATTCGCCAGTCTCCTTTTTGCATCCCCGTACCGCACCTCGTTATACGCCGCCTCATCAAATTTGCCATTCACCATAAAATCTTCGCGGTTAGGCCGGACTTTTCGTTTAGGTTTGGCTCCCTGAATATCGTCTGCCGGCGGTGATTTCACTCTTCCCGCGGCTGCAACGTCTGCGGCGGCATCTGCCGGGTAGTACCAGGCTGGCCGCCGCAGGACAACCGCATCAGGGATCACAGCATTTGGACCATAGTAAAAATAGTGACTACGTTTGTCGAAATGCGCCATGGCAGCGGACAGTGAGGGATAGTCACCGTATTTAATCAGATTCCGGCTGGTCAGATTGGCATATTTCTGCGCCCATAATTGCTCAGGCAGAATAACGGGCGCATTAAGCTCATAATAAATATTACTGAACTGCCTCGCAGTCATATCAAAGACATAATCGCCGCCCCCTCTGGTACCGAGAACCACATAGTAATTCCTCGGCGATTTGTCCGTGCTGTTTGCGAAAAAAGCGATGCCGCGATAGCGGATGTTTTCAAAACCTTCGTTCCGGAGAAACGAGGCAACATAAGGCGCAACATAATTACTTTTTCCAGGAGGAGACTGGATGGAATCCTCTATTTCCCTTACCTTCCGGAGCCTTCCCAGCGTTTCTCTGGCATTAAAAGCCTGTGCGCCGTCCAGGTTTGCCAGCACTTTCTCCTGCGGTAAACCTTCCCGCACCGGCTGTGCCGCCATAATCACTTCATCGTCTGCCTGTTGTGCAGGGCGCGACGCACCTTTACCGCCGCCACGCAGCCCGCCGTAGCCTTTATTGATTTTCCATTGCCCGTTCTCAAAGGCAACAGGTTCGCCATACACAAAACGCCCCGGGTTTTTCGGGTCGACCGTGCGCCATGTATCAGACGCATCATCCCAGCGA
>NZ_JBOBHR010000028.1:0-1158 GCF_050587465.1 Kosakonia sp. N21 | reverse complement strand
ATAAGAACCCTCTTCCGGAGTCACTTATGCCCTGGGATGCGAGAGATACCATGTCATTACGTCAGGAGTTTGTTCACTTTGCCTCTCAGGAAGGGGCTAACATCCGGGCGCTCTGCCGTCACTTCGGCATTGCGCCCTCCACCGGCTACAAGTGGCTTCACCGCTGGCTCGACGCCGGGAGCCCCGGTCTTGCTGACCGCTCCCGCGCACCGCATCATTCTCCCAACGCCACGGCTGCTCAGGTGGCTGACCTGTTACAGTTCGCACACCAGGCTCATCCCCGCTGGGGGGCCCGTAAGATCAAGGCCTGGCTGGAGGCTCAGGGGCACGAACTCCCTGCCGTCAGCACCGTACATACCCTTATGCACCGCCACGGGTTGCTGCCGGGGGGGCCCGCGGGTATCCCTTCTGCCGGGCGTTTCGAACACAGCAGACCGAACGCCCTCTGGCAGATGGACTTTAAGGGTAACTTTCTCTTTGCCGGCGGACGCAGCCACCCCCTCACGCTACTTGATGACCACTCCCGGTTCTCACTGTGCCTGACGCACTGCGACAATGAACGGCGTGAGACCGTGCAGTCGCAGCTGGTGAAGGTGTTTGAACGCTACGGCCTGCCGGACAGGATGACTATGGATAACGGAGCTCCCTGGGGCGACACCACAGGAAGCTGGACCGCGCTGGAGCTGTGGCTGATGCGCCAGGGTATCCGGGTGGGGCATTCACGCCCTTACCATCCGCAGACGCAGGGCAAGCTGGAACGTTTTCACCGCAGCCTGAAGGCCGAAGTGCTGCAGGGCCGGTGGTTCACGGACGGCAGCCAGTTACAGCAGGTGTTCGATGACTGGCGCGCGGTCTACAACCTGGAGCGTCCGCATGACGCGCTGGACATGGCGGTGCCGGCGTCACGTTATCAGCCGTCATCAAGGCAGTACAACGGAGCGGTTCAGCCCCCGGAATACGATGAGGGGTTACAGGTGAGGAAGGTGGATGTGAGCGGGAAGCTGAGCATAAAAGGGGTGAGTCTGAGCGCGGGGAAAGCGTTCAGGGGCGAGCGTGTGGGCCTGCGGGAAACGGCAGAGGATGGGTGTTATGAGGTGTGGTGGTACAGCACGAAAGTGGGGATGATCGACCTGAAAAAGAGGTCGATCATCATGGGTA
>NZ_JBOBHR010000027.1:0-1512 GCF_050587465.1 Kosakonia sp. N21 | reverse complement strand
CGATATTATCTGGGCAAATGAGCAGGCAGAAAAAATAAATAAAAACAATTTGCATTTTGATGAAAGTTCGGAAGTTCTGTCTTTCCTTGCACCCACTCTCTACTGGTTTTTGAAAAATAAAAAAACAGCCAAAGATCTGCAAGGGCATGATTTTAAAAAAATCGTTGACAGTTACTATGCAGATATTTACCGCCTTAATCCCTTAACCCAGGTCGCCGGGATCCCCGAGGGGTACACTCCACTTTCCGGTTTACTCGGCAGTGAATATTTTTCTGAGCAGAAAGAGTATGTCAGCCAGTTTAATGTCTATAAAGAAAAATACAGCGCCTATGATGCCAGTGAGATGGCAAAAAACCTGTTATTAATCTCCGGGCTGACATTGTCTGATATTCTCGAGAAAACAAAAAAAAGGTTTCGCATCAATGTCAAAACGTCAGAGCATGATGAGGATATCATACCCGGGGAAATGCTTTTTGTTCAGTTGCATGATGGCCGGTGGATTTTCTTTTCACTCTTTCCTGACGCCCTGTTCAGTAAGGTTTATACGGCTGCGGAAATGTCAGCAAATGAGTATCTGTCCGGAATTACTACGCTGTCACCTGTGGCACTGAAAGGTGTCACTTATGGCCCGGTCTATTCCGAAGACTTTTTCCGCGAACGTTTCGGGCGAAAGGATTCAGGGGCATTATGGGGTTTTGAGTTTAAATGGCGGCATATCAGAACAGCGTTGCTGAGCACTGTTTATAATGATGAAGGCGAGCTGAAGTATCCAACGCCTTTCACCGAAGGTAAATATCATGGGTTGATTCTTGATTTAAAAGAGAATGCAAATCAGCCGCATGAAAATCTGGTAAAAACATTAAATACCAGCCTGGTATCTATGTTTAAACATACGGCGGATGCCCGTAAGAAATCACTTTATACCCCGTCGGTGTTACAACAGATTGCATTTGCGGTGGTTCCTTTTTATCGCGAGATTTACTATCGCGATAACGACCCTGAATATAAAATTGACATCGACTCCGTTCTGCTTGATGTCATTGGTGTCGTTTGTGTCGCGGTGGGGGCGGGCATTCAGATCGCCACAGTGCTAAGCAAAATAAGATCGATAACAGAACTTTTTCGCCAGGGCGTAAAATCCGGATTAGTCGGTAAGGCGCTGTTGTCCTATGTGATCAGAGAAATGGCTAAAGATGTCGCATTCAGTGCGCTGAAAATTGCAAAAATCAGCCTGATAGCATTGATAGACCTTATTGACCCGTTGGCGATCAAGGATATCGCTAAATTCACCATACAGCGCTTTAATCAACCCGGAAGTCTCCGGTCACTTATTCCTGATGTTCAGCAGGTTTCGCCCGTCCGGGGGATTAATAAAAAATACGCACGGACGGATGTAAACATATGGGAAATGTCTAAACAGAAAATAAAGGACGCTGAGGTTTATGTTCCTTCCGTTAACCATAACAGTAACAAAGAGTATTACATCAGCGTTGACGACAACACCTATCAGAT
>NZ_JBOBHR010000025.1:0-1926 GCF_050587465.1 Kosakonia sp. N21 | reverse complement strand
GGCAATTGCCTGACCTGCTGCGTCATCTTTCGCACTGTTGATACGCAGACCGGAAGACAGACGCTCGATCGCGGTGCCCAGAGAAGACTGAGATTTAGTCAGGTTATTCTGGGTCATCAGCGACAGGGTGTTAGTATTAATAACAGCCATAATAGTTATCCTTTATTAATAAATGTAGGTTCCGGTATGCGCCAGCGGCTTCATCACCGTCATAATAGTTATCGACGTGACGACCAAACCCTTTAGGCATTTTTATATTTTTTGAGCAAAAATTGTCGAAAAATCACCCTAATGCAAATATAAAAAAAGCGCCGACACGCGGCGCTTTTTGCATCAGAAACTCTGCGGTGATTAACGCAGCAGGGACAGCATAGTCTGCGGAACCTGGTTGGCCTGCGCCAGTACCGAAGAACCGGCCTGTTGCAGGATCTGCGCTCGCGACATGTTCGACACTTCCGTCGCGTAGTCGGAGTCCTGAATACGGCTGCGGGCTGCCGACAGGTTGTTCACGGTGTTGTTCAGGTTGGTGATGGTGGACTCGAAACGGTTCTGGGACGCACCCAGCAGGCTGCGCTGGTCGTCTACCGCTTTGATCGCCGCATCGATGTCTGCCAGCGGAGTGCCGTCAGTACCACCGGTGGAGTCAACGGTGCCCTGCAGAACGTCGAAGCCTTCAGCGGAAGTAGAGCGTGCAGTACCGTTGATGGTCTGGCCAGTCGTGGACGCCGTGGCGCCTGTCGCGTTGTACAGGTTGTAAGAATCAGATTTGCTCAGGCTGATGGAGATGCTTTCGCCGTCTTTCGCGCCCACCTGGAAGCTGTAGCTGCTGGAGCCGGTACCGGTGTTCAGCACTTTAATGCCGTTGAAGTCGGTCTGGGTGGTCACGCGGTTGATCTCTTCCATACGCTGGTTAACTTCAGCCTGGATGGAGTCGATGTCGGATGCAGAGTTGGAGCTGTTCTGCGCCTGAACGGTCAGGTCACGGATACGCTGCAGGTTGTTGTTGACTTCGCTCAGCGCGCCTTCAGCGGTCTGCGCCAGAGAGATACCGTCGTTCGCGTTACGGGCAGCAACGGTCAGACCGTTGATGTTAGAAGTAAAGCGGTTGGCAATTGCCTGACCTGCTGCGTCATCTTTCGCGCTGTTGATACGCAGACCGGAAGACAGGCGCTCAATCGCGGTGCCCAGAGAAGACTGAGATTTAGTCAGGTTATTCTGGGTCATCAGCGACAGGGTGTTAGTATTAATAACAGCCATAGTATTTATCCTTCAGTAATAAATGTAGGTTCCGGTATGCGCCAGCGGCTTCATCACCGTCATAATAATTATCGACGTGGACAGGAAACTCTTTAGTTGTTTTTATATTTTTTGAACAAATTCTGTCGAAAATATAAGCAATACAAATACGCCGCAGAAAATAAAAAAAGCGCCGACAAGCGGCGCTTTTTGCATCAGATACTCTGCGGTGATTAACGCAGCAGGGACAGCATGGTCTGCGGAACCTGGTTGGCCTGCGCCAGTACCGAAGAACCGGCCTGTTGCAGGATCTGCGCGCGCGACATGTTCGACACTTCCGTCGCGTAGTCGGAGTCCTGGATACGGCTGCGGGCTGCCGACAGGTTGTTCACGGTGTTGTTCAGGTTGGTGATGGTGGACTCGAAACGGTTCTGGGACGCACCCAGCAGGCTGCGCTGGTCGTCAACAGATTTGATCGCCGCATCGATGTCTGCCAGCGGAGCACCGTCAGTACCACCGGTGGAGTCAACGGTCCCTTTCAGAACGTCGAAGCCTTCAGCGGAAGTAGAACGTGCCGTACCGTTGATGGTCTGGCCAGTCGTGGACGCCGTGGCACCTGTCGCGTTGTACAGGTTGTAAGAATCAGATTTGCTCAGGCTGATGGAGATGCTTTCGCCGTCTTTCGCGCCA
>NZ_JBOBHR010000024.1:0-3063 GCF_050587465.1 Kosakonia sp. N21 | reverse complement strand
TTTGCTCTTTAAAAATCTGGATCAAGCTGAAAATTGAAACACAGAACAGTGCGAACTGTTCTGCGAGTCTCTCAAATTTTCACAACTGACGATGAATCGCAAGAAACATCTTCGGGTTGTGAGGTTAAGCGACCAAGCGTACACGGTGGATGCCCTGGCAGTCAGAGGCGATGAAGGACGTGCTAATCTGCGAAAAGCGCCGGTAAGGTGATATGAACCGTTATAACCGGCGATGTCCGAATGGGGAAACCCAGTGTGACTCGTCACACTATCATTAACTGAATCCATAGGTTAATGAGGCGAACCGGGGGAACTGAAACATCTAAGTACCCCGAGGAAAAGAAATCAACCGAGATTCCCCCAGTAGCGGCGAGCGAACGGGGAGGAGCCCAGAGCCAGAATCAGCTTGTGTGTTAGTGGAAGCGTCTGGAAAGACGCGCGATACAGGGTGACAGCCCCGTACACAAAAATGCACAGGTTGTGAGCTCGATGAGTAGGGCGGGACACGTGGTATCCTGTCTGAATATGGGGGGACCATCCTCCAAGGCTAAATACTCCTGACTGACCGATAGTGAACCAGTACCGTGAGGGAAAGGCGAAAAGAACCCCGGCGAGGGGAGTGAAAAAGAACCTGAAACCGTGTACGTACAAGCAGTGGGAGCACCCTTTGGGGTGTGACTGCGTACCTTTTGTATAATGGGTCAGCGACTTATATTCTGTAGCAAGGTTAACCGAATAGGGGAGCCGAAGGGAAACCGAGTCTTAACTGGGCGTTAAGTTGCAGGGTATAGACCCGAAACCCGGTGATCTAGCCATGGGCAGGTTGAAGGTTGGGTAACACTAACTGGAGGACCGAACCGACTAATGTTGAAAAATTAGCGGATGACTTGTGGCTGGGGGTGAAAGGCCAATCAAACCGGGAGATAGCTGGTTCTCCCCGAAAGCTATTTAGGTAGCGCCTCGTGAACTCATCTCCGGGGGTAGAGCACTGTTTCGGCTAGGGGGCCATCCCGGCTTACCAACCCGATGCAAACTGCGAATACCGGAGAATGTTATCACGGGAGACACACGGCGGGTGCTAACGTCCGTCGTGAAGAGGGAAACAACCCAGACCGCCAGCTAAGGTCCCAAAGTCATGGTTAAGTGGGAAACGATGTGGGAAGGCCCAGACAGCCAGGATGTTGGCTTAGAAGCAGCCATCATTTAAAGAAAGCGTAATAGCTCACTGGTCGAGTCGGCCTGCGCGGAAGATGTAACGGGGCTAAACCATGCACCGAAGCTGCGGCAGCGACACGAATGTGTTGTTGGGTAGGGGAGCGTTCTGTAAGCCTGCGAAGGTGTGCTGTGAGGCATGCTGGAGGTATCAGAAGTGCGAATGCTGACATAAGTAACGATAAAGCGGGTGAAAAGCCCGCTCGCCGGAAGACCAAGGGTTCCTGTCCAACGTTAATCGGGGCAGGGTGAGTCGACCCCTAAGGCGAGGCCGAAAGGCGTAGTCGATGGGAAACAGGTTAATATTCCTGTACTTGGTGTTACTGCGAAGGGGGGACGGAGAAGGCTATGTCATCCGGGCGACGGTTGTCCCGGTTTAAGCGTGCAGGTGTGTGTTCCAGGCAAATCCGGAGCACTTTAACACTGAGGCGTGATGACGAGGCACTACGGTGCTGAAGTGACAAATGCCCTGCTTCCAGGAAAAGCCTCTAAGCATCAGGTAACACGAAATCGTACCCCAAACCGACACAGGTGGTCAGGTAGAGAATACCAAGGCGCTTGAGAGAACTCGGGTGAAGGAACTAGGCAAAATGGTGCCGTAACTTCGGGAGAAGGCACGCTGATATGTAGGTGAAGCGGTTTACCCGTGGAGCTGAAATCAGTCGAAGATACCAGCTGGCTGCAACTGTTTATTAAAAACACAGCACTGTGCAAACACGAAAGTGGACGTATACGGTGTGACGCCTGCCCGGTGCCGGAAGGTTAATTGATGGGGTTATCCGTAAGGAGAAGCTCTTGATCGAAGCCCCGGTAAACGGCGGCCGTAACTATAACGGTCCTAAGGTAGCGAAATTCCTTGTCGGGTAAGTTCCGACCTGCACGAATGGCGTAATGATGGCCAGGCTGTCTCCACCCGAGACTCAGTGAAATTGAACTCGCTGTGAAGATGCAGTGTACCCGCGGCAAGACGGAAAGACCCCGTGAACCTTTACTATAGCTTGACACTGAACATTGAGCCTTGATGTGTAGGATAGGTGGGAGGCTTTGAAGCGTGGACGCCAGTCTGCGTGGAGCCAACCTTGAAATACCACCCTTTAATGTTTGATGTTCTAACGTGGACCCGTAATCCGGGTTGCGGACAGTGTCTGGTGGGTAGTTTGACTGGGGCGGTCTCCTCCTAAAGCGTAACGGAGGAGCACGAAGGTCAGCTAATCCTGGTCGGACATCAGGAGGTTAGTGCAATGGCATAAGCTGGCTTGACTGCGAGCGTGACGGCGCGAGCAGGTGCGAAAGCAGGTCATAGTGATCCGGTGGTTCTGAATGGAAGGGCCATCGCTCAACGGATAAAAGGTACTCCGGGGATAACAGGCTGATACCGCCCAAGAGTTCATATCGACGGCGGTGTTTGGCACCTCGATGTCGGCTCATCACATCCTGGGGCTGAAGTAGGTCCCAAGGGTATGGCTGTTCGCCATTTAAAGTGGTACGCGAGCTGGGTTTAGAACGTCGTGAGACAGTTCGGTCCCTATCTGCCGTGGGCGCTGGAGAATTGAGGGGGGCTGCTCCTAGTACGAGAGGACCGGAGTGGACGCATCACTGGTGTTCGGGTTGTCATGCCAATGGCACTGCCCGGTAGCTAAATGCGGAAGAGATAAGTGCTGAAAGCATCTAAGCACGAAACTTGCCCCGAGATGAGTTCTCCCTGAGACTTTAAGTCTCCTGAAGGAACGTTGAAGACGACGACGTTGATAGGCCGGGTGTGTAAGCGCAGCGATGCGTTGAGCTAACCGGTACTAATGAACCGTGAGGCTTAACCTTACAACGCCGAAGATGTTTTGGCGTGAGAGACGC
>NZ_JBOBHR010000023.1:0-3651 GCF_050587465.1 Kosakonia sp. N21 | reverse complement strand
GCCGTCGGCGGCAGAGGCCATGCGCACGCTGCAGACCATCCATGCTTTCCAGCTTCAGCGCGATCTCACCACGCCGGATGACACGCTGCGCTGGGTCCTTACCGGTGTGGTGCACTATCCGGAACTGCAACCCTGGTACCAGAACTACCTCAACCTGATGCTGGCCTGGTCGGTGAAAACGATCCTCGAAACCCCGGATATCAATGCGCAGCAACAGGCGGTGGCGCACCTGCAGGCGCGGCTGTCAGAACCGGAATGGCGGCTCTGGCCTGGTGTGGCGCAGCTTTCCGCTCTGCTGCCGTTACTGCCCCTGCTGCCGGCGATCCGCGAAGAGCTGGGTGAACGGACCTTGCCCACGGGGAACTCGTGGCTGGAATGGAGCGCTGCGGTGGCCGATATCCTTGCTGCCAGCGAGCACCCGGCGCTGCAGCAGGTACGCCAGCAACTGGAGCAGAACATTGAGGCATGGATAAGCGATACCCTGCTGCAGGGAATGGCTGGCGACGCCAGGACAAGGCCGCTCACCTCACGGCGGCTGCCGGAGCGCTGGAGCATGGCGGGTATCTCGCCTGAAGGTATGCGGGAAGAGGGGGATATCCGGCTCAGCGGCGGCGAGATGTTTATCCGTGAGCAGGGACGCATGTATCGCGTGGAGCCAGATGGGGAACAAGGCGTGCTGCGGCTGATAAAACCCGGAGAGACACACGCCAGTGGGGCATCGCCGCGCGTGCTGCGTGAAGACGGACGCTGGCGGCTTGACCTCCGCCCTGGTGCAGGTCTGCCAGGCGGCAGCCCGGTGGCCGGAATGGACATGAGCGGAGGCATTATCCGCCTGGGCCAGGATGACATGGACTGGCTGGCTTCCGAGGAAACCCGGCGGGTGGCAAAAGTTGCAACAGGGGTGGGGCTGGGGATCTGGTGGCTGGGCACACTGTATGCATTCTGGCGCAGCTACCATCAGTCCGCACCCGCTGCTTATCACCCAGCGGCACAGCAGGTTCCGCCTGCGCCACCCCCGTCGCATGAGGCCGCCGCGCGGTTGCTGAACCCTCCGGTAACAGAGACCGTGGTGGAGATGGGCGGGCCGCAGAGCACCGGTGCCACGCCGGGCCGCTGGCAGCGCGCCACCGCGCTGGGACGGCGCTATCGCGTGCCGCTGGGGATGACCGCACTGGGGGCCATCTCCAGCGCAGCATATTTGCATTGGCTGCGGCAAAACTCTGAGCAGGATAGCCTGACCAGGGAGGACCTGGCGGCGTTGCAGGCCGTGCTGGCACAGAGGGATGTTCAAATCGTGACTGATCTTCCTGGTCCGCAGAGGCGGGGGCCAGCAGCGGGGCAACGCAGGCTACTCGCAGAGGAGGGTACCGGAGAGGCGGCAGTGAAGGCGCCGGAGTACTGGCCTGCGTTACCGCGCCAGAGCGCGATTGACAGTCGTCTGAGTAATTATGTTCGCACAGAGTTCCCACAGGCTGTTACCAGTGCAACTGCCGCTGAGTACTCGTTAGCTTACCCGATCGAAAAAGTCTATCAGCGCAATGGACTCGAGTACCTCTATGTTGATGGTAACTACCGCTGTATTAATATCCATTTTACCATGCACGCTAACCGGATGGCCCCGACGGGGGGACTGCTTTATTCCAACCAACAGTGGCCTGCCGAGAACAGGATGTCAGTGCCGGTTTCTTTCGATCCTGCTATCGGGAGATGGTGTTTGATGGACGATCCCGGGTCATCAGAAGCCCCTTCAAGTGGGTCACCTTATGAGCGATCCGGGATGACCTCTTCCTCTGCCGACCTTAACCGGGAGGCGGGCAACTGGTCAGCGGAACGCGCGTTTACCTACGATGAAGAGGACGTCGGTCAGGATGGCGCTATTTATCAGGATAGTCGGCTTTATATCTATCTGCACGGCAGGTACTGGCCGTTTCTCTTCATCAACGATGAACTGGGGGCCATCAGCAACGGCACGGGAACCACCTGGGTCTTCCGTAAGGAAAACGTATGGGATATTGCGACTACCCTCCGGCCAATGGCGATGCCTGGCGCCACGGTGGTGTCTGCACAGGTTGAACAGTGGGTTGAAAAGGAGTTTGATCAACGCGAAGCTTACCAGCCGCGCCCCGGAGATTTTCAGTCATCGGTCGAGAACGGGATTTACCGGACGGCATCAGGGGAGGATACCTACTATATTTATGTGGCGACCAACTTCTGGCCTGTCTATGTTGAAAAATCGAAAAGCTCACTGACGTATAACGACGTTGGCACCATTTTTGAAAAGCAACAGGATTACAGCGCGAAAACCATCAGGATCATCAAAGATCCCCACACTAAGCAGTGGCAAGATCGGGATAAATTGCTCAATACCCGGTACTTTGAACGCCCCCGCAATACCAGCGCATCAGCCTGGTTAACAGAAGAGGCCGTGCTCTGGGATACAGATGCCGCCAGTAAGGCAGGTTTCCATCCGCCACGGGAAGGTAACGGTGGCGTGTACAGGCAGACGAACGGCGATCTCTATATTTATCTCAATCAGAAATACTGGCCGTTTATTTTTCTCGGCGGCAACATGGGCATCATACCGGTTAAGATTAGCGGCAACGCCGCAAATATCGTAGTACATAATTATAACGGTGTCTGGGATTATGCCGGAGAAAGCGTTCAAAAATCCCCGGACGCTATCCGTGAGTTTATTGAAAGTCTGATGCTTAATACCCTCCTTGACAGAGAAACGCGTTATGTTTTGTTTCAGGCACTGTCCGGTCATGATTTTGTTAGCTGGAGTGCGCTGTTACAACTGCTGGTACAGATTATCGATCAGGAGTTTTATCGCATTTATACACAACCCGTTCGTGAGAAAATAAAAAACATACTCTTTCTCAAGAAGAAAATAATAAGTCTGCAGCATACAGAACGATTACCTCTACCGGGCATAAAAAATGAGTGGAACGATGCGTTGCTGGGTGCTTATTATCTGGCGTTCTCGACCGGACTTGTTGATGCGACAGAAATCTATGCTGCCTGGCATTCTCGAATTGTCGTGCAGGATATTAAAAATAAGAAAAAATCGTTGGAGCATAATAATACTGAACTTCAGCGTAAACTTGCAGGTATAAATAAGGCATCACTTGAGGCCAAGGCAAGGAGATATATTAGTGAGCTTAATATACATAAGGGCTCTCATAGACCGCTTAATAATCCTTATGCTGAAAGTATGGAAGAAGAAGAAAAAACAATTCGAAAATTGGCCGCCGAAGCACGACAACTGAAGGATATCGCGAATAACATTTCGAATAAAATATCTGAATATGACAAGCAGATTAAACTGCACAGCGATAAATACAAAAACTATGAGCAGGGGGAGGCGCGGGCGAAAAAAACACTCGGTCCGGGTCTGGCGCTCTCCACAGATCAAAATACAACCTCAATGATTGTGGATGAAGCAATCATTACGCTTGCGCTTCAGGAAATCGAAATGGTCATCAAAGAAAGGGAAGCGTACAGTGAGGAAGACCTTCAGGAATTGAAAACGATACGGACTGCCAGAGATCTGGTTATCCGAATGTCAGAACAACAGAGTGCCTTTAACTACCTGGTGAACCGGTTAATGGTTGCGGGTATTGAAAAGCATACACCGGCAAATGACTATAG
>NZ_JBOBHR010000022.1:0-3651 GCF_050587465.1 Kosakonia sp. N21 | reverse complement strand
CCCGTCGGCGGCAGAGGCCATGCGCACGCTGCAGACCATCCATGCGTTTCAGCTTCAACGCGATCTCACCACGCCGGATGATACGCTGCGCTGGGTCCTTACCGGTGTGGTGCACTATCCGGAACTGCAACCCTGGTACCAGAACTACCTCAACCTGATGCTGGTCTGGTCGGTGAAAACGATCCTTGAAACCCCGGATATCAATGCGCAGCAGCAGGCGGTGGTGCACCTGCAGGCGCGGCTGTCAGAACCGGAATGGCGGCTCTGGCCCGGTGTGGCGCAGCTTTCCGCTCTGCTGCCGTTACTGCCCCTGCTGCCGGCGATCCGCGAGGAGCTGGGCGGGCGGACACTGCCCGCGGGGAACTCATGGCTGGAATGGAGCGCTGCGGTGGCCGATATCCTTGCTGCCAGCGAACACCCTGCGCTGCAACAGCTACGCCAGCAGCTGGAGCAGAATATTGAGGCATGGATAAGCGACACCCTGCTGCAGGGCGTGACAGGCGGCGAGCGCACCAGGCCGCTCACCTCCCGGCGGCTGCCGGAGCGCTGGAGCATGGCGGGTATCTCGCCTGAAGGCATGCGGGAAGAGGGGGATATCCGGCTCAGCGGCGGCGAGATGTTTATCCGCGAGCAGGGGCGCATGTATCGCGTGGAGCCTGACGGCGCACAGGGCGTGCTGCGGCTGATAAAACCCGGAGAGACGCATGCCGGCGGGGCATCGCCGCGCGTGCTGCGTGAAGACGGGCGCTGGCGACTTGACCTCCGTCCTGCCGCAGGTCTGCCGGGCGGCAGCCCGGTGGCCGGAATGGACATGAGCGGCGGCATTATCCGCCTGAGCCAGGATGACATGGACTGGCTGGCTTCGGAGGAAACCCGGCGGGTGGCAAAAGTTGCGACGGGGGTGGGGCTGGGGATCTGGTGGCTGGGTACATTATATGCGTTCTGGCGCAGCTACCATCAGTCCTCCCCCGCTGCCTATCACCCTGCGGCACAGCAGGTTCCGCCAGCGCAACCCCCGTCGCATGAGGCCGCCGCGCGGTTGCTGAACCCACCCGTTGCAGAGACCGTGGTGGAGATGGACGGGCCGCAGAGCACCGGTGCCACGCCGGGCCGCTGGCAGCGCGCCACCGCGCTGGGACGGCGCTATCGCGTACCGCTGGGGATGACCGCGCTGGGGGCGATTTCCAGTGCGGCGTATGTACAGTGGCTGTTGCGCAACCCGGAGCAGGACGTGCTGACCGAGGAGGATTTGACGGCGTTGCAGGCGGTGCTGGCGCAGAGGGACTACCAGATAGTCACAGACGTTCCGCCGCCGGAAAAGCCTGAGCGGGTGCGCCGGGCCGGGGGGCGAAGACTGCTGGCTGAAGAGAGTACAACACCGGCGACAGAACCGGCACGTGAGGAAAACGTATGGCCGCCGTTGCCACGCAATACGTCCATTGATGCCGGGCTGGAAAAGGCCGTGCGCGAGACATTCCCGCCAGCGGGTAAGTCCGGCGGTACCGTCGCTGATTACAAAATGGATCTTCTGGACGAAAAAATCTATTCATCGGGCGGACTGAACTACCTGTTTGTGGCCGGTAACTACCGCTATATCGATTTATATTTGAATACTCCGGCGGGTATCACCGCGCGGGTTTATGCCACCACCTCACTGCTCGATGAAAACAATCCTTCGCTGCCCATTTTTTTTAAACATGACACCCATACATGGTTCCTTGATCTTGCGCATGGGGAGTCACTGCCTGATTCAGTGACGACGATGCCATCTGGAACCGTGCTGACGTCAGCATCAGCGTCGCTGATTCATCTTGCGGAAAGATGGGGGGCAGGTAACACCTTTCAGTACAACCAGATGACGGCGGGCCACGAGGGAGCGATTTATCAGGATGATAAATTGTATATCTGTCTGCAGGGGAAATACTGGCCGTTTGTCTTTATCAGCGACAGCGTGGGGGCGGTTATCACTGGCGCAAGAAGCGTTTATGTCCTGCGCAAAGAAAATACATGGGATACGGCAACCACCATCAGACCAATGGTGATGCCCGGCGTCTCTGTCATCTCGCGGGCGGTAGAAGAGCGGGTTGAAAAGGAGTTTAACCCGCGTAATGCCATGCAACCCTCACCTGGTGATTTTAAGACGCAGAAGGAGCCCGGAATTTACGAAGCGGCATCTTGTGAAACCTTTATTTATGCCGCCACCAATTTCTGGCCGGTTACACTCACCAAAACATCCGCCACATCGACCGTGTATGACAACGCGACGATTTATGAAAAGCGCAATGACAGTACGGCTAAAACAGTCCATGTCTATAAAGACCGGCAGAGCCAACACTGGGAAGAGAGTGATCAAACGCCGACCACCGGAACCGGAACACGGCCTGCAAATACCACCGCGTCGGAGTGGTTAACAGAAGAGGCCTGGCTCTGGGATTATGATCCCGGCACGGCGGGTTTCCCGGCCTCTTTGGAGGGCGATGGGGGTATTTACCGTCAGCCTAATGGCGATCTTTATATTTTTCTGCATAAAGCCTGGTGGCCGTTTGTTTTCCTTGGTGGCAATGTGGGGGTGATCTCGGCTAAGAAGAATGGCGCGACGGTAAATATTATTACGCATAATTACAACGGTGAGTGGGAGTATGCTGGGGAAAGTGCCGCAGAGGTGTCTCCGGCCATTGGCGATTTAATTAATAGATCGCTGATTAACGTTGAGATTGCCAGAGAAACGCGCCATGCTTTGTTTAAGATACTGTCCGGTCATGATTTTGTTAGCTGGAGTGCGCTGTTACAACTGCTGGTACAGATTATCGATCAGGAGTTTTATCGCATTTATACACACCCCGATCATGAAAAAATTAAAAAAATACTCTTTCTTAAAAAGGAAGTAATACGCCTGCAGCAACAGGAGCACCATACAGAACAATTATTTCTACCGGGTCTGAAAAATGAGTGGAACGATGCGTTGCTGGATACCTATTATCGTGCGTTCGCTACCGGGCTTGTTGATGCGACAGAAATCTATGCTGCCTGGCATTCTCGCATTGTCGTACAGGATATTAAAAGCAAGAAAAAATTGTTGGAGAGTAATAATATTGGTCTTAAAATTGCAGAGGTATACAAGGAATTAGTGGAAGCTAATGCAAGAAGAAATACACATCTGCATAATATGCATAGTGGTTTTAAATCTCCGCATAACAACCCTGACGCTTTACTTGCACAAAAAGAACAAGAAAAAATTAAAATATTGTCATCCAAAGGAGAACAATTGCAGAAGATCGCGAATAACATTTCGAATAAAATATCTGAATATGACAAGCTGATTAAACTGCACAGCGATAAATACAAAAACTATGAGCAGGGAGAAGCGCTGGCAAAAAAAACACTCGGTCCGGGTCTGGCGCTCTCCACAGATCAAAATACAACCTCAATGATTGTGGATGAAGCAATCATTACGCTTGCGCTTCAGGAAGTCGAAATGGTCATCAAAGAAAGGGAAGCGTACAGTGAGGAAGACCTTCAGGAATTGAACACAATACGGATTGCCAGAGATCTGGTTATCCGAATGTCAGAACAACAGAGTGCTTTTAACTACCTGGTGAACCGGTTAATGGCTGTGGGTATTGAAAAGCATACACCGGCAAATGACTATAA
>NZ_JBOBHR010000021.1:0-4772 GCF_050587465.1 Kosakonia sp. N21 | reverse complement strand
TGGCCTTCCAAACACCACAAGCGCTTACTCTCCGGATACGGTAAACTAGCTGTGTTTTTGCATCAGGATAGCGCCAATGAATCACTCCCTTAAGCCCTGGAATACCTTCGGTATTGATCGTAATGCTCACCGGATTGTTTGCGTCGAAAATACGCCGCAACTGCTGGAAGCCTGGCAAACCGCCGTACAAAACCAGCAACCCGTATTGATCCTGGGTGAAGGTAGCAATGTGCTATTTCTACAAGACTTTGCCGGGACGGTCATTATCAACCGTATTCGGGGCATAGAGGTCCACGAAGAGGACGATGCGTGGCTGCTTCATGTCGGTGCCGGGGAGAACTGGCATCACCTCGTGCAATTTACCCTCAGCAACGGGATGCCTGGCCTGGAGAATTTAGCGCTGATCCCTGGCTGTGCAGGTTCATCCCCAATCCAGAATATTGGCGCATATGGTGTTGAGCTACAGCGTGTCTGCAACTATGTTGATTGCATCAACCTCAGCAGCGGCGAGTCACAGCGTTTGAGTGCGCAAGCGTGCCGTTTTGGTTACCGTGACAGTATCTTTAAACACGAGTATCAGGATGGCTATGCTATCACTGCAGTGGGACTGCGTTTACCAAAAAACTGGCAACCTGTGCTGACTTACGGCGATTTAACACGTTTTGATCCGGCGACTGTAACGGCACAACAGGTTTTCGATGCGGTGTGTCATATGCGCATGAGTAAACTACCCGATCCGAAAGTGCACGGTAATGCTGGCAGTTTCTTTAAAAACCCTGTGGTGACGGCAGAGCAAGCCAATAGCTTATTAGAGGCGTTCCCGAATGCTCCCCATTATCCTCAGGCTGATGGTTCCGTAAAACTGGCCGCAGGCTGGCTTATTGACCAATGCCAGTTGAAGGGGACTGCCGTGAAAGGGGCCGCGATCCATCATTTGCAGGCGTTGGTGCTGATCAATACGGGTCTGGCAACCAGTGAGGATGTTATCCAGCTTGCGCACCTGGTGCGCCAGCGTGTGGGAAACAAATTCAACGTCTGGCTGGAACCTGAGGTCCGTTTTATTGGTTGTGCCGGTGAGGTGAATGCGGTGGAGGCGATTGCGTGAAGGACAATACGATCCCATTAACATTGATTTCTATTTTGGCGGATGGTGAATTCCATTCGGGTGAACAACTTGGCGAACGTTTGGGCATGAGCCGCGCAGCGATTAATAAACATATTCAGACGCTGCGTGACTGGGGAATTGATGTTTTCACTGTCCCTGGTAAAGGCTATAGCCTCCCGGAGCCTATCCAGCTATTAGATGAAACCATGATCAGCAGCCAGATTAAGCAGGGTAAGGTTGCTGTTCTGCCAGTAATTGATTCAACAAACCAGTATTTGCTGGATCGCCTCAGTGAACTCGATTCCGGTGATGCTTGTGTGGCGGAGTACCAACAGGCCGGGCGAGGGCGTCGTGGTCGAAAATGGGTCTCTCCCTTCGGTGCAAATCTCTATATCTCGATGTACTGGCGTTTAGAACAGGGACCGGCCGCTGCTATCGGTTTAAGCCTGGTGATCGGGATTGTGATGGCTGAAGTCTTACACGATCTGGGTGCTGATCAGGTACGGGTTAAATGGCCTAACGATCTCTATCTTCAGGATCGCAAACTTGCGGGTATTCTCGTCGAACTGACAGGGAAAACCGGCGATGCAGCACAAATTGTCATCGGTGCCGGGGTCAACCTGGTGATGCGTAAAGTACAAGCTGAAGACATCAGCCAGGGCTGGATTAATCTGCAGGAAGCCGGTGTGCGCATTGATCGTAACAAGCTTGCTGCACGTTTAATTACAGAGCTGCGTGATGCACTGCAGATGTTTGAGCAAGAAGGGCTGGCTCCTTTTCTTCCTCGCTGGGAGAAACTGGATAATTTTATCCACCGACCGGTGAAATTGATTATCGGTGAGAAAGAGATCTACGGTATTTCGCGCGGAATTGATGTCCAGGGTGCCCTGTTACTTGAACAAGATGGCGTAATTAAACCCTGGATGGGAGGCGAAATATCGTTGCGCAGTGCGGAATAATAGTCAAAAGGGAGCGTTGATGCTCCCCTTACTGTTTATTTTCGCAGACGCACTTGTTCAACAGCATGATTCGCGCTCTTGGTCATAATCAGGCTGGCGCGCTCGCGTGTAGGCAGAATGTTTTCTTTAAGATTTAAACCGTTAATCTCTTTCCACAGCGACATTGCAACTTCTATTGCTTCAGCCTCAGACAACTTCGCATAGTTATGGAAATAAGAATCAGGGTTAGTAAAAGCGCCTTCACGGAACTTCAGGAAACGATTGATATACCAGGTCTGTAATAGATCCTCTGGTGCATCAACATAAATAGAAAAATCTACGAAGTCTGAAACAAATACATGGTGCGGATCATGAGGATAATCCATACCACTTTGTAAAACATTCAACCCTTCAAGAATAAGAATATCAGGATGCGTGACCGTTTTGTCACCATCCGGGATCACATCATAAATCAGGTGCGAATAAACGGGGGCCGTAACGTCGGTAACCCCGGATTTAATATCGGAAACGAACTGCACCAGGCGATGCATATCATAGGATTGCGGGAAGCCTTTTTTCTTCATCAACCCGCGATCTTTCAACACCTGGTTGGGGTGCAGAAAGCCGTCAGTGGTAATTAACTCTACCCGACGATGCTCGGGCCAACGGCTGAGTAACGCCTGTAATACACGGGCGGTGGTGCTTTTCCCAACCGCAACGCTACCTGCGATGCTGATGATATAGGGAATGCGCTGACCGTTTGTGCCCAGAAATTGTTCCAGCACGGCTTGTCGACGCAGGTTTGAACTGATGTAGAAATTGAGTAAACGGGAAAGTGGAAGATAAATTTCGGCAACTTCTTCCAGAGAAAGGTCTTCATTAATGCCTTTTAACCTTGCGATTTCGCCCTCAGTCAATGTCATTGGTACGGAATCACGAAGTGCAGCCCACTGGCTGCGATTAAACTGTAAGTAAGGCGTCATTAACGTTTGCTCTTTTTTACTCATAAGCTTTTATCTGCCCACATTACCACTGGCACGTATGCTTCCGGCGCGCTGCGAGAGAGCGTCTCTTAAGGTAACGCGATGGCTCGACGTTATTGAAATAAGTTGGATCAATGGGCAGGAGGTTAACACCAGATGACAGGGAATAATATGAAAAATCGCGTCTGCGTGATGCTTTACGCGGAAAGCATCACGCTATTCACATTAGCTGGCAATAGATCGAACTGTCTGATTTACCGCAAATAAGCGTTTAAAATAAATCGCAGCAGGGTGGTAGTACCCGTCGGCGGAACAGAGATAATCCGGCATTTCCCCGAGACAGCGATATCCCTGCGAGCGGTAAAACGCTTCTGCCCCTGAGCCTGCACGCACTTCCAGTGATAAAACCCCACGTTGACGAGCGCAGGCGCTTTTCTCAAGTTCAGCAAGCAGCTTTTTGCCAACGCCTTTACGTCGGGCGCGCCGGTGAACCAGTAGCAATTTAATGGTGCCGCGATTAAGCGCTTCAGGCTGCGTGTTTAGCGCCAGACTGATACACCCCACCACGCCTTGCTCATCCCTGGCTATCCAGATTAAGCGCTCGCCTTTTTGAAGCTCGTCACGCAGGCGATAGAAGTTACTCTCTGCTTCCTGGTGGCTGGTCGCACGCTGATATCCCACAGAGGCTCCACCTTGCAGCGTATCCAGCAGCAAGTCAGCAAGTTCCGGACAATAGACCGGCAAGGTGGCTGCGTTTAACAGAACAATTTTCATCATTGTGCCTCCGTTATGGGTGATATCCCGGAGATGCAATAAGTGATCCAATTCACATTTTCACCTCTGGCTTTGTCTGAACGACTGAAATGCGCCACTTATCTGCACCACAACAACGCAATTGCACCGCAGTAAGGCCTGAAAGGATGACGATGAAAGGGGTAAGAAAAGCGGGAATACTGACTAACAGGGGGCGAAAAACGGTGGGTTTTTCTACTGGGTTGCATGAATTTACAGCATTTTGTCGAGTGGTCGTGCAAAATGTGAGCGATAGAACGGTTTGTGCAATTTTTTTGTTGCATCAATCCCTCTGTCTCCCTAGAATGCGCGCTACTTGATGCCGACTTAGCTCAGTAGGTAGAGCAACTGACTTGTAATCAGTAGGTCACCAGTTCGATTCCGGTAGTCGGCACCATCAAGTCCGGTGGGGTTCCCGAGCGGCCAAAGGGAGCAGACTGTAAATCTGCCGTCACAGACTTCGAAGGTTCGAATCCTTCCCCCACCACCATTTTCGGTTACGCTAAAACGTAACCTGAGTTGGTGTCAGTAAGCGAATCAACTCAAAGGGAGAGTTTCTTCTCCCGATAATACAGAAAGCACTGGGTAGCCGAGTTTCAGGATGCGGGCATCGTATAATGGCTATTACCTCAGCCTTCCAAGCTGATGATGCGGGTTCGATTCCCGCTGCCCGCTCCAGACGTGCTGATATGGCTCAGTTGGTAGAGCGCACCCTTGGTAAGGGTGAGGTCCCCAGTTCGACTCTGGGTATCAGCACCACTTCACTTCTCCTCCCTGGTTTCTCTTCTGTTATTTAGCATTCAACAAGTCGGGCATGTTGCCTGGTTGATGTGGTGATATCACCGATTTATCCGTGTCTTAGAGGGACAATCGATGTCTAAAGAAAAGTTTGAACGTACAAAACCGCACGTTAACGTCGGTACTATCGGCCACGTTGACCATGGTAAAACAACG
>NZ_JBOBHR010000020.1:0-19873 GCF_050587465.1 Kosakonia sp. N21 | reverse complement strand
AAGGATGTTAAAAAGTGTTCACCATGTCTCCGAACACCTGTCTACCATGTCTCCGGACCGTACAGGGGAGAGGGTTAGGGTGAGGGGAAACCAGCACTACCCTTTAATCTTCGGATCCAGCGCGTCGCGCAGACCATCTCCCAACAGGTTAAACGCCAGCACGGTCAAAAAAATCGCCAGTGACGGAAACAGCGCCACATGCGGCGCTATCACCATATCAGCCCGCGCCTCATTCAGCATTGCGCCCCACTCCGGCGTCGGTGGCTGCGCCCCCATTCCCAGAAACGAAAGGCTGGCGGCAGAGATAATCGAGGTGCCGATACGCATGGTGAAATAGACCACAATCGACGACACCGTGCCCGGCAGAATATGGTGGAACAGGATCACCGCATCGCTGGCGCCAATGCTGCGGGCGGATTCAATAAAGGTTTGCTGTTTCAGCACCAGCGTATTGCCACGCACCAGCCGGGCAAACGCCGGAACCGAAAACACCGCCACGGCGATAATCACGTTCGCCATCCCGCTGCCCATCACCGCCACCACCGCAATCGCCAGCAGAATGCCGGGGAAAGCGAACAGCACATCGCAGATGCGCATGATGATCCGGTCCCACCAACCTTCGTAGTAACCCGCCAGCAGCCCCAGCACCGTGCCAATCAGTGCGCCAATCAACACGGCAAACACCCCGGCGGCCAGCGAAATCTGCGCGCCCACCAATACGCGGCTGAAAATATCGCGCCCGAGAGAATCAACACCAAACAGATGCACCAGCGACGGACCGTCGTTCAGCCGGTCATAATCAAAGTAGTTTTCAGCGTCGAACGGAACAATCCACGGGGCAATTATCGCCAGCAGGATCAACAGCAGCACAAACAATCCGGCAGTCATCGCCAGCGGCTGGCGGCGAAAACGTCGCCAGAACTCATCCCATGGGGTACGCACATGGCCCGGTTTGACCACGGGCATGGCGTTTAAAATCGCCTGTCGACGCCAGTTTAACAGTCGCATCCTTACTTATACCTGATCGCAGGGTTAATGGCGGCGTAGAGCACATCCACCACTAAGTTGATAAGAATAAACTCCAGCGAGAAGAGCAGAACTTCCGCCTGGATCACCGGGTAATCACGCATCTCAACGGAGTCCACCAGCAGTCGTCCTAATCCCGGCCAGTTAAAGACTTTTTCCACCACAATCGATCCGCCAAGCAGAAAACCGAACTGCAGCCCCATCATCGTCACCACCGGGATCATTGCGTTGCGCAGGCCATGTTTGAGGATCACCCAGCGCTCGCTCACGCCTTTCGCGCGGGCCGTACGCATATAGTCTTCGTTCAGTACCTCAACGAACGACGCGCGAGTAAAGCGCGCCATCACGGCCGCGACGGCCGCGCCCAGCGTCAGAGACGGTAGAATATAGTGCCGCCAGCTATCCGCACCCACGGTCGGTAACCAGCCCAGTTCAACGGAGAAGAGCTGCATCAGCGCCATCCCCAGCGCAAACGCCGGGAAGGAGATACCGGTAACTGCCAATGCCATGCCCAGGCGATCCGGCCAGCGGTTACGCCACACCGCGGCGGCAATCCCCGCGCCAAGACCAAACAGCATCGCCCAGCCCATGCTGGTGAGGGTTAACAACAGCGTGGGCATAAAGCGACTGGCGATCTCTTCCGACACCGGGCGACGGGAAGCCATCGAAATCCCGAAGTCCCCCTGCACCACGCTGGTCATGTAGTGCCAGAACTGCACCCACAGCGGCTGATCGAGCCCCAGTTGGCTGCGCACCATGGCGATCACCTGCGCGTCCGCCTCCGGCCCGGCAATCAGCCGCGCCGGATCGCCCGGTAATAAATGCACAAATAAAAACACCAGCACAGCCACGATCAATAACGTCGGGACCAGGCCCAGCAGGCGTTTGATGATATAATTCAGCATCGCTCGTTCCATGCCCCCCGCGGTCCTGCAAGGGGGAATGCGTTAGGGTTGCAAATCAGCATCGTCAAAGCTGAACCCGGTATCCGGCATGATGTAGAACCCGGTCAGCTTCTTGTTATGCGCCGAAACCAGTTTTTCCACAACCAGCGGCACCCACGGAGAATCCTGCCAGATAATGTCCTGCGCCTGTTTATACAGACGTGCTTTTGCCTCCGTGCTGGTTGTCTTCAGCGCATCGGTAAAATCTTTATCCACCTGTGGGTTACGGTAAAAGGCGGTATTAAACTGGGTTGGCGGCCAGTTCCAGGAGGCAAACAGCGGTGACAACGCCCAGTCCGCTTCCCCGGTCGAGGCAGACCAGCCGGTGTAAAACATCCGCACCCCGCTCTCTTTCTGCCCTTTGCCTTCCACTTCCGCCGCGCGCTGCCCGGCATCCATCGCCGTCACCTGCACTTTAATGCCCACCTGCGCCAGTTGCTGCTGGGTAAACTGCAGCACCTTCTGCGCGGTGCTGTGATTATGCGAGGACCACAAGGTGGTACTGAACCCCTGCGGATAACCCGCCTCTTTCAGCAATTCACGCGCTTTAGCCGGATCGTAGGGCCACGCCGGGTAATCCTGCGAGTAGGCAATGGTCGGCGGTACGATGCCCGTCGCGGGCGTGGCGTACCCGGCAAAGGCCACTTTTACCAGCGCCTGACGGTTAATGGCATAGTTAATCGCCTGGCGTACTTTCGGGTTATCAAACGGTTTTTGCGTCACATTCATACTGATGTAACGTTGCATAATCGACGGGCTGGCGACCAGCTCAAGCTTGCTGTTGCGTTTGAGCACTTCCGCCTGCTCGTAAGGGATCGGGAAGGCAAACTGCGCCTCACCGGTTTGCAGCATTGCCGCACGCGTGTTGTTATCCACCACTGGTCGCCAGGTAATAGAGTCCAGCTTCGGCAGGCCTTTTTGCCAGTAGCCCGCGAACTTTTTCACCTTCACATAATCGGTCTGATTCCAGGCCTCAAACGCATACGGCCCGGTGCCCACCGGGTGGAAACCAATATCGCTGCCGTATTTTTTCAGCGCCGCCGGAGAGATCATCGCCGTCGCCGGGTGCGCCAGAATATTAATAAACGCCGAGAACGGCTGTTTCAGGGTGATTTTCACCGTCGAGGGATCCACCACCTCGGTCTTGTCGATGTTCTTATACAGGTTGTAACGCTTCAGGCTGTTCGCCGGATTGCTGGCGCGATCGAGGTTCACCTTCACCGCGGCGGCATCGAAATCCGTGCCATCCTGGAACTTCACCCCCTGGCGCAACGTAATGGTGTACACCAGTCCATCGTCGGAGACGGTATAGCTCTGCGCCAGCACATTCTCCAGTTTCATCTCTTTATCAAGGCCAAACAGCCCCTGATAGAAGGATTTCGCCACCGCCTGCGACAGGGTGTCATTCGCGTCGTAGGGGTCGAGCGTGGTGAAATTGGATCCCACGGCGACAACCACGTCTTTCGCGGCAAGGGCCGGGGCGGCAATCAGCAGAGATACCACGCCAAGCGCGACCAGCCCGTTACGTGAAACGCATTGTGTCATGTTGTTCTCCAGAAAAACCCTGCCAGTGCTCAGTTAAAAACGGGACTGCGTGCTGCCAGGCGTGGAGCGGGCAACAAAGTGCCCAGGCCCTACGTTCTGTAGCTGCACGCGCTGCATCGACTCGCCGCGTTTGCGGATATTGCTGGGCATGTCATCAGACAACAACACGCGCTGCGCATGACGATGCGCAGGGTCGGCGACGGGAACCGCCGACATCAATTTACGCGTATAAGGATGCTGCGGGTTTTCAAACACCGCACGACGCGGGCCAATCTCCACGATTTGCCCGAGATACATCACCGCAACCCGGTGGCTAATGCGCTCCACCACCGCCATATCATGAGAAATAAATAAAAATGCGATCCCCAACTCGCGTTGCAGATCGAGTAACAGATTGATGATTTGCGCGCGGATAGAGACATCCAGTGCCGATACGGCTTCATCCGCCACCACCACGCGCGGGTTAAGCGCCAGCGCCCGCGCAATGCAAATACGCTGGCGTTGGCCGCCGGAAAATTCGTGCGGGTAACGCCACGCATGCTCCGGTTTTAACCCGACACGCTCCAGCAACCATGTGACCCGTTGCCTCCCCTCTTCTTCGCCGAGGAGGTTATGCACCCGCAGCGGTTCAATAATCGAATCGCCCACCGTCTGGCGCGGGTCGAGCGACGCGTAAGGATCCTGGAAAATAAACTGAATATCCCGGCGTAAAAGCTGCAATTTGCTGGCAGGCAAGGTATCAATGCGCTCACCGTTAAAGGTGATCGAGCCGCCCTGGCTTTCCACCAGCCGCAGCAATGCCCGCCCGGTGGTCGATTTGCCGCTACCGGACTCTCCCACCAGCGACAGCGTTTCGCCGGGCCATAAATCAAAACTGATCCCCTCCACCGCATGCACTTCTTTGTTCACGCGGTTGAGAATGCCGCTGCGCAACGGGAAGCGCGCCACCAGATCCCGCACCTGTAAAATGGGCTCGCCCGGCACCACGGTATCCTGCTCGATCTCCGCTTCCTGATGCTGCGGATCGTTGACTGAAATCAGCGAGAAGCGACGCGGTAGATCGCGGCCATTCATCGCGCCCAGTTTAGGCACAGCAGCCAGCAGTGCTTTGGTATAAGGATGCTGCGGATTGCGGAAAACCTGCTCTACGCTACCGGTTTCCACCGCTTCCCCCTGGTTCATCACCAGCACGCGGTCGGCGATATCCGCCACCACGCCCATATCGTGGGTGATAAAAATCACCCCCATTGACATCTCTTTTTGCAGCACAGAGATCAGTTGCAGGATCTGCGCCTGAATGGTGACATCCAGTGCAGTGGTCGGCTCATCGGCGATCAATACCGCCGGGCGGCACGACAGCGCCATCGCAATCATCACGCGCTGGCGCATCCCACCGGAAAGCTGGTGCGGGAAACGGGAAAGAATAGACTGTGATTCGGGAATGCGCACCAGATCGAGCATCCGCCGCGCTTCAATTAATGCTTCTTCGCGCCCCAGTTTCTGGTGCAGGCGAATCGACTCGGCAATCTGCTCACCCACCGGAAACACCGGGTTAAGCGAGGTCATCGGCTCCTGGAAAATCATCGCAATATCCGCCCCGCGTACGCTGCGCATTTGCGATGATGAGAGCGTGGACAGATTCACTTTTTGCCGGTTGCGGCGCGTCAGATACATATGATCGCAACTGACCTCGCCGCCCGCCTGTTCAATCAGACGCAACAGCGATAATGCAGTCACAGATTTGCCGGAACCGGACTCGCCGACAATCGCCAGCGTTTCGCCCCGTTTCAGCGAGAAAGAGAGGTGACGTACCGCCGGGGTGATTTGTTTGTCATCGCGAAACCCGATCTGCAAATTGCTGACATCAAGCACAACCTCTGCTTCAGCCTCAAACCCTTGCGACACCCCAGACTCCTTATTCACGATAAATGCCTACGCTTGGCGTATCACCCGCATAGCCCCAGGCGCGATACATCCCCTCACTGTTAAACGGCAACGCGACGTTACCTTCACGATCGACGGCGATTAGCCCGCCGCTACCGCCCAGCGCCGGTAATTTTTCCATCACCACCGCTTCACAGGCTTCGTGCAGGCTAAGGCCACCGTAATCCATCAATGCGGCGATATCGTAAGCCGCCAGCGTACGGATAAACACCTCGCCCGTGCCGGTGCAGGAGACCGCCACGCTGGCGTTGTTGGCATAACACCCGGCACCGGGCAGCGGACTATCTCCCACACGCCCGGGCAGTTTGTTGGTCATACCGCCGGTGGAGGTCGCCGCCGCCAGATTGCCATGCTTGTCCAGCGCCACCGCGCCGACAGTACCCATTTTTTTGCTCTCATCGAGCGGCGCGGAGCCATGATCGAGCATCGTTTGCCCCGCATCACGCGCCTGCAGTAACTGTTCAAAACGTTCCGCTGTGGAAAACAGACTCGGCGATACCGCTGCCATACCGTGGGAGAAGGCAAACTGCTCGGCACCTTCACCAATCATCAGCACATGCGGGCTTTGCTCCATCACCAGGCGCGCGGCAAGGATCGGGTTACGCAGCCGACTGACGCCCGCCACCGCGCCCGCCAGTAAGGTATTGCCGTCCATAATACAGGCATCCAGCTCGTGGGTTTCATCACGGGTGAAGACCGCGCCAATCCCGGCGTTAAACAGCGGGCACTCTTCCAGCAGCCGTACCGCTTCGGTCACCACATCCAGCGCGCTTTCACCGGCGTCCAGCATGCGCTGCCCGACCTCCACAATCGACGAAAGCACGTGCGCATAGCGCTGCTCTTTCTCCGGGCTCATGTTGGCACGGGCGATCGCCCCGGCCCCGCCGTGTATTGCAATGACTGCTTTTGCCATAGTTTTCGCCCGGTTTTACTTTGTCTGCGAAGATTTCTGAATATAGAAAGTCGTTACAACGATGTAAAGGGACGTGATTACAATGGGGTAGCCGCAAGGCATTCAGACACGGGTCCTTTTCTGCCATAATAGGCGCTTCAACGCGTTGACTGGATAATAAATATGGAATCCTCACATGGCCTGATGTCGCTGGATACGGCCCTCTCTCAGATGTTGTCACGCATTACGCCGCTAAACGACCGCGAAACCCTGCCGCTGACGGCCTGTTTTGGTCGCGTGGTGGCGCAGGATATTATTTCTCCGCTGAATGTACCGGGTTTTGATAACTCAGCGATGGATGGTTACGCCGTACGCCTCGCCGACCTGCACAGCGGGACCCCACTACCGGTCGCCGGTAAAGCGTTTGCCGGGCAGCCGTTCGACGGCGAATGGCCAACAGGGACCTGCGTGCGCATTATGACTGGCGCCCCGATCCCCGCCGGGTGCGACGCGGTGGTGATGCAGGAACAGACGGAACAGAGCGATGCCGGGATCCGCTTTACTGCCGATGTGCGTGAAAATCAGAACATCCGCCGCGCCGGTGAAGATATCCGGCAAGGTGCGTGCGTGTTCTCTGCCGGCACCAAACTGACCGCGGCCGAACTGCCGGTGCTGGCGTCGCTGGGCATTGCCGACATCCCGGTAGTGCGTAAAGTACGTGTGGCGCTGTTCTCCACCGGGGATGAGTTACAACTGCCGGGGCAACCGCTGGCGGAAGGGCAAATTTACGATACCAACCGCCTGTCAGTGCACCTGATGCTGGCGCAACTGGGTTACGAGGTCATTAACCTCGGTATTATTCCCGACGATCCGCAAAAATTACGCGAGACCTTTATCGCTGCCGATAGCCAGGCCGATGTGGTGCTCAGCTCTGGCGGCGTGTCCGTGGGCGAAGCGGATTACACCAAAACCATTCTGGATGAACTGGGTGAAATTGCCTTCTGGAAGCTGGCGATCAAACCCGGTAAACCGTTCGCCTTTGGCAAGCTCAGCCACAGCTGGTTCTGCGGCCTGCCTGGCAACCCGGTTTCAGCCACCCTCACGTTCTACCAACTGGTGCAGCCGCTGCTGGCAAAACTGAGCGGCGATACTGCGCCTGTGCAGCCGCTGCGTTTTCGCGCCCGGGCGGCAGAGCGTCTGAAAAAATCGCCGGGGCGTCTCGACTTCCAGCGCGGCGTGGTGAGCCGTGGCGAAGACGGCACGCTGGAAGTGCGCAGCACCGGGCATCAGGGTTCGCATATTTTCAGTTCTTTCAGCCAGGGCAACTGCTTTGTGGTGCTGGAGCGCGAACGCGGTAACGTTGAAGCGGGTGAATGGGTGGATGTGGAGATGTTCAATCATCTCTTCGGAGGCTGACAATGGTCGAAGAACTCAGTGATGCGGAGATGATGCGCTACAACCGCCAGATTATTCTGCGCGGTTTTGATTTTGACGGCCAGGAGCGGTTAAAAGCCGCACGCGTACTGGTCACAGGCCTTGGCGGTCTGGGCTGCGCGGCTGCGCAGTATCTGGCCGCTGCCGGGGTGGGTCAGATGACGCTGCTGGACTTCGACACCGTGGCGCTCTCCAATTTGCAACGCCAGACGCTGCACAGCGATGCAAGCATTGGCATGGCGAAAGTCGACTCTGCCCGCGACTCGCTGCTGCGCATTAACCCGCATGTACGCTACACAACGTTAAATGCATTGCTGGATGAAGCGGACCTGTTTGCTCAGATTGCCGCACATGATCTGGTGCTGGATTGCACCGACAATGTTGCCATCCGCAATCAGTTAAACGCGGGTTGCTTCCGGCATAAAACGCCGCTGGTTTCCGGTGCTGCTATCCGCATGGAAGGGCAAATCAGCGTCTTTACCTGGCAAGAAAACGCGCCCTGCTACCGCTGCCTGAGTCGTCTGTTTGGCGAAAACGCCCTCACCTGCGTGGAAGCGGGCGTGATGGCGCCGCTGGTCGGCGTCATTGGTTCATTACAGGCGATGGAAGCCATCAAGGTGTTGACCCATTACGGCACGCCTGCGGCGGGAAAAATCGTGATGTACGACGCAATGACCTGCCAGTTCCGCGAAATGAAACTGCTACGCAACCCGGCCTGTGAGGTGTGCGGCGACTAATGCCTGAATGCCGGATGGCGCAATGCTATCCGGCCTGTAAACCTGGCCGGGACATCCGGCAGACGCGCAAAAATGTGACCTTTCCCATACTTTAGAACCCGCCCTCCGCAACCCGTCGGAGAATTGACCATTATCAAAATAACTTTCATTCGAAAGTCATTTAATCTTCATGCGCAACGTGGAGACGATCATGATTTTCAACATTCAGCGCTATTCCACCCATGATGGCCCCGGCATCCGCACGGTCGTGTTCCTGAAAGGATGCTCATTGCGCTGCCGCTGGTGCCAGAACCCGGAAAGCCGGGCGCGCACGCGGGAGCTGCTGTTCGATGCGCGGTTGTGCCTGGCAGGCTGCGATCTGTGCCAGCAAGCGGCCCCGCAGGTGATTGAGCAGGCGCTGAATGGCATGCTGATCCACCGGGAAAAACTCAATGATGCACACCTGGATGCCCTGACCCACTGCTGCCCAACCCAGGCACTGACCGTTTGCGGAGAGGAGCAATCCGTTGATGACATCATGGTGACCGTCCTGCGCGATAAACCGTTTTACGATCGCAGCGGCGGCGGGTTGACCCTTTCCGGCGGCGAGCCGTTTATGCAACCAGAACTGGCGCAAGCGTTGTTGCAGGCCAGCCATCAGCAGGGTATCCATACGGCGGTGGAAACCTGTCTGCATGTGCCCTGGCGCTACATTGACCCCTCACTGCCGTTTGTTGACCTTTTCCTCGCGGATTTAAAACAGGTGGATGAGGCGCTATTCCGCCAGTGGACCGACGGCAGCGCCAGGCGCGTACTCGACAATCTTCAACGCCTGGCGCAGGCGGGCAAACAGATAACCGTCCGCGTACCGCTGATCCCGGGTTTCAATGCCGATACCGCGTCCATCAGCGCCATCACGACCTTTGCCGCGGAGGTGTTAAAGGTCCGCGATATCCATTTTCTGCCGTATCACACGCTGGGTATCAATAAGTATCACCTGCTCGGCGAACCCTACTCTGCCCCTGAAAAGCCGCTTGATGATCCGCAATTGTTGGACTTTGCCCAGCACAAAGCCCGCCTGTGTGGTCTGACCGCGACATTACGAGGATAAAACGATGACGACGCTGCAACTGAACATACTGACCGACCGCATTAAGGCGCACAAAACCGCGCTGGTGCATATTGTTAAACCGCCGGTCTGCACCGAGCGCGCACGCCATTACACCCATATCTACCAGCAGCATCTGGATAAACCCATCCCGGTGCGCCGCGCACTGGCGCTGGCCCATCACCTGGCGCAGCGCACCCTCTGGATCAAACACGATGAGCTGATCATCGGTAACCAGGCCAGCGAAGTCCGCGCGGCGCCAATCTTTCCGGAGTACACCGTTTCATGGATTGAAAAAGAGATTGATGATCTGGCAGACCGCCCCGGCGCGGGGTTTGCCGTCAGTGACGAGAATAAACGCGTGCTGCATGACATTTGCCCGTGGTGGCGCGGCCAGACCGTGCAGGATCGCTGCTACGGCATGTTTACCGATGAACAAAAAGCGCTGCTGGAGACCGGCATCATTAAAGCGGAAGGCAATATGACCTCCGGCGATGCGCATCTGGCGGTGAACTTCCCGCTGCTGCTGGAACGGGGGCTTGACGGACTGCGCCATCAAGTCGATGAGCGCCGCACGCGCATTAACCTGACGGTGCTGGAGGATCTGCACGGCGATCAGTTCCTGAAAGCCATTGATATCGTGCTGGAAGCGGTCAGCCTGCACATTGAACGCTTTGCCGACCTTGCACGTAAAATGGCCAGTGAAGAGCCGCGTGAACATCGCCGCAACGAACTGCTGGCAATCGCGGAAAACTGCCTGCTGATTGCCCATGAGCCACCGAAAACCTTCTGGCAGGCGTTGCAACTGTGTTACTTCATCCAGTTGATTTTGCAGATAGAATCCAACGGCCACTCGGTGTCGTTCGGTCGTATGGATCAGTATCTCTACCCTTATTATCGCCGCGATGTGGAGTTGCAGCAGTCGTTGCAACGGGAAGACGCCATCGAGCTGTTGCACAGCTGCTGGCTGAAGCTGCTGGAGGTGAACAAAATCCGCTCCGGTTCACACTCTAAAGCCTCCGCGGGCAGCCCGCTGTATCAAAAT
The DNA here is from genome assembly GCF_050587465.1 of Kosakonia sp. N21. NCBI lineage: Bacteria > Pseudomonadati > Pseudomonadota > Gammaproteobacteria > Enterobacterales > Enterobacteriaceae > Kosakonia > Kosakonia sp. N21. Next base: position 9,219 of record NZ_JBOBHR010000020.1, on the reverse strand, counting down.
GTGACCATCGGCGGTCAGCTATGGCGCAACGGCGAAGCCCAGGATGCGGTCAACCCACTCTCTTACGCCATCCTTGAGTCCTGCGGTCGCCTGCGCTCCACGCAACCGAATCTCAGCGTGCGTTACCATGCCGGGATGAGCAATGACTTCCTTGACGCCTGTGTACAGGTGATCCGCTGCGGTTTCGGCATGCCTGCGTTTAATAACGATGAAATCGTGATCCCGGAATTTATCAAACTCGGCGTTGAACCCGCGGATGCGTATGACTACGCGGCAATTGGCTGTATCGAAACCGCCGTCGGCGGCAAGTGGGGCTACCGCTGCACCGGTATGAGCTTTATCAACTTCGCCCGAGTGATGCTGGCAGCGCTGGAAGGCGGTCGCGATGCCACCAGCGGGAAGGTGTTCCTGCCACAAACTCAGGCGCTTTCCGAAGGGAATTTCCCTGGCTTTGATGACGTGATGCACGCCTGGGATCGGCAGATCCGCTACTACACGCGTAAATCCATTGAAATTGAGTATGTGGTCGACACCATGCTGGAGGAGAACGTGCCGGATATTCTCTGCTCCACGCTGGTGGATGACTGCATTGAGCGGGCGAAAAGCATTAAACAAGGGGGCGCTAAATATGACTGGGTGTCCGGCCTGCAGGTCGGTATCGCCAACCTTGGCAACAGCCTGGCAGCAGTGAAAAAACTGGTTTTTGACCAAGGGCTTATCGGGCAGCAGCAACTGGCGCAGGCGCTGGCAGAAGACTTTGACGGCCTGACGCATGAGCAACTCCGCCAGCGGCTGATAAACAGCGCGCCCAAATACGGCAACGATGACGACAGCGTCGATACGTTACTGGTGCGCGCCTATCAAACCTATATTGATGAGCTGAAGCAGTATCACAATCCGCGCTACGGTCGTGGCCCGATTGGCGGCAATTATTACGCCGGGACGTCCTCCATCTCCGCTAACGTACCGTTTGGTGCTGCCACCATGGCGACGCCGGACGGGCGCAAAGCGAAAACGCCGCTGGCGGAAGGAGCAAGCCCGGCCTCCGGTACCGATCACCTGGGGCCAACGGCGGTTATCAGCTCGGTGGGTAAACTGCCCGTTAGCGCGATCCTCGGCGGCGTGTTGCTCAATCAGAAGTTAAACCCCGCCACGCTGACTAACGACAGCGATCGGCAAAAACTGATGGCGCTGCTGCGGACGTTCTTTGAGGTGCATAAAGGCTGGCATATTCAGTACAACATCGTGTCGCGCGAGACGCTGATTGATGCGAAAAAACACCCGGATCAGTATCGCGATCTGGTGGTGCGGGTGGCCGGGTATTCAGCGTTCTTTACTGCCCTATCGCCGGATGCACAGGACGATATCATTGCTCGCACCGAACATACCTTGTGATATGTCCCCTCACCCTAACCCTCTCCCCACAGGGGAGAGGGAACCGATCGGAGCGGCTTTCTCCTCACCCTGCCTATCTCCCCACAGAGGAGAAGGAACCGATCGGTGCGGCTTTCCCCTCACCCTGCCCCTCTTCCCACAGAGGAGAGGGAACCGTCCGGTGCGGCTTTCTCCCGACTTAATTTTCGCCCCATGGCGAAGGGGGAACTGTTCTTCTCCCTCTCCCTTCCAGGGAGAGGGCCGGGGTGAGGGTTACCGCAACATTCACCGCATTCCCCGCCCATCTCTCAACCATCCACTTTCATTCGAAATAAAATTTGTGCATCGGCTCACATTATCTCTAGAATGTTACTCGTCGCAGTTACATTCAGGAGCCAGGTATGACCGTCAAAGTTATCGTCACGGATATGGACGGAACTTTCCTTGATGACGCCAAGCAGTACGATCGCACACGCTTTATGGCGCAATTCAAACAACTTCAGCAGCGCGGTATTGAGTTTGTGGTCGCCAGCGGCAACCAGTATTACCAGCTGATCTCCTTTTTCCCGGAGCTGAAAGAGACCATCTCCTTTGTCGCCGAAAACGGCGCGCTGGTGTATGAGCACGGTCAACAGTTGTTCCACGGCGAGCTGACGCGCCACGAAGCGCAAGTGGTGATTGGCGAGTTGCTGAAAGACAGTAGCCTCAACTTTGTCGCCTGCGGTCTGGAAAGCGCTTATGTCAGCGAAAACGCCCCAGCGGAATTTGTCGATTTGATGTCGAAGCACTACTACCGTTTAAAACCGGTACGTGACTTCCAGCAGATTGATGACACGTTATTTAAATTCTCACTTAACCTGCCGGACAGTGACATCCCGCAACTGATTGATGAACTGCATGTCTCACTCGATGGCATCATGAAACCTGTCACCAGCGGTTTTGGGTTTGTCGATTTGATTATTCCCGGACTGCATAAAGCCAACGGCATTACCCGCTTGCTGAAACGCTGGCAGATTTCGCCGCAGCAGTGTGTGACCATTGGCGACAGCGGCAATGACGCCGAAATGCTGCGTATGACCGATCTCTCCTTTGCCATGGGCAATGCCGGTGAAGCGATCAAAGCCATCGCCCGCCACCAGACCGATGACAACAATCATCAGGGCGCGCTGAATGTGATTCAGGCGGTCCTCGACTATACCGCCCCGTTTAACGACTAATCTTCTGCCGGAGCGCCCGCTCCGGCTTTTTCCTTCGTCACTTTTCCGCTTTGTGCTCCTCATCAAGTTTTTAAACTTGCATTAACTTATTTTTAACTTAAATTATCATTTGTAAGTTAAACAACTTTCGAATGAAATAATGAGGGGTTCACATGGCTTTTACCCGCGAGACGCTGCCCGCCGATCACCCGGCGTCCATTCGTCAGATGAAACAGGAACTGCGCGCACAGATTGGTGATGTGCAGGCCGTCTTTAACCGACTGAGCGAACGGATCGCCGCACGCGTGGCTGAGATTAACGCCCTCAAGGCGCAGGGCGACGCCGTCTGGCCGCAGATCCCCTTCGCCGATATCGCTAACGGGCGGGTAACGGAAGCACAGCGGGCACAGATTAAACAGCGTGGATGCGCGGTGATTAAGGGGCATTTCCCCCGCGAACAGGCGCTCGGTTGGGATCGCTCAATGCTTGATTACCTTGACCAGAACCACTTTGACGATCTCTACAAAGGGCCGGGCGACAGCTTTTTTGGCACGCTGGAGGCTTCACGCCCGGAGATTTACCCCATTTACTGGTCGCAAGCACAAATGCAGGCACGTCAGAGCGACGAAATGGCCGCCGTACAATCGTTCCTTAACCGATTGTGGCGCTTTGAAAGTGAAGGCAAGCAGTGGTTCGATCCGGATGTGAGCGTGATCTACCCGGACCGCATCCGCCGCCGCCCACCAGGCACCACCTCGAAAGGGCTCGGCGCGCACACCGATTCCGGCGCGCTGGAGCGCTGGCTGTTACCGGCCTATCAGCGTGTTTTCGCCAGCGTGTTTAGTGGCAAACCGGAGGAGTACGATCCGTGGAATGCCGCGCACCGTACCGAAGTAGAAGAATACACGGTAGACAACACCACCAAATGCTCGGTATTTCGTACCTTCCAGGGCTGGACGGCGTTGTCAGATATGATCCCCGGACAGGGTTTGCTGCATGTGGTGCCAATCCCGGAAGCGATGGCGTATATCCTGTTGCGCCCGTTGCTCGACGATGTACCGGATGAGGAGCTGTGCGGCGTCGCGCCGGGGCGCGTCCTGCCGGTTTCAGAGAAGTGGCATCCGCTGCTGATTGAGGCGCTGACCAGCATCCCCGCGCTGGAAGCCGGGGATTCGGTGTGGTGGCATTGTGATGTGATCCACGCCGTCGCACCGGTCACCAACCAGCAGGGCTGGGGCAATGTGATGTACATTCCGGCCGCGCCGCTGTGCGAGAAAAACCGCGCCTATGCACGCAAAGTGAAAGTCGCGCTGGAACAAGGCGCATCACCGGGGGACTTCCCCCGCGAAAACTACGAAAGCGACTGGTCGGGGCGCTTCACGCTAAACGATCTGAACCTGCACGGTAAACGCGCGCTGGGCATCGACGTTTAAGCGTCGTACAACCCTTCGCGTTCCACGGCGGTGCGTTGCTGCCCCGGGCGTATCCGCCGCACTGACTCGCGCACCGCAAGCAGGCCGTTAAGCAGTAACGAACCGGTCGGCGCTTGCGGGCGGATCAGCCGCTGTTGCAACAGATGCACCGCTTCAACACCCAGTTCATCACGCGGTACGTGCACCGCGGTGAGCGGCACATCCTGAATAGCCGCCAGATTGAACGCATCAATACTCATCACCGACACATCCTGCGGCACGCGCAATCCCCGTTGCTGCAACGCGCGCACCGTCCCTTCCGCCATAAAATCGCCGCCCACCAGAAACGCGGTCGGCGTGAGCTTATTCGCCGGGGAGTCCAGCCACTCCGCCACCCGTAACTCGGCCTCTTTGGCACTGAAGCTCGGGACGGTGATCAGATCCCGCTTGCTGTTAAAGCGCAGATTCTGCTGCTGCCAGGCGGCTTTGATCCCGGCCAGGCGCAAATCCATGGTATAGCGACGCAGACACATGACATTCACCACGTCCCGGTGGCCCATATCAAAGAGATAGCGGGCGGCAAACTCACCAATCGTCTGGTGATCCGGTGCGATGGACGGCAGACGCATACGCCCGTCGCGGCAGTTGATCAGCACACAGGGTTTACCGAGATCCGCTGCCAGCTCATGAATATGCGGATCGTCAATGCCTAACAGGATCGCCGCCTGGGTTTCCGGCGCATTCATGCGCGCCAGAAATTCATTGGCGTCGCTGTCCAGCTCTTCCAGTGCGCAGTAACGCAGCCGTACTTCGTGGGGGTCCAATGCTTTGTTAATGCTCTGAATAACGCGGTAATAGAAGATGTCGGAACGCTCATCGAAAGCCCGTTGCGGTGCGAAAACGATCAGGTTATTGAGTAGCAAGCGCCCGGCTGCAATCCCCTCCATCACCCCGAGTTCGCGAGCACACGCCAGCACCGCCGTCCTGGCTTTTTCGCTGGTATTCGCCTTTCCTGCCAGCACGCGGGAAACGGTGCTGGTCGACAGGTTGGTCCGGTGGGCAATTTCGCTGATTTTTAGCTTTTTATCCATTCTGTGATCTTGCTCCGTTTCCGAAATGGGAAAACTTTCATGAGACAGAAACCCTGATATTCATGGTCTGAAATGGATTTTGCCCCATGACGAGCATCATTAATGGGAATCCTTGCACAAAATCCGCTATGGCTGCCGATCTTTCTCGCCTAACGTAAACATGTCGTACAACTTCCATACTAGTTGTATACGTAATGACGACAAAAACGGAAAAAAATCATCACGCGAACCAATCCGGTATAACACATTCCGGGTGGCGCGCTTCGACTTCCCTACAAGACGATGTGCGGAGAAAAGAATGAGCCAGGGAATCAACAATGAAATGGCGGCCAGTAAGAGCCGCCGGATAGTCAAAAAACTACGCTGGTGGGTATTGGTGCTGTTTTTATTCGGCGTGACGGTGAACTACATCACCCGTAACTCGCTGGGTATTCTGGCCCCGGAACTGAAAACCAGCCTCGGCATTACCACGGAACAATATTCGTGGATTGTCGGTGCGTTTCAGTTGGCTTACACCCTTTTTCAGCCACTCTGCGGCTGGCTGATTGATGTGATTGGCCTGAAAGTCGGCTTTATGGTGTGCGCCATTATCTGGGCGCTGGCCTGTATCTTCCACGCTGGCGCAGGTAGCTGGCTGCACCTGGCGATATTGCGTTTCACCATGGGCGCATCGGAAGCCGCGGCAACGCCGGCGAACGCCAAAACCATCGGCGAATGGTTCCCGAAATCCGAACGCCCGGTCGCTGCCGGTTGGGCGGGTGTGGGTTTCTCCATCGGCGCAATGCTGGCACCGCCCATCATCTACTTTGCTCATGCCTCTTTTGGCTGGCAGGGCGCCTTTATGTTTACCGGCGTGCTGGCGCTGCTGTGGGTCATTTTGTGGTGGGCGTTTTACCACAATCCGGATAAACACCCGAACCTGAGTAAAGAAGAACTGGCGTTTATCCAACAGGATAATGAACCGCCAGCCGTCAAACTGCCCTTCCTGACCGCACTGAAAACGGTGTCGAAAAACAGACGTTTCTACGGTATCGCCATCCCGGCGTTTATGGCGGAGCCGGCCTGGGCGGTGCTGAGCTTCTGGGTACCGCTCTATCTGGCAAAAGAGCACGGCATGGATCTGAAGCAGATCGCCATGTTCGCCTGGTTGCCGTTCCTGGCAGCCGATCTCGGTAGCGTGGCGAGCGGCTACCTGACCAAACTCTATACCCGCTGGTTTGGCTGCACCCGCGTTAACTCCGTGGTTGCCAGCTCCGTCACCGGCGCATTCCTGATGATTTCGTTAGCCATTGTCGCCATTACCCGCGATCCGTACATCACCATCGTGCTGATCTCGATTGGCGGTTTTGGCCATCAAATCATCTCCTGCATGCTGAGTGCGCTGGTGGTGGAGTCGTTCGATAAAGGCCAGATGGCGACCGTGAACGGGATGCGCGGCTCAGCGGCGTGGATCGCCAGCTTCCTCTTCTCACTGTTGATTGGCGTCACCGCCGACAAAATTGGCTTCAACCCGCTGTTTATTGCCATGGGTTTCTTTGACCTGATTGGCGCTCTTTTCCTGGTGGCATTTATTGCTGAACGTCGCGCTAAACGCGCATGATTGTGGATGTCTGATATGAAAACCCTGAAGAACTGGACGTTGCAAAAACAGGCGGCTCACCATGTTGAGCTATTGGTGGACGGGCAACATACGCTGTGCCTCTATATCCTTGAGGAGAACCTGTTCCGCGTGCTGCTAAAGCGTAAGGGCGAGCTGGCGCTGGACAGAACCTGGAGCATTGCACCGGGTGAAGATGTGCCCTGGGAAGGCCGCGCACGTGAGGATTTATCCGGTTTCAGTCTGCCAGAATGGTCGCTGAGCCAGCAGCAGGATACGCTGACGGTGCAAAGCGCGCAGTTGCGGGTGACCGTGCATCAACCGCTGTGGCTGGAGTGGCACTACCGTAATGACGCGGGCGAGTGGCAGTGGCTGGCAGGCGATCGCCCGACCAGCGCCTATCTGCTGAATGCGCACGGCGATGGCGTGGCGCACTATCTCAGCCGTAAAAAAGAGGAACGTTTTTATGGCCTCGGCGAAAAATCCGGCAATCTGCAACGTAACGGTCAGCGCTACGAAATGCGCAACCTCGATGCCATGGGCTATAACGCGGTCAGTACCGATCCGTTGTACAAGCATATTCCGTTTACCCTGACCCGCCGCGACGATATCAGCTACGGCCTGTTTTATGACAACCTCAGCAGTTGCTGGCTGGATCTGGGCAATGAGATCGATAACTACCACACCGCCTACCGCCGCTGGCAGGCGGAAGCGGGCGATATCGATTACTACCTGTTTACCGGCGCGCGCGCGCTGGATGTCACCAAAGCCTTTGTACGTCTGACCGGGAAAACGCTGTTCGGGCCCAAATGGAGCCTGGGCTACAGCGGTTCAACCATGCATTACACCGATGCGCCGGATGCGCAAAACCAGCTGATGAACTTTATTCGCCTGTGCGAAGAACACGCCATTCCGTGCGATTCGTTCCAGCTCTCTTCCGGTTATACCTCGATCAACGGTAAGCGTTATGTCTTTAACTGGAACTATGACAAGGTGCCGCAACCGAAAGTGATGACCCGGGCATTCCACGATGCCGGGCTGAAACTGGCGGCGAATATCAAACCTTGCCTGTTGCAGGATCACCCACGTTACAACGAGGTGGCGGAAAAAGGGTTGTTTATTCGCGACTCCGAAACCGATGCGCCGGAACGCTCAAGCTTCTGGGATGATGAAGGCTCCCATCTCGATTTCACCAACCCGCAGACCGTAGCCTGGTGGCAGGAAGGCGTGACCACACAGTTGCTGGAAATGGGTATTGACTCTACCTGGAACGACAATAACGAGTTTGAAGTGTGGGACGGCGAAGCGCGTTGCCAGGGGTTTGGCCACGAAATCGCCATCAAACATATTCGCCCGGTGATGCCGCTGCTGATGATGCGCGCGTCGATGGAAGCCCAGCAGCGTTTCGCACCGCAAAAACGCCCGTACCTGATCTCGCGCTCCGGCTGCGCCGGGATGCAACGTTATGTGCAAACCTGGAGCGGCGACAACCGCACCAACTGGGATACGCTGCGCTACAACACCCGTATGGGCGTGGGGATGAGCCTGTCCGGCCTGTATAACGTGGGCCATGATGTGGGCGGTTTCTCCGGCGATAAACCGGACGCAGAACTGTTTGTGCGCTGGGTGCAAAACGGCGTGATGCATCCGCGTTTTACCATTCACTCCTGGAATGACGACCAGACGGTGAACGAGCCGTGGATGTACCCGGCCATCACCCCGGCCATCCGCAGTGCGATTGAATTACGCTACCGCCTGCTGCCGTACCTGTATACGTTGTTGTGGCAAGCGCACGCCGATGATGAACCGATGTTGCGCCCCACGTTCCTCGATCACGAGCATGACGCGCAAACCTTTGAGGAGTGCGATGACTTCCTGCTGGGACGCGACCTTCTGGTTGCGAGCGTGGTGGAGCCAGGCCAGCGTGAACGCTGCGTCTGGCTGCCGACCAATGACACCGGTTGGTATAATTTCTACAGCGGGACCTGGTATGCGCCAGGCCAGTGGATAACGCTGGATGCACCGCTGGAAACCCTGCCACTGCTGGTGCGCGCCGGTGCCGGTTTGCCGCTGAGCGAACGCATTACCCACGTGGATGCGAAAGCGGACACGACCCGCGAACTGCAACTGTTCCCGGTCAAAGGCACGGGGCGTTCCGGCGGTCTGCTGTTTGAAGATGACGGTGAATCCTGGGGTTATAAAGACGGCAATGCGCTGTGGCTGGAGTGGGAAATGGTCTGCACCGGCAGCGAAGTTGATCTGCGGATACGCACGCGCGGCGACTACCGCCCGGCGTGGAAAGCCCTGAAAGTGACGCTGCCTGCCGGTGATAAGCGCACGTTGCGTGTCAATGGCGTGGCGGCAAACGAGTGGATACTGGCGTAATGTCCCCTCACCCTGCCCTCTCCCCATAGGGGAGAGGGTAAAACACAGGTGCCTACATCGCAGGGGGAGAGGATAAACACGGGCACCTACATCACAGGGAAGCGGGGAAAACCAGCGCCACCCTCACAGGGGAGGCGGGTTTACATCTCCCTCTCCCTTTCAGG
>NZ_JBOBHR010000019.1:0-21637 GCF_050587465.1 Kosakonia sp. N21 | reverse complement strand
TTCCATGCCGTCCACCGACGCGTTCGACAAACAGGATGCGGCGTACCGTGAATCTGTTCTGCCGAAAGCCGTCTCTGCACGTGTGGCGATTGAAGCCGGCATTGCGGACTTCTGGTACAAATACGTGGGCCTGAACGGCGCGGTAGTGGGCATGACCACCTTTGGTGAGTCGGCGCCGGCTGAGCTGCTGTTTGAAGAGTTTGGCTTCACCGTGGATAACGTGGTCGCCAAAGCTAAAGCGCTGCTGTAATTCCTGTCGCCGGATAGCGGCTTCACAGGTTAATGATCAACCGGGCATTACGCCCGGTTTTTTTTCGCCAGTTATTCTTCCGTTCGCGCGCATTTGCGTCAATTATTCCTGCGAAAATGTGATGCAAGTCAGATTACTGGCGAAACCGTCTGGACAATCATTCCTTTTATTCCATGTTTCGCTTATTCTAGCTGAAGCGTTTCAGTCGGCTAAATGTTCGACAAATGACCAAACAGACGCAGTTTGAGGCAGGCGAGGATTCCCCTCTTGTGGTTGCTGGATTACTCTGTCATCCACTTCAGACCGGCTTGTCTTGCAGGAGAGTTATGACCGTACGCATAGCGATTAATGGTTTCGGTCGCATCGGGCGCAATGTGGTTCGTGCTTTATATGAATCCGGGCGTCGGGCGGAAATCACCGTGGTGGCAATCAATGAACTGGCGGATGCCGTGGGCATGGCGCATTTGTTGAAATATGACACCAGCCATGGACGTTTCGCCTGGGATGTTCGCCAGGAGCGTGAGCAACTGTTTGTTGGCGATGATGTCATTCGCATTCTGCACGAGCGATCGATTACGGCGCTGCCCTGGCGTGAGCTTGGGGTGGATGTGGTGCTCGACTGTACGGGCGTGTATGGCAACCGTGAAGATGGCGAAGCGCATCTGGCGGCGGGAGCGAAAAAAGTTCTGTTCTCCCACCCCGGTAGCCACGATCTCGACGCGACCATCGTGTTTGGCGTCAATCAGAGCACGTTGCGTGCTGAAGATCGCCTTGTCTCCAACGCGTCCTGCACGACGAACTGTATTATTCCGGTCATAAAACTGCTCGACGATGCGTATGGTATCGAATCGGGAACCGTGACGACCATTCACTCCGCGATGCACGATCAGCAGGTGATTGACGCCTATCATTCCGATCTACGCCGCACGCGTGCAGCCAGCCAGTCAATTATCCCGGTGGACACCAAACTGGCGGCGGGGATCACGCGTATTTTCCCGCAATTTAATGACAGATTCGAGGCGATAGCGGTCCGCGTTCCGACCATTAACGTGACGGCTATCGATCTCAGTGTAACGGTAAAAAAACCGGTAAAAGCCATGGAAGTCAACGCGTTGCTGCAAAAAGCAGCGCAGGGAACATTTCATGGTATAGTTGACTATACGGAATTACCGTTGGTTTCAACCGATTTTAACCACGATCCGCACAGTGCCATTGTTGATGGCACACAGACACGGGTCAGTGGCGCGCACCTGATTAAAACCCTGGTATGGTGCGATAACGAATGGGGCTTTGCTAACCGGATGCTCGACACGACGTTAGCAATGGCGGCTATTGGTTTCAGGTAAGACACTCACGTGTCTGCAAAACTTTAAGAATCATTGAGAGGATTCACCATGTCTGTAATTAAGATGACCGATCTGGATTTGGCAGGTAAACGCGTTTTCATCCGTGCGGATCTGAACGTACCGGTTAAAGATGGCAAAGTGACCAGCGATGCGCGTATCCGTGCTTCTCTGCCGACCATCGAACTGGCCCTGAAGCAGGGTGCGAAAGTGATGGTCACCTCCCACCTGGGTCGTCCGACCGAAGGCGAGTACAACGAAGAATTCTCTCTGTTGCCGGTTGTTAATTACCTGAAAGACAAACTGTCCAGCCCGGTACGTCTGGTTAAAGACTACCTGGACGGCGTTGACGTTGCTGCAGGTGAGCTGGTTGTTCTGGAAAACGTTCGTTTCAACAAGGGCGAGAAGAAAGACGACGAAGCACTGTCCAAAAAATACGCTGCACTGTGCGACGTGTTCGTTATGGATGCTTTCGGCACCGCGCACCGTGCGCAGGCTTCGACTCACGGCATCGGCAAATTTGCTGACGTTGCTTGTGCAGGCCCGCTGCTGGCAGACGAACTGGACGCGCTGGGTAAAGCGCTGAAAGAACCGGCTCGCCCGATGGTCGCTATCGTAGGTGGTTCTAAAGTTTCCACTAAACTGACCGTTCTGGACTCCCTGTCCAAAATCGCTGACCAGCTGATCGTGGGTGGCGGTATCGCCAACACCTTCGTTGCCGCCCAGGGCCACAACGTTGGTAAATCCCTGTATGAAGCCGATCTGGTTGATGAAGCTAAACGCCTGCTGAGCACTTGCGATATCCCTGTTCCGACGGACGTTCGCGTTGCGACCGAGTTCTCTGAAACCGCAACGGCTACCCTGAAATCCGTTACTGACATCAAAGATGATGAGCAAATTCTGGATCTGGGCGACGCTTCTGCAGAAAAACTGGCTGAAATCCTGAAAAACGCCAAAACTATTCTGTGGAATGGTCCGGTTGGTGTGTTTGAATTCCCGAACTTCCGTAAAGGTACTGAAATCGTGGCTAACGCTATCGCAGACAGCGACGCGTTCTCCATCGCAGGGGGTGGCGATACCCTGGCGGCGATCGACCTGTTCGGCATCGCTGACAAAATTTCCTACATCTCCACTGGCGGCGGCGCATTCCTCGAATTCGTGGAAGGCAAAGTTCTGCCGGCAGTAGCTATGCTCGAAGAGCGCGCTAAGAAGTAAGTTTTTACTGGGCAGGGAAACCTGCCCAATTTTCAGCGCGCTTAAGAGCTCGCGACTTTTCTCTAACGGTCGAAGATACAGATACAGGACTCCGTAACATGTCTAAAATTTTTGATTTCGTAAAACCGGGCGTAATCACTGGTGATGACGTTCAGAAAGTGTTCCAGGTAGCGAAAGAAAACAATTTCGCTCTGCCGGCAGTAAACTGCGTGGGCACCGACTCCATCAACGCTGTTCTGGAAGCTGCTGCAAAAGCTAAAGCTCCGGTTATCGTTCAGTTCTCTAACGGTGGCGCTGCATTTATCGCGGGTAAAGGCGTGAAAACCGACGTTCCTCAGGGCGCGGCAATTCTGGGCGCTATCTCTGGCGCGCATCACGTTCACCAGATGGCTGAACATTACGGTGTGCCGGTGATCCTGCACACTGACCACTGCGCGAAAAAACTGCTGCCGTGGATCGATGGTCTGCTGGACGCGGGTGAAAAACACTTTGCTGCAACCGGTAAACCGCTGTTCTCTTCTCACATGATCGACCTGTCTGAAGAATCTCTGGAAGAGAACATCGAAATCAGCTCCAAATATCTGGCGCGCATGGCCAAAATGGGCATGACTCTGGAAATCGAACTGGGTTGCACCGGTGGTGAAGAAGACGGCGTGGACAACAGCCACATGGACGCTTCTGCACTGTACACCCAGCCTGCAGACGTTGATTACGCGTACACCAAACTGAACGCGATCAGCCCGCGTTTCACCATCGCTGCTTCTTTCGGTAACGTACACGGCGTGTACAAACCGGGCAACGTGAAACTGACCCCGACTATCCTGCGCGACTCTCAGGAATATGTTTCCAAAAAACATAACCTGCCGCACAACAGCCTGAACTTCGTCTTCCACGGCGGTTCCGGTTCTTCCGCTCAGGAAATCAAAGACTCCGTAAGCTACGGCGTTATCAAAATGAACATCGATACCGACACCCAATGGGCAACCTGGGAAGGTATCCTGAACTACTACAAAGAAAACGAAGGCTACCTGCAGGGCCAGTTGGGCAACCCGAAAGGTGCAGACCAGCCGAACAAGAAATACTACGATCCGCGTGTATGGCTGCGTGCTGCGCAGACCAGCATGGTCGTTCGCCTGGAGCAGGCTTTCAAAGAACTGAACGCCGTAGACGTTCTGTAATTTGAGTCCTGATTCAGCAAAAAGCCCGCAAATATGCGGGCTTTTTTATTGAGAATTCAACAGGCTGCCCGCGACATAAAATGTGATCCATTTGGCGAAATCGCCGCTTATTGTTTACCCTTTAGGAAACCGTCCTGCCCGCAAGGGACGGTTTTCCCGTTTGGAACAACAGTAAGGAAGAAAGAATGGAAGATCTCAACGTCGTCGACAGCATCAACGATGCCGGCTCATGGCTGGTCAACAACCAGGCGTTGTTGCTGAGCTATCTCGTCAATATTGTGGCGGCGATCGCCATCATCATTGTCGGCATGATTGTCGCACGCATTGTCTCCAATGCTGTTAACCGGTTGATGGTGGCACGGCATATCGACACCACCGTCGCGGATTTTCTCTCTGCACTGGTGCGTTATGGCATCATCGCCTTTACCCTGATTGCCGCGCTGGGGCGCGTTGGCGTGCAGACAGCCTCGGTGATCGCCGTACTCGGCGCCGCCGGTCTGGCTATTGGTCTGGCATTGCAGGGCTCGCTCTCTAACCTGGCGGCTGGCGTGTTGCTGGTTACCTTCCGTCCGTTCCGCTCCGGCGAGTATGTTGATTTGGGCGGTGTGGCCGGGACGGTGTTGCAGGTGCAGATTTTCTCCACCACCATGCGCACCGTGGATGGCCGTATTGTGGTGATCCCGAATGGCAAAATTATCGCCGGGAATATCGTGAACTTCTCCCGCGAGCCAGTACGCCGTAACGAGTTCATTATCGGCGTGGCTTACGATTCCGATATCGACCAGGTTAAAAACATACTGACGGAGATTATTCAGGCTGACGATCGCATTCTGAAAGATCGTGAGATGACCGTGCGCCTGAATGAGCTGGGACCCTCGTCGATCAACTTTGTGGTGCGTGTCTGGAGTAAGAGCGGTGACCTGCAAAACGTCTACTGGGATGTACTGGAACTGATTAAACGTCGTTTCGATGAGCAGGGAATCAGCTTCCCGTACCCACAAATGGACGTCAATTTTAAACGTGCCAAACCCGCAGCGGAGCAGTAATGGTCAAGGTCGGCACAGCCGGCCTTTTTACTATCCGCAATCATTAGTCTTTCTAATTAACGATTAAAATTATCAATTTCCACTAATAATTCTTCCACGCTATAGTCTGCATCCGAAACAACTCTGACGGAATGAAGACGTGCTATCTTATTATTTTCAAGGGCTTATGCTCGGTGCTGCGCTGATCCTGCCTCTCGGGCCGCAAAATGCGTTTGTCATGAACCAGGGGATCCGCAGGCAGTACCACATCATGACGGCTTTTCTCTGTACCCTCAGTGATTTGCTGTTGATTTGCGCCGGTATTTTCGGCGGTAGCGCGCTGCTGATGCAGTCACCCTGGCTGCTGGCGCTGGTCACCTGGGGCGGCGTGGCGTTTTTGCTGTGGTACGGTTTTGGCGCGCTGAAAACAGCACTCAGCAGCCAACCGGATATGGCCAGTGCGGACGCGTTACGCCAGGGGCGTTGGCGCATTGTTGCCACCATGCTGGCGGTGACCTGGCTTAATCCTCATGTGTATCTGGATACCTTTGTCGTGCTCGGTAGCCTGGGTGGGCAACTGGATGTTGAGCCGCGACGCTGGTTTGCGTTAGGCACGGTCAGCGCATCATTTCTGTGGTTCTTCAGTCTGGCTTTACTCGCGGCCTGGCTTGCCCCTCGCCTGCGAACAGCCAAAGCGCAGCGGGTGATTAACCTGCTGGTTGGGCTGGTGATGTGGATTATCGCGCTTCAACTGGCGAAAGATGGCGTCCACCATTTGCAGGGATTATTCAGTTAAGGTAAGTCCGATGGACAATTTGCGCCGAGCCGCTAAGCTTGCTGCCAGGCGTCCAGCATGTATGGACGTAACAAAAGCACCATGGAGGAGCAACTGTGAAATTTAAAGTGATGGCCCTGGCGGCAATGGTGGGTTTCAGTGCAATGGCGGTGCAGGCGAGTGAATTGCCGGATGGTCCGCATATTGTCACCTCAGGGACGGCAAGCGTGGATGCGACCCCGGACATCGCCACCCTGGCGATTGAGGTGAACGTCGCCGCGAAAGATGCAGCCTCAGCCAAAAAACAGGCCGATGACCGTGTTGCGCAATATCTTAGCTTCCTTGAGCAAAACGGCATTGCCCGTAAAGACATTAATGCCGCGAACTTACGCACTCAGCCCGATTATGACTACCAGAACGGCAAAAGCATCCTCAAAGGCTACCGCGCGGTACGCACCGTTGAAGTGACGCTGCGCGAGCTGGATAAACTCAATTCACTGCTGGATGGCGCGCTGAAGGCGGGTCTGAACGAAATCCGTTCCGTCTCGTTGGGCGTTGCGCAACCGCAATCCTTTAAAGATAAAGCCCGTAAAGCCGCGATCGATGATGCCACCCGCCAGGCACAGCAACTGGCCGACGGTTTCCATGCCAAGCTTGGTCCGGTCTACAGCGTTCGTTACCATGTTTCCAACTATCAGCCGAGCCCGATGGTTCGCATGATGAAAGCTGAGGCGGCAGCGCCGGTTTCTGCGCAGGAAACTTACGAACAGCCGACTATCCAGTTTGACGATCAGGTTGATGTGGTGTTCCAGTTGGAGCCCGTTCAGGGCCAGCAGCAGACCCCCGCTGCGAAGTGATCGTTTCCCTCACCCGCGAGGGTGAGGGGCAAATCAATCCTGCCTTAATACCTTATGTCCGTATTCCAGCAGCGCATCAGTTACGTTGCGCATCATCCGACTTTCCGGCGCAAAGCGATGCCAGTAGAGCATGCGGCGTTGCAGCAGGCCCGGCGTCAGGTCAATTAAATCACCGCTGTTCAGCTCTCTTTCAATCTGCAGGTGCGGGATCATACAGCAGGTAGTGCCCTGCCGCGCCAGTTGCACAAAGGCTTCGGAGGAGTTAACGATATGACAAGGTACGCTGCCCGGCGGCAGATCGAAGTACTGCTGTAAAAACGCCTGATGCATATCATCCAGATGGTCAAAGGCAACCGCAGGCGCCTTCAGTAACGCAGAGCGCGTGACCCCGTTAGGAAAGTAGCGGGCGGCGAACTCTTTTGAGCCGACGAACAGGTAATCCAGCGCGCCAAGTTGATCGACCAGACAACTGGGAAGCGCCTGCGGCTGAATACTCACCGCGCCCACCACTTCGCCGCGACGCAGGCGTTCCTGGGTGCGGGTTTCATCTTCAACCTGCAGATTCAAACGGATGGGCGAGTCTGCCAGCACCGGCGCCAGCGCGGGCAGCAGCCAGGTCGCCAGACTGTCGGCGTTCACTGCCAGCGACAGTAGCAGCGGCGTGGAGCCGGTTTGTTCATCGCCCAGCCACTCTTCTTCCAGCAGCTCCACCTGGCGCAGCAACGCCAGCAGTTTTTGCCCCTGTTCCGTTGGACGCGGTGGTACGGTGCGCACCAGCAGCGGTTGGCCGAACATATTTTCGAGTTGTTTAATGCGCTGCGATACGGCGGACTGGGTAATACACAGCTTTTGTGCGGCGCGCTCAAACCCGCGTTCACGAATGACCGCATCAAGCGCTTGTAGTGTTCTGTAGTCCGGACGTTTCATTGTTCGCACAGTCTCCTGAAAATGATTACCCAGCACTATGACATAAATTTTTAGGAGATACAGACGAAATTGGCAGTCGCGTAATGTGACACTGGTCACAGGGACATTTGGGGGAAGGCTGGTCTATAATGCGCCTGAAATTTCACACCACAGGTGAACGACCATGACGCAGGATGAACTCAAAAAAGCAGTGGGCTGGGCAGCGCTTAAGTATGTTGAACCCGGCACCATTGTGGGCGTAGGCACAGGCTCCACTGCCGCACACTTTATTGACGCGCTGGGCACGATGAAAGGCCAGATTGAAGGCGCAGTCTCCAGTTCGGACGCTTCAACCGAGAAGCTGAAAGGCCTCGGGATTACCGTGTTCGATCTCAATGAGGTTGATCGGCTGGGCATCTACGTTGATGGCGCAGACGAAATTAACGGCCAGATGCAGATGATCAAAGGCGGCGGCGCGGCGTTGACGCGTGAGAAAATCATCGCTTCGGTCGCCGATAAGTTTATCTGCATCGCTGATGCGTCTAAGCAGGTCGATATCCTGGGGAAATTCCCGCTGCCGGTGGAAGTGATCCCGATGGCGCGCAGCGCGGTTGCCCGTGAACTGGTGAAACTGGGCGGCC
The DNA here is from genome assembly GCF_050587465.1 of Kosakonia sp. N21. Classification (NCBI taxonomy): domain Bacteria; kingdom Pseudomonadati; phylum Pseudomonadota; class Gammaproteobacteria; order Enterobacterales; family Enterobacteriaceae; genus Kosakonia; species Kosakonia sp. N21. The sequence continues at coordinate 13,447 of NZ_JBOBHR010000019.1, read as the reverse complement.
GCCCGGAATACCGTCAGAATGTGGTGACGGATAATGGCAACGTGATCCTCGATGTGTACGGGCTGGAGATTATCGACCCGATCGCGCTGGAAAACAGCATTAACGGCATCCCGGGCGTAGTAACCGTAGGGTTATTCGCTAACCGTGGCGCGGATGTGGCGTTGATCGGCACTGCCGACGGCGTGAAAACCATCGTAAAATGATCTGACAGGGAGGCGCTGACCTCCCTTTAAAAAATCTTCGAACGGCAAATTTGGTGATATCTGTCACGTTTTTATGCCATTACTGAGATTCCTGCCAGCGTTGTCCGTTTTTCCAGCGTTTTTATCTGCTAATTCCCGCTGTATGACATTTCTTCAGATGGCCGACGCAAACGTTCATATTGCCGCAATAGTTTTTTTTGATATGTTGACTGAAGCGGATTGCAATCTGCACAACATCACAGTCATGACAAAAACAGGGTCGGGTAAATGGCAAAGGTATCACTGGAGAAAGACAAAATTAAATTCCTGCTGGTTGAAGGGGTTCATCAGAAGGCGCTGGATAGCCTTCGTGCGGCAGGTTATACCAACATCGAATTTCACAAGGGCGCGCTGGACAGCGAACAACTGAAAGAATCCATTCGTGATGCTCACTTTATTGGCCTGCGATCCCGTACTCAACTGACTGAAGATGTCATTGCCGCCGCTGAAAAACTGGTGGCGATTGGGTGTTTCTGTATCGGCACCAACCAGGTTAACCTCGACGCGGCCGCGAAACGCGGTATCCCGGTGTTTAACGCGCCGTTCTCCAACACGCGTTCCGTGGCGGAACTGGTGATCGGCGAACTGCTGCTGCTGATGCGCGGCATCCCGGAAGCGAACGCCAAAGCGCATCGCGGTATCTGGAACAAGCTGGCTGTGGGCTCCTATGAAGCGCGCGGTAAAAAACTGGGCATCATCGGCTATGGCCACATCGGCACGCAGCTTGGCATTCTCGCGGAATCGCTGGGTATGCATGTTTACTTCTACGATATTGAAAACAAACTGCCGCTGGGTAATGCCACACAGGTTCAGCATCTTTCCGATTTGCTGAACATGAGCGATGTGGTGAGCCTGCACGTGCCGGAAAACAACTCCACCAAAGATATGATTGGGGTGGAAGAACTGGCGCTGATGAAACCTGGCGCGCTGCTGATTAACGCCGCCCGCGGTACGGTGGTGGATATTCCGGCGCTGTGCGATGCGCTGAAACGCAAACATCTGGCGGGTGCGGCTATCGACGTATTCCCGACAGAGCCGGCAACCAACAGCGATCCCTTCGACTCCCCACTGTGCGAATTCGATAACGTACTGCTGACCCCGCACATTGGCGGCTCCACGCAGGAAGCGCAGGAAAACATCGGGTTAGAAGTTGCCGGTAAACTGATCAAATACTCGGACAACGGCTCAACGCTGTCTGCGGTTAACTTCCCGGAAGTTTCTCTGCCGTTGCATGGCGGTCGTCGCCTGCTGCACATCCACGAAAACCGCCCGGGCGTGCTGACTGCGCTGAACCAGATTTTCGCCAGCCAGAACATCAACATTGCCGCACAGTATCTGCAAACAACGCCGTATATGGGCTATGTGGTGGTAGATATTGAAGCCGATGAAGATGTGGCGCAGAAAGCGCTGCAGAGCATGAAAGCCATTCCTGGTACCATTCGTTCCCGTCTGCTGTTCTGATAAACCTCGCGTCTTCCTCTCCCTGGCGGGGGAGGAGGGCCGTTACCATTCCCAGATTTTTGACGGCGTGATCACCGCAGGCAGCGGGATATCCCACTCTTCGACCGGCAGCGCGCTGACGCCCTGGCAGTCGTGGGCGTAGCCGATGGGCTGCAGATCGTACTCGCGCCAGTTTTGCAGTGTTCTGTCGTAGAAACCGCCACCCATTCCCAGGCGTTGCCCGTGTTCATCAAAGGCCACCAGAGGAGTGATCAGCACATCAAGTTGATGAAGTGGCAGCACATCGCGGACATCCAGTTTCGGCTCCTGTATTTTCAGGCGATTGACCACCAGTTCGCTATGGGGATGGTAGTGCAGAAAAAGCAGATTACCGGGGCTAAATGGATGCAATACCGGCAGGTAAACACGCTTGCCGCTGCGCCAGAGCTGCTCAATTAGCGGTTGGGTATCGAGCTCACCATCGAACGAGAGAAACAGCGCGACGGTATGCGCCATCACGACTGGCGGGTACGCCATCATACGAGCGGCAGCTTGCTGAGCAAAATGCGCTTGTTGGCCGCTGGTCAGTTCCCGGCGTCGCTGGCGAATCAGTTTGCGGATTTCTTGTCGTGATGAAGGAAAATCAGGAAGTTGCGTCATGGTAGTAAAAGAAGGGAATCTCCGAGATGCCGCCGCAGGCTGTAACCCTTGAACCCTTGGTTCAAGGTGAATGCGTCGTCATGATTTTAAGGCTTCTCGGACGGACCGAGCATGCTCACCAACCATGGATCGCCACATTCTTGTGGTATGAAATATCGGCTCAGGGGACTGGCCCGCTTGCGAACATCTCAGAGAAATTTTGTCTTCACGGTCACTCTACCACAACTGACCCTGAAGTGTTATTCAAACTTCGGCCCCGGTCTTTCTGTTATGCGACCCTGATCAAGCAATGCCTGTTCGATGGTCTGCTGTAACATCCGAATACGTTGCTCCATGTTGGCGGCGTACTCGCGGGTTTTTGCCTTTTCCTGAGTCAGCTCATAGCTGATATTCAGCGCGGCGATAAACACCAACTGCTCAGTATTGGTGACTCTAGTGCGAACTTTCAGATCTTGCAACCGCTGATTCAGATCTTCCGCAGCCTGATTTAGAGCATCCCTCTGCTCAGGCGGGCAGTTCACTCGCAGTGAACGGCCAAAAATTTGGATATCGACGGGTTGTGCAGACATGCCACCTTCCTGCTGTTTGACTGCGCTCTGCCTTCGCATCCGAGCCCTGGGTTGCGAAGGGGCGACACTATAAGCTAGCCTGGCGCGTGCTTTCAAGTTTTTTGCGTCTATACCTTAATTATCCAGCGTGCATGCAAAGGCATGTAACGTGAAGCATCACGGGTATATCACCAGGGGCCAAAGTGGTAGCATATCATGAATATTCCCCCCAACGACGACGAATGCGCATGTCTATACAGAACGAAATACCTGGTTACAACGAAGTAGGCCAGCTACTCAACCAACAGGGCGTGGGATTACTTCCTGCTGAAATGCACGGTCTTATCGCGGGGATGCTCTGCGGTGGCAATAATGACAGCTCCTGGCTGCCGCTGCTGCATGACTTGACGAATGACGGACTGGCGTTTGGTCACGAGCTGGCGCAGGCACTGCGCGCCATGCACGCTGGCACCAGTGATTCACTGGAAGACGACGGTTTTCTTTTCCAGCTATATCTGCCTGAAGGCGACGATGTCAGCGTGTTCGATCGCGCGGATGCGCTGGCGGGCTGGGTGAACCATTTCCTGCTGGGGTTGGGCGTTACGCAACCCAAACTCGATAAAGTGACCGGCGAAACCGGCGAGGCGATTGACGACCTGCGTAATATCGCGCAGTTGGGCTATGACGAAGAAGAAGATCAGGAAGAGCTGGAGATGTCGCTCGAAGAGATCATCGAATATGTGCGTGTCGCGGCGCTGCTGTGCCACGACACCTTTACGCGCCCACAGCCGACCGCACCTGAAGTGCGTAAGCCGACATTACATTAATTCGTCTTGCAGGGAGTAGGTGTCATGACACAGCTTGAGTTTCTCCGTCGTCGCCAGACATTGCTGGCGCAGATGGTGCCCGGAAGCGCGGCGCTGATTTTCGCCGCGCCGGAAGCAACCCGCAGTGCGGACAGCGAGTATCCTTATCGCCAGAACAGCGACTTCTGGTACTTCACCGGCTTTAACGAACCTGAAGCGGTGCTGGTGCTGATTAAGAGCGATGACACCCACAACCACAGCGTCCTGTTTAACCGTATACGGGATAAAACCGCCGAGATCTGGTTTGGCCGACGTCTTGGGCAGGAAGCCGCGCCGGAAAAACTGAGCGTTGATCGTGCGCTGGCGTTTCCGGATATCAACGAGCACCTTTACCAGCTGCTCAACGGCCTTGATGCGGTGTATCACGCGCAGGGTGAATTTGAGTATGCCGATAAGGTCCTGTTTACCGCGCTGGATAAGCTGCGTAAAGGTTCGCGGCAGAACCTGAAGGCTCCCGCCACGTTGACCGACTGGCGCCCGATCGTGCATGAAATGCGTCTGTTCAAGTCCGCCGAAGAGATTGAGGTGATGCGTCGCGCCGGGGAGATCTCCGCACTGGCGCACACGCGTGCGATGCAGGTTTGCCGTCCTGGCATGTTTGAATACCAGCTTGAGGGCGAGATTCAGCATGAATTCAACCGCCATGGCGCGCGTTTCCCGTCCTACAACACCATTGTCGGCTCCGGCGTCAACGGCTGCATTCTGCACTACACCGAAAACGAAAGTCAGATGCGCGACGGGGATTTGGTGCTGATCGACGCAGGCTGCGAATACATGGGCTATGCCGGAGATATCACCCGCACGTTCCCGGTGAATGGTAAATTCAGCCCGGCGCAGCGCGAAATTTATGACATTGTTCTTGCATCGCTGACGCGCTCCCTTGAGCTGTTCCGCCCGGACACCTCGATTCAGGAAGTGACCGGTGAAGTGGTGCGAATCATGATTAACGGGCTGGTCAAACTCGGCATTCTTAAAGGCGAAGTGGAAGAGCTGGTGGCGAATAACGCCCACCGTCCGTTCTTTATGCATGGGCTAAGCCACTGGCTGGGGCTTGATGTGCATGACGTTGGCGTTTATGGCCCGGATCGTTCCCGCAAACTGGCGCCTGGCATGGTGCTGACCGTTGAACCTGGGCTGTATATCGCACCGGATGCTGATGTGCCGGAGCAGTACCGCGGAATTGGCATTCGTATCGAAGATGACATTGTGATCACAGAAAGCGGCAACGAAAACCTGACCGCCAGCGTGGTGAAAACGGCGGATGAGATTGAGGCGCTGATGGCGGCGGCGCGCCGATCATGAGCGTGATTATTGTTGGCGGCGGCATGGCGGGGGCAACGCTGGCGCTGGCTATTTCGCGTTTAACCTCAGGCCAATTGCCCGTTCATCTGGTAGAGGCTACTGCGCCGGGGGCGAGCGATCACCCCGGGTTCGATGCCCGCGCGATTGCGCTGGCGGCAGGAACCTGCCAGCAACTGGCTCGTGTTGGGATCTGGCAAGCGATAGCGTCCTGCGCGACGCCGATTTCGACGGTGCACGTCAGCGATCGTGGTCATGCCGGTTTCGTCACCCTGGATGCGCAGGCGTATCGTCTTGATGCGCTCGGTCAGGTGGTTGAGCTGCATGATGTCGGGCAGCGGCTGTTTAGCCTGTTGCAAAAAGCCCCGGGCGTTACCGTGCATTGCCCGGCGAGCGTTCGCCAGTTTACCCGTGATGCCCGGCAGGTCTGCGTGACGCTGGATAATGGCGAGTCAATTATTGGCGAATTGCTGGTGGCGGCCGATGGTTCCCGCTCCGCGCTGGGTGAGCAGTTGGGCATCAGCCAGCAGCAATCGCCTTATCATCAGGTGGCGGTGATTGCGAATGTGACGACCTCGGTGCCGCACCAGGGGCGCGCATTCGAACGTTTTACTGAACATGGCCCGCTGGCCATGTTACCGATGTCTCAGGGGCGCTGTTCATTGGTGTGGTGCCACCCGCTGGAGAAACAGCAAATCGTGGCGGCCTGGTCTGATGAACGTTTCTGCAATGAACTGCAAAAAGCGTTCGGCTGGCGGCTCGGGCGCATTACGCAGACCGGCAAACGCACCGTTTATCCCCTGGCGTTGAGCTGTGCATCCTCGACCATTTCTCACCGTGCCGTGCTGGTTGGCAATGCGGCGCAAACCCTGCACCCGATTGCCGGGCAGGGGTTTAACCTTGGCATGCGCGATGTGATGACGCTGGCGGAAACGCTGACGCAGGCCGCAGGTGCTCAGCAGGATGTGGGGGAATTCCCGGTGCTGACCCGCTATCGCGATCGCCGTTATGCGGATAAAAAATCCACCATTGGGGTGACCGACGGGCTGGTGCATCTGTTTGCGAACCATTGGGCTCCGCTGGTGGTTGGGCGCAATGTCGGGCTTATGGCGATGGATCTATTCACCCCGGCGCGCGATGCGCTGGCGCAGCGAACCCTCGGTTGGGTTGCCCGTTAAGGATCAAAGGAGCGTTAGAGTGCAGAGTGTTGATGTTGCGATTGTTGGCGGCGGCATGGTGGGACTGGCGCTGGCGTGCGGGTTGCAGGGCAGCGGATTGCGTGTGGCGGTGCTCGAGCAGCAGCGTCCTGTGCCGCTGGCTGACGATGCGCCCCCTGCGTTACGCGTCTCGGCGATCAACGCCGCCAGCGAAAAACTGCTGAGTCATCTGGGCGTGTGGTCAAACATTATTGCCCGTCGTGCGGGTTGCTATCACGGCATGGAAGTGTGGGATAAAGACAGCTTCGGGCGTATTGCTTTTGATGACCAGAGCATGGGCTACGACCACCTTGGCTACATTATTGAAAATGCGGTGATCCATCAGGCGTTGTGGGACAAAGCACAGCAATGCCCGGATGTGACCACGCTTGCCCCGGCGGAGCTGCAACAAGTCGCGTGGGGCGAAAATGAGGCCTTTCTTACATTAAAAGATGGCACGATGCTGACTGCGCGGCTGGTGATCGGCGCGGATGGCGCTAACTCCTGGCTGCGTAACAAAGCCGATATTCCGCTGACGTTCTGGGACTATCACCATCATGCGTTGGTGGCGACCGTCCGCACGGAAGAGCCCCATCAGGCGGTGGCGCGCCAGGTGTTCCATCATGATGGTATTCTCGCCTTCCTGCCGCTTAGCGATCCGCATGTCTGCTCGATTGTCTGGTCGTTGCCGCCGGAGCAGGCAAAGGCCATGCAGCAGGCAAGCGAGGAGGCGTTTAACCAGGCGCTGTGTATGGCGTTTGATAACCGCCTTGGGCTTTGCCATGTGGAAAGTGAGCGCCAGGTTTACCCATTGACCGGGCGTTATGCGCGTCAGTTTGCCGGGCATCGCCTGGCGCTGGTTGGCGATGCCGCGCACACCATCCATCCGCTGGCCGGGCAGGGCGTAAACCTTGGTTTTATGGACGTGGCGGAGTTAATCGCCGAACTGCGTCGTTTACGCGCCCAGGGCAAAGATATTGGACAGCACCTTTATCTGCGTCGCTATGAACGCAGCCGCAAGCACAGTGCGGCGCTGATGCTGGCCGGTATGCAGGGATTTCGCGAGCTGTTTGCCGGTGCCAACCCGGCGAAAAAATTGCTGCGTGATATTGGCCTGAAACTGGCCGATACGCTCCCCGGTGTGAAAAGTCAGCTATTGCGTCAGGCGTTAGGCCTGAACGATCTCCCCGAGTGGTTACGTTAACCCCGTCACATTTTCCCTTCCCGGCAACGGGAGGGGGCTCTCACTTCTCATTTGAAATAATCTAATTTCACCGCCTTTTTCAGATTAGATTTTTTCATGTTATGTTTTTTCTTATACGGCAAAATTCGCTTTTTTGCGGAGTGAAATGCTGTAAATGGTGCTGTCATTCCCCTTCGCGCAATGGTTTATGCAGTCTTAATGTCATTAAGCCAGTGTAATCATCTGATCCGTTTTTTGGCTAAACAGGTCATAAGCTAATGTGATGACCCATTTTACCTTATGGTTAAGCGCCGCTTTCGGTGATAAGTTCAGGCGAAAGAGAACGTTTGCGTCGCGGCCTGCAACAGGTCGTGAACCCGGCTTTTGGCGGCGTGATTAAACGCCACCGGCGAGCGTGATGGCTCAGCTTATTCGACGAGGAAAAGATGGCTCAGCAGACCCCTTTGTATGAACAACACACGCTGTGCGGCGCCCGCATGGTGGACTTCCATGGCTGGATGATGCCGTTGCATTACGGCTCGCAGATTGATGAACATCATGCGGTGCGTACCGACGCAGGTATGTTTGATGTGTCGCACATGACCATCGTCGACCTCAAAGGTGCACGTACCCGCGAGTTTTTACGCTACTTACTGGCTAACGATGTCGCGAAACTCACCAAGCCCGGTAAAGCACTTTACACCGGCATGCTAAATGCCTCGGGCGGCGTCATTGATGACCTGATCGTCTATTACTTCACTGAAGATTTTTTCCGCCTCGTTGTTAACTCCGCCACCCGCGAAAAAGACCTCTCCTGGATTTCCCAACACACAGAACCCTTCGCCATTGAACTCACCGTTCGTGATGATCTGTCGCTGATCGCCGTACAGGGGCCGAATGCGCAGGCGAAAGCCGCATCATTATTCAGCGATGCGCAGCGCAGCGCGGTCGACGGGATGAAACCTTTCTTTGGCATTGATGTTGATGGCCTTTTTATCGCGACCACCGGTTATACCGGCGAAGCGGGCTATGAAATTGCGCTGCCGAACGAACGTGCGGCCGACTTCTGGCAGGCACTGCTGGGTGCGGGCGTGAAGCCTTGCGGCCTCGGTGCGCGCGATACGCTGCGTCTGGAAGCGGGCATGAACCTGTATGGTCAGGAAATGGATGAAAGCGTTTCTCCGCTGGCGGCCAATATGGGCTGGACCATTGCCTGGGAGCCGCAGGATCGCCATTTTATTGGTCGTGAAGCGCTGGAATTACAGCGGGAAAAAGGCACTGAGCAACTGGTTGGGTTAGTGATGACCGAGAAAGGCGTGCTGCGCAACGAACTGCCGGTACGTTTCACCGATAACCAGGGCAATGTACAGGAAGGCGTGATCACCAGCGGGACTTTCTCGCCAACGCTTGGCTACAGTATTGCACTGGCGCGCGTTCCTGCTGGCATTGGCGAAACGGCGGTGGTGCAAATCCGCAACCGTGAAATGCCGGTCAAAGTGACCAAACCGATTTTTGTGCGTGCTGGCAAAGCCGTCGCGTAACCTTTTTTTATCTGGAGAGATTGAGATGAGCAATGTACCTGGCGATCTGAAATACAGTAAAGAACACGAGTGGCTGCGCAAAGAAGCGGACGGTACCTACACCGTTGGCATCACCGAGCACGCACAGGAACTGCTGGGCGATATGGTGTTTGTTGACCTGCCGGACGTGGGGACAACCGTTGCCGCTGGCGACGACTGCGCCGTGGCGGAGTCGGTAAAAGCCGCGTCGGACATCTACGCGCCTATCGGCGGTGAAGTTGTTGCGGTGAACGATGCACTGAATGACGCACCTGAGCTGGTTAACAGCGAGCCCTACGGTGAAGGCTGGATCTTCAAAATCAAAGCCAGTGACGAAGCGGAAGTGGCTGCGCTGCTGGATGCCACGGCTTACGCGGCACTGTTAGAAGACGAATAAATACGCGTCATCCTTCGCGTTGCAAACGCGTTGGCTTCCTCGCTCACCTCAGTCACCTACTGATGTAAGTGTCTGGGGATTGGCTATGTCGCCGCCCTCCTGCAACGCGAAGGATTTAGCGTATTCAGATAATGTCCAAACACGATTCACTGCACGTTTCAGGAACCATCGCTCATGACACAGACTTTAAGCCAGCTTGAAAACCGTGGCGCTTTCATTGAACGTCACATTGGGCCGGATGCTCAGCAACAGCTGGAGATGCTGAATACCGTTGGCGCGGACTCGTTAAATGCACTGATCGGCCAGATCGTGCCAAAAGACATCCAGCTTGCCACTCCGCCGCAGGTTGGGGAGCCAACCACCGAATTCGCGGCCCTGGCCGAACTGAAAGCGATTGCCGGACGTAACAAGCGCTTTAAGTCTTACATTGGCATGGGCTATACCGCCGTGCAGTTACCGCCGGTTATTCTGCGCAATATGCTGGAAAACCCGGGCTGGTACACCGCCTACACCCCCTACCAGCCGGAAGTGTCGCAGGGGCGTCTGGAAGCACTGCTCAATTTCCAGCAAGTGACGCTGGATTTGACCGGGCTGGATATGGCTTCCGCGTCGTTGCTGGATGAGGCCACTGCGGCGGCTGAAGCGATGGCGATGGCGAAGCGCATCAGCAAACTGAAAGGGGCGAGTCGCTTCTTTGTGGCGGCTGATGTCCACCCGCAAACGCTGGATGTGGTTCGTACCCGTGCCGAAACCTTCGGGTTTGACGTGATTGTGGATGCCGCCGACAAAGTCCTGGATCACCAGGATGTGTTCGGCGTGCTGCTCCAGCAGGTGGGGACGACCGGTGAAGTACACGACTACAGCGCGCTTATTGCTGAGCTGAAAAACCGCAAAATCATCGTCAGCGTCGCTGCCGATCTGCTGACGCTGGTACATTTGACTGCACCGGGCAAACAGGGTGCTGACATTGTATTTGGCTCCGCGCAACGCTTTGGCGTGCCGATGGGCTACGGCGGCCCGCATGCGGCTTTCTTTGCCGCAAAAGATGAATTCAAACGCTCCATGCCTGGCCGTATTATCGGCGTATCAAAAGATGCCGCTGGTAACACCGCGCTGCGCATGGCGATGCAGACACGCGAGCAGCATATCCGTCGTGAGAAAGCGAACTCAAACATTTGTACTTCGCAGGTCCTGCTGGCCAATATTGCCAGTCTGTACGCGGTTTTCCACGGTCCGGCCGGGCTGAAACGCATCGCCGGGCGCATTCATCGCCTGACCGACATCCTGGCCGCTGGTTTGCAGCATAAAGGTCTGAAACTGCGTCATGCACACTACTTTGACACGCTGTGTGTGGATGTGGCGGATAAAGCCGCAGTGCTGGCACGCGCAGAAGCGCAGGAAATTAACCTGCGTAGCGACATCCTCAACGCTGTGGGCATTACGCTGGATGAAACCACCACCCGTGAAGATGTGCTGGCGCTGTTTACGGTGCTACTGGGGGATAATCACGGTCTGGATATCGACGCGCTGGACCAGGATGTGGCGCTCGACAGCCGTTCTGTTCCGCAAAGCATGCTGCGTGACGATGCCTTCCTGACGCATCCGGTCTTTAATCGCTATCACAGCGAAACCGAAATGATGCGCTATATGCACTCGCTGGAGCGCAAAGATCTGGCGCTGAACCAGGCGATGATCCCGCTGGGATCCTGCACCATGAAGCTGAACGCCGCAGCAGAAATGATCCCCATCACCTGGCCGGAATTTGCAGAGCTGCACCCGTTCTGCCCGCCGGAACAGGCGGAAGGTTACCATCAGATGATCGCCCAGCTCTCTGACTGGCTGGTTAAACTGACCGGTTATGATGCGCTCTGCATGCAGCCGAACTCCGGTGCGCAGGGTGAATATGCAGGTCTGCTGGCTATCCGCCATTACCACGAAAGCCGCAACGAGGGGCATCGCGATATCTGTCTGATCCCCAGCTCTGCCCACGGAACCAACCCGGCATCGGCACAGATGGCCGGTATGCAGGTGGTGGTGGTCGCGTGTGATAAAAACGGCAATATCGACCTTGCTGACCTGCGCGCGAAAGCCGAACAGGCGGGCGATAATCTCTCCTGCATCATGGTGACTTACCCGTCTACCCACGGTGTTTATGAAGAGACGATTCGTGAAGTCTGCGAAGTGGTGCACCAGTTCGGCGGCCAGGTTTACCTGGATGGCGCGAACATGAATGCTCAGGTTGGCATTACCTCGCCGGGCTTTATTGGCGCGGATGTATCGCATCTTAACCTGCACAAAACGTTCTGCATTCCGCACGGCGGCGGCGGTCCGGGCATGGGGCCGATTGGCGTGAAAGCGCATCTGGCGCCGTTCGTGCCGGGTCACAGCGTAGTGCAAATCGAAGGAATGCTGACCCGTCAGGGCGCGGTGTCCGCTGCGCCTTTCGGTAGCGCGTCGATTCTGCCTATCAGTTGGATGTACATCCGCATGATGGGGGCTGAAGGGCTGAAACAGGCCAGCCAGGTCGCGATCCTCAATGCCAACTATATTGCCAGCCGTCTGAAAGGGGCGTTTCCGGTGCTGTATACCGGTCGTGATGGCCGCGTGGCGCACGAATGTATTCTCGATATCCGCCCGCTGAAAGAAGAGACCGGCATCAGTGAGCTGGATATCGCCAAGCGCCTGATTGACTACGGCTTCCATGCGCCGACCATGTCGTTCCCGGTTGCCGGAACGCTGATGGTCGAGCCGACCGAATCGGAAAGCAAAGTCGAACTGGATCGCTTTATTGACGCGATGCTGGCGATCCGCGCTGAGATCGATCGTGTGAAACAGGGCGAATGGCCGCTGGAAGACAACCCGCTGGTGAATGCACCGCACACGCAAAATGAACTGGTTGCTGAATGGAACCACGGTTACAGCCGCGAGTTAGCGGTATTCCCGGCGGGTGTGGTCAATAAATACTGGCCAACGGTAAAACGTCTGGATGATGTTTACGGTGACCGTAACCTGTCCTGCTCCTGCGTGCCGGTAAGCGAATATCAGTAGTGTGGTAATAAGGCTATCTTTTAAGGGCGCTTCGGCGCCCTTTTATTATGGGAGAGGATAATGGCGATAGCTTTAGTCACCGGCGCCAGCCGGGGGATTGGTCGGGCGACAGCGCTACTGCTGGCGCAGGAAGGGTATAACGTGGCGGTGAATTATCAGCATAACGCGCAGGCGGCTGACGAGGTAGTGGCACAGATCATTGCCCAGGGCGGTAACGCTTTTGCGGTGCAGGCGGATATCAGCGATGAAGCGCAGGTAGATGCTCTGTTTACCCGTATCGACAATGAAGCGGAACCGTTGGTGGCGCTGGTGAATAATGCCGGGATCTTGTTTCAGCAAAGCCGGCTGGAAAACCTGACCGCTGAACGTATCAACCGGGTGCTAAGCACTAACGTGACCGGTTATTTTCTGTGCTGTCGCGAAGCCGTAAAACGCATGTCTCGCCAGTATGGTGGGCAAGGCGGCGCGATTGTGAATGTTTCATCGGCTGCGGCGCGAACCGGTTCCCCCGGTGAATATGTTGATTATGCGGCCTCGAAAGGCGCTGTTGATACGCTGACGACCGGGTTAGCGCTAGAGGTGGCGGCCAACGGGATCCGGGTCAACGGCGTTCGCCCTGGTTTTATCTATACCGACATGCATGCCAGCGGCGGTGAGTCGGGGCGCGTCGATCGCGTGAGCAGTGCGATACCGATGCAACGCGGCGGGCAACCCGAGGAGGTTGCGCAGGGGATTGTCTGGTTACTGAGTGATAAAGCGTCGTATGTGACGGGGAGTTTTTTAGATTTGGCAGGGGGACGGTAAAGACCCTCACCCCGGCCCTCTCCCTGGAAGGGAGAGGGGGAAAACTGCGGTCATCCCTCACCGGTACAACCCCCCTTTCCCCGCCAGGATATGAGGCTTGGTAAGGGAATATCATATGCCACTGGTGCATTCCCTCTCCCCCCCGGATATGAGGCCCGGTAAGGGAATATCATATGCTACCGATGCATTCCCTCTCCCCTGTGGG
>NZ_JBOBHR010000018.1:0-26131 GCF_050587465.1 Kosakonia sp. N21 | reverse complement strand
AGCTAAAGTTCTGAGCTAATTTTTTTAGCTTTGAATTGAAAAGGGCGCTTCGGCGCCCTTTTTGCTGCCTGCTATTTAGCAACAGACATATTTATTCGTGATTTTGCGGACCATCCCGCAACAGCTTTACAGTTTGTGCTATTGTAATCATAACCATTCTCATTTACACTTTTGCGCATAAATTGAACGGGAGTGATCATGTACGTTTGTTTGTGTAATGGTGTGAGTGACAAAAAGATTCGCCAGGCTGTACGCCAGTTTCACCCTCAATCCTTTCAACAGCTTCGCAAGTTTGTTCCTGTAGGAAACCAATGTGGTAAGTGCATCCGCGCAGCGCGAGAAATTATGCAGGATGAGCTTACACAGATCCCGGAATATAAAGAGATCGCCTGAGGCGCTATCTTTTTTTTGACATCCCTGTAGCCCCATCTACGCTTCAATGAGTGGAAGCGGAGGGACTACATAATGAAAGGTGATGTTAAAATCATAAACTATCTCAATAAATTATTGGGAAATGAGCTTGTCGCAATAAACCAGTATTTTCTCCACGCGCGTATGTTCAAGAACTGGGGACTGACGCGGCTGAATGATGTCGAATACCATGAATCCATCGATGAAATGAAACACGCGGATAAGTACATCGAGCGTATTTTGTTCCTTGAAGGGATTCCGAACCTGCAAGATTTAGGCAAGCTCGGGATTGGTGAAGATGTGGAAGAGATGCTGCAATCTGATCTGAGGCTGGAGTTGGAAGGCGCGAAAGATTTGCGTGAAGCGATCGCCTACGCTGACAGTGTCCATGATTATGTCAGTCGCGATATGATGATCACTATTCTGGCCGAAGAAGAACATCACATCGACTGGCTGGAAACCGAGCTTGATCTGATCGGTAAAATCGGGGTGCAGAACTACCTGCAGTCGCAAATCAAAGTTGAAGATTAACCCAGCCCCATGGTGTGATACCCAATCAGCAAACCCGCTGCTGCCAGAAATGGCCCGAAAGGCAGCGGGTTTTTTAGTGCCTGTAATCTGCGACTCAAGCATGCTTTCGTTACCACCGCGCATCCTGCCAGCAGGGCCGCGAGAAACACCAGCATAGGTAAACTTTGCCAGCCATGCCAGGCTCCCAGAGCAGCCAGAAATTTGATATCACCATAGCCAAGTCCCTCCTGATGACGTACGAAACGGTAACCCCAATAGATCAGCGCAAAGCCTGCGTAGCCTGCAATCGCGCCGATAACCGCGTTTGCTAAAAAAGGTGGGCGTAAGGTGCAATGCCAGAGTAACCCCGTCCATAAAAGGGGGCAGGTGAATCTGTCTGGCAGCAGGCCCGTACGCATATCACAGCGGATAAGAACCAAATTCATCGCCAGGTGAATAGAAAGAAAAATCAGCATATTGTCCCTGTTTGAAATAGAGCTATGTGAAGTCGAGGGTGCCGGGGCATAGGAAAAAAAGAAAACGCGTAATTGTGATATTGCGTAGCCGTTTGCGAAGATTTGTGCGGTGCTGTTGCATTCGCAACCGACCTCCGGAACCCGCACGCAAGACTGCTTAATTTCTACACTGCACTTGCGTCGCGGCTGGATTTGCGTATAATGCGCGGGCCTGTCGTAAATGACGGCTGGTTCAATCTGAACCATGGCGGTGTGGTTTAACCGCTAACAATGCCCCCGATTGGGGGGCTACGTAAGAACGATTACACTCCCCCATCAATCGTAATGGGTGTGAGGAGTAATTATTTTCGTCTATAAATAATTGGAGCTCTGGTCTCATGCAGAACCAAAGAATCCGTATCCGCTTGAAAGCGTTTGATCATCGTCTGATCGATCAATCAACCGCCGAAATCGTCGAGACTGCGAAGCGTACTGGTGCGCAAGTTCGTGGTCCGATCCCGCTGCCGACCCGCAAAGAGCGCTTTACCGTTCTGATCTCCCCGCACGTCAACAAAGACGCGCGTGATCAGTACGAAATCCGCACTCACAAGCGTCTGGTTGACATCGTTGAGCCAACCGAGAAAACCGTTGATGCTCTGATGCGTCTGGATCTGGCTGCCGGTGTAGACGTGCAGATCAGCCTGGGTTGATCAGGTCATCGAGCGATTGAGAGGTTGAAACAATGATTGGTTTAGTCGGTAAAAAAGTGGGCATGACCCGCATCTTCACTGAAGATGGCGTATCTATCCCAGTAACCGTAATCGAAGTTGAAGCAAACCGCGTTACTCAGGTTAAAGATCTGGCTAACGATGGCTACCGCGCTATCCAGGTTACCACCGGTGCTAAAAAAGCTAACCGTGTAACCAAGCCGGAAGCTGGTCACTTCGCTAAAGCTGGCGTTGAAGCTGGCCGTGGTCTGTGGGAATTCCGTCTTGCTGACGGCGAAGAATTCACCGTAGGTCAGAACATTAGCGTTGAGCTGTTTGCTGAAGTTAAAAAAGTTGACGTAACTGGCACCTCTAAAGGTAAAGGTTTCGCAGGTACCGTTAAGCGCTGGAACTTCCGTACCCAGGACGCTACTCACGGTAACTCCCTGTCTCACCGCGTTCCGGGTTCCATCGGTCAGAACCAGACTCCGGGCAAAGTGTTCAAGGGCAAGAAAATGGCAGGTCAGCTGGGTAATGAGCGCGTAACCGTTCAGAGCCTGGACGTAGTACGTGTTGACGCTGAGCGCAACCTGCTGCTGGTTAAAGGTGCTGTCCCGGGTGCAACCGGTAGCGACCTGATCGTTAAACCAGCTGTGAAGGCGTGAGGAGATAGCAATGGAATTAGTATTGAAAGACGCGCAGAGCGCGCTGACTGTTTCCGAAACTACCTTCGGTCGTGACTTTAACGAAGCGCTGGTACACCAGGTTGTTGTTGCTTATGCAGCTGGTGCTCGTCAGGGCACTCGTGCTCAGAAGACCCGTGCTGAAGTAACTGGTTCCGGTAAAAAACCGTGGCGCCAGAAAGGCACCGGCCGCGCTCGTTCTGGTTCTATCAAGAGCCCGATCTGGCGTTCTGGTGGCGTGACCTTCGCTGCGCGTCCGCAGGACCACAGTCAAAAAGTTAACAAAAAGATGTACCGCGGCGCGCTGAAAAGCATCCTGTCCGAACTGGTACGTCAGGATCGTCTGATCGTTGTCGAGCAGTTCTCTGTTGAAGCACCGAAAACCAAGCTGCTGGCTCAGAAACTGAAAGACATGGCTCTGGAAGATGTGCTGATCATCACCGGTGAGCTGGACGAGAACCTGTTCCTGGCCGCGCGCAACCTGCACAAGGTTGATGTTCGCGACGCGACTGGTATCGACCCGGTTAGCCTGATCGCCTTCGACAAAGTCGTAATGACTGCTGATGCTGTTAAGCAAGTTGAGGAGATGCTGGCATGATTCGTGAAGAACGTCTGCTGAAGGTGCTGCGTGCACCGCACGTTTCTGAAAAAGCGTCTACTGCGATGGAAAAAACAAACACCATCGTTCTCAAAGTTGCTAAAGACGCGACCAAAGCAGAAATCAAAGCTGCTGTGCAGAAACTGTTTGAAGTCGAAGTCGAAGTCGTTAACACCCTGGTAGTTAAAGGGAAAGTTAAACGTCACGGACAGCGTATCGGTCGTCGTAGCGACTGGAAAAAAGCTTACGTCACCCTGAAAGAAGGCCAGAATCTGGACTTCGTCGGCGGCGCTGAGTAAGTCGGAGGAGTAATACAATGGCAGTTGTTAAATGTAAACCGACATCTCCGGGTCGTCGCCACGTAGTTAAAGTGGTTAACCCTGAGCTGCACAAGGGCAAACCGTTTGCTCCGTTGCTGGAAAAAAACAGCAAATCCGGTGGTCGTAACAACAATGGCCGTATCACCACTCGTCATATCGGTGGTGGCCACAAGCAGGCTTACCGTATTGTTGACTTCAAACGCAACAAAGATGGTATCCCGGCAGTTGTTGAACGTCTTGAGTACGATCCGAACCGTTCCGCGAACATCGCGCTGGTTCTGTACAAAGACGGCGAACGCCGTTACATCCTGGCCCCGAAAGGCCTGAAAGCTGGCGACCAGATTCAGTCTGGCGTTGATGCTGCAATCAAAGCAGGCAACACCCTGCCGATGCGCAATATCCCGGTTGGTTCTACCGTTCATAACGTAGAAATGAAACCAGGTAAAGGCGGTCAGCTGGCTCGTTCCGCTGGTACTTACGTTCAGATCGTTGCTCGTGATGGTGCTTATGTCACCCTGCGTCTGCGTTCTGGTGAAATGCGTAAAGTCGAAGCAGAATGCCGCGCTACTCTGGGCGAAGTTGGCAATGCTGAGCATATGCTGCGCGTTCTGGGTAAAGCAGGTGCTGCACGCTGGCGTGGTGTTCGTCCGACCGTTCGCGGTACCGCGATGAACCCAGTCGATCACCCACATGGTGGTGGTGAAGGTCGTAACTTTGGTAAGCACCCGGTATCCCCGTGGGGCCTGCAGACCAAAGGTAAGAAGACCCGCAGCAACAAGCGTACTGATAAATTCATCGTACGTCGCCGTAGCAAATAATTTTAGAGGATAAGCCATGCCACGTTCTCTCAAGAAAGGTCCTTTTATTGACCTGCACTTGCTGAAGAAGGTAGAGAAAGCGGTGGAAAGCGGAGACAAGAAGCCCCTGCGCACTTGGTCCCGTCGTTCAACGATCTTTCCTAACATGATCGGTTTGACCATCGCTGTCCATAATGGTCGTCAGCACGTTCCGGTATTTGTTTCCGACGAAATGGTCGGTCACAAACTGGGTGAATTCGCACCGACTCGTACTTATCGCGGCCATGCTGCTGATAAAAAAGCGAAGAAGAAATAAGGTAGGAGGAAGAGATGGAAACTTTAGCTCAACATCGCCATGCTCGTTCTTCTGCTCAGAAGGTTCGCCTTGTTGCTGACCTGATTCGCGGTAAGAAAGTGTCGCAGGCGCTGGATATTCTGACCTACACCAATAAGAAAGCGGCTGTACTGGTCAAGAAGGTTCTGGAATCTGCCATTGCTAACGCTGAACACAACGATGGCGCTGACATTGACGATCTGAAAGTTGCGAAAATTTTCGTAGACGAAGGCCCGAGCATGAAGCGCATTATGCCGCGTGCAAAAGGTCGTGCAGATCGCATCCTGAAGCGCACCAGCCACATTACTGTGGTTGTGTCCGATCGCTGAGACTCTGGAGACTAGCAATGGGTCAGAAAGTACATCCTAATGGTATTCGCCTGGGTATTGTAAAACCATGGAACTCAACCTGGTTTGCGAACACCAAAGAATTCGCTGACAACCTGGACAGCGACTTTAAAGTACGTCAGTACCTGACTAAGGAACTGGCTAAAGCGTCTGTATCTCGTATCGTTATCGAGCGTCCGGCTAAAAGCATTCGTGTGACTATTCACACTGCTCGCCCGGGTATCGTTATCGGTAAGAAAGGTGAAGACGTTGAAAAACTGCGCAAGGTCGTAGCGGATATCGCTGGCGTTCCTGCTCAGATCAATATCGCCGAAGTTCGTAAACCTGAACTGGACGCAAAATTGGTTGCTGACAGCATCACTTCTCAGCTGGAACGTCGTGTTATGTTCCGTCGTGCTATGAAGCGTGCTGTACAGAACGCAATGCGTCTGGGCGCTAAAGGTATCAAAGTTGAAGTTAGCGGCCGTCTGGGCGGCGCTGAGATCGCACGTACCGAATGGTATCGTGAGGGTCGCGTTCCGCTGCACACTCTGCGTGCTGACATCGACTACAACACCTCTGAAGCGCACACCACTTACGGTGTAATCGGCGTAAAAGTGTGGATCTTCAAAGGTGAGATCCTTGGTGGTATGGCTGCAGTTGAACAACCGGAAAAACCGGCTGCTCAACCTAAAAAGCAGCAGCGTAAAGGCCGTAAATAAGGAGCGTCGCTGATGTTACAACCAAAGCGTACAAAATTCCGTAAAGTGCACAAAGGCCGCAACCGTGGTCTCGCGCAGGGCACGGATGTGAGCTTCGGCACTTACGGTCTGAAAGCTGTTGGCCGTGGTCGTCTGACCGCTCGTCAGATCGAAGCAGCACGTCGTGCTATGACTCGTGCTGTTAAGCGTCAAGGTAAGATCTGGATCCGTGTATTCCCGGACAAACCGATCACCGAGAAGCCGCTGGAAGTTCGTATGGGTAAAGGTAAAGGTAACGTGGAGTATTGGGTTGCCTTGATTCAGCCGGGTAAAGTCCTGTATGAAATGGACGGCGTTCCGGAAGAGCTGGCCCGTGAAGCCTTCGAGCTGGCAGCAGCAAAACTGCCGATTAAAACCACCTTTGTAACTAAGACGGTGATGTAATGAAAGCAAAAGAGCTGCGTGAAAAGAGCGTTGAAGAGCTGAACACCGAGCTGCTTAACCTGCTGCGCGAGCAGTTCAACCTGCGTATGCAGGCGGCAAGTGGCCAGCTGCAACAGACTCACCTGTTGAAGCAAGTGCGTCGTGATGTCGCACGCGTTAAGACTTTACTGACTGAGAAGGCGGGTGCGTAATGACCGATAAAATCCGTACTCTGCAAGGTCGTGTTGTTAGCGACAAAATGGAGAAATCCATTGTTGTAGCTATCGAACGTTTCGTGAAACACCCGATCTACGGTAAATTCATTAAACGTACGACCAAACTGCACGTACACGACGAGAACAACGAATGCGGTACCGGCGACGTGGTTGAAATCCGCGAATGCCGTCCGTTGTCCAAGACTAAGTCCTGGACGCTGGTTCGCGTTGTAGAGAAAGCTGTTCTGTAATACAGTACGCGTTCTCTAACGAATAAACGGCTCAGCGATGGGCCGTTTATTTTTTCTACCCATATCAGGGAAGCGGTGTTATAATGCTGCGCCCCCGATATGGGGCTTTTTATCGACCCTGATTCTGGGGTCTTCAGTAGTAGTTGACATTAGCGGAGCACTGAAATGATCCAAGAACAGACTATGCTGAACGTCGCCGACAACTCCGGTGCACGTCGCGTAATGTGTATCAAGGTTCTGGGTGGCTCGCACCGTCGCTACGCAGGCGTCGGCGACATCATCAAGATCACCATTAAAGAAGCAATTCCGCGTGGTAAGGTCAAAAAAGGTGATGTGCTGAAGGCGGTAGTGGTGCGCACCAAGAAGGGTGTTCGTCGCCCTGACGGTTCTGTCGTTCGCTTCGATGGCAATGCTTGTGTTCTTCTGAACAACAACAGCGAGCAGCCTATCGGTACGCGTATTTTTGGGCCGGTTACTCGTGAACTTCGTTCTGAGAAGTTTATGAAAATCATCTCTCTGGCACCAGAAGTACTCTAAGGAGCGAATCATGGCAGCTAAAATCCGTCGTGATGACGAAGTTATCGTGTTAACCGGTAAAGATAAAGGTAAGCGCGGTAAAGTAAAAAATGTCCTGTCTTCCGGCAAGATCATTGTTGAAGGTATCAACCTGGTTAAAAAACATCAGAAGCCGGTTCCGGCCCTGAACCAACCAGGCGGCATCGTTGAAAAAGAAGCTGCTATTCAGGTTTCTAACGTTGCAATCTTCAATGCGGCAACCGGCAAGGCTGACCGTGTAGGCTTTAGATTCGAAGACGGCAAAAAAGTCCGTTTCTTCAAGTCTAACAGCGAAACTATCAAGTAATTTGGAGTAGTACGATGGCGAAACTGCATGATTACTACAAAGACGAAGTAGTTAAAAAACTCATGACTGAGTTTAACTACAATTCTGTCATGCAAGTCCCTCGGGTCGAGAAGATCACCCTGAATATGGGTGTTGGTGAAGCGATCGCTGACAAGAAACTGCTGGATAACGCAGCAGCTGACCTGGCAGCAATCTCCGGTCAAAAACCGTTGATCACCAAAGCGCGCAAATCTGTTGCGGGCTTCAAAATCCGTCAGGGCTATCCGATCGGCTGTAAAGTGACTCTGCGTGGCGAACGCATGTGGGAGTTCTTTGAGCGCCTGATCACTATTGCTGTACCGCGTATCCGTGACTTCCGTGGCTTGTCCGCTAAGTCTTTCGACGGTCGTGGTAACTACAGCATGGGTGTCCGTGAGCAGATCATCTTCCCAGAAATCGACTACGATAAAGTCGACCGCGTGCGTGGTTTGGATATTACCATTACCACTACTGCGAAATCTGACGAAGAAGGCCGTGCTCTGCTGGCTGCCTTTGACTTCCCGTTCCGCAAGTAAGGTAGGGTTACTTCATGGCTAAGCAATCTATGAAAGCACGCGAAGTTAAACGCGTAGCTTTAGCTGAAAAATACTTCGCGAAACGCGCTGAACTGAAAGCGATCATTTCTGATGTGAACGCTTCCGACGAAGATCGTTGGAACGCTGTTCTCAAGCTGCAGAGTCTGCCGCGTGATTCCAGCCCGTCTCGTCAGCGTAACCGCTGCCGTCAAACTGGTCGTCCGCATGGTTTCCTGCGGAAGTTCGGGTTGAGCCGTATCAAGGTCCGTGAATCCGCTATGCGCGGTGAAATCCCGGGTCTGAAAAAGGCTAGCTGGTAATTGTCACCAATTGAATCACGGGAGTAAAGACAGATGAGCATGCAAGATCCGATCGCGGATATGCTGACCCGTATCCGTAACGGTCAGGCCGCGAACAAAGCTGCGGTCACCATGCCTTCCTCCAAGCTGAAAGTGGCAATTGCCAACGTGCTGAAGGAAGAAGGTTTTATTGAAGATTTCAAAATTGAAGGCGACATCAAGCCGGAACTGGAAGTGACTCTCAAATACTTCCAGGGTAAAGCTGTGGTAGAAAGCATTCAGCGTATCAGCCGCCCTGGTCTGCGCATCTATAAGAAAAAAGATGAGCTGCCGAAAGTTATGGGTGGTATGGGTGTCGCAGTTGTTTCTACCTCAAAAGGTGTTATGACTGATCGTGCAGCGCGCCAGGCTGGTCTTGGTGGCGAAATTATCTGCTACGTAGCCTAATCGGAGGAAAAAATGTCTCGTGTTGCTAAAGCACCGGTCGTTATTCCTGCCGGCGTTGACGTAAAAATCAACGGTCAGGTTATTACGATCAAAGGTAAAAACGGCGAGCTGACTCGTACCCTTAACGATGCTGTTGAAGTTAACCATGCAGACAATGTTCTGACCTTCGGTCCGCGTGATGGTTACGCGAACGCTTGGGCTCAGGCTGGTACCGCGCGTGCCCTGCTGAACTCAATGGTTATCGGTGTTACCGAAGGCTTCACCAAGAAGCTGCAGCTGGTTGGTGTAGGTTATCGTGCAGCGGTTAAAGGGAATGTTGTAAACCTGGCACTGGGTTTCTCTCATCCTGTTGACCATCAACTGCCGGCGGGTATCACTGCTGAATGTCCGACTCAAACTGAAATCGTGCTGAAAGGCGCTGATAAACAGGTTATCGGCCAGGTTGCAGCTGATTTGCGCGCCTACCGTCGTCCTGAGCCTTACAAAGGCAAGGGTGTTCGTTACGCCGACGAAGTCGTGCGTACCAAAGAGGCTAAGAAGAAGTAAGGTAACACTATGGATAAGAAATCTGCTCGTATCCGTCGTGCGACCCGCGCACGCCGCAAGCTCAAAGAGCTTGGTGCGACCCGCCTGGTGGTACATCGTACCCCGCGTCATATTTACGCCCAGGTAATCGCATCGAATGGTTCTGAAGTTCTGGTAGCTGCTTCTACTGTAGAAAAAGCTATCGCGGAACAACTGAAGTACACCGGTAACAAAGACGCGGCCGCAGCTGTGGGTAAAGCTGTAGCTGAACGCGCTCTGGAAAAAGGCATTAAAGATGTGTCCTTTGACCGTTCCGGGTTCCAATATCATGGTCGCGTCCAGGCACTGGCAGATGCTGCTCGTGAAGCTGGCCTTCAGTTCTAAGGTAGAGGTGTAAGATGGCTCACATCGAAAAACAAGCTGGCGAACTGCAGGAAAAGCTGATCGCGGTAAACCGCGTATCTAAAACCGTAAAGGGTGGTCGTATTTTCTCCTTCACAGCTCTTGTGACTGTAGGGGATGGTAATGGCCGCGTCGGTTTTGGTTACGGTAAAGCTCGCGAAGTTCCGGCAGCGATCCAGAAAGCGATGGAAAAAGCCCGTCGCAATATGATTAACGTCGCGCTGAATCACGGCACCCTGCAGCACCCGGTTAAAGGTGTTCACACGGGTTCTCGTGTCTTCATGCAGCCGGCTTCCGAAGGTACCGGTATCATCGCCGGTGGTGCAATGCGCGCCGTTCTGGAAGTCGCTGGGGTTCATAACGTACTGGCTAAAGCATATGGTTCCACTAACCCGATTAACGTGGTTCGTGCAACTATTGATGGCCTGGCGAATATGAAGTCCCCGGAAATGGTCGCTGCCAAGCGTGGTAAATCCGTTGAAGAAATTCTGGGGTAATTGACCATGGCAAAGACTATTAAAATCACTCAAACCCGCAGTGCAATCGGTCGTCTGCCGAAACACAAGGCAACGCTGCTTGGCCTGGGTCTGCGTCGTATTGGTCATACTGTTGAACGTGAGGATACTCCTGCGGTTCGTGGTATGGTCAACGCGGTTTCCTTCATGGTTAAAGTTGAGGAGTAAGAGATGCGTTTAAATACTCTGTCTCCGGCCGAAGGCTCCAAAAAGGCGGGTAAACGCCTGGGTCGTGGTATCGGTTCTGGCCTCGGTAAAACCGGTGGTCGTGGTCACAAAGGTCAGAAATCTCGTTCTGGCGGTGGCGTACGTCGCGGTTTCGAGGGCGGTCAGATGCCTCTGTATCGTCGTCTGCCGAAATTCGGTTTCACTTCTCGTAAAGCAATGATCACGGCAGAAATTCGTCTGTCAGATCTGGCTAAAGTAGAAGGCGACGTAGTAGACCTGAACACGCTGAAAGCGGCTAACATTATCGGCATCCAGATCGAGTTCGCGAAAGTGATCCTGGCTGGTGAAGTTGCTCGTCCGGTAACTGTTCGTGGCCTGCGCGTGTCGAAAGGCGCTCGTGCTGCTATCGAAGCTGCTGGCGGTAAAATTGAGGAATAAGTAGCAGATGGCTAAGCAACCGGGATTAGATTTTCAAAGTGCCAAGGGTGGAATTGGCGAACTGAAACGCAGACTGCTGTTTGTTATCGGTGCGTTGATTGTTTTCCGTATTGGCTCTTTTATTCCGATCCCTGGTATCGATGCCGCTGTACTTGCCAAACTGCTTGAACAACAGCGTGGCACCATCATTGAAATGTTCAACATGTTCTCTGGTGGTGCTTTAAGCCGTGCTTCTATCTTCGCATTGGGTATCATGCCGTATATCTCGGCATCGATTATTATCCAACTGCTAACGGTCGTTCATCCGGCCCTGGCGGAATTGAAGAAAGAAGGGGAGTCTGGTCGTCGTAAGATCAGCCAGTACACCCGTTACGGTACTCTGGTGTTGGCTATATTCCAGTCGATCGGTATTGCTACTGGTCTGCCGAATATGCCTGGTATGCAGGGCCTGGTAATGAATCCAGGCTTTGCATTCTACTTCACCGCTGTTGTCAGTCTGGTCACAGGAACGATGTTCCTGATGTGGCTCGGCGAACAGATCACTGAACGCGGTATCGGTAACGGTATCTCGATCATTATCTTCGCTGGCATTGTGGCGGGCCTTCCGCCAGCCATTGCCCATACTATCGAGCAAGCGCGTCAAGGCGACCTGCACTTCCTCCTGTTGCTGTTGGTTGCAGTATTAGTATTTGCTGTGACGTTCTTTGTTGTATTCGTTGAACGTGGTCAACGCCGCATTGTGGTAAACTACGCCAAACGTCAGCAAGGCCGTCGAGTCTATGCTGCTCAGAGCACACATTTACCGCTGAAAGTGAATATGGCGGGGGTAATCCCGGCAATCTTCGCTTCCAGTATTATTCTGTTCCCAGCTACCATCGCGTCATGGTTCGGGGGCGGTACCGGTTGGAACTGGCTGACAACAATTTCGCTGTATTTGCAGCCTGGGCAACCGCTTTATGTGTTACTCTATGCGTCTGCAATCATCTTCTTCTGTTTCTTCTACACGGCGTTGGTCTTCAACCCGCGTGAAACAGCAGATAACCTGAAGAAGTCCGGTGCATTTGTACCAGGAATTCGTCCGGGAGAGCAAACGGCGAAGTATATCGATAAAGTAATGACCCGCCTGACTCTGGTCGGTGCGCTCTACATTACTTTTATCTGCCTGATCCCGGAGTTCATGCGTGATGCGATGAAAGTACCGTTCTACTTCGGTGGAACCTCACTGCTTATCGTTGTCGTCGTGATTATGGACTTTATGGCTCAAGTGCAAACTCTGATGATGTCCAGTCAGTATGAGTCTGCATTGAAGAAGGCGAACCTGAAAGGCTACGGTCGTTAATGGTCGCCCGAGAAGTTACGGAGAGTAAAAATGAAAGTTCGTGCTTCCGTCAAGAAATTATGCCGTAACTGCAAAATCGTTAAACGTGATGGCGTCATCCGTGTGATTTGCAGTGCCGAGCCGAAGCATAAACAGCGCCAAGGCTGATTATTTCGCATATTTTTCTTGCAAAGTTGGGTTGAGCTGGCTAGATTAGCCAGCCAATCTTTTGTATGTCTGTACGTTTCCATTTGAGTATCCTGAAAACGGGCTTTTCAGCATGGGGCGTGCAAGTAAAATTATAGGAGTGCATAGTGGCCCGTATAGCAGGCATTAACATTCCTGATCAGAAACATGCTGTGATCGCATTAACTTCGATCTACGGTGTCGGCAAAACCCGCTCTCAAGCCATTCTGGCTGCTGCGGGCATCGCTGAAAATGTTAAGATCAGTGAGCTGTCTGAAGAACAAATCGACACGCTGCGTGACGAAGTTGCCAAATTTGTCGTTGAAGGTGATCTGCGCCGTGAAATTAGCATGAGCATCAAGCGCCTGATGGATCTTGGTTGCTATCGCGGTTTGCGTCATCGTCGTGGTCTCCCGGTTCGCGGTCAGCGTACCAAGACCAACGCACGTACCCGTAAGGGTCCGCGCAAACCGATCAAGAAATAATCGGGGTGATTGAATAATGGCAAAGGCACCAATTCGTGCACGTAAACGTGTAAGAAAACAAGTCTCTGACGGCGTGGCTCATATCCATGCTTCTTTCAACAACACCATCGTTACTATTACTGATCGTCAGGGTAACGCGCTGGGTTGGGCAACAGCCGGTGGTTCCGGTTTCCGTGGTTCTCGCAAATCCACTCCGTTCGCAGCTCAGGTTGCGGCAGAGCGTTGCGCTGAAGCCGTAAAAGAATACGGCATCAAGAATCTGGAAGTTATGGTTAAGGGACCGGGTCCGGGTCGCGAATCTACTATTCGTGCACTGAACGCCGCTGGTTTCCGCATCACTAATATTACTGATGTGACTCCGATCCCTCACAACGGTTGTCGTCCGCCGAAAAAACGTCGCGTATAACGCGCTCGTTTTCTAGGATTGTTGGAGAAAGAAAATGGCAAGATATTTGGGTCCTAAGCTCAAGCTGAGCCGTCGTGAGGGCACAGACCTGTTCCTTAAGTCTGGCGTTCGCGCGATCGATACCAAGTGTAAAATTGAACAAGCTCCTGGCCAGCACGGTGCGCGTAAACCGCGTCTGTCTGACTATGGTGTGCAGTTGCGTGAAAAGCAAAAAGTTCGCCGTATCTACGGTGTGCTGGAGCGTCAGTTCCGTAACTACTATAAAGAAGCAGCACGTCTGAAAGGCAACACTGGTGAAAACCTGTTGGGTCTGCTGGAAGGTCGTCTGGACAACGTTGTATACCGTATGGGCTTCGGTGCCACTCGTGCAGAAGCACGTCAGCTGGTTAGCCACAAAGCAATCATGGTAAACGGTCGTGTTGTTAACATCGCTTCTTACCAGGTTAGTCCGAATGACGTGGTTAGCATTCGTGAGAAAGCGAAAAAGCAATCTCGCGTGAAAGCCGCTCTGGAGCTGGCTGAGCAGCGTGAAAAGCCAACCTGGCTGGAAGTTGATGCTGGCAAGATGGAAGGTACGTTCAAGCGTAAGCCGGAGCGTTCTGATCTGTCTGCGGACATTAACGAACACCTGATCGTCGAGCTTTACTCCAAGTAAAGCTTAGTACCAAAGAGAGGACACAATGCAGGGTTCTGTGACAGAGTTTCTAAAACCGCGCCTGGTAGATATCGAGCAAGTGAGTTCGACGCACGCCAAGGTGACCCTTGAGCCTTTAGAGCGTGGCTTTGGCCATACTCTGGGTAACGCACTGCGCCGTATTCTGCTCTCATCGATGCCGGGTTGCGCGGTGACAGAGGTTGAGATTGATGGTGTACTTCATGAGTACAGCACCAAAGAAGGCGTTCAGGAAGATATCCTTGAAATCCTGCTCAACCTGAAAGGGCTGGCGGTGAGAGTTCAGGGGAAAGATGATGTTATTCTTACTCTGAATAAATCTGGCATTGGCCCTGTGACCGCAGCCGATATCACCCACGACGGTGATGTCGAAATCGTCAAGCCGCAGCATGTGATCTGCCACCTGACCGATGAAAACGCATCTATTAGCATGCGTATCAAAGTTCAGCGCGGTCGTGGTTATGTGCCGGCGTCTGCCCGAATTCATTCGGAAGAAGATGAGCGCCCGATCGGCCGCCTGCTGGTAGACGCGTGCTACAGCCCTGTAGAGCGTATTGCCTACAATGTTGAAGCAGCACGTGTTGAACAGCGTACCGACTTGGACAAGCTGGTCATCGAAATGGAAACCAACGGCACAATCGATCCTGAAGAGGCGATTCGTCGTGCGGCAACCATCCTGGCAGAACAACTGGAAGCTTTCGTTGACTTACGTGATGTACGTCAGCCGGAAGTCAAAGAAGAGAAACCAGAATTCGATCCGATCCTGCTGCGCCCTGTTGACGATCTGGAATTGACTGTCCGCTCTGCTAACTGCCTCAAGGCAGAAGCTATCCACTATATCGGTGATCTGGTACAGCGTACCGAGGTTGAGTTGCTGAAAACGCCGAACCTGGGTAAAAAATCTCTTACCGAGATTAAAGACGTGCTGGCTTCACGTGGTTTGTCTCTGGGCATGCGCCTGGAAAACTGGCCACCGGCAAGCATTGCTGACGAGTAACCGGATCACAGGTTAAGGTTTTACTGAGAAGGATAAGGTCATGCGCCATCGTAAGAGTGGTCGTCAACTGAACCGCAACAGCAGCCATCGCCAGGCCATGTTCCGTAACATGGCAGGTTCTTTGGTTCGTCATGAGATCATCAAGACGACTCTGCCGAAAGCCAAAGAGCTGCGTCGCGTAGTTGAGCCGCTGATTACTCTTGCCAAGACTGATAGCGTTGCTAATCGTCGTCTGGCATTCGCCCGTACTCGTGATAACGAGATCGTGGCAAAACTGTTTAACGAGCTGGGCCCGCGTTTCGCGAGCCGTGCCGGTGGTTACACTCGCATTCTGAAGTGTGGCTTCCGTGCTGGTGACAATGCTCCGATGGCTTACATCGAGCTGGTTGATCGCGCCGAGCCGAAAGCAGAAGCTGCTGCAGAGTAATCTGTAGTAACGTAAAAAGACCCGCCTCGGCGGGTTTTTTTATATCCCCCGTTCCACCTCTTTCCTACAATATGCATATCTTTTTGTTCATCCCTCTGGAGACCAATGATGTGGTTGCTTGATCAGTGGGCAGAACGACATATTCTTGACGCCCAACAAAAAGGTGAGTTTGATAATCTACCGGGCAGAGGTGAGCCACTGATGCTGGACGATGACTCGCACATTCCGCCTGAGTTGCGTGCCGGATATCGTTTGCTGAAAAATGCAGGCTGTCTTCCTCCGGAGCTGGAGTATCGCAAAGAAGCTGTTGCGTTTGTTGATCTTCTCCATACTGTCCAGCCTGATCATCCACAGCACCATGAACTGCAACGTCGACTGGCGTTAATTGAACTGAAACTGCGGCAAGCAGGATTAAGCACCGATTTTCTGCGTGGTGAGTACGCGACGAAGTTACTGCATAAAATTAATGAGGAGTAGCCATGTATCGCATTGGTGAGATTGCAAAGCTGGCTGATGTTACGCCGGATACGATCCGTTATTACGAGAAACAGCAGATGATGGATCACGAAGTGCGTACGGAAGGTGGCTTTCGTCTTTATACAGATAAAGATCTGCAGCGCCTTAAGTTCATTCGTCATGCCAGACAGTTGGGTTTCACTCTGGGATCGATTCGCGAACTGTTATCTATCCGCATTGATCCCGAGCATCATACTTGCCAGGAGTCGAAAAGCATTGTGCAGGCCCGTTTAAGTGAAGTCGAAGCACGAATTGACGAGCTGCAGGCCATGCGTCGATCATTGCAGAAGCTCAACGATGCCTGCTGCGGTACGGCGCACAGCAGTGTTTATTGTTCTATTCTTGAGGCGCTTGAACAAGGCGCGAGTGCAGGTAATGGTACCGGTTCACCTGCCCGTTGATCTTCTGCGCAGAGGGGTCTACACTCCGCGCGTTCAAACACACAATCTGGAGTAGTTATGAGTCGCTATCAGCATACGAAGGGGCAGATCAACGATAACGCCATTGAGGCACTCTTACATGACCCACTATTCAGGCAACGGGTTGAGAAGAATAAGAAAGGGAAAGGAAGCTATCTGCGAAAAAACAAACATCAAAAACGAGGTTTTCAGGAGGGCAGTGGCAAACAAGCGAATCGCTTCTTTACCACTGCCCTTCTTGTTTCAGCTTAACTCCGGTTATTCTGTTCTTTCAGCAAATCGCGGATTTCGCTCAGCAGCACTTCTTCTTTGCTCGGTGCCGGTGGTGCCTTTGGCTCTTCTTCTTGCTTGCGTTTCAGCTTATTGATCAGCTTAATCGCAATGAAAATAGCAAAAGCGACGATAATAAAGTCAAATATGTTCTGGATAAACACACCGTAATGCATGACGACTGCAGGGACATCACCTTGCGCATCACGCAATGTCAGTGCGAACGATTTAAAGTCGATTCCGCCAATTAATAATCCCAACGGCGGCATAATGATGTCAGCGACCAAAGACGACACTATTTTGCCGAAAGCTGCACCGATGATCACACCGACGGCTAAATCTACAACATTTCCGCGCATCGCGAATTCACGGAACTCTTTTAAAATGCTCATATCTCTCTCCATGTGCAGGCTGTCACGGTAAGTCTAACAAAATACCGATCAAATTCCATTTATGGAAATAATTCACGGGATTTATTACCCCTTATAAAGAAAGGGATAAAAAAGGCGCTTTTAGCGGCGCCCGGGTGGTTACAGGAAAAATGGACTAGGCTGGAACAAACGCTCAACGTCAGTAATATATTTCTTATCGGTTAAAAACATAATTACGTGGTCGCCTTGCTCAATACGTAAATTATCATTGGCGATCATGACATCATTACCTCGCACGACAGCCCCAATAATCGTGCCCGGCGGCAGTTTGATATCGTCAATCACACGACCCACAACGCGTGAAGTGGTTTCGTCTCCGTGGGCGACCGCTTCAATCGCCTCAGCGACACCACGACGTAGTGAAGAAACACCAACGATATCTGCTTTGCGGACGTGGCTAAGCAGCGCAGAAATAGTCGCTTGCTGAGGAGAGATTGCGATATCGATAACACTGCCCTGCACCAGATCGACATAGGCGCGGCGCTGGATCAGCACCATCACTTTTTTGGCCCCCATGCGTTTGGCAAGCATCGCAGACATGATATTAGCTTCGTCATCGTTGGTAACGGCAATAAAGAGATCAACTTGATCGATGTGCTCTTCCGCCAGTAATTCCTGATCCGAAGCGTCACCATAAAAGACGATGGTATTTTGCAGTTTCTCCGCCAGTTCCGCTGCGCGTTGCTGATCGCGTTCGATCAGTTTCACGCTGTAATCTTTTTCCAGCCGGTGCGCAAGACCCGCGCCAATATTTCCGCCACCCACCAACATAATGCGTTTATAGGGTTTTTCCAGTCGTTGCAATTCGCTCATTACGGCGCGTATATGCTGTGATGCGGCAATAAAAAATACTTCATCGCCAGCTTCCACTATTGTTGACCCCTGGGGACGGATAGGGCGATCGTGGCGGAATATCGCGGCGACGCGGGTATCAATATGCGGCATGTGTTCGCGCATAGTCGACAGTGCGTTACCGACAAGTGGACCGCCATAATAGGCTTTTACTACTGCCAGGCTCACTTTTCCCTCGGCAAAATTCACCACTTGCAGCGCGCCCGGATATTCTATCAGGCGATAAATACTGTCGATGACCAGTTGCTCCGGAGCAATCAAATGATCGATTGGCACGGCTTCAGAATGGAAGAGTTTATCCGCATCGCGAACATAGTCCGGCGAACGGATTCGGGCGATACGATTTGGCGTATTAAACAGCGAGTAGGCAACCTGGCAGGCAACCATATTGGTTTCGTCTGAACTGGTAACTGCTACTAACATGTCCGCATCATCAGCGCCTGCCTCGCGCAACACGCGTGGATGTGAACCATGCCCTTGTACAACACGCAGATCGAATTTGTCCTGCAGACTGCGCAGGCGATCGCCATTGGTATCGACAACGGTAATATCGTTATTCTCACCGACCAGGTTTTCCGCCAGCGTGCCGCCGACTTGCCCTGCACCCAGAATAATTATCTTCATCTGTTGTGACCCGCTGCTCTCATCACTGTTTGATTATCTTAGCGTAAAAGAAGCCATCGCCTTCTTCCTTGCCAGGCAGATTTTGTTGCCCGGGCTGATCGAGCGAACCTGTCTGGCTGAGATTCGCATTCGGTGTCCGGGTCAGGAATGTGGCAACCTGCAAACTATTTTCTTCCGGAAGAATTGAGCAGGTCGCGTATACCAGCGTACCGCCCGTTTTCAGATGTGGCCAGATAGCGTCCAGAATTTCGGACTGAAGCTGTACAAGCTCCGGAATATCGCGCTCACGACGCAGCCATTTAATGTCCGGATGGCGGCGAATAACGCCAGTTGCGGAGCATGGCGCATCCAGAAGAATGCGATCAAATTGTTCGTCTCCGCACCACTGGGCCGGAAAACGCCCATCGCCTTGTTTCACCTGCGCCTTCATACCCAGCCGTTTCAGGTTGTCATAAACGCGTGACAAGCGTTGCTCATCAATATCCACAGCAAGTACGTCGGCATCCGGCGCAGCTTCAAGAATATGCGTGGTTTTACCCCCTGGTGCAGCGCAGAGATCGAGAATCCGTTCGCCGTTTTCAGGAGCAAGGAACGGGATACACCCTTGCGCAGATGCATCTTGTACGGTCACCCATCCTTCTGTGAACCCCGGCAGGGCCGTAACGGGCGCTGCAGTTTCCAGACGCACAGCGTCAGGATAGTCTGGATGTGTGAAGCCGTGCAGGCCGGTTTCTTCCAGCAGCGCCAGCCAGCTATCGCGTGTATGGTGCTGGCGATTCACGCGCAGCCACATGGGGGGCCGCTGATTGCTGGCCTCAACAATAGGTTGCCACTGCTGCGGATACGCTTTTTGCAGGCGTTTTAGCAGCCAGGTCGGGAACAGATACTTGTTTTCGCTATTGGCGAATTCAGCCAGCAGCTCTTCTTGCTGGCGTTGAAATTGGCGTAATACGCCATTAATCAGTCCCTTAAGTTGCGGTCGTTTGATGGCTACTGCGCCTTCAACCGTTTCTGCCAGCGCGGCATGGGCAGGAATGCGAGTATGCAGCAGCTGGTAAAATCCAACCATGATCAGGTAATGTACTGTGCGCTGTTTGCCGGTCATCGGGCGCGACATCAGCTTATTAATCAGCCAGTCGAGCTGTGGTAATACGCGTAACACACCGAAACACAGTTCCTGCAGCAGTGCTTTATCTTTATCGGATACTTTTTGTTGTAACGGCGGCAGAATATTGCTGAGCGATTGCCCTTGTTCCACTACCTGTTCGATGGCCTGTGCGGCCATACTGCGTAAATTGAATTGTTTTTTCATAAGGATAAAAATAAAAATGCCCGGCAGAACCGGGCTAAAAATCAATATCAGGCCAGAAGGTTACCGGGAACAAACCACTCCCGCCGCGAATTGAGTAGATCTTGCGCGCTCATGGCTTTTTTGCCTGCGGGCTGTAGCGATTCCAGATTCAATATGCCATCAGCCGTTGCAACCTGGATACCGGCTTTCGACGTCTCGAGAACTGTGCCAGGAACCGCAGTTGTGGATGATGGAATCACTGACGCTTTCCATACTTTGATCGGCTGCTCGTCAATCACTAGCCAGCTCATCGGCCACGGATTAAATGCGCGAATGCATCGCTCAAGTTGAGCCGCACTCAGGGACCAATCGATACGCGCTTCTTCTTTGCTCAGTTTTTCTGCATAGGTGACCAGCGCTTCATTCTGCACCTGCGGATCGGCCCGCCCCTGCGCTAACTGCTGCAGCGTGTCGAGCAACCCCTGAGGGCCGAGCTTAGCCAGTTTATCGTACAGCGTAGCACTGGTATCTTCGGCAGTGATAGGACAGGAGAGTTTGTACAGCATATCTCCGGTATCCAGGCCAACGTCCATTTGCATGATGGTAACGCCAGTTTCTGCGTCGCCGGCCCACAATGAACGCTGAATAGGTGCAGCACCGCGCCAGCGTGGAAGCAATGAGCCATGAACATTGATACAGCCAAGACGCGGCATTTCCAGTACGGCTTTGGGGAGAATCAATCCATAGGCCACCACAACCATCACATCAGCGTTAAGGTTGGCGACCAGTTGCTGGTTTTCCTGCGCGCGTAATGACACCGGCTGAAACACAGACAGACCTTTTTCTTCTGCCACCACTTTAACCGGGCTGGGCATCAGTTTTTTTCCACGGCCAGCCGGGCGGTCGGGCTGGGTGAATACCCCGACTATCTGATGCTCAGAAGACAGCAGCGCGTCAAGATGACGCGCTGCAAAGTCTGGGGTGCCGGCGAAAATAATACGTAGCGATTCTGACACGTTTATCCCTTTCAGCCCGCTTTACGCACGGGCGTTCATGCGATCCAGTTTTTCAACTTTCTGACGAATACGTTGACGTTTCATTGGCGACAGATAATCGATAAACAATTTGCCTACCAGATGATCCATTTCATGCTGGATACAGATTGCCAGCAAGCCGTCAGCTTCCAGCTCAAATGTTTTTCCGTCACGATCCAGCGCGCGGATTTTTACTTTCTCAGCACGAGGAACGAGTGCGCGCTGTTCCGGAATTGACAGGCAGCCTTCTTCGATACCTGTTTCACCGCTTTTTTCCAGCAGTTCCGGGTTAATCAGTACCAGTTGCTCATCGCGATTTTCTGACACATCAATAACGATAATGCGCTGATGAATATCTACCTGGGTTGCAGCCAGGCCAATGCCTTCTTCTGCGTACATCGTTTCAAACATATCATCGACGATACGCTTGATGTCCGCATTCACTTCTTTTACCGGCGTAGCGACTTTGCGAAGACGCTCGTCCGGAATATGTAACACATGCAAAACTGCCATAAATATCCAGAGTCGTGTTCAGGAGTTGGAGAGAATATTACCTCTATTCTAGACAAATCCCCTTCCGATTGACAGCATCGGTGACCAATCGCAAGGATTGCCGGGGCGGCTTGTGGCAGGGAGGAAGGATGACATCCACGGAGATTTGTCTGCGTTTAATGCAGGTTGGCGATTTGTGCGGCGACCGATGGCTAAATACGGCTCAATGGCTGTTGCAGAATCAGGAGTATACGCCAGCTGCATTTCAGCACCTTGGTTTGACCGCCGCGCAGATCCGACGATTTTTTTCGCTCAAACAGAGTGAACTTGAGCGAACCCTTTCCTGGCTTGCTGCATCGAATCATCATTTAATTCTTGCCAGCGATGAGGCCTACCCCATGTCACTTCGCGCGACGGATGATTACCCTGGCGCGATCTTTGTTAAGGGGACGCTTTCGGTACTAAAAACAAAACAACTGGCGGTTGTTGGAAGTCGGGCGCACTCGTGGTATGGCGAACGCTGGGGGCGGATCTTTTGTGGGATACTTGCTGCCAATGGATTAACGATCACCAGCGGGCTGGCATTAGGGATCGATAGCGTTGCTCATCGTGCTGCTTTGGATGCGAATGGAAAGAGCATTGCTGTTTTGGGAAATGGTTTACATCACATTCATCCACGTCGGCATGCATCGCTCGCTGCACAACTGATCGAGGGAGGTGGAGCCCTGGTATCAGAATTTCCTTTGCAGGCGCCGCCTCTGCCAGGGCACTTTCCCCGCCGCAACAGGATTATTAGTGGGCTTAGCCTGGGTGTGCTCGTCGTCGAAGCTGCCGTGCGCAGCGGTTCCCTGGTCACCGCCCGCGCTGCGCTTGAACAAGGGCGTGAAGTGTTTGCTCTGCCTGGCCCGATTGGTAGCCCTGGCAGTGAAGGGCCCCATTGGTTAATCAAGCAAGGGGCAACACCAGTGACGTCGGCAGAAGAGATCCTCGAAAATTTGCAAAATGATCTCAATTGGCTGCCTGAATCACGCGAAAAAACAATTTATTCATCAGATCAAGAAAGCGCGGCATTGCCATTTCCTGAGCTCCTGGCTAACGTAGGAGATGAGGTAACACCTGTTGACGTCGTCGCTGAACGTGCCGGCCAACCTGTGCCAGTTACTGCAGCACAATTGCTCGAACTGGAGTTAGCAGGATGGATCGCAGCTGTACCCGGCGGCTATGTCCGATTGAGGAGGGCAAGCCATGTTCGACGTACTAATGTACTTGTTTGAGACTTACATCCATAACGAAGTTGAAATGCGTGTGGATCAAGACAAACTGGAACGGGATCTTACCGACGCCGGATTTGATCGTGAAGACATCTACAATGCACTTCTGTGGCTGGAAAAGCTGGCTGATTATCAGGAAGGCCTTGTCGAACCGATGCAGCTTGCTTCTGATCCGCTCTCTGTACGTATTTATACTGCGGAAGAGTGCGAAAGGCTGGATGCCAGTTGCCGGGGATTTTTATTATTCCTCGAGCAGATCCAGGTGCTAAACCTCGAAACGCGAGAAATGGTGATTGAACGTGTGCTGGCGCTGGATACGGCAGAGTTCGAATTGGAAGATCTGAAATGGGTCATTCTGATGGTGCTCTTCAACATTCCAGGATGCGAGAACGCATACCAGCAAATGGAAGAATTACTCTTTGAAGTGAATGAAGGTATGCTGCACTAATCATTTTTGCAGCTTCAAGAGTCGTTATGGCCAAATCAGCACTGTTTTCGGTGCGTAACAATGAGCCCTGCCCACAATGCGGGGCTGAACTTGTTATTCGCTCCGGGAAACACGGTCCGTTTCTCGGGTGCTCACATTATCCGGAATGCGATTATGTACGCCCCCTGAAGAGCCAGGCGGACGGACATATCGTTAAAGTTCTGGAAGGACATGTTTGTCCTGAATGCGGCGCTAGCATGGTGCTGCGTCAGGGGCGTTTTGGTATGTTTATTGGTTGCAGCCAGTATCCTGAGTGTGAACATACAGAGCTGATTGATAAACCCGACGAAACGGCAATAACCTGCCCGCAATGTCAAAATGGGCACCTGGTGCAGCGCCGTTCCCGATATGGTAAGACCTTCTATTCCTGCGATCGCTATCCAGACTGCCAGTTTGTCATCAATTTCAAACCAGTGGCGGGCGAATGCCCGGTGTGCCACTACCCGCTACTTATAGAAAAGAAAACCGCGCAGGGTGTTAAATGCTTTTGCGCCAGTAAACAATGTGGACAGCCGGTAACGGCGGAACAAACTCGTGAAGAATAACCTGCCAACAGACCCCATCGCTGCGGCGGTAGAGGTTCTGAATAAAGAATACGTCATCGCATATCCAACAGAAGCTGTTTTCGGTGTCGGTTGCGACCCGGACAGCGAAATCGCGGTTCATCGCCTGCTTGAATTGAAACAACGTTCAGTAGAAAAAGGATTGATCCTGATTGCTGCAAGCTTTGAACAACTGAAACCCTATATTGATGACAGCATGCTGACCGACGCGCAGCGTCAGACGATTTTTGCCTGCTGGCCCGGCCCGGTGACTGTTGTCTTCCCGGCGAAGTCTACGACGCCTCGCTGGCTGACAGGCCGTTTCGACTCGCTGGCCGTGCGTGTTACCGATCACCCGGATGTTATTGCTCTGTGTGAGGCGTATGGCAAGCCGTTGGTATCGACCAGCGCTAACTTGTCTGGTTTACCGCCTTGCCGAACCGCAAAAGAAGTGGCTGAGCAGTTCGGTGCGGATTTCCCGGTCATTGATGCGCCAACGGGGGGGCGACAAAATCCTTCTGAAATCCGGGATGCTCTAACCGGTGAACTTTTCCGTCAGGGGTAATCATATGGAATCCTATGCAGTTTTTGGTAATCCCATCGCGCATAGCAAATCGCCTTTTATTCATCAGCAGTTCGCTACGCAACTGTGTATTGAGCACCAATATGGCCGTGTGCTTGCGCCGGTGAATGACTTTGTAAATACGCTGGAGGCTTTTTTTGCCGGTGGCGGAAAAGGGGCCAATATTACGGTGCCCTTCAAAGAAGAAGCCTTTGCTCGCGCTGATGAACTGACCGAACGTGCGGCGCTTGCAGGAGCGGTCAATACGCTCAAGCGACTCGAGGATGGACGCCTGCTTGGAGACAACACGGATGGAATTGGCCTGCTGAGCGATCTCGAACGTCTGGCATTTATCCGCCCGGGTTTTCGCATTCTGCTGATCGGCGCGGGTGGTGCTGCGCGCGGTGTATTGCTTCCTTTGCTTTCGCTGGGCTGCGCGGTAACCATCACTAATCGTACAGGGTCTCGGGCAGAAGAATTGGCCCGACTCTTCGCCCATACGGGAAGTGTTGATGCGGTAGCCATGGATGATTTGTCCGACCATAAATTCGATCTCATCATTAATGCTACCTCCAGCGGTATTGGTGGGGACATTCCCGCATTGCCAGAAGCCATCATTCATCCTCAGACATATTGCTACGACATGTTTTATCAGAAGGGGAATACGCCATTCCTTACCTGGTGCGAAAAACTGGGCGCGAAGAATTGTGCCGATGGTCTGGGAATGCTGGTGGGACAAGCTGCGCATGCCGTGCTGTTGTGGCATGGTGTACTGCCTGACGTTGAACCCGTCATTAACACCCTGAAGCTGGAACTGGCGAAATGAATCAGGCCATTCAGTTTCCGGATCGCGAAGAGTGGAACGTCGCAGCACAGGCGGTCTTTTTCCCCGCACTGGTCAACGGCATGCAACTGATCTGTGCAATCAAAGGCGAAGTGCTGGCGCGGCGTTTTGGTAGTGCAGCGCCAGAAGAGTATCTGGCGCTGTTTTGTGAATATCGTTGGGATTTAGAAGAGGAAGCGGAGCAATGTATCCGCCAGCAAGAAGAAGATGATCAGGGCGTTGTCTGGCTGTCCTGATTAATGTATTCGTCTTTCCACTTCACATAGTTATTTGCGGAGTATTTCAGTCCTTCTATTTCCGCTTCTTTCAGGGGGCGGATTTGTTTTACCGGGCTTCCCAGATAAAGATAGCCGCGCTCAAGGCGCTTATTTTGCGGCACCAGGCTGCCAGCCCCGATCATTACGTCATCTTCTATTATGGCGCCATCAAGTAAAATCGATCCCATACCGACCAGAACCCGATTACCAATAGAACAACCGTGCAACATCACTTTATGTCCCACAGTAACATCTTCACCAATAATCAGCGGATCGCCTTCAGGATTAGATGATGATTTATGCGTGACGTGCAGAACGCTGCCATCCTGAATATTGCTGCGCGCGCCTATCTCTACATAATTCACATCACCGCGGATCACGACTAATGGCCAGATTCCAACGTCGTCCGCGATTCGGACATCGCCAATGACCACACTCGTGGCATCGACCATGACTCGCTGACCAATGCGAGGGAAAAGATCTTTATATGGACGTAAAGCAGACATAATTACCTCATCAAATACTGACCCAGATAATGACTTTGATCGGAAGAAAGATCTTCTGCAAGCCATTTGCGCATCATTATTTGAGCAGATCGTACGGGATCGCAGCGAAAAGAATGAAAAAACAGCACTTAGAAAAAAAGATCGCAAAAAGACTTGTGCTTAAAATTGGGATCCCTATAATGCGCCTCCGTTGACACGACAATGTGAATCACTTCACGAGATAGTCGAAACAACGAAAGAGAAAAATCCTGAAAATCAGGGTTGACTCTGAAAGAGGAACGCGTAATATACGCCACCTCG
>NZ_JBOBHR010000017.1:0-31295 GCF_050587465.1 Kosakonia sp. N21 | reverse complement strand
GGCAAAAGTTCTCAGCTAATCGCTGATAACATTTGACGCAATGCGCAATAAGAGGGCATCATTTGATGCCCTTTTTGTACGCTTTCGAACCAGAACCTGGCTCATCAGTGATTTTTTTTGTCATAATCATTGCTGAGACAGGCTCTGAAGAGGGCGTTAGTCCGAATCTCGCCAGAGCATTTCGGTTTGGTTGCCTCGCCTATGCGGGGCAAAAATGTTTGTCTGAATTCTTGTGACAGGTTGGTTTATGAGTGCGAATACCGAAGCTCAAGGGAGCGGGCGCGGCCTGGAAGCGATGAAGTGGGTTGTTGTTGCAGTACTGCTGCTCGTGGCTATCGTTGGCAACTATCTTTATCGTGACATGATGCTGCCGCTCCGCGCGCTGGCAGTTGTTATTCTGATTGCTGCAGCAGGTGGTGTCGCGCTGTTGACGACGAAGGGTAAAGCGACCGTTGCGTTTGCCCGTGAAGCGAGAACCGAAGTACGTAAAGTGATTTGGCCTACTCGTCAGGAAACATTGCACACCACATTGATCGTGGCTGCGGTAACCGCAGTCATGTCACTGATCCTGTGGGGACTGGATGGTATTCTGGTTCGTCTGGTTTCCTTTATCACTGGCCTGAGGTTCTGAGATGTCTGAAGCTCCTAAAAAGCGCTGGTACGTCGTTCAGGCGTTTTCCGGTTTTGAAGGCCGCGTAGCTACATCGCTGCGTGAGCATATCAAATTACACAATATGGAAGAGTTGTTTGGCGAAGTTATGGTTCCGACCGAAGAAGTGGTTGAGATCCGTGGCGGCCAGCGTCGCAAAAGCGAACGTAAATTCTTCCCCGGCTACGTGCTTGTCCAGATGGTGATGAACGACGCCAGCTGGCACCTGGTGCGCAGCGTCCCGCGCGTGATGGGCTTCATCGG
This sequence comes from Kosakonia sp. N21, assembly GCF_050587465.1. Taxonomy (NCBI): domain Bacteria; kingdom Pseudomonadati; phylum Pseudomonadota; class Gammaproteobacteria; order Enterobacterales; family Enterobacteriaceae; genus Kosakonia; species Kosakonia sp. N21. The sequence continues at coordinate 30,382 of NZ_JBOBHR010000017.1, read as the reverse complement.
TGGAACTTCCGATCGTCCGGCGCCGATTAGCGATAAAGAAGTGGATGCGATCATGAACCGCCTGCAGCAGGTGGGTGATAAGCCGCGTCCGAAAACGCTGTTTGAGCCTGGCGAGATGGTCCGCGTTAACGACGGTCCGTTTGCTGACTTTAATGGTGTGGTTGAAGAAGTGGACTACGAAAAGTCCCGACTGAAAGTTTCTGTTTCTATCTTTGGTCGTGCGACCCCGGTAGAGCTGGATTTCGGTCAGGTCGAAAAAGCCTAAATATTCGGCGATCAAACGTTGCACAAGGCGCGAAATTGACATACAATTTCGCGCCTTTTGTTTTTATGGATCCCGTATCCGTAAAACGTATTTAAACATGGGGAGCCTTTCGGGGCGCTATACCCAAACGAGGAAATTGCAATGGCTAAGAAAGTCCAGGCCTACGTCAAGCTGCAGGTCGCAGCTGGCATGGCAAACCCGAGCCCGCCGGTCGGTCCGGCTCTGGGTCAGCAGGGTGTTAACATCATGGAATTCTGTAAAGCGTTTAACGCCAAAACTGATTCCATCGAAAAAGGTCTGCCAATTCCGGTAGTTATTACCGTTTACGCTGACCGTTCCTTCACTTTCGTTACCAAAACGCCTCCGGCAGCAGTTCTGCTGAAGAAAGCGGCTGGTATCAAGTCTGGTTCCGGCAAGCCGAACAAAGAAAAAGTGGGCAAAGTGACTCGCGCTCAGGTGCAGGAAATTGCTCAGACTAAAGCCGCGGACATGACTGGTGCTGACATTGAAGCGATGACTCGCTCAATCGAAGGTACTGCTCGTTCCATGGGCCTGGTAGTGGAGGACTAAGAAATGGCTAAACTGACCAAGCGCATGCGCGTGATCCGTGACAAAGTTGATGCGACCAAACAGTACGACATCAACGAAGCCATTGCTCTGCTGAAAGAGCTGGCCACCGCTAAATTCGTAGAAAGCGTAGACGTTGCCGTTAACCTCGGCATTGATGCGCGTAAATCTGACCAGAACGTACGTGGTGCAACTGTACTGCCGCACGGTACTGGCCGTTCTGTTCGCGTTGCCGTATTTACCCAGGGCCCGAACGCTGAAGCTGCTAAAGCAGCTGGCGCAGAGCTGGTAGGTATGGAAGATCTGGCTGACCAGATCAAGAAAGGCGAAATGAACTTTGACGTTGTTATTGCTTCCCCGGATGCAATGCGCGTTGTTGGCCAGTTGGGCCAGGTTCTGGGTCCGCGTGGCCTGATGCCAAACCCGAAAGTCGGTACTGTAACGCCGAACGTTGCTGAAGCGGTTAAAAACGCGAAAGCCGGTCAGATTCGTTACCGTAACGACAAAAACGGCATCATCCACACCACCATTGGTAAAGTGGACTTTGACGCTGACAAACTGAAAGAAAACCTGGAAGCTCTGCTGGTTGCGCTGAAAAAAGCAAAACCGACTCAGGCGAAAGGCGTGTACATCAAGAAAGTTAGCATCTCCACCACCATGGGTGCTGGTGTTGCGGTCGACCAGGCTGGTCTGAGCGCAGTAGCGAACTAATATTCGCCTTTACGTGGGTGGTGGATTTGTCTACAATCTTCCCCCCACGTTTTACTAACGCGAGTTAGTAAAAAACAGATTTGTTCGTTGGAGCCTGGCCTATCCAGGCCTCCGTCGAAGACCGCAGGTGTTTCGTAAGAAGCTTAATTCCCTGCGTAGACGGTGACAGAACCTGAAGAATATTTTTTAAGTACTCTTTGGCTTGTTTCTGCTCACCGTATTAAGACGCTCTTTTCTTTGAGAAGAGTGAAGTGAGTTCCAGGGCATGAGCCCTGGCAAACATCCAGGAGCAAAGCTAATGGCTTTAAATCTTCAAGACAAACAAGCGATTGTTGCTGAAGTCAGCGAAGTAGCCAAAGGCGCGCTGTCTGCGGTTGTTGCGGATTCCCGTGGCGTTACCGTAGATAAAATGACCGAACTGCGTAAAGCAGGTCGCGAAGCCGGCGTTTACATGCGTGTTGTTCGCAACACCCTGCTGCGCCGTGTTGTTGAAGGTACTCAGTTTGAGTGCCTGAAAGACGCGTTCGTTGGTCCGACCCTGATTGCATACTCTATGGAACACCCGGGCGCTGCTGCTCGTCTGTTCAAAGAGTTCGCGAAAGCGAATGCAAAATTTGAGGTCAAAGCCGCTGCCTTTGAAGGTGAGTTGATCCCGGCGTCGCAGATCGATCGCCTGGCAACTCTGCCGACCTACGAAGAAGCAATTGCACGCCTGATGGCGACCATGAAAGAAGCCTCTGCAGGCAAACTGGTCCGTACTCTGGCTGCTGTACGCGATGCGAAAGAAGCTGCTTAATCGCAGTATTCTTTTTAACGCATTCGCTTACGTATAAACTTATTCTGATATTCAGGAACAATTTAAATGTCTATCACTAAAGATCAAATCATTGAAGCAGTTGCCGCTATGTCCGTAATGGACGTTGTAGAACTGATCTCTGCAATGGAAGAAAAATTCGGTGTTTCTGCTGCTGCCGCTGTAGCTGTTGCTGCTGGCCCGGCTGCTGAAGCTGCTGAAGAAAAAACTGAGTTCGACGTAATTCTGAAAGCCGCTGGCGCTAACAAAGTTGCTGTTATCAAAGCAGTACGTGGTGCAACTGGCCTGGGTCTGAAAGAAGCTAAAGACCTGGTAGAATCTGCTCCGGCCGCTCTGAAAGAAGGCGTGAGCAAAGATGACGCTGAAGCTCTGAAAAAATCTCTGGAAGAAGCTGGCGCTGAAGTTGAAGTTAAATAAGCCAACCCTTCCGGTTGCAGCCTGAGAAATCAGGCTGATGGCTGGTGACTTTTTGGTCACCAGCCTTTTTGCGCTGTAAGGTGCCGGCAGCGTTTCACACTGTTTGACTGCCAGTAACCTTTACAATGCTTGTTTCTATCGACGACTTAATATACTGCGACAGAAGAGATCTTCTGTGTAAACCGCAATGAAATGATTTAAGCGTGATAGCAACAAGCATTGCGGAAAGTGCTCCACTTTCCGGTCCAACAAAATAGTGTTGCATAAACTGTCCTGCCTATGGACAGAGTGGGTCGACTTGTCAGCGAGCTGAGGAACCCTATGGTTTACTCCTATACCGAGAAAAAACGTATTCGTAAGGATTTTGGTAAACGTCCACAAGTTCTGGATGTCCCATATCTCCTTTCTATCCAGCTTGACTCGTTCCAGAAGTTTATCGAGCAAGATCCTGAAGGGCAGTACGGTCTGGAAGCGGCTTTCCGCTCCGTGTTCCCGATTAAAAGCTACAGCGGCAATTCGGAACTGCAATACGTCAGCTACCGTCTTGGCGAACCTGTTTTTGATGTTAAAGAATGTCAGATCCGTGGCGTAACATATTCTGCTCCGCTGCGCGTAAAACTGCGTCTGGTGATCTACGAGCGCGAAGCGCCGGAAGGCACTGTTAAAGACATCAAAGAGCAAGAAGTGTACATGGGCGAGATCCCGCTCATGACCGACAACGGTACCTTTGTTATCAACGGTACTGAGCGCGTTATTGTTTCTCAGCTGCACCGTAGCCCTGGCGTCTTCTTTGACAGCGATAAGGGTAAAACCCACTCATCTGGTAAGGTGCTTTATAACGCACGTATCATTCCTTACCGTGGGTCATGGCTGGACTTTGAGTTCGATCCGAAAGACAACCTGTTCGTTCGTATCGACCGCCGCCGTAAGCTGCCGGCCACTATCATTCTGCGTGCGCTGAACTACACCACTGAGCAGATTCTCGATCTGTTCTTTGAAAAAGTTGTCTTTGAGATTCGTGACAACAAGCTGCAGATGGAACTGGTGCCGGAACGCCTGCGTGGCGAAACCGCTTCTTTTGATATCGAAGCGAACGGCAAAATGTATGTTGAAAAAGGCCGTCGCATCACTGCGCGCCATATCCGTCAGTTGGAAAAAGACGAGATTCAGCATATTGAAGTACCGGTTGAATACATCGCAGGCAAAGTTGCCGCGAAAGATTACGTTGATGAATCCACTGGCGAGCTGATTTGCCCGGCGAACATGGAGTTGTCGCTCGATCTGCTGGCAAAACTGAGCCAGTCTGGTCACAAACGTATCGAAACCCTGTTCACCAACGATCTGGACCATGGCCCGTACATTTCTGAAACTGTACGCGTCGACCCGACCAACGATCGCCTGAGCGCGCTGGTAGAAATCTACCGCATGATGCGCCCGGGTGAACCGCCGACTCGCGAAGCGGCTGAAAGCCTGTTCGAGAACCTGTTCTTCTCTGAAGACCGCTACGATCTGTCAGCGGTTGGTCGCATGAAGTTCAACCGTTCTCTGCTGCGCGACAGCATCGAAGGTTCCGGTATCCTGAGCAACGACGACATCATCGAAGTGATGAAAAAACTCATCGGTATCCGTAATGGTATCGGTGAAGTGGATGATATCGACCACCTCGGCAACCGTCGTATCCGTTCCGTGGGCGAAATGGCGGAAAACCAGTTCCGCGTTGGCCTGGTGCGTGTAGAACGTGCGGTGAAAGAGCGTCTGTCTCTCGGCGATCTGGATACCCTGATGCCGCAGGATATGATCAACGCCAAGCCGATCTCCGCGGCAGTGAAAGAGTTCTTTGGTTCCAGCCAGCTGTCTCAGTTTATGGACCAGAACAACCCGCTGTCTGAGATTACGCACAAACGTCGTATCTCTGCACTCGGCCCAGGCGGTCTGACCCGTGAACGCGCAGGCTTTGAAGTTCGAGACGTACACCCGACTCACTACGGTCGCGTATGTCCTATCGAAACGCCTGAAGGTCCGAACATCGGTCTGATCAACTCCCTGTCCGTGTACGCACAGACTAACGAATACGGCTTCCTTGAGACTCCGTATCGTAAAGTGACCGACGGCGTAGTGACTGACGAGATCCATTACCTTTCTGCAATTGAAGAAGGTAACTACGTTATCGCTCAGGCGAACACCAACCTGACGGAAGAAGGTCGTTTCGCAGAAGATCTGGTTACCTGTCGTAGCAAAGGCGAATCGAGTCTGTTCAGCGCAGACCAGGTTGACTACATGGACGTTTCCACCCAGCAGGTGGTTTCCGTCGGTGCGTCCCTGATCCCGTTCCTGGAACACGATGACGCCAACCGTGCATTGATGGGTGCGAACATGCAACGTCAGGCGGTTCCGACTCTGCGCTCTGATAAGCCGCTGGTTGGTACCGGTATGGAACGTGCTGTTGCCGTTGACTCCGGTGTTACCGCAGTCGCTAAACGTGGCGGTACCGTTCAGTACGTGGATGCGTCCCGTATCGTTATCAAAGTTAACGAAGACGAGATGTACCCGGGCGAAGCAGGTATCGACATCTACAACCTGACCAAATACACCCGTTCTAACCAGAACACCTGCATCAACCAGATGCCGTGTGTCTCTCTGGGTGAGCCAATTGAGCGCGGCGACGTGCTGGCTGATGGTCCGTCCACCGACCTCGGTGAACTGGCGCTCGGTCAGAACATGCGCGTAGCGTTCATGCCGTGGAACGGTTACAACTTCGAAGACTCCATCCTCGTCTCCGAGCGTGTGGTTCAGGAAGATCGCTTTACGACTATTCACATCCAGGAACTGGCTTGTGTGTCCCGTGACACCAAACTGGGGCCGGAAGAGATCACTGCCGACATCCCGAACGTGGGTGAAGCTGCGCTCTCCAAACTGGATGAATCCGGTATCGTTTACATCGGTGCGGAAGTGACCGGCGGCGACATTCTGGTTGGTAAGGTAACGCCGAAAGGTGAAACCCAGCTGACGCCAGAAGAGAAACTGCTGCGCGCGATCTTCGGTGAGAAAGCGTCTGACGTTAAAGACTCTTCTCTGCGCGTACCAAACGGTGTTTCCGGTACTGTTATCGACGTTCAGGTCTTTACCCGTGATGGCGTGGAAAAAGACAAACGTGCGCTGGAAATCGAAGAAATGCAGCTTAAGCAGGCCAAAAAAGACCTGTCTGAAGAACTGCAGATCCTCGAAGCTGGCCTGTTTAGCCGTATCCACAGCGTGCTGGTTTCCGGCGGTGTTGAAGCTGATAAGCTCGACAAACTGCCGCGCGACCGCTGGCTGGAACTGGGCCTGACCGACGAAGAGAAACAAAATCAGCTGGAACAACTGGCTGAGCAGTATGACGAACTGAAACACGAGTTCGAGAAAAAACTCGAAGCGAAACGCCGCAAAATCACTCAGGGCGACGATCTGGCACCGGGCGTGCTGAAGATTGTTAAGGTGTATCTGGCCGTTAAACGTCAGATCCAGCCTGGTGATAAAATGGCAGGTCGTCACGGTAACAAGGGTGTTATCTCCAAGATCAACCCGATCGAAGATATGCCTTACGATGAAAACGGCACGCCGGTAGACATCGTACTGAACCCGCTGGGCGTACCGTCTCGTATGAACATCGGTCAGATCCTGGAAACTCACCTGGGTATGGCTGCTAAAGGTATCGGCGATAAGATCAACGCCATGCTGAAACAGCAGCAAGAAGTCGCCAAACTGCGCGAGTTCATCCAGCGTGCGTACGATCTGGGCGCTGACGTTCGCCAGAAAGTTGACCTGAACACCTTCAGCGATGATGAGGTTCTGCGTCTGGCAGAAAACCTGCGCAAAGGCATGCCGATCGCAACGCCGGTCTTCGACGGTGCGAAAGAGTCTGAAATCAAGGAACTGTTACAGCTGGGTGGCCTGCCGACTTCCGGTCAGATCACGCTGTTCGACGGTCGTACCGGTGAGCAATTCGAGCGCCAGGTAACCGTTGGCTACATGTACATGCTGAAACTGAACCACCTGGTTGATGACAAGATGCATGCGCGTTCCACCGGTTCTTACAGCCTGGTTACTCAGCAGCCGCTGGGTGGTAAGGCGCAGTTCGGTGGTCAGCGCTTCGGGGAGATGGAAGTGTGGGCGCTGGAAGCTTACGGCGCAGCATACACCCTGCAAGAAATGCTTACCGTTAAGTCTGATGACGTGAACGGTCGTACCAAGATGTATAAAAACATCGTGGACGGCAACCATCAGATGGAACCGGGTATGCCAGAGTCCTTCAACGTACTGTTGAAAGAGATTCGTTCGCTGGGTATCAACATCGAACTGGAAGACGAGTAATTCTCGCTCAAACAGGTCACTGCTGCCGGGGTAAAACCCGGCAGCGGAATGTGCTAACTCCGACGGGAGCAAATCCGTGAAAGACTTATTAAAGTTTCTGAAAGCGCAAACTAAAACCGAAGAGTTTGATGCGATCAAAATTGCTCTGGCCTCGCCAGACATGATCCGTTCATGGTCTTTTGGTGAAGTTAAGAAGCCGGAAACCATCAACTACCGTACGTTCAAGCCTGAGCGTGACGGCCTTTTCTGTGCGCGTATTTTCGGGCCAGTAAAAGACTACGAGTGCCTGTGCGGTAAGTACAAGCGCCTGAAACACCGTGGTGTGATCTGTGAGAAGTGCGGCGTTGAAGTGACCCAGACTAAAGTGCGTCGTGAGCGCATGGGCCACATTGAGCTGGCGTCTCCGACCGCCCACATTTGGTTCCTGAAATCTCTGCCGTCCCGTATCGGTCTGCTGCTGGATATGCCGCTGCGCGATATCGAACGCGTTCTGTACTTCGAATCCTATGTGGTTATCGAAGGCGGTATGACCAATCTGGAACGTAACCAGATCCTGACCGAAGAACAGTACCTGGACGCGCTGGAAGAGTTCGGTGACGAATTCGACGCGAAAATGGGCGCCGAAGCTATTCAGGCCCTGCTGAAAAGCATGGATCTGGAGCAGGAATGCGAACAACTGCGCGAAGAGCTGAACGAAACCAACTCCGAAACCAAACGTAAGAAGTTGACCAAGCGTATCAAACTGCTGGAAGCGTTCGTACAGTCTGGTAACAAGCCGGAGTGGATGATCCTGACTGTTCTGCCAGTGCTGCCGCCGGACCTGCGTCCGCTGGTTCCGCTGGACGGTGGTCGTTTCGCAACGTCGGATCTGAACGATCTGTACCGTCGCGTGATCAACCGTAACAACCGTCTGAAACGCCTGCTGGATCTGGCGGCGCCGGACATCATCGTACGCAACGAAAAACGTATGCTGCAGGAAGCGGTCGACGCCCTGCTGGATAACGGTCGTCGCGGTCGTGCGATCACCGGTTCCAACAAACGTCCGCTGAAATCTTTGGCCGATATGATCAAAGGTAAACAGGGTCGTTTCCGTCAGAACCTGCTCGGTAAACGTGTTGACTACTCCGGTCGTTCTGTAATCACCGTAGGTCCATACCTGCGTCTGCATCAGTGCGGTCTGCCGAAGAAAATGGCGCTGGAGCTGTTCAAACCGTTCATCTACGGCAAGCTGGAACTGCGTGGCCTCGCCACCACCATCAAAGCCGCGAAGAAAATGGTTGAGCGCGAAGAAGCTGTCGTTTGGGATATCCTGGACGAAGTGATCCGCGAACACCCGGTACTGCTGAACCGTGCACCAACCCTGCACCGTTTGGGTATCCAGGCATTTGAACCGGTACTGATCGAAGGTAAAGCTATCCAGCTGCACCCGCTGGTTTGTGCGGCATACAACGCCGACTTCGATGGTGACCAGATGGCTGTTCACGTACCGCTGACGCTGGAAGCCCAGCTGGAAGCGCGTGCGCTGATGATGTCCACCAACAACATTCTGTCTCCGGCGAACGGCGAACCTATCATCGTTCCGTCTCAGGACGTTGTTCTGGGTCTGTACTACATGACCCGTGACTGTGTTAACGCCAAAGGCGAAGGCATGGTGCTGACTGGCCCGAAAGAAGCTGAGCGTATTTATCGCGCCGGCCTGGCCTCTCTGCATGCGCGCGTTAAAGTGCGTATCACTGAATACGAAAAAGATGCTAACGGCGAATTCGTTGCGAAAACCAGCCTGAAAGACACGACCGTTGGCCGTGCGATTCTGTGGATGATCGTACCGAAAGGTCTGCCTTTCTCCATCGTCAACCAGGCGCTGGGCAAGAAAGCCATCTCCAAAATGCTGAACACCTGTTACCGCATTCTGGGCCTGAAACCGACCGTTATTTTTGCTGACCAGACGATGTACACCGGCTTTGCTTATGCAGCGCGTTCAGGTGCATCCGTTGGTATCGATGACATGGTCATCCCGGCGAAAAAACACGAGATCATCAGCGAAGCGGAAGCTGAAGTTGCTGAGATCCAGGAGCAGTTCCAGTCTGGTCTGGTAACCGCTGGCGAACGCTATAACAAAGTCATCGATATTTGGGCTGCGGCGAACGACCGCGTATCCAAAGCGATGATGGATAACCTGCAGACCGAAACCGTGATTAACCGTGACGGCGTTGAAGAGCAGCAGGTTTCCTTTAACAGCATCTACATGATGGCCGACTCCGGTGCGCGTGGTTCTGCAGCCCAGATTCGTCAGCTTGCTGGTATGCGTGGTCTGATGGCGAAGCCGGATGGCTCCATCATCGAAACGCCGATCACCGCGAACTTCCGTGAAGGTCTGAACGTACTCCAGTACTTCATCTCCACACACGGTGCGCGTAAAGGTCTGGCGGATACCGCACTGAAAACTGCGAACTCCGGTTACCTGACTCGTCGTCTGGTAGACGTTGCGCAGGACCTGGTTGTAACCGAAGACGATTGTGGCACCCTCGAAGGTATCACCATGACGCCGGTTATCGAAGGTGGCGACGTTAAAGAGCCGCTGCGCGATCGCGTTCTGGGTCGTGTGACTGCTGAAGACATTTTGAAACCGGGTACGGCAGACATTCTGGTTCCGCGCAACACGCTGCTGCACGAACAGTGGTGTGACCTGCTGGAAGCGAACTCTGTTGACTCCGTTAAAGTGCGTTCCGTTGTATCCTGTGACACCGACTTTGGTGTATGTGCGCACTGCTATGGTCGTGACCTGGCGCGTGGCCACATCATCAACAAAGGTGAAGCAATCGGCGTTATCGCGGCACAGTCCATCGGTGAGCCGGGTACACAGCTGACGATGCGTACGTTCCACATCGGTGGTGCGGCATCTCGTGCGGCTGCTGAATCCAGCATCCAGGTGAAAAACAAAGGTAGCATCCGTCTGAGCAATGCGAAGTCGGTTGTTAACTCCAGCGGTAAACTGGTTGTTACCTCACGTAACACTGAGCTGAAACTGATCGACGAATTCGGTCGTACCAAAGAAAGCTATAAAGTGCCTTACGGTGCGGTAATGGCGAAAGGTGATGGTGAGCAGGTTGCCGGCGGTGAAACCGTTGCAAACTGGGATCCGCACACCATGCCGGTTATCACCGAAGTGGCGGGTTTCATCCGCTTTACCGATATGATCGACGGCCAGACGATTACGCGTCAGACCGACGAACTGACCGGTCTGTCTTCACTGGTGGTTCTGGACTCCGCAGAGCGTACCGCGGGTGGTAAAGACCTGCGTCCGGCACTGAAAATCGTTGACGCTAACGGCAACGATGTTCTGATCCCGGGTACCGATATGCCTGCGCAGTACTTCCTGCCGGGTAAAGCGATTGTTCAGCTGGAAGATGGCGTTCAGATCAGCTCTGGTGATACCCTGGCGCGTATTCCGCAGGAATCCGGCGGTACCAAGGATATTACCGGTGGTCTGCCGCGCGTTGCGGACCTGTTCGAAGCACGTCGTCCGAAAGAGCCGGCAATCCTGGCTGAAATCAGCGGTATCATTTCCTTCGGTAAAGAGACCAAAGGTAAACGCCGTCTGGTGATCACGCCGGTTGACGGTAGCGATCCGTACGAAGAGATGATCCCGAAATGGCGTCAGCTCAACGTGTTTGAAGGTGAACGTGTAGAACGTGGTGACGTGGTTTCCGACGGTCCGGAAGCACCGCACGACATTCTGCGTCTTCGTGGCGTACACGCGGTAACGCGTTATATCACCAACGAAGTACAGGACGTTTACCGTCTGCAGGGCGTTAAGATCAACGATAAGCACATCGAAGTTATCGTTCGTCAGATGCTGCGTAAAGCCACCATCGTGAACGCGGGCAGCTCCGAGTTCCTCGAAGGTGAGCAGGTTGAATACTCTCGCGTTAAGATCGCTAACCGCGATCTGGAAGCGAACGGCAAAATCGGTGCAACTTATGCACGCGATCTGCTGGGTATCACCAAAGCGTCTCTGGCTACCGAGTCCTTCATCTCCGCGGCATCGTTCCAGGAGACCACTCGTGTGCTTACCGAAGCAGCCGTTGCGGGCAAACGCGACGAACTGCGCGGTCTGAAAGAGAACGTTATCGTGGGTCGTCTGATCCCGGCCGGTACCGGTTATGCGTACCACCAGGATCGTATGCGCCGTCGCGCCGCTGGCGAACTGCCGGCAGCACCGCAGGTGACTGCGGAAGATGCGACCGCGAGCCTGGCAGAACTGCTGAACGCAGGTCTGGGTGGCTCAGACAACGAGTAATCGTTTCTTGTAATAAAAAACCCGCTTCGGCGGGTTTTTTTATGCCTGCATTTCATGAAAATACCGTCAAAAAAGTCCTCGATCGCGTTCCAGGACGCATATCGCAGGCACGTGTGACCAGAATAGGCCTGTGTTAATTAACCTGGTACTCAACATGTCACGCCTTTTTGTTCTGTTTCTTACGGTTCTGCTCAGCAGTACTGCCTGGGGCGAAACCGCCTTTCGTCAGTTGCGTATTGATGAGGAGAGTTCCCGTCCCCTTGACGTTGCGCTCTGGTATCCCACTCTGCAACGTGGTGCATCGCAAATGATAGGGGAAAATATTGCGTTCAGCGGCACACGAGCGCTGCGCGATGCCGAACCCGCATCTGGCGAGCATCCTCTATTACTGATCTCTCATGGCTATGGTGGTAACTGGCGTAACCTTAACTGGCTGGCGCAACGGATGGTTTTGCAAGGGTACATTGTGGCAGCCGTTGATCATCCCGGCACGACCACAGGTAACCAGCATCCGCAGGATGCACAGCAACTGTGGCTACGCCCGCAGGATCTTCGGCACGTAATGAATAAGGTGATCGCTACTCCCGATCTTGCCGGGCAGGTGGATACCCAGCGTATTGCGGCGATCGGGCATTCGCTTGGGGGCTGGACGGTGCTGGAACTGGCGGGAGCCCGTTTTGATGCACAGCGCTTTATCACGGATTGCCAGCAACATCCGAACCTGTCGGGGTGCAAATTGACAGCAAAACTGGGGATCGACCAGCCTCTGGCTGCCAGCAAGCTGGCGGTAGATACACGCGAACCCCGTATTAAGGCGGTGGTTTCGCTGGATCTGGGGCTGGCGCGTGGTTTCCGTCCGGATAGTCTCCGGCAGATAGCGGTTCCCGTCATGATTATGGCTGCGCAGGCGGATAGTGACGCACTGCCCGCCAGACTGGAGTCGGGGTATCTGGCTGCGTATATTCCTGCTGACCGCCAGCACTATCGCCGCGTTGAGGGTGCGACGCACTTTAGTTTTATGCAGATGTGTAAACCTGGCGCGGCAGCGCTGATTGAGCAAGAAGCACCTGGCGAGGGGATTGTCTGCGAAGATGGCGGCACGCTCAGCCGTAACGCGATTCATCTGCACCTGCTCAAGGCGATCAGCACTTTTCTGAATCAGGCGCTGGCTTACCAACCGCCGCGCGCCGGTAATCCGTTGGTGTCATCCCGCTAATGCGGACGAATTCACGGTTGAAATTGGATTTCGTCGCAAACCCGGCATCCAGCATGATATCCGTGACCGGGGCAGAGCTCTCCAGCAGTAAGCGTTGAGCATAATGGATGCGAAAGCGGTTGATCCATTGTGATACGTTGCAGCTGCGCGCCTGGTTGACGGCTTGTGAGATCTGTCGTGCAGGGATGCCCAGTTTTCGCGCCAGCGCATTGAGTGTGAGATCGGTTTGCAGAAACCACTTTTCTTCATCAATGCGCGCTTCGATACGCTGGCAGAAATGTTCGGCCTCCTCATCGCAGGGGCGATCTTCCTCGACAGGTTCTGCGATGAGGGGGGTAACAGGCGGTACGTTTTTCCAACTGTAGACGATGGCCAGACAGATAAAGGGCAGCAAGATCGCCTGTGAAAGCGCCACCAACTGCGGTGCTTGTTGCCCTTGATAAACGCCAAAATCTACGGCGATGGCTAAATCAGTCAGGCCGGAAAAACAGAGAAAGCAGCCAGCAATAAATGTCATTAATGAGGCGGGCCCGGCATCTTGCAAGCGGGTGAAGATAAAGGCATCGGCCCCTTGTCGCGCGGTTCTGATCAACGCGCCGCCGTAGCCAATGAACAGCAACATCAGTATGGCGTCCGTCGTCATTGGGGCGACGAGGTTGAGCAGCAGCGCGATCAGGGGAGCAATCAGGTAGCGGGGAAATTTTTGCTGCCTGTTTTGCGTGGTCAGACGTGCAAAGCAGCGCCACGCCAACGGCGGTAGTGCAATGGCGACAATCGACTGGAGTTGACGCAGGATCACGGCATCGAACTGCCAGCGCAGCGCAGACATGAACACCAACAGTGCGCAGCCGCTAATAAATGTTGCTGCGCTGCGGTATCCTGGCGCGCGTTGCAGGCAGACCTTAAGCAGCAAAATCACCAAAATAGAGAAGGTATAAAAAGGAAACGGCACGGCGGGCATAGAAGACCTGTACGGGCTGGCTAACGGAGTTGATGCTATGTTGTGCCATAAATTGGCGCGTAAAACACGTCACCACTTCTGGCAGCAACAAAAATGCCCGCAGCGCGGGCATTTTTGAAAGAACAGGGATCAGTCGCGGGGCGGTAATCGACGATAAAGTTCGATCATATCGCCAGCCAGATCCTGAATCACCATCGCGTTCATCAGATGATCCTGCGAATGGACGGTGATCAGGTTGACCGGTAGTTTGCCGGTTCCCTCATCCAGCCCGATCAGCTGGGTTTGAATTTTATGCGCAGCCTTCACAAACTCTCGCGACTCTTCCATCGCTTGTTCCGCGCCGTCAAAATCACCTTTACGCGCCTGTTGCAGCGCCGTAAGCGCCTGACTGCGCGCGGCGCCGGCGTTAACCAGCAATTCCATAATGATGGTTTCTAAATCTTCCATGTGCTTACTCCAGTAACTTAAGGGCTTTTTCCAGTACGACATCACCCTTCATCATGCCGTAATCCATCATATCGATAACCGCGACTTTCTTACCCAATGGTTCCGCCTGTGCCTGCAGCTTTGCCTGCTCGTATTTCACCTGCGGCCCCAGCAACACGATATCTGCCGTTGCAATTTCGTCCTTAAATTCCGCGACAGGAACCGCCTTAATAGAAACGTCGACGCCTTTTTTCTGCGCTGCGTCTTTCATGCGTTGCACCAACATGCTGGTGGACATACCTGCAGCACAGCATAAAACGATGTTTTTCATAGTCAGCCTCGGTGTTGATGGGATAGTTGATAATGATCCTGCAGCGCCGGGTTCAACAACCGCTTTACCGTGATTGTGTGTATGGCATCACAAAGAATCCCTGGTTTACGTGAAACCGGTTACAGGTATGCGGTACTCACTGCATTAATCGCTATTTACGTGCAGGATCCGATTCTTACCTTGCTGTTTTGCTTTATAAAGCGCTTCGTCGACGCTGACGATAAGTTGCTCCAGCGGCTCCATATGCCACTCACCAAGCCCGGCGCTGAAAGTGACGGACAGCCCTTCTTCACGCCAGCTCCGGCCTTCTACATTTTTGCGCCACTGCTCCAGCAACGCCGTCGCATCAGTGAGTGATGTGTGTGGGAAAAGAACCGCGAACTCCTCACCGCCGTAGCGATAAACCGAAAGCGTGTGCGGTTGCATCACCTGGATCCCTTCCCGCGCGACGTTGCGTAGCACGATATCGCCGTTGAGATGGCCCCATGTGTCGTTAATGGATTTGAAGTTATCAACATCCACCAGCGCCAGGGCAAATGGCTGGTGATCGTTCATCAACGCCGCAATATCACCATCGAACGCACGGCGGTTTTTGCAGTTGGTTAGCGCGTCCATGGTCGCCTGTCGTACCCATGACTGCTCGCGTTCTTTATTGCTGAGGATGGCTTTACTGAGCATGGCTTCAAGCTTTGGCGCCCGTTTCACATCACCGGTGTTTATCGAACTGATGATATTCATTAGCACCGTACGTGAGGCATGGCGTAAATAGAGACCAAACAGGACGATCAGGACGGCGGCCGTGCCAAATCCCCAACTGACAATCAGCGTGGAGTGCCGGGCCAGGCTATCCAGAGTGGCGGCGGAAACCGTGTAAATGGCGAACCAGTCCGGATTAGTAAACGAATAGTAGTAATACCATGTCGCGGTTTTTTCGTCGTAGACCATCCCTTCACCGCTGGTCATCGCTGACAGTAATTCCGGTCTGACGAAGGTTTTGAACAGCGCGCCGCTGTCCGGGTGCAGCATCGCTTTGCCTTCACGGTCGACAATGAAAAACTCGCCAGGCATCGGCGATTGGGTGGTGCGCAGCGTAAAGCTCATTGAGGCGACGTCGAGGTGAAAAGCCAGCGTACCTTTGAGCTTGCCATCCGGGGTGATCACCGGCTTATAAATACTGACCGTCGGATTGTGGGTAAAGTAATCCTCATAGGCGCTGGTGTAGTGGTTAAACATGCTGGCTTCAGCCTGATGCATAAACCACGGGCGCGTGCGGGCATCAAATCTATCGCTCTCGCCATTGGCGATTACCTGCGGAGCCCGCAGATACGTGCCCCGCGAATCAGCCAGTGAAATCGAAGAGACTGACGGCATCAGCGCCAGCAACTGCATCAGTAATTTGAGTCCATGTTCACGATCGCCCGTCACCGTGGCGTCTAATTGATCGTCATGGGAGAAGAAGGTTGCGGCGCGGTTCAGGATGTAGTCATTCTCGCGAAGAATCGACTGTGTGTAATTTAACGCCAGGTTATGGGTAAAGTTACGATTTATATCGTGGTATTTCTCCAGCATTTCCTTTTGCTGGCTGAAGGTCACCAAAAAAGCGATGACGATAAAACTCACAAAAATCCCGGCGAAGCTCAACAGAATCGGGGTTGTGAACGAGAGTTGTCGATTGTGAATTTTCATATCCTTGATCATTCATCATTGAGGTGGCAGGTAAAGTATAAGGGGTTAGAGGAAAGATGATGATCCCATCAACATCGAACATGCATGCCGTACCGGCATTTATTATGCGGTGATTATAACGCCTGGAGAGGATGCTATGACTAAATATTGTGCTCTATGGCTGTGATGGGTGATGCATATAAAACTGGCTGGTTTTTTACGCCAGCCAGGGAGGGAGTCAGTATAAGCTCATGAGGGGATTCATGGTGCCTGAACTCCTGTCAGTAAGATAACTGACAGCGATAGAATGCACGATCGGGCTGTCTGTGTGCGACAACACTCTCATGTTTTTACGAGCGGTGCCGGGAAATTTTAATTCATTATCAGTCCGTTGCTGTTTTTTTGCGGAGCGCGTCCCAACCAGCTATCCCAATCTTTCCATACCGGCTGCAACCCTCTTGCCATGAGGGCGCTGGCGACCTCTTGCGGGCGACGTCCGTCATGAGGGCTAAACTGTTCCAGTTCCGGATGATCATCTGCATAGCCGCCAGGCTGCGTTTTGGAAAACGCGCTGACGTTATTGATGGCCAGTGGGATAACGTGATCGCGAAAGTGGGGGGATTCGCGGGTCGAGAGCGACAGCTCGACATCCGGTGCCAGCAGGCGGAAGGCGCAGATGGTTTGCACCAGTTGGCGTTCATCCATGATCGATGCCGGCTCAATACCGCCCGCGCAGGGCCGCAAACGGGGAAATGAGATGGAGTAGCGACTCTGCCAGTAGTGTTGCTGTAACCACAACAGGTGTTCCGCCACCATATAGCAGTCCACCCGCCAGCTGTCGCTCAGACCAATTAATGCCCCAAGACCGATTTTATCGATCCCCGCACGCCCTAATCGATCCGGTGTTTCCAGCCGCCAGAAAAAATCCTGCTTTTTACCCCGCAGATGATGTTTCGCGTACATGCTTTGGTGGTAGGTCTCCTGATAGACCATCACGCCATCCAGACCGAGGGTTTTCAGCTCGGCATACTCTTCCTGAGCGAGAGGCTGAACTTCCATCTGTAATGAAGCGAACTGGCGGCGAATGGAAGGGAAATGGCGGCGAAAATAATCCATCCCCACTTTTCCCTGATGTTCACCGGTGACCAACAGCAGATGCTCAAACCCCAGCTCGCGTAGCGCGGCGCACTCACGGGCAATCTCATTCTCATCCAGCGTCTTGCGTTTCAGGTGATTACTCATCGAGAAGCCGCAATAGGTGCAATCATTCGCGCAGAGATTGGAAAGATATAACGGCACATAGAAGCTGACCGTGTTGCCAAAACGCTGGCGGGTGAGTTTCTGCGCCTGCTGCGCCATCGGTTCAAGAAAGTCGCTGGCGGCGGGGGAGAGTAGCGCCATCAAATCTTCGCGCGTGATGTGTGGCGCATGGAGCGCCCGCTCGACATCCGCCGTGGTTTTGCTGTGGATCCGCAGACGAATATCGTCCCAGTTCAGTTGCCGCCAACGTTCGGTAAAGGTGGTCATAAGGCACTCTCCAGGAAACCGGTGAGCGGGCTGGTGGCGGTCGCGTAACGCTGGCGCGCACCGGGTACGGCATCGCGCGCCAACGAACCGGCTTCTACCGCCAGGCGGAAAGCGCGCGCCATGGTAACCGGGTCGTCGGCCACGGCGATGGCGGTATTCACCAGCACCGCATCGGCACCCATCTCCAACGCCAGGGCGGCATGACTGGGCGCGCCAATGCCCGCATCCACCACCACCGGCACGCTGGCCTGCTCGATGATAATCTCCAGCATTGCGCGCGTTTCCAGCCCCTGGTTTGATCCTATCGGCGCGCCAAGCGGCATCACTGCTGCGCAGCCCGCCTCTTCCAGCCGCTTACACAGTACCGGATCGGCGCCGCAATAGGGCAGCACGACAAAACCCATTTGCACCAGTTTCTCTGCGGCGCGCAGGGTTTCTATCGGATCGGGCAGCAGCCAGCGCGCATCCGGGTGAATCTCCAGTTTTAACCAGTGGGTACCGAGCGCTTCCCGCGCCAGCTGCGCGGCAAAGATAGCCTCTTCCGCATTTTTTGCCCCCGATGTGTTGGGCAACAGCGTCACACCCGCTTCACGCAGTGGCTGCAAAATACCATCGCTGTGCTGGCGCAGATCGACCCGTTTCATCGCCAGCGTCACCAGCTCGCTGCCGGATGCGCGGATAGCATCGATCATAAGATGTGGCGCGGCGAACTTACCTGTACCGGTAAACAGCCGTGAAGAAAATGTTTTATCTGCAATACGTAACATCTCAGCCCCCTGCAATAACCTGAAACAGCAGGATCCGATCGCCGTCCTGCACAAGATGGTCTTCCCACCGCTCGCGCGGCAGGATCTGTTCGTTTAACGCCAGTGCGACGCCCGGTTTTAACTGGTTGAGCTGGTTAAGCAGCGTAGCAATGGAAAGCCCGGCAGTGCAGCGCATCGGTTCGTCATTGAAGCGTATTTGCATCTCGCCCTCCGCAAACCGGGCAATTGCTGGCGCGATGTAGCGCCAGGGTTCGCCAGAGATTGGTGCGGGCATCAAACAGACGCAGTTCGCCGCTGGTGGTGTGCATGCCGCTCAACAATTTGATGGCTTCCAGTGCCTGCATTGCGCCCATGATCCCCACCACCGGACCCACAATCCCCGCCGTGCGGCAGTTGCGTTCCGGTTCGCTTTCGTCCGGCCACAGGCAGCGATAGCAACCTTGCTGCCAGGGCGGCGTCAGCACCATGAGCTGGCCGCCAAAACCGACTGCGCTGGCGGTAACCAGCGGGGTTTCCAGCGCGACGCAGGCTGCGTTAACAGCCTGTCGTGTGACCATATTGTCACTGCAATCCAGTACCACATCAGCCTGAGCAACCTGCTGGCGCAGTGCCTCGCCGTTTAAGCGTTGTTGCAGGGGAATCAGCGCAATATCGGGGTTAAGTTGCTGCAACCGCTGTGCGGTAACCTGGGTTTTTGGCTGATTGATATCGTCGGTGGTAAAGAGGATCTGCCGCTGAAGGTTGCTCAGATGCACAGCATCGTCATCCGCCAGCACCAGCGTGCCGATACCTGCACCGGCAAGGTACACCGCCGCAGGGGCGCCGAGGCCGCCAAGGCCGACAACCAGCACCCGGCTGGCAAGCAGCTTTTGCTGGCCGACAATGGCAATATCTTCCAGCAGGATCTGGCGGCTGTAGCGCATAAAATCGCGATCATTCATCGCCCACCCCCGCAAGCGTCAGCAACTGTTCCGTGGCCTGCCGCCAGTCTGCGGCTTGGGTGATGGCGCTGACCACCGCAATACTGCCCACGCCCGTCGCCAGCACATCCGCTGCGCGTGCAAGGCTGATGCCGCCAATGGCGACCGTAGGGTAATCTCCCAGCCGCGCAATATGGCGCGCCAGTTGTTCCAGCCCCTGTGGCGCGGAGGGCATCTGTTTGGTTTGCGTCGGGAAAACATGGCCGAGCGCGATATACGAAGGACGTGCCGCCAGTGCGATATCCATCTCCATATCGTCATGCGTGGAGACGCCCAGGCGCAGACCCGCCGCGCGAATGGCGCTCAGGTCGGCGGTTTCCAGGTCTTCCTGGCCAAGATGTACGCCGTACGCCTGGTGTTTTATGGCCAGCCGCCAGTAGTCGTTGATAAATAACCGCGCGTTGTAACGTCGTCCCAGCGCGATGACGGCAGCGATATCGTCTTCGACCTCATGTTCGCGTTTGTCTTTGATACGCAGTTGCAGGGTGCGCACGCCCGCTTCCAGCAAGCGGGCGATCCACTCAACGCTATCGACAACCGGGTAGAGACCGAGGCGAAACGGTACCGGAGGAAAGTCGGGTTGGTACATCAGGCTTCCTCCTTTTTCAGGTAGATTTCGCCGCCGCGGGCGCGGAAGTCGTTCGACTTATCATTCATCCCGGCTTCGATGGCCTGCGCCGCCGCGTAATCGCGCACTTCCTGAGAGATTTTCATCGAGCAGAATTTCGGCCCACACATTGAGCAGAAGTGGGCGATTTTGCCGGACTCCTGCGGCAGGGTTTCATCGTGATAAGCACGGGCGGTAAAGGGATCCAGCGCGAGATTAAACTGATCTTCCCAGCGGAACTCAAAGCGCGCTTTCGACATGGCGTTATCGCGGATCTGTGCGCCAGGGTGGCCTTTTGCCAGGTCAGCAGCATGGGCGGCGATTTTGTAGGTGATTAAGCCCTGTTTAACATCCTCTTTGTTTGGCAGGCCCAGGTGCTCTTTGGGGGTGACATAACAGAGCATGGCGCAGCCAAACCAGCCAATCATTGCTGCGCCAATGCCGGAGGTAAAGTGGTCGTAACCCGGTGCGATATCGGTGGTCAGCGGTCCAAGCGTGTAGAACGGCGCTTCGTGGCAGTGCTCCAGTTCTTCGGTCATATTGCGGCGGATCATCTGCATCGGCACATGCCCCGGGCCTTCAATCATCACCTGCACGTCGTACTCCCAGGCGATTTTGGTCAGTTCGCCCAGTGTGTGCAGTTCGGCAAATTGCGCTTCGTCGTTGGCATCCTGGATTGAACCCGGACGCAGGCCATCGCCGAGCGACAGCGAGACATCGTAAGCGGCGCAGATTTCACAAATTTCGCGGAAGTGGGTGTAAAGGAAGTTCTCCTGATGGTGGGAGAGGCACCACTTCGCCATGATCGACCCGCCACGGGAAACAATGCCGGTCAGGCGCTGCGCGGTCATCGGGACGTAACGCAACAAGACGCCTGCGTGGATAGTGAAATAATCCACCCCTTGTTCCGCCTGTTCGAGCAGCGTATCGCGGAATGCCTGCCAGTTGAGATCTTCGGCGATCCCGTTGACCTTCTCCAGCGCCTGGTAGATCGGTACTGTACCGATCGGCACCGGGCTGTTACGCAGGATCCATTCGCGGGTTTCGTGGATATAGCGCCCGGTGGACAGATCCATCACCGTGTCTGCGCCCCAGCGGGTTGACCACACCAGTTTTTCCACTTCCTCTTCGATGGACGAGGTCACTGCTGAGTTGCCGATGTTGGCGTTCACTTTCACCAGGAAGTTACGTCCGATGATCATCGGCTCTGATTCCGGGTGGTTGATGTTGGCCGGAATGATCGCGCGGCCCGCGGCGACTTCATTGCGCACAAACTCCGGCGTGATATTGTTCGGCAGGCGGGCGCCAAAACCTTCGCCCGGATGCTGTCTGCGCAGCACTTCGCTGCGAATACGTTCGCGGCCCATATTTTCGCGAATGGCGATAAATTCCATTTCCGGCGTGACGATCCCTTTGCGGGCGTAGTGTAGCTGGGTGACGCGTTGACCGGCTTTGGCGCGGCGCGGCGTCAGCAGCCCGTTGAAGCGCAGCTCATCAAGGCCTTCATCCGCCAGACGTGCGTTGGTGTAAGCCGAACTGCGTTCATCAAGCGTTTCACTGTCATCGCGCGCGGCGATCCAGGGGGCGCGTAGCTTGGCCAGACCTTGTTGCACATCGATGGTGACTGCCGGATCGCCATACGGGCCGGAGGTGTCGTAAACCGGTACAGCTTCGTTCTCTTCAAACTGAGGATGCTCTTTTGTGCCGCCAGTCAGCGTTGGGCTGAGCCGGATTTCGCGCATTGGGATGCGGATATCGGGCTGTGAACCGGTGACGTAAATACGGTGTGAGTTGGGGAAAGCGGTGCCTTCCAGCGTGTCGATAAAGTGTTGCGCCTGGGCGCGTTGTTCACGGCGTGTAAGTTTTGCAGACATAGCTCATTCCAGAATTAAAAGGAGATGGCTTGTCAGACGACGGATGGAGTAATGGCAACAAACCGCCCGTAAGGGTGGTTGATGTGAATGGATTACTCTTGTTCCCTTCGCAGGTCTTAACCCGATCAGGTTCCGCGGATCCCGAATTAACGGTCTCAGCCTTTTCCACTTCATCTTTCGCGCCGCTTCGCGGTATTGCGAATCATGTAGTGGAGAGATAGGCACTCCGACAAGAAAAACCCCCGTCCTCAGACGGGGAACTGCTTTTTAAACTACGCGTTACTTTTTAAGAATTCAAGCAGGGCGCGCCATGCCGCTTTCGTCATTGGCGCTCTCTTTGAGATTGTTATCAAAAGCCAGCACGATCAGTTTGTCCTCCAGCATAAAGCGGGCCTCCAGCGCCTCGCCGATGTCGGAAAGCGCCTGCTGGAATTCCAGACAGTTATCATCATCAATGGCGTTTTCCAGGCTGGTATCGTAGTAATTCATGATTTCGAGGGTGTTGGCTTCCAGCAGCGGATAGAGCTGGTTAGCGATTAAAAGTGGATTGCTCCCTTCCATTTCGCGAATGACGCGTTCATAAATACTGAAGTGACCTGCGGAGAGGTACTCCACCAGGTTGTGACAGAAATCGTCCAGCGCTTTTTCATTAAGCTGCATGTACGATCCTTTGCCAGGCTTAATGCCAACCAGATTGTAGTAAGAAACGAGAAGTTGCTTACGTACTAGCAGCCAATGGTCGACAAGTGTGTTACTTCCTCCAACGCGCTCTGTCAGGCTTTCTAACTGGTTTAGCATAATTGGCTCCGCAATATGTAAGTGAAAAAATGCTCACCCAAATGTAATAATAATGTTAACAAAACGCCAGTGAAGCTAAGGTAGTGCACCAAATGGTACGTATTATTGACGCCCGGGATCATGGCTGGTGGATAGTAAGCCATGAACAAAAATTATGGTTGCCCGGTGGAGAATTACCACACGGGCAGGCAGGAAATTTCGATCTTGTGGGGCAGAGCGCGCTTCATATCGGTGAATGGCAGGGCGAACCGGTATGGATGATCCGCCAGAATCGCCGCCAGGACATGGGATCCGTACGCCAGGTGATCGATCAGGACGCCGGGCTGTTCCAGTTGGCCGGGCGCGGCGTGCAACTGGCGGAATTTTACCGTTCACATCAGTTTTGCGGTTACTGCGGGCACACCATGCACCCGAGCAAAACCGAGTGGGCAATGCTGTGTGATCACTGCCGTGAGCGCTACTATCCGCAAATAGCCCCCTGCATTATCGTCGCCATCCGCCGCGATGACGCGATTCTTCTGGCGCAGCATACGCGCCATCGTAACGGGATTTACACTGTGCTTGCCGGGTTTGTTGAAGTAGGCGAAACCCTGGAGCAGGCGGTGGCCCGTGAAGTGATGGAAGAGAGTGGCATTAAGGTTAAAAATTTGCGTTATGTTACCTCTCAGCCATGGCCCTTTCCCCAATCATTAATGACTGCCTTTATGGCGGATTATGACAGCGGTGATATTCATATCGACCCGAAAGAGCTACTGGATGCGGGCTGGTATCGTTATGACGAGTTACCCCTGTTGCCGCCGCCGGGCACCGTTGCGCGCCGCCTGATCGAAGACACGGTGGCGATGTGCCGCGCAGAGTACGAGTAAGGCGTATATACTGGCGGCCTGACGCTTAAGGAACTGACAATGACCGAACTGAAAAACGATCGTTACCTGCGCGCGCTTCAGCGCCAGCCAGTAGACATGACGCCGGTATGGATGATGCGCCAGGCGGGCCGCTATTTACCGGAATACAAAGCGACGCGCGCACAAGCGGGCGACTTTATGTCGCTGTGTAAAAACGCGGATCTTGCCTGCGAAGTGACGCTACAACCGCTGCGCCGTTATCCGCTTGATGCGGCGATCCTCTTCTCGGACATTCTCACCATACCGGACGCGATGGGCCTTGGGCTCTATTTCGAAGCGGGCGAAGGGCCGCGGTTCACTTCCCCCATCACCTCAAAAGCGGATGTTGAGAAACTCCCGGTGCCGGACCCGGAAAGCGAGCTGGGCTATGTGATGAACGCTGTGCGCACCATCCGTCGCGAGCTGAAAGGCGAGGTGCCGCTGATTGGCTTCTCCGGGAGTCCGTGGACGCTGGCGACCTACATGGTGGAAGGCGGCAGCAGCAAAGCCTTTACCGTGATCAAAAAAATGATGTACGCCGACCCGAAGACGCTGCATCTGCTGCTGGATAAGCTGGCGCAAAGCGTCACGTTGTACCTTAACGCGCAGATCCGCGCCGGGGCGCAGTCGGTGATGATTTTTGACACCTGGGGCGGCGTCCTCACGGGGCGTGATTATCAACAGTTCTCGCTCTATTACATGCATAAAATCGTTGATGGCCTGTTGCGTGAAAATGAAGGCCGTCGTGTGCCGGTCACGCTGTTTACCAAAGGTGGCGGGCAGTGGCTGGAAGCGATGGCGGAGACCGGTTGTGATGCGTTGGGCCTGGACTGGACCACGGACATCGCCGATGCACGCCGTCGTGTAGGCCATAAAGTCGCCCTGCAAGGGAATATGGATCCGTCCATGCTGTATGCACCGCCTGCACGTATTGAAGAAGAAGTCGCTTCCATTCTTGCGGGCTTCGGCAAAGGCGAGGGCCATGTGTTTAACCTTGGGCACGGCATTCATCAGGATGTTCCGCCGGAACATGCCGGCGCATTTGTGGAGGCGGTACACCGTCTGTCGGCCTCCTGGCACCAGTAAGGAGAGAATATGGATCTCGCGTCACTACGCGACCAACAACGTGAACTGGCTTCATCGGTGATCCATGAGGATCGCCTTGATAACGATCCGCCGACAGTGATCGGCGGTGCGGATGTAGGTTTCGAGCAGGGTGGTGAAGTGACGCGAGCGGCCATGGTGCTGCTTTCGTACCCGTCGTTGGCGCTTATCGAGTATCAGGTGGCGCGTATTCCCACCACCATGCCTTATATTCCGGGTTTCCTGTCGTTTCGTGAGTATCCGGCGTTGCTGGCGGCGTGGGAACAGCTGTCGCAAAAGCCGGATCTGCTCTTTGTGGACGGTCACGGCATCTCCCATCCGCGCCGCCTTGGCGTTGCCAGCCATTTTGGCCTGCTGGTGGATGTGCCCACCATTGGCGTGGCGAAGAAACGGCTGTGCGGCAAGTTTGAGCCGCTTGCCGACCAACCTGGCGCGTTGTCGCCGCTGATGGATAAAGGTGAGAAGCTGGCATGGGTGTGGCGCAGTAAAGCACGCTGCAATCCGTTGTTTATCACGACCGGGCACCGGGTGAGCCAGGATAGTGCTCTGGCGTGGGTGCAGCGCTGTATGAAAGGCTACCGCCTGCCTGAGCCGACGCGCTGGGCAGATGCCGTGGCGTCTGGTCGTCCGGCGTTTACGCGTTGGCAGGCAATTCAGCGTGATATCAGGTAAACTGCGCCTAATACCGACTTTGAGAAGCGATCATGTTACAAAATCCGATTCACCTGCGTCTGGAAAAGCTGGAAAGCTGGCAGCACGTTGTCTTTATGGCCTGTCTGTGCGAACGCATGTACCCCAATTACGCCATGTTTTGTCAGCAAACGGAGTTTGGCGACGCGCAGCTCTACCGACGTATTCTCGACCTGGTGTGGGAAACGCAGGTGGTAAAAGACGCGAAGGTGAATTTCGACAGCCAGCTTGAGAAGCTGGAAGAGGCGATTCCGGCGGCTGATGATTACGATTTGTATGGCGTCTACCCGGCGATCGATGCCTGCGTGGCATTAAGCGAATTGATTCATTCACGCCTGAGCGGCGAAACGCTTGAGCATGCCATTGAGGTCAGCAAGACTTCTATCACCACCGTCGCGATGCTGGAAATGACCCAGGCGGGTCGTGAAATGACCGATGAAGAGCTGCGACTGAACCCCGCAGTAGAGCAGGAATGGGACATTCAGTGGGAGATTTTCCGCCTTCTGGCTGACTGCGAAGAACGCGACATTGAGTTGATCAAAGGGCTACGCGCAGACTTGCGTGAGGCCGGCGACAGCAATATCGGTATAAATTTGCAGCAATGAGACAATAAAACGTGATTTAACGCCTGTTTTGTCGTGCCAGAAGGCTTCCCTTCGCACCCCCGTCTGGTCTACATTTGGGGGGCGAAAATAAGTGGCTATCGGTGCGTGTATGCAGGAGAGTGCTTTTGAGGCATTTCCGTCGCACTCGATGCTTAGCAAGCGATAAACACATTGAAAGGATAACTTATGAACAAGACTCAACTGATTGATGTAATTGCAGACAAGGCTGATCTGTCTAAAGCGCAAGCGAAAGCTGCACTGGAATCCACCCTGGCTGCTATTACTGAGTCTCTGAAAGAAGGTGATGCTGTACAACTGGTTGGTTTCGGTACCTTCAAAGTGAACCACCGCGCTGAGCGTACTGGCCGCAACCCGCAGACCGGTAAAGAAATCAAAATCGCCGCAGCTAACGTGCCGGCATTTGTTTCTGGTAAAGCACTGAAAGACTCTGTTAAGTAAGACAGCGTGGCAGTGAACAGTTTTGTCGAAGGGGCGGTTTCGCCCCTTTTGTCATTCTGGCGTCGCCCGCTGATGCTGGCTGGCGCGCTGTTGCTGGCTGCCTGCAGCCATGATTCCACTCTGCCTCCGTTTACCGCCAGCGGTTTTGCCGGCGATCAGGGCGCGGTGCGTATCTGGCGTAAAGATTCCGGTGGAGAGACACATCTGCTTTCCGCTTTTAGCCCGTGGCATCACGGGAACACCACGTTGGGCGAGTATCGCTGGCAAGGCGACGCGTTGACCCTCGTCGAACTCAATATCTACAGTACTCCCCCTGAACATATTCGCGCCCGGTTTGACGACCGTGGAGAGTTGAGCTTTATGCAGCGGGAAGTCGATGGTCAGAAACAGCAGCTCTCCAGTGACCAGATTGCACTCTACCGCTATCGTGCAGAGCAAATCCGCCAGACCAGCGATGCGTTGCGCCTGGGGCGTGTGGTGCTGCGTCAGGGGCGCTGGCAGGCGAATCATACGGTGCAGACTTGCGAAGGTGAGACGGTCAAGCCGGATCTGGATGCGTACGCGTTAGAGCGCGTAGAACGCCGTCAGAGCCATTCCACAACCGCGGTCAGCGTGGCGTGGCTGGAAGCGCCGGAAGGCGTACAGCTGTTGCTGGTGGCGAATGAGGACTTCTGCCGCTGGCAACCGACAGAGAAACATTTCTGATACGTCGTCAGGGTCAGCGCAGCGCCACCCGGTGAATTGCCAGATGGCGGCTACGCTCCCTTACGGGCTCACTGAACGGTTCCCTCTCCCCTTTAGTGGAGAGAGGGTCAGGGTGAGGGAATAATTACTTGCCCTGCTCACGTGCTATCGCGCGGTAACCAATATCCCGGCGGCTGAAGCTGCCATCCCAGTGAATATCGCTCATCAATGCGTAAGCGCGCTGCTGCGCTTCAGCAACGGTATTGCCCAGCGCTGTCACGCACAATACACGCCCGCCATTGGTCAGTACCTGGTCGTCAGCGGCGAGTTTGGTACCCGCATGGAACACTTTGCCGTCCGCTGCTTCTTCCAGCGGCAGGCCGTGGATCACATCGTCATTGCGATAATTGCCCGGATACCCCCCGGCCGCGATGACTACACCCAGCGAGGCGCGCGGGTCCCACTGTGAGGTTTTCTCATCCAGCTTACCTTCGCAGGCCGCCAGGCAAAGCTCCACCAGATCGGACTGCATACGCAGCATGATCGGTTGCGTTTCCGGGTCGCCAAAGCGGCAGTTGAACTCGATCACTTTCGGGTTGCCCTGCTTGTCGATCATCAGACCGGCATACAGGAAACCGGTGTAGGTATTGCCTTCCGCCGCCATCCCGCGCACGGTTGGCCAGATGACACGTTCCATGGTGCGCTGATGCACTTCATCGGTGACCACCGGGGCAGGCGAGTAAGCCCCCATACCGCCGGTGTTCGGGCCGGTGTCGCCATCGCCCACGCGTTTGTGATCCTGGCTGGTGGCCATCGGCAGGACATGCTCGCCGTCAACCATCACGATAAAGCTGGCTTCTTCGCCGTCGAGGAACTCTTCAATAACGATACGATGACCCGCATCGCCAAAGGCATTACCCGCCAGCATGTCGTTAACGGCGGCTTCGGCTTCTTCAAGCGTCATTGCGACGATCACGCCTTTGCCTGCAGCCAGACCGTCGGCTTTGATCACGATGGGTGCGCCTTTTTCACGCAGATAAGCCAGCGCGGGTTCAACCTCGGTGAAATTCTGGTACTCCGCCGTTGGGATGTTGTGGCGGGCCAGGAAGTCTTTGGTGAACGCCTTGGAGCCTTCCAGCTGCGCTGCGCCCTGCGTTGGGCCAAAAATAGTCAGACCCGCAGCGCGGAATGCATCCACCACGCCAATTACCAGCGGAGCTTCCGGACCAACGATGGTCAGATCGATTTTTTCGCTCTGCGCGAAACTCAACAGTGCGGGGATATCGGTGGCGCCGATTGCGACGTTTTGCAGCGCAGGCTCAAGCGCGGTGCCGGCATTGCCCGGAGCAACAAAAACGGTTTCAACCAGCGGTGACTGTGCTGCTTTCCAGGCCAGCGCGTGCTCGCGCCCGCCGTTACCAATCACTAATACTTTCATTGTTTGCTCCGTAGATTAATGGCGGAAGTGGCGCATGTCGGTAAAGATCATTGCAATGCCATGCTCATCAGCGGCGGCAATCACTTCGTCATCACGAATGGAACCCCCCGGCTGGATAACGCAGGTCACACCGACGGCTGCGGCAGCATCAATGCCATCACGGAACGGGAAGAAGGCATCAGAGGCCATGGCCGAGCCTTTAACTTCCAGTCCTTCGTCACCGGCTTTGATCCCGGCGATCTTCGCGGAGTAGACGCGGCTCATCTGGCCTGCGCCAATGCCGATGGTCATGTTCTCTTTTGCGTAAACAATGGCGTTGGATTTGACGAACTTCGCCACTTTCCAGCAGAACAATGCATCACGCAGTTCTTGTTCGGTTGGTTGGCGTTTGCTGACCACGCGCAGCGCATTTTCGGTCACCATGCCCAGATCGCGATCCTGAACCAGCAGACCACCGTTAACGCGTTTGAAATCCAGCCCCGCGACACGCTGCGCCCATTGGCCGCACACCAGAACACGCACGTTCTGCTTGGCTGCGGTGACTTTCAACGCGTCTTCGGTGGCAGACGGAGCAATGATCACTTCGACAAACTGGCGGGAGATGATCGCCTGTGCAGTTTGAGCATCCAGCTCGCGGTTAAAAGCGATAATGCCGCCGAAAGCAGACGTCGGATCGGTTTTATACGCGCGCTCGTAGGCATCCAGAATCGAGCTGCCAACGGCGACGCCGCATGGGTTGGCGTGTTTCACAATCACACAGGCTGCATCGCTGAACTCTTTTACACACTCCAGCGCTGCGTCGGTGTCGGCAATATTGTTATAGGAAAGCGCCTTGCCTTGCAGCTGTTGCGCGGTGGCAACGGACGCTTCCTTCACCTCTTCTTCTATATAGAAGGCTGCTTGCTGGTGGCTGTTCTCGCCGTAACGCATATCCTGCTTCTTAATGAAGTTCAGGTTCAGCGTACGCGGGAAGCGACCAGCAGGCTCTTTGCTCTCACCGTGATAGGCGGGCACCAGGCTACCGAAGTAGTTGGCGATCATGCTGTCGTAAGCGGCAGTATGTTCAAAGGCTTTGATCGCCAGATCAAAACGGGTATCCAGCGTCAGAGAGCCTTCGTTGGCATCCATCTCATTAATGATGGCGCTGTAATCGCTGCTCTTTACAACAATCGCGACATCTTTGTGGTTCTTCGCTGCGGAGCGCACCATGGTCGGGCCGCCGATATCAATATTCTCTACGGCGTCTTCCAGCGAGCAACCTTCACGGGCTACGGTCTGGGCGAACGGATAAAGGTTAACAACCACCATATCGATCGGCGCGATCGCGTGCTGCGCCATGATCGCATCATCCTGGCCGCGACGGCCAAGAATGCCGCCGTGCACTTTCGGGTGCAGGGTTTTTACACGTCCATCCATCATTTCCGGAAAACCGGTGTAGTCGGAGACTTCGGTCACCGGCAGACCTTTATCTGCCAGCAGACGAGCGGTGCCGCCCGTAGAGAGCAGTTCTACGCCACGCTGAGAGAGCGCCTGTGCGAATTCGACAATACCGGCCTTGTCAGAAACACTGAGCAAAGCGCGGCGGACTGGACGACGTTGTTGCATGGTAAATCCCCTGGATTTGACTTTAACAGAGAGTGTTAGGTGAATTTTAGGATCCTTATTGATCCAAAAACTCAGCTAACACCCCAGAAGGGGTGCGTTATTTTTGCGCGGGCATTGTAACGAAAACGTTTGCGCAACGCTCGCGAATTTTTGTCCTTTTACCGGATTGTGGATAAGTCTGTGTGTAAATGGGTATAAAGGCGGGTTTTGCTGTGGAATGCAGCAGTCAGTCATTTTTATGTCATTTTTCTATTGCGGGGGGCTGAGAACTCCCTATAATGCGCCTCCATCGACACGGCGGATGTGAATCACTTCACACAAACAGCCGGTTCGGTTG
>NZ_JBOBHR010000016.1:0-48156 GCF_050587465.1 Kosakonia sp. N21 | reverse complement strand
AAGGGTGAAGGGTGTTAAAAAGTGTTCACCATGTCTCCGAACACCTGTCTACCATGTCTCCGGACCGTACACCCTGAAAGGGAGAGGGAGAAAACCCGCACCCGCTTTATCCCCTTAACCCTCCGGGGAGATGGTCAGGGTGAGGGGAAACCCGCACCCGCCTTATCCTCTCGCTCCTCCGGGGAGAGGGTCAGGGGAAACCCGCACCCGTCTTATCCCCTCGCCCCTCTGGGGAGAGGGTCAGGGTGAGGGGAACCCCGCTCCCGCCTTATCCCCTCGCCCCTTTGGGGAGAGGGTCAGGGTGAGGGGAAAACCCGCACCAGTCTTATCCCCTCGCCCCTCCGGGGAGAGGGCCAGGATGAGGGGAAAACCCGCACCCGCCTTATCCCCTCGCCCCTCCGGGGAGAGGGTCAGGGTGAGGGGAGACTCACAGCGTAATACGGATCTCCCCACCCTGCGGCGCTATCACCACGCCTTGTTCGCTGCCCGACTGCGTCGCCCCCTGCACTCCGGCAATCTGCGCGATACTGCGCAGGCACAGCGTCCAGTTGCGGGCTTCGCCTTCAGCCTGCACGCTAATCACGCCATTTTCACGCTTCGCCCGCAGGCGGAAAATCACCGCGCCGTTCGCGTCCGGTACTTCGCACAACGTTTCACGCCCCTCATCCAGCACAAACAATTGGAAGGCGGTGTTTTCATGCCAGGCATAATCCGGGCGCTGATCGTTGCTGCCCAGCGCCAGTAGCGTATTGTCGCGCACATAAACAGGCAGACTCATCACGTCGTGGCGCTGTTGATGCCAGCGACTGCCGTCCAGCACATCGTTATGCCATAGGTGCGTCCAGCGCCCTTCAGGCAGATAAAACTGCAAGTCACCCGCCTCGCTGAACACCGGGGCGACCAGTAGCGCCTCGCCGAGCATGTACTGGCGGTCGAGGTAATCGCAGGCGGGATCGCCCGGGAATGCAAGCATCATGGCGCGCATCATCGGTGTGCCGCACTCGTGCGCCAGCGCCGCCTGGCGGTACAGGTACGGCATCAGCCGGCATTTCAGTTGCGTAAAGTGGCGCACCACATCGCAGGACTCTTCATCGTAGGCCCACGGCACGCGGTAAGATTTGCTGCCGTGCAGGCGGCTGTGGCTGGAGAGCAGGCCAAACGCACACCAGCGTTTATAGACATGCGCAGGCGCGGTATTTTCGAAGCCGCCAATGTCGTGGCTCCAGAAACCAAAACCGGACAGACCAATGGAGAGCCCACCGCGCAGGCTTTCCGCCATCGATTCGTAGTTGGCGTAACAGTCGCCGCCCCAGTGCACCGGGAACTGCTGCGCGCCAACGGAGGCCGAACGGGCAAACAGCACCGCATCCTGCTCGCCCACCGTCTCTTTCATCACCTTCCACACCAGTTCGTTGTAGATGTAGGCGTAGTGGTTGTGCATTTTTTGCGGACACGCGCCGTTATGCCACACCACATCGGTCGGGATGCGCTCGCCAAAGTCGGTCTTGAAGCAGTCGACCCCCATCGCCATCAGACCTTTGAGTTTATCGGCGTACCACTGGCAGGCTTCCGGGTTGGTGAAGTCGTAAATCGCCAGCCCCGGCTGCCACTTGTCCCACTGCCACAGCGAGCCATCGGCGCGTTTCAGCAGATAGCCTTTCTCTTTCAGTTCACGGAACACCGGGGATTTCTGGCCGATATAGGGGTTGATCCAGACGCAGACTTTCAGCCCGCGCGCTTTCAGGCGTTTGATCATGCCTTCCGGGTCCGGGAAGGTCACCGGGTCCCACTCAAAATCGCACCACTGGAAGGCCTTCATCCAGAAGCAGTCGAAATGGAACACATGCAGCGGCAACTGGCGCTCCGCCATGCCGTCGATAAAGCTGTTGACCGTTGCTTCGTCATAATTGGTGGTGAACGAAGTGGTCAGCCACAAGCCGAAAGACCAGGCCGGCGGCAGCGCCGGGCGACCGGTAAACTGCGTATAGCGGTTCAGCACCGCCTGCGGCGTCGGGCCATCAATCACAAAGTACTCGAGAGACTCCCCTTCCACGCTGAACTGCACTTTGGAGACCTTCTCGGAGCCGACTTCAAACTCCACGGCCTGCGGGTGGTTCACCAGTACGCCGTAGCCCCGGTTCGTCAGGTAGAACGGGATATTCTTGTAGGACTGTTCGGTGCTGGTGCCGCCATCGCGGTTCCAGGTTTCCACCGTCTGGCCGTTACGCACCAGCGCGGTAAAACGCTCGCCGAGACCATACACCGTCTCGCCAACACCGAGATCCAGCCGTTCGAACATGTAGTTACGCCCGCTGTTGTTATCCTGCACATAGCCGTTGTTCTTCAACTGGCTGCCGGTAATGCGCGCGCCGTTGCGCAGAAAATCGAGCGCCCAGTTTTCGCCTTTCCCCACCCGCACGCTCAACGCGCCGCTTTGCAGCTCCGCAAATTCGTCGGTGTTATGCAGCGCAACATGCACATGCGGCGATGGGTTCAGCGGGAAGTGCGGGCCGTTATCCACCGCGCCCTGAAAGTGCTCAATGCGCACGCCGATAATGCCTTCCTGCGGCGAGAAAAAACGCAGCGTAAACAGCGGTGTGTCCAGTTGCCAGGTGCGTTCGCGCACATCGCGCGGCGCGGCATACACCACCATCTCATTGCCCTGCTGTTCAACGTCGAACACCTGAATGGGCTGGATTAATGTCAGACCCGGCTGGATCAGCCAGTTGCCATCACTGATTTTCATGCATGACTCCTTACAGTAATTCTTCCCGGTGAGAGACGCTGCCCTGTCCTTGTGGATCGCGGCGTTCGCCACGCGCCAGTTGCGCCATAATCGATGTCAGGAAAGGCGTTTTGAGGGTGTAGTAGCGTTTGGCGATAAAGGCGCTCAGTAAGTAGCAGACCGCCGGAACCAGCGTGAACAGCGCAATAATGATGCTAATGGTGGCGCTGTTCTGGCTCTGCGCCGCCGCGTTGTAGCCACCACCAGCCAATGCCCAGCCGATCAATGCGCCGCCCAGCGCCAGCCCGAGTTTCAGCACAAACAATGTGCCCGCAAAACTGATGCCGGTAAGGCGTTTGCCATTGCACCATTCGCCATAATCCACGGTGTCGGACATCATCACCCACTGGATGGGTGTGACCAGTTGGTGCAGCACGCCGATAACGAAGATGAAGATAAACATGGTGACGCTGGCTTCGATCGGCACGAAGAACATGGCGACGCTGAGCACGGTGAGTGCGGCGTTGGTCCACCAGAAGATGGTGACTTTGCATTTCCAGTCAGTGAGCGGCTTGGCCAGGGCGCTGCCAATCAGGTTGCCGACGCAGTAAGTGGTGAGGAAGGCGGTAAAGATGGCGGCATCGCCCATGATCCAGGTGACGTAATACATCATTGCTCCGCCGCGCACGCAGACGGCGAGGATGTTGAGGATGGTGAGTAAACCGACGATGCGCCACTGGTCGTTTTGCCAGATGTCGCGCAAATCTTCACGCATGGAGGTGGTGCTCGGCGGTGCCTGGATACGCTCTTTGGTGGTGAAGAAGCAGAATGCCAGCATCATAAAAGCGACCACCGAGAGCACCGCAATACCGCCCTGGAAGCCAAAAACTTTATCTTCCCCGCCAATCAGTTTGACCAGCGGCATCATCAGTACGGTGGAGAGCATGCCGCCCGCAGTCGCCAGCACAAAGCGCCAGGATTGCAGCGAAATACGCTGTTTCGGGTCGTTGGTGATGACCCCGCCAAGGGCGCAGTACGGGATGTTTACCACGGTGTAAAGCAGGGTGAGTAACGTATAGGTTACAGCGGCATAAACCATTTTGCCGCTGACGCTGAGATCCGGCGTGCTGTAGGCCAACACGCAGACCACGCCAAAGGGCAGTGCGCCGAAGATGATCCACGGGCGAAACTTACCCCAGCGGCTGCGCGTGCGGTCGGCAATCAGCCCCATGCACGGGTCGGAAATGGCATCTAACGCGCGCGCCAGCAGGAACATGGTGCCAACGAAACCGGCGGGAATACCGAAGATATCGGTATAGAAGAACATCATGTACAGCATTACGTTATCAAAAACGATATGGCTGGCGGCATCGCCCATCCCGTAGCCAATCTTTTCTTTCACAGAAATAATCTGACTGTCCATTTTTGTTTCCTTAACGCCTGAAAAGTAAGCGGAGAGCGGTCTCAGTGGTTGTAAACGATCGTTTTTCAGGCGGGTATTCCGTTTTCTGGTTATCAGATTACGTTTATTCTTTTCTGTGATCGCGGTTACTTTCGCCGCACAAAAAATCTAACCATCGGAAAATGTGAGGATTTATCTTAAACGGGGATGTAAAGCAGCAGCACAACGAGAAAATTTATGGCCAGGGTATGTGGTAAATGCATGAAAGTAGCTATAATGCGCCCCGCCTCCATGTAGCAATGCAGGCGCGGAAGATCGTCACCTCCGGTGAGGTGGCTGGACTTCAAATCCAGTTGGGGCCGCCAGCGGTCCCGGGCAGGTTCGACTCCTGTGATCTTCCGCCAAAATGCCTCCCCTGAACTCCACTATCTCAAGTAAATCCCCTATAATATCCGCAATTATTCCTGATTATGACTTGAGCATATTCGGGGTCAGGGTCAAACTGGCTTAAGCCTGCTGAACACAAAAATTCAGTCAGCAGGCAACTGAGATCACTTTATGAACTCGATCACTCTTCATCTACATGAAGCATTTTTATCTCTTCAGCATGCCTTTTATTAAGATTGATTTGACACTGATAAATATAAGGCCAGTAATCATAGGTATCTTCCCCGATTTGCGACCCAACGCCTAAACAGAAGTTCTTACGATACTCTTTCCAGGAGTTTTGCGAATCAAGGAAAAACTTACTGAAGACATCACCAATGGTCAGTTGAGGGTGCTTACTTTTGTAAACGGGACCAGTATTGTTTTCCTTTATTTGATTGATTGTTTTGGTAATTAATTCGTCCATACTTTTATTGCTTTTATCACTAAGGGCGTGTAAGCATTCAGAAGCTTTTCCTCGATCAGCATTACTACGCCAACAATTATCAGTTTCTGGCCCTGCGATAATATCTGATTTCTCAGCACTGTAAGCTGACGGAACCAAAGTCATAAAAATAATCGCTAGCACTATTTTTTTCATTGTAAATACCTGATTCTGTGTCTTGTAGACTCATAACGCATAAGTGATGAATCTTCCCGAATGAAGTTTATAAGCGCTATTTTGCCCGCTATTGCAGCCTCTATTAAGCTTGCAGGATATCTTATGCCCTGAAAAAAAATATCAACAACAACATCTTTAATTTTCTGGTCGAGTTGATCCCATGATGGTGCGTTCGGTTTTTTTGTTGCTGTTTTGACATAAAACGGTTTGGCGTAATTCTTTTTCTCTAAATAAGAACGTTTGAATAATTCAATCTGCTGCACATAGCTTATCTCGCCAAATAACTGCCATGTGGTATCGACAAAAACCTTTGCCTGTCTTCCACTAAGATATGCAGCGTTTGATGCAATCACTGCGCGATATTCTTCTATACCAAGACTTCGCAATGTTGAAAAAATCTCTCCGGCAGTTCGCATCTTCATGTCGTAGCCGCGACCTAGTGTGACGCCTGATACATCACCAGGCCAGTGCAGTATTCGGGAGAAATAGTCAGGTTTTTTAGGTGCCCTCTTGGGAGCATAATCTGGAAAAATATAATCATGCCCTTCTGCATCAAAGGTAACCTGACCTTCAGGCACCCTTACCTGCACCGCCCCGACAGTTTTACGCCAGGGCTGTAAAACAACGTTATTTATAGCTTCCTGAAGCCAGATGTCTCCAGGATGAATCATTCCCGTAGGCCTCATAGAGAGCATATTCTGAAACCAGCGAATACCGTCAATCGTATCCCTGTCACACTTGCCAGTAATCTCAACTTCTCGCCCGGTTATTTCTTGATAACCGGACTTACTGAGCGTTTCCTGAAACCACAAAACTTCTTCCGTCTTGTTGTTGCCACACTCCCCTACAGTGGAATCAATCCGCATAATCCGTGATCCGTAGCGTTGTCGACTACCCATGAACACTCTCCTATCCTTGATGCATCAAAAAACTTTTCACTTTTATGCAATTTTAAAGATGCGATCGTCATTCGGGAACAATGTAACAGGAAACGTCGTAAAAATTTTACAACGTTCAAAACAGATGGCTAAGACATACACAATTTTTTGCGGACTGTCTGCACCGCCTGAGTGTTAACAACCCTTAAGAGACAATTTGGGCTAACCCGACTCCAGTGTAGTGACTTGAATCGCCGACGAACAACTGGTGACCATGGCCTCCGCACTGCTTGCGCCCGATGGCTGCATGAACTTTTTTGCCGGTCCGCAGAATAAACAGTTCAGTGCAGCCGTTAACTTTTACGATGTGCACTACGCTTTCACGCACTATGTCGGTACGTCCGGCGGCAACACCGACGACATGCGCACAGCGGTAAAACTGATCGAAGAGAAGCGAGTCCAGCCAGCAAAAGTGGTGACGCATATTCTGGGGCTGGATGCCGCTGGCGAGACAACGCTAAGGCTGCCGGAGGTGGGAGGGGGTAAAAAGCTGGTTTATACCGGGAAAAAAATGCCGTTGACCGCACTGACCGGGTTCAGCGACCCGCAGCTTCAGCAGATCCTGCAACGCCATCAGGGGCTTTGGTCCGGCGAAGCCGAGCACTATTTGTTGTCGACGCCCACCGCATAAGCACGCATAACACAAAGTCTGTCTGTACAAAGCGAACCTGTAAGACTACCTTACAGGTTTTTAAAGACTGACAGACAACCACACATGAAGCGCGCTTTTTTGATTTTCACCACAGCCTTTCTTATTAACACCAGCTATGCCGCAGAAACCCTGCCGAAAGATGTCCAGACTTTTCGCGACCTTGCCGATCAGTGTGAGCATTTTGCCGGTGAGCAAGACGCCGATCTTGATGAGCAACGACAAAAAGAGCTGGACGCCAAACTGGAAGCCACCTGCGGCAAAGCCGCCGGGCAGCTCAAAACGTTACGGGCGAAGTACAAGAATGATGCCGCATTAATGAAAGTCATTAATGCCTATGATTTCTGACATGACGTCTTATCCGGGCGAAAGGGGGCACGGGCTCCCTTTTACAGAAATGAAAAAAATAACAGGAAATAAAATCGAAACCGCGTCGGCACTGCTCCACAGATCATTCTGTTTACGCCACTGATGAGTGGCACACATCGCCCTGTTTTATCGCGCCATATCTGATCATTTTCAACTCGTTCGTCTCTTCATGCGGGACTAACGTAATATCGGGCATAACAATGCCATCGGTGCAGCAAAAACAGGCATTCCAGTTTTGATAAATATGAATCAGCTCCGCCATGCTTTTTAAACCTAACTTGCGCAGAATAGCGTTCTTATAATTACTCACGACTTTGCGGTCAAGATTAAGCGCCTCCATAATATAGCTATTCGGGCGGCCATCCAGAATCATCGTCATGATATTGTACTCCACCACGCTCAAATGCACTTCGCGAATACGATCCTCCTGCTCTTTACCCTTAAGGAAGGCTATTATCTTACGCACCTCATATTCCATAAAACTCATAGGGGAACACTTATCCAGTTTGATAAACTTCGTACAGATAAAGGTATGGAAATTTTTCTGTTCCGCAAGAATAAGAAGCAATGAATGCATGCTAAAAAATACTATTTTCCCATCTCCGCGATCGAAGACAATAAGAGTATGGGTCGCGTACGGATTAATGTTTTTAAGTAACTTATCCATTCCACTTACAAAATAGCTATCCTGAGAGATGATATACATATCTAACCTCCAGACAATATTATTTCATATGTATGAAGCCCCTAATTTCCATAAATACTCGATTGCTTACCCATTGCAGAAGAAAAATAAAAAAACGGCCTGATGTATCCGCACTTATCTCCGGCAGATTAAAACCGTAATACACGACCAACTTTCACCAGCTCTCGTTTTATTGCACGTTCAAGATGGTGGAGTTGAACCTGATCATCCCCCTCTTCCGCCGCCAGCCAGCTGGCGAGTAATGCCGCATTGCGAATATTGGCGCCCGTCATTTCTGCACGCTGCGCCAGCAGGTGAAAATCAATCTCCTTCGCAAGAGAGACATTGGCCGGCCAAATGACCCGCCACATGCGTTCCCGCAATGCCACATCCGGGAATGGAAAACGTAAAATAAAGGTCAGGCGACGGGCAAACGCCGCATCCAGATGGTTACGATTGTTGGTCGCCAGAATAACCAACCCAGGGTAACCCTCCAGCCGTTGCAACAGATAGGCAACTTCGATATTGGCATTGCGATCTTTCGCATCTGTCACTTCGCTGCGCTTACCAAACAACGCATCCGCCTCATCAAAAAAGAGCACGCCTGCGTCCTGTTCAGCGATGTCAAAGATACGGGCGAGGTTCTTTTCCGTTTCACCAATGTATTTATTCACCACCGCAGAGAGATCAATCTTAATTAAATCAACCCCCAGCGCACCGGCCAGCACTTCCGCCACCATGGTTTTGCCGGTTCCCGAATCGCCAAAGAACAAGGTACTGATCCCGGTACCGTACGCCACTTTCCGGTCAAATCCCTGTTTCAGCACGTTATCGCGCTGGCGAACAGCCGCCAGAATCTCCTGAAGATGCTGCTGCGTGGCCTCATCGATCACCACATCATCAAACGTGCGTACCGGCGTGTAGCGCTGCGCCAGCTTGCCGTAGGACTGTTGAGTATGTAACTGAAAGGCATAGCGTAAATCTTCCGTCGCGATCACCGCGTGAGTGTCATCCACTGCGCGCAGCCGCTGGTACAGCGTCGCTTCCCGGATAAGCTGCGGGATTGACTGGCTGTCCGGGTTAAACCGATTAAGCAGCGCAGTAATATCCAGCGCCGGTTCAACACGCACACCGGACAACTGGCGCTCCCACAGCCCGAGCGTGTCATCCGCCGTAATCACTGGCATGACAATCACCACCTGGCTAAATCCCGCCAGCCGGGGAAGCGTCACGGAAGGGTGCGTCAGGAACACCACCGGCCCGGCCAGGTAGCGCAGTTCATGCGCCAGCCAGCCCCACAGCAGCGGAAAGTGCTCAACGATGTTCTCTGGCGCATATATCGCCAGGCATCCCTGATAAAGCCGCGTCTCCCGTATCGCCAGTTGCAGCATTTTCTGTACCGCGGCAACCGTCAGAGCGCCGGTCAGATGCGCCAAATCGAGGCACAGCACCGATCGGCTTCGCCTCTCCATCGCCCTGGCGACAGCGGCCAGTTGTTCCTGTAGACGGTAGCCCCGCAAAATGGTCGCCACCGGCGCGTGTTCGCTTTCAATGGAACACTGCACCAGTTGTTCGGTTAATGGCGGTGTGATCTCCGGTTGCACGGGAACCGGCAGCCAACGCGCATAGAGCGCCAGTTCACCGGGAAGCGTGTCGCCGCCGAGCAGCCAGCCGTAAAGCGCGCTATCGGCCCCCGGCACGGCCGCAGAGAAGCTATCGTTCTCTTTTTGCTGGAGCGTTAACAGCCCCGCCCGCAGCAAACTCCCACCCGGCAACAGGCAGGCTTGCACCGTTGTGGGTGCCGTTCCGTCACGACACAAAATCCCCATGATGATGGCAACGGAGGGGCGTGTGCTCCGGTTGGTCGGATGGATGCTGGCGAAGAGCTGGCCGTAGTGGATGTCATATTCCGGCAGCAGAGTCAGTAATAAAATATCCCGCTCAAGCGCGCTTAGCTGAAAATGGCTCACCAGCGAATCGAGTCGACAGCCGACGGGGATCGCCACCTCGTCGTTTTGCCATGGCGCGTCAGCATTGAAATCGACCGGAAGTGGGTCTGAAAAGTGAAAATGGGCGGTTTGCTGGTACTGCGCCCATGTCGATGCGGCTTTTCCCAGCCGTTGAAGCTGCGCCTGCAAAATGGCGGCATCCTCGTGTTCATCCGGTTCCGCAAAAGTGTGCAGCGGCAGATTCATGGCAGCATTCTCCCTGGGTCGCCAGGCAACCATTCAAGCAATAGCGGCGCATCGAACCAGGGGAAAAAAGCCAGGTTCAACGGCCACGACCATTTCGTCAGCAGAATATCGAACACTTCCGGCTGGATATGCAGCACCGCCGGGGTTACGTCGGCAAAGAGTTCGCCAGGACGTTGCAAAAAGAGCTGGCGGATATCGGTCAGCCCCATTTTTTCAAAGGCGGCGATCTGCGAAAAGACGCTGGATGCCCACTCAGAGGTGATCTGCTGCTGCTGTGCACTCAACGGCTCCGGCATGATTGGTGGTTCCTCCAGCGGCAGGCCGCACAAAAACTGATTGACCACCACACGCTGCGCCTGCGGCCGTTCCGCTTCCCACACCAGCCAGTCAATGGCGGCAACCGCCTGCCAGCGCGCGTCGTCGCTGATAAACTGCTTCTCCGCCACCAGCCCCAGCGCGGTAAACCACTGCGGCAACAGCGGCCAGAGCAACACAACCCCGGCATTGCTGACCGGTAGCCCCAAAGGGGATTCGTCATCTGCGCGACGGGCACGCTGCCGGGCGGCTAACGTTTCTCTGCGCTGTTGCGCCAGCCCTGACGTTGGTAGGTTTCCGTCAGGTTTGTCTGCTCTGTGGGAACGTGCAGCGGCAAGGGTTTCTGGCAATAAAGAAGCCAGATAATCATCAATCTGCTGTTGTGCTGCGTTCCCTGCGTGCAGTTGCACCGTTTTTGCCATACCGGCATAACGCCATAACGGTATCACCCAGCGTCCGGCAATGGCCCGCGCCTGTGCGATGGGTAAGGATTCAAGCAGCGCCACCAGTTGCAGGAACTGCGTTAGCGGGATTTCCTGCTGTACTAACGCCGCAGCCCAGGCATCGCGTTGCGCATGGGTCATGCTGTGCTGACTTAGCCAGTGACGGCCCTCTGCAACCGTCAGTAAATAACTCAGTGCTTGCTGCACCAGCCGCAACGGCGTCAGGCGCGTTGATGCTGTACCGGGGTGGCTTTCCGGCCACCAGGCCGGGGAGCTTACTGTCGGGTGAGCAGACAGGATGGCGTTGTACGGCGAAGAACCCACGCTTGCTGCAAAATAGTCGTTAACACCCCGAGTGAACGCGTGATAAAGCGCTTCCGGGGGCGTTTCCCGACGCCGGGCATGCGGCACATAGGTCGCATCTCTATGCGTGTTATGGTGGCGCGAATGCGGTGTGTCAGGCCAACCGGGTTGTGTTGCCCGGTAATGGGAGTGCCTGCCTTGTCGCGCAGGCGCTGCACGCTGCGTCTGCGGACGCCAGACGTCGGTTTTTGCTCCTGCACTTTGCAGGCAGTCGATAGCCTGGGCCACAAGGGAACCACGTTGTCCCGCAGCCGTTCCGGTTACTCCCCCGCCCGTCGATGTCGTATTGCGCGCGCGGCTGGCTAACTGCGTAAACAGTTGCACCAGCGCCGCATGCAGACGCTGATAAAAATAGAGAGAAAGATGCTGGCGCGGCATTGCACCTAAATTCAGCACGACTTTATCAATAATGATATTGCGGGTTATCGCAACGTTATTTTTCGCCGTTTGCAAAACAGAGAGAAGTTGTTCTTTATTAATAAACTGATATTCGATGTTTCTTTGTTTAGCTAACGCGGGCTCAATAAATAACGTAACCCGCAATGTGTTAATACACACATCAGATTCAGCCATAGAGAGTATCTCGAGATTATTCAATGATAAATAAAACCGTTATAACTTCATAATAAAAGCCAGCGCAAAATATTGTGGTTCGTTATTCTGATCATATTTGAAACCATTAAATGAACCGGTATGAAAGTGAGGTCGGTTACCACCAGTAGATTCAAATGCATTGCCGTTGGGATACGTAACCGAGCTCCAAGTACTGTCGAAATATACTTGAGCATACCTATTCCCATCAGACATATTACCTCCACCCTGTTTCACCCAACGGTGAGTATGCGAGGGCATTTCAGCGACCGTCAGTGTATGTTCATCAATCGTTATGGTCCCCGTTGGTGTGTAAGTATTCCGTTTAGCACCGCCCGTTGATGTATTGAAATCCTGTGAGCCTTTAATAAACCGATCGCGTAAATCCGGGGTACCGTTACTGCCATTACAGAATGCCCAGCCGGTTGGCGCGGCGCTGCCGCTAAACATCACAATAATCCCTCGCGGCACCACATAGGCCATATCAACGCTGACGCCATTGGTATCAACTTTAATCCCCGTCGAGGGTTTCACGCTGAGCCCATCGTCACTGGCGACCAGTCCCAGGTCGAGATCAACCACCATCATATTGGTGGAGCTGTCTATTTTTAAAGGCAGGACACCAGCCTCACTGCCGTCATAATCATGAGATTCAAGGTTAGGCTCCAACTTGCCATCCGCACTGTAGCGCATACCGACGCCAGCTTTACCATCCTGACCGTGAAACTTGCCCACGCCTCTCGCTGCCGCTTCCACATACG
The DNA here is from genome assembly GCF_050587465.1 of Kosakonia sp. N21. NCBI lineage: Bacteria > Pseudomonadati > Pseudomonadota > Gammaproteobacteria > Enterobacterales > Enterobacteriaceae > Kosakonia > Kosakonia sp. N21. The sequence goes on along the minus strand of NZ_JBOBHR010000016.1, from coordinate 35,672 downwards.
CCATGGTGTCCGATGCGACGCTGACGCCATTACCGTTAACAACAATGCCCGTAGAGGCTTTTACGCTTAAACCATCAGACGATCCAATCAGCCCATAAGCCAAATCGACAACCGGCTTATTATTTGAAGTATCAATCGATAGTTGCACAGCGTGCTCCCTATCGTTGTCACTGTCGTAATTAAACGATTTAGTAGCATTCAGCTCCAGTTTCCCTGTGCTGCCGTACTTCATCCCTATACCGGCATTATTGATTTGACCGGCAGCCTGCCCGGCGGCAACCGCGCCCGCATTTGCCAGATCAATCAGATCGGCAAAATCACTTTGCAGCGGAATACTGCCCGCTTTAAAACGCGCCTTCAGGGCATCGGGCGACTGTAATTTTTTGGTATCAGCCATAATCGTCTCCAGAATTCAGTGATTAAGCGGTGGGCAAGTCTTGCGGAACATAGAACAGCTGTTCCTGCACAATAACGCTGGTATTCCATTGGCTGCCATCAGCCCCGATAACAGCGGTACGCTGTGCATCGGTGGCAATACGCATTAAGCCAATGCCCAGTTCAGACGCTGGCAGGTGACCCAGAGTCAGCATTTGCAGGATGCTCCAGGCATCGTCCCCCAGCGGGTTACCGTTGTTCTGCCAGCGGGCATAGGTCTGGGCAAAGTTTTTAAACGCCGAGTCGCTCAGCCAGTGATTGATCAGCGACACATGCGCCGGAAACTGCTCCATCACTACCTGCAACATCCAGGTGATCAGCTTATCCGGCACAATATTCTGGCTGGAAATAATCGTGCGGTTCAGCACCAGGCTAATCACAAATGAAAAGCGGTCGGTGGTGGCATAAGCCGACTCGCTAAAGTTCCACACGTAGTGCCAGGCATCGGCCTCCGCCGGGAAGTCATACTGGCTGTCGGCGGCTTTTTCCACCAGCAGGGTGCCAGCCAGCGGGTTCACAGCAAGAATGGTGGCATTGAGCAGCCAGTCTTCAGCGGCAGCGGGTTCGATGGTAGTACTGACTTCCCCCACCATCGTTGTGGTTAACGGTGCCGCCCGGATCACAATCTTATCTCCTGCGGCAACCATCGCCGGGTAAGGGCTTTGATCGCTGCTCATCAGTAATTTTTGCGTGCTGTCTGCAGGCTGGAGCGAAGCGTCGGCATAGCTTAGGGGGAAGTCCATATCCTGCAACCAGAGATTACTGCTCTGCCAACGTAAATTGCCCCCGGACCATGCGGTCTGTAAAAAACTCATTTCATTCTCTAGCTGTCGGCTATTTTCCATGTTGACAGTAAAAGCATCGCCGTTAACGCTGGTCACCATCTGTTGGCCTACTACCAGGCGGCTGTCGCCTTGAATCGCGATAATATCGACTAACTGGCCAACTTCGATTTTCCCGGCGCTGCCCGACTGGGTAATCGTCACCAGCGTGCCGCTGATGACGAAGCTTTGCGGCGTCTGGTCAGTGGAATAACCCGTTGCAGGCACCAGCGGCAATAACTGGCGATGCTCAATCAGGTAAAACGGCAAATTACTGAGGTCGGGGTTGTCTTTAAAGCACTCGCTATTTAGCCCGATGATGGCAGTAATGCGTTTTTGCAGCGCCGAGACTTTATTGATCTGGATATTAATGCGGTCATAACCCAGCTGCGGTTGTTGGGCGAGATAGGCGCGCTGGGTCAGCAGAAAATCGGCTAAATCGAGGGTCAGCGGGCGCGCGGCGCGCGATGCACCAAAGTAGCCCAGCAAATACTGCAAAAACGCCAGTTCGCGGGAAAAGTTCAGCGGATGGGGCGTCACACCGTCCGCCTGAAAAATCTCTGCGTCCCGCAGTGTGAGTTGCTGTAGCGCTTTCCTGTAATCGCTGTGCACACTGTCGTTAATCCCGCCATCGCTATAGGGCCAACGGGTGCCACGAATGATGTCAGCCCGTTCCTCAAACGCCAGCAGTTGCGGTATCGACACGATTTCAGCGCACATATTGGCCAGCAGCTGATCGACTGGCAGCAGGAACTGATGCAACTCGCGGATGTTTTGTTGCACCTGTTGTAGCGGCTGCTGAAGCTGGTAACAACCCGGCAGCCGGTTGCCAACCGGAACGTAGGCGTTGAAATCGCGCAGCGTGCCTGTAGCAAGCACCACCGGCGGGGTATTAATTAATGCCGGGGCACTAAGGTACAGACGAATGGCTTCGGCATCCGGTTTTTCATAAATCCCGCCTTTGATCACCAGTGTTAACGGGCTGTCTGCCCCCGCGAGTAGCGTAAACGGATCAGACCCCCAGAGCCTGGGGTAATAACCCGCATCGATTTGCCATGACCATTTATCTGACGCGACGCCATGTATCTGTTGCGGAAGCGACGTCAGCGAGACCGCATTCACACTCTCCACCCCCGCAATGGTCAACAGACGGTTAGCCAGGGAACCCAGGCTGACGGTCGTCCCGCTTGCAGTTATTGGTGTCGGATCTGCAATCTGCCAGCCATGTTTAAGAAAAGGCCCCTCAAAAATCTCTTCATCGGTATAGCCTTTGTCGTGCATCTGCGCAGTCGTGAAACGTGTAACCGAAGAAATGAGTTGCGCGCTGGTGGCCTCGAAGATCTGTGCCACGACCGACGCCATATTCTCGACATCACTGCTCAGGCCGATTTCCAGATTGAGGTTAAAATCCACCGGCTGCAGCCAGATAACCCGTGCGAAAAATTCACCAATATTACGGTGACTGGCCAGAAAATCCGCCAGATAAGTTTGCACCGTCGCGTTGTCGCCACTGGAAAGTGCCTGCGTATAGCGAGAAGGCACCAGATAGAGCCAGTTATTACCGCGTAGCGTTAATTCCTGCCACTCGTCATCTACCGCATCGGTCGGTTTGGTAAAGGTGTACTTACGGTTAACTTTGTCATACCACCAGTGAAAAGTATTGCTGCTGTCCTCGGGTTCTTTTACCAGCGCGCAATCATCAAAAATAAACCCCTGCTCGTCACCGCTAAGGCCGACATCACTGCTATGAATATCGAGGATAGCGCGGCGGTAATCTTCGGCGGTCACCGTGTTGCAGCACAGTACGCCCTGCGGCCCAAACTCAGGCGGGAAAAGAGTGGTTTTTCCGGCAGCAGTAAGCAAATCGTTAAGTGATAGCGACAAGCGGTACCCGAGGTCAGAATCATTCCAGGTGGTGGCCTGCAATAAGGTCACGCCGGGGTCGTGATCGGTGGTATCGGTCCAGATATCACCACACAAGGCATTGAGGCTTTCCGTCGCCTGTTGCCACAGCGTAGCGAAATCGATGTCCGCTTTAACCACCGGGAACAGGGCATTTTCTTTAGACATAAGCGGCTCCCTTTAGGCATCAGACTTGACTTGCGGCGTTAAGATTAAGACCTCGTTTTGCTTCGCCACGATAGTTTCCTCATGGGGGTTCCCTTCGGCATCGACCAGTTCCAGCAGCAGGACGTTTTGCACCAGAGGGTGCTGTTGAATAGTGGCTAACAGCTGGTAGTAATCGATCTGGTTACCCAGCGACACCACCTGCTGCAGGTCGGCTCCCCAAGGCATATAGCGTTGCTGCAACCAATCTGATAATTGCTGATAACCATAGGTGGGGTTCACGCCATCATGGAACGTGACCTGATAGCGAGCAGTAATATCGACATAAACCGGGTTGATTAATTTGGGGTTTGCCCACGGGCAGGTGAACGGCTTCAGCCACGCGGCCATCTCGTCCAGCCGGCCCTGGCTTAATGCCGGACGCAGCGTATCGTCACTGTCACTGACGCTACTGCCTGGAATAATGACCAGCTCCTGTACTGTCAACGCGGGAATGGTCAGCAGTTTGCTCACATCCAGAAAATGGATGTCATAAAGCTGGGGGTACTGCTCCAGCAACATATGGCGCATATCCTGCCAGGTAATGGCGCGGTGGCGGGTGGCGATGCGCAGCGCCGTACGTTCAAAAAGCTCTGCCGTGGTTTCCCGCGCTTTGCCCCCTTCCGAAGGGAGCAACTGGCTGACAGAGCTGATTGGCACAACCGGCGATACCAGTTGGGAAATCGAGCCAGCGGGCAAAGGTTGCGCAAAATGGCTGCTATCAATCTCGCCACTCAGATTCAGCGTAGCGGTCATCGCATTGCTAAACAGATTGCGCACTTTCGGCATGCTATCGCTGCTACCGGTGACCACCGCTTTTAACCAGTAGTTATCTTCAGATAACCCGTCACCGCCCACCGCAACGTTACCGGGCAGGATCGCCTGCCACAGCCCGCTGAACAATAAGCCCTGCGTCGCGTCATTCAGCGTGGCGTCCAGCGCCTGCCATGTCCCTTCACTGGTGTAGCAATACCAGCTCAACGCCAGCGCGGAAAGCGACTGCATAGACCAATAAATCGAGACGCTGTCCCCGGCGATCACCCCACTCAAGCCGACATACATCGCCTGTTCGGTGATCTCGCCAGCACGGAGCAACGCGGTGCGGCCAAGGATCTGCTCAAGGGTTACCGTTTGCGTGAACTCGGTGTCAATACGACTCACCTGCGGCGTCCAGGGCGCATTTTTCCCCGTGGGATCACTGGCCCACTCCTGATGATGAAAATCGGAGCCGCTTAACTCAACCCGAATGCTGTAACCGCCTGCCGATGCATCCAGATCGGCGGGGAGCGTGATGGTCAGCGGTTGCATTTGCGGCGCGCCGTCACCGGAAAAGAGCGCCTGCTCCGCAAGCAAAGAGCGCTCGCCAGAAGGCAGCACCAGATAAATGCTCGCCTGAAATACGGTGTTATCCGCTGGCGGGTTGGTGTAACGGAAATACCAGAGTGCGAAATTTTCCGTCGGCAGGTTCTGCCACTGCGGGGAAATGGTCAGCGTGCCGCCGCTTTCAATCAACGCGGACGGCAAGGCGAGTTCAAAACCATCGCCCAGTACCGGTTGACTGCCAAACGGGTAACTCACGCTGTCGAGAAAACCTTTCCCACTCTGTGGAAGGTAACCGATATCCTGCACCTGACTGACAGTGACCTGATACGACGCGGGCAATGCGGCAAGTTTCCCGGCCGGATACTGCAATACCAGCGAGGCGCCTTCCCTGGCGGAGGCATCCTGATGCCAGTCTTTAATCAACAGGCTGGAGGGTAAGCGATAGAGCACTTCACTGTCGCTGGCACGTGTGGCGCGAAAAACAAGTGGCGTCTGTTTTTGCCCGAGCAGAAAGACTGTCGGGGTGATTTCGCTGCTGCTGCGGGTGGCGTCGCTGTCCGACAATACCGTTACGCTAATGTCGCCGTTAAGGCTGACCAGTGTTGAATCGAGCACCAGCTCACGCTGCAAGCCCTCAACATTCTGGGTATCACTGAACAGGCGGATGCCGCCATCCGGTAATGCGACATTGTTGTCCGTATCCAGCGCCGTCATTAGCAGCCAGTTGCCGCTGGCATCCTGCTTCGTCCAGCTCAATTTAACGATCTGCTGGTGGTTTAACAGTAACTCGCTGTCCGTCAGGTAAGTAATGGTGTTCCCGGCGGCATCCTGTCCGGCATCCAATAACGTGCCGGCCGGCAGCAGCCAGGGTTTGCTGTTGCTTTTCAGGTTAAAGCTCACCGCCACCGTATCGGGTTTTATTGCACCGTGTTCAAAACCTAATAAATCCTGGTAATAAAGCGTGCGATGGCGGTCCGGCACCGTATTCAGTAACAGATTCGGCGTTTCCAGCAAACCTAATAACAGCAACAAAAAAGTGTGCTGCACCGGTAAATTTTTATCCGCAGGTGTAACACCGGTATAAATATCACTGAGCTGTTGCGGCGTTATACCGTTAAACCAGAAATCCTCCCAAAGCGAATTTTCATCGCTGGCAAAGGGAATCTTTTCGGTATATCGCTGCAAAAAGTCCAGAACTTGTGCAGGCGTTCTCTCTTCCAGCGGAAAGTTATTCTCCACAACGACGTCGGCCAGCTTCGCTTTGAGTTCATCTAAGTCAGACATGGCATTACCCGCTCTGCAATTGATAAAAACGGAAGGGTTTAATTGCGTGTGGTCATCAATGAAAAAATGTGGCTTTACCCCGTTGTCACAAAGGTTTGAGAATTGATGAATTTCCCGTTGCCGGTTTGCGGCGACGGCCCGGCCTCCGGCCCTTGGGGATTACTGGCTGGCGACTGCGGGGTAAAAAGGGCGGTAAACTGGCTACCGGTAACAATCAGCGGCATCGTCGATTTGGCAAAGTTCGCCAGTTGGTCTGAACCCAGGCTGGAAATGGTGATGCTCCCCGTGCCAGGCGTGGGATAGGTCGCATTCATATAGGTCGCTTTAATCGACACCTTTTTTTCGTCGCCTGAAACGCACACTTTTTTATTCATGATTTGTGCAATTCCCGAGGCTTTTATCATGCAGGGCTCAATTGGCGTCACCGTATACATGCCAAAGGTGACGCCGAATTGCAGCGTGTCATTATCGACAATCACAAAGTTACTCATAGCAACCTCAGCGCATAACCTTCATTGACCGCCAGCGTGCCAGATAGCGTTTCAGTAATATCGCTACCCAGCAATTTCAGCGTGATTTGTACCAGCAACCGGCTGACATCATTGGTTGCTTGTTTTATCAGGATCTCTTTGACTTCCGCGCGCTGCTCATTCACCAGCACGGCATCTTCAATATGGTTTCGAATACTGGCCAACAGTTCATCGGTAATATTTTCAAACAGAAATTCATTAAGTCCGCCGCCGTAGGTTTCACGCATAATGCGCTCGCCAGGTTCGGTGGTAAATAAAACCAGCAGGCTCTGCAATACCGAATCGACGCCCTCCGCCATTTTTACCCCCTCCGCCACGCTGAATTGCGGGGGAAAAGCCCAACTGCGCCCCAGAGATTCACTGTATTTATCGCTACTCATGGTTCCTCCGCACGCTGAATGGCTTAACTTTTCATATTAATGCTCGGACTTACAATTTCGACTTGCCCTTTACCATTAATGGAGAATTTATTATCTGCCTGCCAGGTCACATCGCTGGCCGTAATTTGCACTTGCTTATCGACGTCGACAGCAATTTCGCTGCCATGAATTTGCATCTGGTTATTAGCATCAACGATGACTTTGCTGCCATTATCCGCCGATAACGTGAATGTTTTCGCATCCAAATCGATAAGCAACTGCTGAGTAATATCCTGCTTATTCACCACCACGGCTTTTTGGTTGTTCTTTTTATCCGGCGGGAACGGGGATTTATTTTTCGGGTTATGCATCGAGCCGAGAATAACCGGGTAACTGTAGGCACCTTCAATAAACCCTAACACCACTTCGTCTCCCGGCTCCGGGTAAAAACAAAAACCGCTCGCTTTGCTGGCATAGGGCTTCCCCAGTCGGGCAAACAAATATTCACCGGCCACATTCAGCGCCGGGATCTCCACCGGGATACGTTCAATGTTTTGCGGGTCGGGGTTAAAATCCGCGACGGTACCAATATGTAATGTCCCGGTGATATCTGTCTCCATCTGGCTGATGGGCATACCGATAAGCAGTTTCGTGCGCCAGCCACGCTCTGTATCAATGGTCTGTTCAATGCCAGAAACCAGAACGGTGCCATCCAGCCCTGCGCCAAAATCTGCCAGCGCAATGCTGTCACCAGGCGCGATGTCGCGAACGCCTTCCATCACCACAAACCCCTGGGCTTCACTCATTTGGTGATAGTTGACCCAGGAACGGGATAATTTGCTCAAATCGGTTTCCGGGAAGTAACTAAAGGCCAGTTTATAGTTGTGTTGCGCCCCGGCAGCCGCAGACGCCGCCGCGGCGGAGGGGTGCCAGGGATCAAACGCATCATTTTTCACCAGTTGCGGGGAGTTTAGCGCCTGCTCGTTCACATCCCAGCCCTGTAAAGCCAGGCTGTCGAGAATAAAGCGGTTATCAAAATTAATATCCAGTTCATATAAGGCGTATTTTTCGTTATCACCGTACTGTTTAAACGTATGTTTTGCCGATGCAGGCATGGTTAGAGCACTGATGGTGACGGCATCGCTGGCGGCATCCGGCAACAGCCAGCAGTTGGTGGCTTTTAAGCGTCGGCAAATAAATGTCCAGTCGCTGACCCGGTACTGCACCATCTGTTCATTTACCGCATTCAGTTGCGCATCGGCTTTCACGGTGGCTTTCACGGCGGCTTTATTAAACAGCGTGGTCAGGATCGCCCGGTCAGCCTGCTGGCGGTAAAGGTCGCTGCGCGGCGGCCAGGCCAGTTTTTGCAAGGCGTGGCGGGCTTCTATTTTGATCACCCGCTGCGCGCCCTGAAGCTGAACTTTTTTCTGCGTCAGCACGCCAGAAAACAGGGCAACATTATCCAGCGCGATCGTCAGATTCACGCCTGGCGTTAGCCGGGCGACTTCGGCGGCAAGCGTGGTGTCGCTGGTGTTGTTATTGTCCGTGGGTAACATCAGCTCCAGCCGGGCGGAGGGGATCTCATTAAGTTGTTGCAGTACCCGCAGCCAGCGAATACCCAGCGCGCTGGTCTGCCCGCCGATTTTCAGGGTGATGTCATTCATTGCTCGCCCCCTTTTGCACCAGCAAATCGCCACCCACAGCAAAATCGTCCAGATTATCCATATCGTTTTGCCAGGCGAGCGAAAGATAATCGACATTGGCGGCCAGCGAAGCAGCGGCACTCGCCGCTAACAGCGCCAGCGTGGCCTGATCGGTGATGTTGACCAGAATATTGCTGGGTGAGAGCAGTTGTTTTTCGGCGTTCTGAATCACAATGCTGGAATCCGCCACCAGTTGCAGGTGCGCGGTTGCGCGCAAGGGCGTCGCGTTACGATCAAATAAGGTGTAATGAATCGATAATTCACTGGCGCGCCCGGCAAAATAGCCTTTATTTTCCCAGCGCATGCTTCCCCATGTGATTTGTAAAAAATGGGGGGTATCGGTTGAGGCATCCACCGCGCAGAGAAATTTCAACATCGCCATCTGGCTTTCAATGGAGGCGGTGTTTCCGGGCATGTCGGCATCAAATAAGAGGTTCAGCCCCAGTCCGGACGGTTCGGAAACCACATAGCGATTACTCTGTACGGACTGGTTAATCGTCTCTTCCGTGCTGTAACGCGTCTGGTAATCAAGCTGGAGGGTTTCGGGGTTATACATGACCTGCATTTTCCCGGCGGGAATTTTACCTTCGCGGTCTTTCCAGGCGGAAATGGTCAGTTTCGCCAGGCTTCGGTCAAGTAGGCTCATAGCAACTCCCGTTCAATCAGGTAAGCCACAATTTCCTGTTTGAGTTTTTCAATCAGATACTCTTCGTCTAATCGTTCTGCGGTCGTTAATGGCCGTTGCCCGGCGGGTAACGAGTTATCCGTCACCTGGGCTTCAATAATGAGTTCATTAATTTCAATGGTCATAATTTGGTCCCCAGCACGCGCATATCCTGGTAGCGAAGTTCGAGCGTATTGATCAACACGGTATTGCTGGCGGCATCCAGATCGCCCATGCGCCAGCTTACCGGCAGGGCGTTGCTGATGGTCCAAACGGTGACAGGCAACAGCATATTGTGATCCAGCAACATAATGACGACATTCGCCATTAGCGTGCTTTCCCGGCGCAGCACGCGATCGAACTGCAACGTCAGCGGCGACAGACGCATGACCCCGCGCTCAAGCACCAGCGAACCGTGTTCCACCTTCTCCGCCAGCCAGATATTTTGGGCATTCTCGCCCCCTTCACGGTGCTGGGTGACAGTAAGCTCACGGCCGAGGCCGGAAACCCGCTGAAAGGCAATATCCAACGGGCTGGGAATGTAGTTAAAAAGGAAATTCACCAGGAATCGGTGAGACACAGCAGGCAGGTTTTCCATTATGCGTTCTCCTCGAATTGCGTGGTGCTGGCGCGGGCATCGAGGGTGATGGTCAAATCAATGAATTCCGCAGGCGCCAGCAGCGCCAGTTGAATGTTGACAATCATTCTTCCCGCGCTGAGATCGTCCGCCGTCATGGTTTCATCCAGTCCGACGGCAATACTGAAAGCCTCTTCTTCCTGGGTGCCATAAAATGCACCTGCCAGCCATTGCTGGCGCAGCCATGACCACAACTGCCCTTTCAATTTCATCCACGTCAATGCGTTATTGGGTTCAAAAACAAAGGAGCGGGCGATATTTTTCAGGCGATGTTCAATGCTGTTCATCAGCAACCGGGTCTGGATATAGCGCCACGGCGAGGTGTCATCATTTAATAATGTCCGGCATCCCCACAGGTAGACGCCCTTGCCCGGAAAACTGCAAATAGGGTTGGCAAACACCCCGGTTTGAGTAAATAAACTTTGCGCTAATGCGGTGTCATACGTCGGGCGAATGGTTTTCAGTAAGGCGATATTGGCTGGCGCTTTCCAGACGCCATAAGTTTTCGCGCTAAGCTGAATGGCTGCCGCCACCGCAGGCAGAGGGGAGAGCCGCCGGTAACTGATGGCGCTATCCAACTCATCTGCATAGCTGGTTTCAAGGCGGGGCCACCAGGCGGCGGCGTTGCGGCAGTAATCCGGGGAAAAGGTGTTAAGCGCCAGAGTCTTCGCCGTTTCCGGTGCTTCAGGCAGCTCCAGTAAGGCGAAGCGACGTTCATACTGAGCAAGTTCCAGTAACGCCTGCCAGCCCTGATACCAGAGATCCAGCGTGTCGGTGGTCTGATCGTTAAGCTCACTCAACTCCGGCGCCAGCAATAATCCGCTGTGGGTGTCGTCCATCACCGCCGCCGTCAACTCCGGCGTTTGCAGTGCCGCCACCAGCGCATCTAATCTGTCGGCATCACTGCTCCATTGCGCCGTGTCGCCAAGCGAATAGACATAGCAAATGCGGCCATTGTTATCGAAAAAATGGCGCAGCGCCCATGCCAGCGTTCCCGTTTCGCCAAAGCGCGCATTGGCTTCGGCAAGCGACGCGAGCGCCACCGGGACGCCACTCTCCTCCACCTGCGCGGTATAGCCAATAAACAGCGGTATTGTCACCGGATCATCGGTTGATTCGGCGGTTAAAAGGGTATCGCCGACCGATACCCTTGGAAGCACCATAGCCATCGGAATCGATCCTTTTGAACAGGGAAAAGAGCGTCAGCGAAAGGTTTACTGCGCCATATTTTGCGTAAATTGCAGAATAATGAATTCCGCAGGTCGCACGGCGGCCATCCCGATCTGCACAATCATCTTGCCCTGATTGATGTCTTCTTCAGTCATGGTGATGCCTTTACCAATCCGCACAAAGTAGGCTTCTTCCGGGCTGTTTCCGGCCAGGCCGCCTTTTTGCCAGACACCGTAGAGGTAGGTATCAATAGCAGCCCAGACACGGGTCCAGGTTGGCTGGTTATTAGGTTCAAACACCACCGGGCGCATCGCTTTTTTGACATCGCGCTCTGCGGTGTCAAACAGCCGACGAACGGAGATATAACGCCAGTTATCATCGTTCTGTTGCGTTCTGGCGCCCCAGACCACGACACCGCGATCGCTGAAGTAGCGGATCACATTGACACCGGCTTCGTTCATTGGCCCTTGCGCATCATCCGACACGCGCACGCTAACATCCGATACACCGCTAAGGATCACATTAGCGGGCGCTTTCCATACCCCGCGTTCACGGTCGGTTTTACAGTAGACACCCGCCATCGCTCCGGAGGCGGGAACCGTAAGTGCAGGCACACTCTGAGTCAGCAGATCCGACACCTGAGCAGCCAGAGTTGAATTGGTTTTCCTCAGATCTGCCAGCGTTGTTACGGTGTTAGTCGTGCCATCTTTATATTCCGAGATCGCCACATCGCTATCATTGATTTTCCCCGGTTTTACAGACAGAGCCGGGTAGTAAACTGCCACATGATCAAACCCTTTCACTGAATCCGGCGCGGCTGCAGATTCACTGTCGGCGATTAAGAAATAGCCTTTGCTCTGATCCAACGAGCCTGTCAGCGCCTTGTAAACGGCATCCCGGTACGCCTCTGTGCCGTCGAGCACGGCCAGGAGGGTGATGTCGTCATAATCGCCCATCAGTGTCGGTATACTTGCCAATAGCGTGGCATCGGTAGTGTCTTCGAGCGCAAAGACATAGCAAGGGTTACCGCCATTCTGGAAATAGAGCTGTAACGCCAGGGTCGCGGTCGCTTCGGTCACAACGGGGGCTTTCGGGACGTATTCATATGCAACAGCCGCTGCCGTGGCCGCTGCGCCAGAGTCGGTTGTCTCGGTACCGCCAGTTTCTCCTGAAGCGTCTGTCTTTTCCGTAGAGGTAATTTCAACGGATGCAGAATAGCCTGCGCTACTCGCGGTAAACATTTGTACAAAATCAAGCCAGCCGCTGATTCTGAGAATTTTACCTTTATATTTATCGTCCAGCGCTGCAAAGGCACCGATAAATAGCGGTACGGCCGTCGCCCCCTGGCTCACGGATATTGCCGGGGTGGCGTCTTCTTCAATATAAACACCGGGGACAATGGTTTCGATTGACATAATTTTGTTCCTGTAAATTATTGAGCAATATCTTGGGAGAATTGCAGTAGGATAAATTCAGCGGGACGAACGGCTGCCAGACCAAGGTTGATAATAAGCCGACCCTGGTGAATATCTTCCTCCGTCATCGTGATGCCTTTACCCACCTCAACAAACCAGGCTTCTTTCGGGTTATTGCCCACCAAAGCCCCTTGCTGCCACAAGCCATAGAGATAATTATCCAGCGCGGCCTTAACACGCTGCCAGGTTGGGTGATTATTGGTTTCGAATGCCACCTTATTAAGCGAAAGCTGGACATCCTTTTCAATCATATTAAACAGTCGACGCACCGGGATATAACGCCAGTTGTCACTATCTTCCAGCGTTCTGGCACCCCATAACAGGACGCCGGACTCCGGGTATTCGCGAAACATATTCAGCGCTTTACCCTGGTTAAATCGTCCTTGTAAATCATCACTGACGGGGTATTTAAGTGACGCTACCCCTTTAATGACCAGATTGGCCGGGGCTTTCCAGACACCGAGTAAGCTGTCTGCTTGCGCAATCGCAGCCGCGGCCATTGCGCTGGGGGGAATATTACTTCCGAGCAGCGAAGTCCCCCACGGGTAAAAAACAGCCGCGTTTGCCAGTGCCGGATAATCCGCCATAATGGTAGCGGCAGTATCCGCAGCGCCAATTTTTGCATTGTCGGCATCAAGCAGTATAAATACTTGATGACCACGACGATTTGAAAACTCAGTGATCTGATTAAACAGATCGCTCCCGGTACCCGCAGCGACAACCAACGTAATATCGTCATACTGATTTAATAGGTAATCCAGATAGGTTTTTTGGAACAGATAACATTTACCGCCACCGTTCATAAACCACAATTTTATGGCAATAACATAGGCATATTCATTGTCATTCCCTTGCTGGGTTTTAACAAACTCCGCCCAGTTATTGAAGACGTAAATATTATCGTGATGCGGCTGCCCCACATATTTACGATACGCAAAGGCAGGTACGGCGGTCGCTGACGATGACACGACAAAGTTGGCCGTCGTATCTTCACCCAAATAGACACCGGGCCAGGTGGTGGTGGTCGCCATTATTCAGCTCCTGTATTAGCTGCCGGCCTGCACGGTGACTCTGTCCGCCATCAGCGTCAGTTGTTGGACAGCCACTTCATTACTGGTCGCATCGAACGACGGTGAGGAGAGCGCGGTGGGGAAAGCATTCGACACGCTCCAGCTCAGTAATACTTCTGTGCCGGTATCGTTAGTCAGGCTAATCAGAATGTCTTTCTTTTCCACCCGATTGTACTGAATAGAATTAATCCAATCGTAAAGGCCATTTTGCCCCGGGAATATGCCCTGAGAGAGAGTAATATTAATGGCTTGCCGTTGGCCGGGCATTTTAAACCAATTTCCTGTGCCATCACGGTACTCGATAGTATCGTAATTAATATCCAGGCCCGACGCGCTGGAAAATGGCATCTGTTCATCACCAAGCGTAACGATAAAACGATAGGTGGGAATGGGATAAAGGCTGGCAATTTCATCAGCTGTAGTAGCCATGGATATATCCTTCTGGAGTTAACACAGCGTTTTGACATGAAGTGCAGACATGGACAATGCAGCTATAAGCATGGACAATACTGCACACTCTTTAGATAAAGTGAATATCGAATCATTCTCACCGGCTTGAATTAGTAGAAATCGTTACCTTTAAATTTAAAAAAGGCACGCTACCGCCCATGCCATACGCCAAAGAGTGATTCGACAGGCACTTTTAAACATCAAAAAAAATTATCACTATTAAAATAACAACGACAAAATAAGCGCAAAGAATGCGCATAAGTTGTGAGTTATCGATACAAACGATTGATATTGTTGAGACTAAAAACCGTGAAAAAAGTTAATTATTTTTCCTTAAACAAAAAAACAAGCGGCTAAAGAGAAATAATTAATAAAAAATTAGATAGGGTCATTTAAAAAGGCAAGTTTACCTTAAGAGAATTCGGATTTTTCATCTATTCGATAAGAAAGACACAAACCCAAATAATAGAATCATACAGTTAAAGATTTTTTTAAAGTGTACATTCACGTTTTGATAAGGAATAATTATTCGGGCATCACCGAATGTCGCCTCGTTTAAAAAGCACACTATAAACATGTTAAAAATATAAAAATAACAAACACCTGTCCTGTCTCTTTGCTATACAAATAGCCCGATAAAGCATTTCTCCCCTGTGCAACGAGATATTAGCAGCACAGATCGTTTTATTAACGTAGAAAAAAATAATTCCTTTATCCGGCATGAAAGATTGCAGGGTGAGCGAAGACCTTATACAGTCACGGTATACCTTTATTATCATACAATTACTGTTTTTCTTTGCCGGGGACGCTATGCCTTACATTGCTTCTAATGCCGTAGCCGCAGGACGCAGGAGGAGGTGTTAATGACATTCCCCTCTCCGCTACTTCGTAACTGGTTGCGGCTACTTGCCATTTCAATACCGCTGGTGGCGCTGATGGAGCTGATCCATCTGCCTGCGGCGCTACTCTTAGGCCCAATGTTCGCTGGCATTTTTCTCGCTATCACCAACCACCCGCTCACCATCAGTAAAAAATGCTTCAGTGCGGCGCAAGCGGTGGTCGGCGCGATGATCGCTCATGCCATTCCCCCCTCAGTTTTTGGTCGCATCGCGGCCGACTGGCCATTGTTCATCAGTTGTATTGTGGCGGTGATTTTCGCCAGCGCGATCCTTGGCTGGATCATGGCGAAGTTACAGGTGTTCCCCGGCTCTACCGCCATCTGGGGATCGTCGCCAGGTGCTGCAGCAGCAATGACCATCATGGCCGAGAGCTTTGGCGCAGATGTGCGACTGGTGGCCTTTATGCAGTACCTGCGGGTAATGATTGTGGCGCTGGTCGCGGTGCTGGTTACCCGCATGTGGATGGGAGCCGATAACCCGGACCACGCCGTAGCGACATTTACGCTGTTTGGCCCACTGCGCGTGTTCGCATTTGCCGGGACGCTACTGATTATCGCCGCAGGCTATCTGATTGCCCGCAAGGTGAAAATGCCCTCCGGGCCGATGCTTATCACGCTGGTTTTAGGGACGATTGTGGAAGATACCGGTTTGCTGCGCCTTGAACTGCCGCCGTGGTTGCTGGCGCTCTCTTACGCCATTATCGGCTGGAGCATCGGCCTGCGCTTTACGCGGGAGATCGTGGGTTACGCCGCCCGCGCGCTGCCGCGCGTGCTGCTGTCGGTGCTGACGCTGGTTGCCGTGTGTTGCGGTTTCGCCTTTTTACTGGTGCACTTCGCGGGTATCGATCCACTGACCGCTTACCTGGCCACCAGCCCCGGTGGAGCTGATACGGTGGCGATTATCGCCTCATCAAGCCATGTGGATATTTCATTTGTGATGGCAATGCAGACCGGGCGCTTTATTCTGGTGCTGATCACCGGGCCTGCGATCTCACGTTTTGTCGCAAAACGGCTGGGGACATAGCCTCTAACCTCTGTCGTTTTATATATTTAAGTAATAAGAAGGCGCACTTAAGTTCAGTGATTCGCAAAAGGAGGCAGCATATTGAGTTCTTCCAGACGCCGACGGTCCATGTTGATTATGCACTGCATATAACCCGCGTTATAACTGTCCGTTGCATTGCCCGAGGGAGTGGCTATGGCTGTACAGAGGCGATCACGGGACTGCTCCCACAGCTGCTGTGATTCACGGAATGCTTTCCCATAAACATTCTTGATACTTTCACCACCCTGCTCCATTGAGTAAGGCTCAGCGTAAGGTTCGTAGGTGTTTATCTTACGCATTTTGTCATCAACCGCCTGCTTGAGCGTTTTGTTACTTTCTCTCGCCGCCTGCTCAATACATTCAGCAGGCGAGACATCCGCATACTGTCCGACGGAATAACATTTTTTCACTTCATTTCCTTGCGTCAGTTGTGTCTGAGCGGAGAGAGATAAAGGAGCACAACTCACCGAAATAATGAGTAATGTCTTAAGCTTCATTGAGATACCTTATTCTTTGTCGTGAACTTTCATATTGTATGCAAGTTGGGTCATTTCTAAAATATTCAATCACTGCGGGAATATCATTTTTCATCGCGGCTCTTGATAGCTCCCAGGCAGTACTGTTACCTTGATAAAGGGTATCTACGAATACATCCCTTATCTTTCTGTCTAACTTATCCCATGGCAAGGCTGCAGATTCTTTGCTCACCGCCCGACTATAAACACCACTAGCATAATTAACAATTTCTCTATATGCGTTTTCAAAAAGAGATATTTGTTGTTGGTGTGTGATTTCTCCCACCATATTTCTGAAAACTGAAACAAATTGATCTGCCTCACGGCCATATAACCCACTGGCTTTAGAACATATTACACATTTGTATTCTGGAATACCAGCAATCCGCATGGCATTATAGATATTGCCAACACTCCTTTTTTTCATATCGAAGCCACGACCAATAGTCACGCCAGAATTTTGATCAGGATGGTGCAGTATTCTGCTAAAATATTTCATGCGTTTAGCACGCAGAGGTATAAAGTATATGTCCTGCCCTTCATTATCAAAAGTATACTGTCCGATACTGACGTTTAAATTTCCTGGCTTATAGCTGGGCTGCCACTGAGTATCTATATTACTCAGGGCTTCAAAAAACGCTAATGTAAACGGTGAAACCATACCGTTAGCTGGCATGTTTATTAAATTCTGAACCCATTGTATAGCGTTGATGAGTTCTGCTCCACATATACCATCGACATTGAGTGTTCGCCCTGTCGCCAGAATATATCCAGCATCAATCAGACTCTTCTGTAGCTTTTTCACATCTTTTGGATCATTCACGCCACAATTTCCAACACTGTTGGCTATTATTGTGGCCGGAAAAATTCCAGTGGGTGAAGGATATCGTTTCATTACTATTCCTTTAATAACGTTAACGGAATCATCATGAACCCAATATGATGAGATGAAAAGCGGAATATTGGCCGGGTTGATAATGCCATGTGGTGGCTTTCTGCCGGACAGCACTAATGCTTATCCGGCCTGCTATTGCTGACTAACGGGCCTCCACATGACGGCGACCCTCACTTCGCCAGCCGCAGCGTCTCAATCACTTCCGCCACCTGCCGTCGGGCGTCGCCCGTCAGCGTGTGCAGGGGCGCAGGCAGGCAAGGTGCAGTGACCGTACCGAGCAGCTCCGCGGCGGTGGCTATCACCCGCAGGCTGCCGCCGTAACGTTTAAACAGATCCCACAGTGGCACCAGCGCATCCGACCTGGCGCGTGCCTGGGCCATATCGCCCGTCAGCGCCGCGCGGGAGATAGCCAGCGCGACCTCCGGGAACAGCCCACCCAGCACCGAATACCAGATGCCGCATCCGGCATTTAGTCCGTCTACCGCAATCGCATCGCCGCTGATGCCCAGAGTGACTGTTTCCGGGATCTGCGACCGCAGGTTGGCAATGCGTTCCAGCGCAAACACCGGCGGAATTTTGATAGAGCCAATATTCGGCAACTGTGCAATGCGGGTAATCAGCGCATCACTAAAAGTAAAGTGCGTAGCGCCGGGGTTGTCGTACACACATAACGGCACAGAGAGTTCGCGGGTCACCGCGTCAAACAGATCGAACACCTCATCTTCCGTTAGTGCGTGATAAGAGACTGGCGCCAGCAGCAGCGCGCTAACGCCCGCTTTCTGAGCATCTTCCGCCAGCCACAACACATCGCGGGTGCGCAACGCGCCGATACCTGCTATCACCGGCACTGCGCCGGAGTACTCTGTCGCCAGGCGCAACGCGGTGGCCCGTTCGTTACGACTGAAATAGGGGTAGCACCCGGTCGACCCCAGCGCGCCAATCGAATCCACTCCGGCGGCACGCAGCCGTTCAATCAGCCGCACATAGGCCGCTTCGTCCAGCTTGTCATCCACCAGCGGCGTCAGCGAAAAGGCGCTCAATCCTGTGAAATCCATTCTGTTATCCTCTTCAGATATCAAACCCGAGCAGCGTTATTTGGCTACTGCAACCCGGCATCATACGTTGCAACCCGGCGATCAGTTCGTCGCCCGCTTCACATAACGCCGCCTTCGGCATCTCCGGCAGGCTTTCAAGAATAAACCACATCCGGCGATCGGTGGCGCTTAAGCGGGTGCGCACGCCCTGACGCCAGTTCCAGCGGCGGCACGTCGCGCCCACATCATCACGCCAGATCACCTCGCCCGGCTCGGGAGACTCCTGCGCCAGTTGCCCCTCTTTCATGATGTCGAACCGCTCGCTACCGTCTGCAATGGTCAGGTGCGGCGCACCCACATAGGCGGCAATATTCTCGCCACCCACCGGAATAGCGTAGCGCAGGCTAATGGCGTTATAGAGATCCACCACCGGATCAATTGCTGGTACCACGCCATCCCGTTGGACACGTTTACGCAGCGCCAGCGCCGAGTTGGGCGTACGCTTTGGCTTCGCGCCGAACTGTTTAAACACCGTGTCCCATGCGGCGAGGTGCGCATCTGCCCAGGCCGGGCCACCAGCCACAACAGAAGCGCACGCGCCAAGCAGCGCCTCTTCGCCCACCTGCGGGTTGAGCAACGTGGTGGCATCCACCATCACGCTGAGCGCATGAAAACCTGGCGCGATGGTCGCCAGGCGGGCATCGATTGACGGCTGAACGGAAAGCATCGGATAATCCTTTTTAGTGACCAATTTATTTCATACTATCGACCGATGACCAAAAAAGTCAATAAATCGACCGACTCAGGCGCAGACATTCAACGCGTCAGTGAAGCGGTAGCAGCGCGTATCAAGGCGTTTCGCAAACAACAAAAACTCTCGCTGGATGAGCTGTCCCGCCGGGCGGGCGTCAGCAAAGGCATGTTGGTGGAAATCGAGAAATGCCTCGCCAACCCCAGTATCGCCCTGCTGTGTAAAATCTCGGCGGCGATGGGCGTCTCGGTGGCCGACATTGTGGATGTCGCCAGTAAACCGACCGCACATCTGATCACACCGGAGGAGATACCGGTGCTGTGGCGTGGTGAAAAAGGCGGTTCAGCCCGTTTGCTGGCAGGCACCAGTGGCCCGGATATGCTGGAAATGTGGCGCTGGGAAATGTTTCCTGGTGAGCGTTTTACCTCCCCCGGACATCCGTCCGGCACGGTGGAGCTGTTACATGTGGAAAGCGGCGCTCTCGCTATTCAGGTGGATCAAACTGCGCTGCTTATTGCAGAAGGCTGCTCGGCGGTCGCGCAAACCGATGTGCCGCACCATTATGCCAATGACACCACACAAACGGTCATTTTCACCATGACGGTCAGCGAACGACATTCATGAATCCTGTTCATAACCCCATTATGATTTAGTGGGGTTATCATTTTCGCCCGCCTGCTTAAGATAGCGTTCCGCCTTTGTCGGCGCCCTTCCATCGCTACTCTTATCAGGATCTTATGAACAACAAGATACACGGGCCGCTGTTTCTCGCGATCCTCAGCGCGCTAATGGCGTTTACCTCCCTGTCGACGGATATCTATCTGCCCGCCATGCCGCGAATGGCAACAGAGCTGCAAGGCGACATCGAACTGACGGTCACCGGCTTTTTAATCGGCTTTGCGCTGGCGCAACTGGTGTGGGGGCCAATCAGCGATGCGCTGGGCCGCCGCCTGCCGCTGTTTATCGGTATGGTGCTGTTTATTATCGGCTCTGCCGGATGCGCCCTGTCGACGGATATTCATCAGATTGTCTTCTGGCGGGTGTTTCAGGCGTTCGGCGCTTGTACCGGCCCGATGCTGGCGCGGGCAATGATCCGCGATCTCTTTAGCCGTACCCGCGCGGCGCAGATGCTCTCAACGCTGATCGTTATTATGGCGATTGCGCCGATTGTCGGACCGCTGGCGGGCGGGCAAATCATTCGCTTCACCAGTTGGCACGCCATCTTCTGGTTGTTGGCGCTGATCGGCGGGCTGATGTTCCTGTCGCTGTTCGCCCTGCCGGAAACCCTGAGCGTGGAAAAGCGGGTGAAAGCCTCGTTACCTGGCGCGTTTCGCAATTACTGCGCGCTGCTGAGTAACCGTGCTTTTATGCGCTATACGCTGTGCCTGACCTTTTTCTATGTGGCTGCCTATGCCTTTATTACCGGGTCACCGTTTGTCTACATCCGCTTTTATGGCATTGACCCGCAATACTATGGCTGGCTTTTCGCCGTCAATATCGTCGGTGTGATGGGCATGAGCATGGTGAACCGCCGCCTGGTACAGCGCTACCCACTGGATCATGTGCTGAAAACCGCCGTGACCGTGGCGATGTTCGCCGTTCTTGCGTTAGCGCTGGCGGTGAAGCTGCATCCGGGCGGCATTGTTGCGGTGGTAGTGACGATTTTCCTGTTTTTCTCGATGAACGGCATTATTGCCGCCACCTCAACCGCCGCCGCGCTGGACGCTGCACCGTTGATGGCCGGATCGGCCTCGGCGCTGATTGGTGCGTTGCAATATGGCAGCGGCATTATCTCTTCGCTGTTGCTTGCAGGCTTTCGCGACGGCACGCCGTGGACCATGGCATGGATCATGACGCTCTTCACCGTCGCCAGCGCGGTGATGGTGCTGCGTCGCCATTGATGAGCCGCAGTCATAAAGCCATGCCGATTTTCGCCAATAGTCGCCACGGCTTGCGGGTTTTATGATCGTCACACCACTTTCCCGTCAGACGAATTATCCACACGCTACGCTATACAGACGTGCCCATACACAGGAGAACAACATGAAAATCACCCGTAATGCTTCCGTTCCTTCGGCGCAGGGTCCACACGAGTATTTCACCGGTCGCGTACGCATTGACGCGCCATTTAAAGCCGAGGCGCCTGCCCGTGTGGGCGGCGCAACGGTAACATTTGAGCCAGGCGCTCGCACCGCATGGCATACCCATCCACTGGGCCAGACGCTGATCGTCATTCATGGCAAAGGCTGGATCCAGTGCGAAGGCGAAGCCGTGCAGGAGATGAATCAGGGCGATATTGTCTGGATCCCGGAAGAGGTTAAACACTGGCATGGCGCGACGGCCGAAAGCGCAATGACGCATATCGCCATTGCCGAATCGTTAAACGGGAGTCCGGTCACCTGGCTGGAGCAGGTGACCGATGAGCAGTATCACGGGCAATAAAAGCCATCTGGCTGTTTCCGGCGCAGATTATCTCTGCGCCATCAGCATCACACCGTGGGTATAACGGGTATGCAAATCCTGCTCAAATTGCTCACGCAGCGACTGCGGCGACAGGATGCCGATGTCCGGTAGCCAGTAACGTAACCAGCGAAAGAGCGTATGGGGATCGCTGATGGCGGTTGAAAGCGTAAGGCTGCCATCGTCATGCTGTTCCAGAATACGCTGCGAGGGAAAGAGTGAACGGCGGGTAACGTATTCCGCCACCTGAGCAGAAACCCGCAGACGTGTCTCCACCCTTGAACCGAAACGGATCCCCACGCCGCTATCCAGTTCGGCCAGTACATCCGCATGCGGTGTAAAATGCCGCGTCGTTTCTTTAATGCCTTCAATTTTCGCCAGTTCAAACGCTTTCAGACGCCCTTGTTCAACGGCGGCCAGGTACCACAAGCCGTACTGGTTGATCAGCCGGTAAGGCTGTGCCAGGCGGGCCTTGTCACGGTAGTGATACTCCACTTCGCAACGTGTGGTGATCGCCCGGTTTAATAAGTTGATGCGATCTTCAATCAGTCGGTTTTCCCGACTACTGGGGGCATGAAATGCAATGTTGTCACGATTTTTCATGCTGTTGCGTAACGACTGGCCGTCATTGCGTGGGAAAAGATGCGCCACACCGGCAAAATCGGCGAACTCCGCCAGGTGACCGGTATGCAGAGAAGGCAGAAGATGTGAACTGAGTTTGTAGCGCCCGGGAGCAACCTGATCGAGGATATGCCCCAGTCTGGCAAGATCCCGATAAGCCGTGCGCTCCGTGATGCCGAACTTATCGCAAAGCCATGCTTTATCAATAGTTCGCCCCTGGTAAAGCGCACCGAAAATTTCACAGAGCCGCTCAATGAGCGGGTCATGTTTTCTGTCGTGACTTTCTTTCATGTTCCCCTGGTTCCGGAGTCAAAAGTCTCAGAAGACGTTAAACGATTACGGCCTGACCATGGCGGCATAGCCCTGTTTTATAGGTAAAAAGTGTTTGTTCTTAGGGGTTAACGGCAGAAAGCTAAAAAACTAAAATGAAATTTCCGCAGACAGCAGCAGATTTATACAACCCCTTTATTTCACCGAGGGAAAGATAACCTATTGTCCTGACAGGAAATGTCAGTACAGCCTGTTGCGTGGGTGAAGTACGGTATTTCGCGCAGGTCGATACCTCTGCCGCGTTGATACTGACGGAAATCGAAGGTGCGCTGCCGCATGCAACGTATGGCATACGGCAGGCTTTTGAGGGGAAAAGGTGCTACCGATCTGTCGCTATGATATTCACCTTATTGGCGGCGACCACAAATGGCAGATAGATCAGTGTCGAAACCGCCAGGCACAGCAGGCCGACAAACAGCGCCAACCAGTTGCCTCCGGTACCCAGGAAGGCAATGAGTGGGCCAGGGGTTGTCCACGGCACTGCATACGCGATAGGCGGAATCAGCTCCATAGAGATAAAGACGTAGCCAATCAGCGAATTAACAAACGGGGTCAGCACAAACGGGATCACCAGAATCGGGTTCAGGACAATTGGCAGCCCAAAAATGACCGGTTCGTTAATATTGAATATGCCCGGAACAAAGGCCATTTTCGCCATTTCACGGTAATCTTTACGCCGCGAAGCGATAAAGATCGCCAGCAATAGTCCCAACGTCATCCCCGAGCCACCGTAGTTGGCGAAAGCATCGTTGATTCCGCCCCAGGTAATCGGATACGGCGCACCCCAGGTGGTACCATGCGACGCGGTATACGACAGGTTTTCCAGGTTAGCTTCTGTGAAAATGGCCTCACGAATCGCCGCCACAGTATTCGGCCCGTGTATACCCAGCACCCACAAAAAGTTTGCAACCAGGCCGAGGATCAGCACAGCGAAGATATTCGTGCCCATATCTTTTAACGGAGATTGGATCAGGGTGTAGACCAGGTCATTCAAGCCATCCGGCGAGATCTTCGCCAGCAGGTAGTTGATCACGGAAAACAGGATCATCACAAAGAAGATAGGCAACAGCACTTTAAAAGAGCGGGAGACCGCAGGCGGCACTGCGGCGGGCATCGTAATGGTCACTTTAGGGTTGCGCGCCAGACGGCAGAACACTTCGCTGGCGATTAATGCAACAATAATAGCGACAAATAACCCCTGCGGCCCAAGGTATTGGGTGGTGAGATACGCCTGCCCGTCAATGACGGTGTAAGGCGTGTAAACAACAAAAAACGCGCCAATCGAGGTTAACCCGCACAGGAGATCGTCCTGTTGATAGCTAATGGCAATATTGCGCGCCACCAGAAAGGTAATTAAAACCGCCATAATATTGACCGAGCCATTCATGACGGGTGTGAATATTTCCTGCGCGGCGGCCAGATTGGGAAAAAGCGCATCCAGATGCAAAATACTGGCGATAAAACCATCGGGTGAGAGAATCGCAAAGTTAATAAGAATAATCAGCGAACTGGCCATCACAATCGGGAAAGACAATATAAATGCATCCCGCACTGCTGAAATATGGATCTGTGAGTTTAATTTAACCGCAATGGGAACGAGAATTTTCTCCATACCTCGTTCAAAAGACTCCATGAAACTTATGATGATTCCTTTTAATCTTGTTACCGTTTTAATTAATAATGCACACAGGTATTTAGTGTGAGGAAAAAGATTCCACACACAAAGAAAGAATAATTATCCGAAAACGAATTATTCAGCCAGACATACCAGCGCACTGTCTAAAACGGCTTTGCCATCCATCTGCCCGTAAGCTTTCATATCAATCACTGCGACAGGGATCCGCCCCTGTACAACCTCCTCTAACTCTTTTTTCTGGAAACGCACCTGCGGTCCCAGCAATACAATATCCACCTCATTTTTTTTCAACGTCTCTTTGGCTTCCGATATAGCCAATGCATTAATGGTTACCTCTATATTTACTGTATCGGCATACTCTTTCATGCGTTTCACCAACATGCTTGTCGACATCCCTGCAGCGCATACCAATAATATGTTTTTCATATGACTCGTCCCTTACTATATTGATAAACATTTATTTATAGTTATTTTACCGGGTGTTTATATCTTTATCTCTCAGCGCGATCACAATAAGCACTGCAACGAAATGTAAAATCAAACAATAATAACGCGATAACGTAACTAGAATCGTTAATTATTACTCGTCAGTAAGAGAGAATGAAGGCGTGTAATTATCCCACCTGCACGCCGTTATCTTTTCCGGATAATCGATGCATCCATACAAGCACAATGATCATACCGCCAGGGCACAGCGCAACGGTCAATAAGCCGATATGCAACGATGAATATTCCATGATCAGTCCAACCAGCCACGGCACCAGACTACAGCCTGCATTACCAAAAGCCGTCAGCACACCGAACATGGTCGCACCGCCTCGCGGATAGGCGTCTGCAGACATGGCCAGCATGGTTGGCCAGAGACAGCTTCCTGAAAATCCCGCCAGAATACAGGCAGCAATGGCAATCGTTGGGCTGGGAGGAAAACCGATCACAACAAACAGCGCCATGGTCACAGCACAGCAGCCCAGCATTAACGCCTCTGGAGAAATACGCTGCTGCACCATAGCCGCCGCCATTCTCCCCAGCGCCATCGCCACAGAAAAGCCAGCCAGTGCAAACCCACCGATCTCCTTCGAAAATCCCAATCCCCGCTCAGCATAAGTCGGCAACCATTGCGACAGCCCCGTCTCTGTTGCGCCGCCTAAAAAGATAGCGATCAGGCAAGCGACGAAATAAGGGCGTTTTATCAAGCTTGTCATCGCTTCTCGCGGCGCCGCTTCCTGCACCAGAGGAGGGAAAGTAAGCCGCAGGAACAACAGTGCCGTCCCCAATGGCGCAATCATGACCCCCAACGCAACCATGCGCCATGAAATCCCCCATTTCAGCGCAAAGCTGGCTATCAGTACTGCGCCTACCGCACCGAGACAAAAATAGGAGTGTAGCCAGTTCATGGCCGCACTGCGCCTGGCAGGCTGTAGCGCCACGACAATCGGGCTGAGCAGCATATCCAACATGCCTGCTCCCCATCCCATCATCGCGACAGCGAACAACAGGAAAGTGTAGGTGGGCGCCATCGCCACAAGTCCTAACCCAAGTGCCATGACCAGCAGCCCGAATAAAATAAACCGCTGAGCATTGCCCCGGTCGGCCAGCGGCCCGGTCACCAGGATAGCGGTGATAAAACTGAGAAACATCACTGCCGGAATACGCCCCAATTGTTCGCCGGTCAGCCCGGAAACACTGTCAAAGGCGTCGCTGAATGTGGTCAGGTAGACGGGTAAGAAGTTAAGTGCAATGGCCAGGCATATCATGGCGGCATAGCAGGCGCAGAGAGACAGACACTGCTGATGAGGTGAAATCGTCATTTTTTATCCCTGTCAGAAACGGTCAGCATCATGCGCCTGCCACTGACACTCCATCAGTTCAATCTCAGAGAAGTGGGCGGCAAAAGAAGAGTCTCCGGGGCTACTGGCAAAAAAACCAAACTGCACCCTCGCCTCCGCGTGGGACAAATGGAACATGCGCATCATGTGAAAATCTCTGCCATCCAGTGAGTTTTCCAGCAGAAAATCGCTCTCCCTGCGGCTCAACCGGTAATACATGGTCTGCCGATACCGATCAAAGTTAGACATCGACCAATCCGAAAATCCCTGATTGGTCACCACCGAAAACAACTGCTGGTAACCATTGTTTTGATATTCAATACCGCTTTTCATCCAGTGGTCTTCATCCTGGTAAATGAACAGACCACACTGATCAAAATAGATTGCAGAATTAAACGACGCTCTGGCTTTCAGAGTCCAGAATCGCTCCTCGCGGCTAATAACTGCTGCAGGTGCATTATCATACTCCAGCCCATAATACGTCCCGCGCCAAAAATCAGTATCGGGAGAGGTGTAAAGAATAATATCATCCTCATCAAGGACAAGGTATTCAGTGACATTAAGCCAGATTAATTCTGAAGCTTTGAATTTTTCCATATTATTTCTCAGCCATCCATGAGTGATATTAATACGTCTGGGCAGATATACGTTTAAAATGCAGAAGGTTATAATTAGACCTGGCATCGAAATGGTGCAGTGAAAAAGCTTTGGTATTATTTATATCCTGGTATCCTTCACCATCTGCGAGAGTAGTCGTAGTTGCTCCGCCAATAATAATAGGTAACTGCATTAAAATAATATCATCCACCACATCAAGATCAAACATCTGCCAGTTTAAATAGCCACCACCTTCCACCATAATATGTTCTATTCCACGCTGTTTAAGTAGTGAAAAAAGAAGATTAAAATCGACCCGATCGATTCCCGCGAAAAGTACCTCTTTGCCATGTTCGCGGATTCGTTGAATCATCGCGTGACCACGAGCCCGTTCTGTCGTAACAATCAGGGAGTCTTCCGGCGAGCACAACACTCTTGCCGAATCGGGAAAATCCAGCGATGCGGTAGGAATAATGCGCAGCGGATTACTGCCGCCATAACGATTGGTTAATTGCGGATCATCCGTCACAATGGTATTTCGCCCCACCATAATGGCATCGACCTTCCCACGGAATTCATGAATAAATTGTATATCTTCATCGTTAAGCCGCTGGAATAATCCTTTACTGGACCCGCCATGGCCGAGCGTTAATTTACCATCAATAGAAATTTGACTAAAAATAGTAATTTTCATAATTTCTCAACTTATCTTTGTTTAAAGAAGGAGAATTTTCACAGATATTTTTCATTCGGTGTAAAGACACATTTTATAATATTAGAGCAAGGATCGTTGAGCAGATGGTCAAATGCCTCTGCATATTCGTCAAGGGTATAACGATGCGTCACCAGCTCGCCCAGCGCGGGAATCATACTGGCCATCTGTAATGCACGCGGGAAATGTTGATTATATTCCCCCGCGCCAATCAGACGGATGGCATTAACCAGAACGTGTTTTACCGGCAATGGATAGGTGTAATTTCCGTCAAACCCGAAAAGAACAACCCTGCCGCCCCGGCGAACCGTGCTCATGGCAACATCAAGCTGGTTCCCTACCGTGTCGATAACCGCATCTACCCGGGTTTGCTGTAGCCTGGTTCCGAGTTCATCCGCATGCAGGACATCCAACCCAAGCGACTGCCCGAATTGAATACGGTTTGGGTTCAGATCCGTCGCCAGTGTCTTTACACCCATCGCCCGGAGCAGCAACTGAGCCACCAGACTCATCGGTCCCGATCCCAGCACTAACACCCGCTCTCCC
Organism: Kosakonia sp. N21; assembly: GCF_050587465.1. Lineage (NCBI taxonomy): Bacteria > Pseudomonadati > Pseudomonadota > Gammaproteobacteria > Enterobacterales > Enterobacteriaceae > Kosakonia > Kosakonia sp. N21. The sequence goes on along the minus strand of NZ_JBOBHR010000016.1, from coordinate 7,779 downwards.
GCCTGAATCTCAGCATGGTCAATATTGTTTAAAATACAGGCGACAGGTTCAATGAGTACCGCGGTTTCCCAGCTCATCGTATCCGGTAGCGGATAAACAAATGGCATCCGGGTAATAAATCGCTCCGCAAACATACCGTGTTTATTCACACCAGCGATATCCAGCCCTCCATGTTGGCCGCCGGTGCAGAGATGTGTGTGCGCGGAGCGACAGGCTGCACAGCGCCCGCAATACTCATTCGGATCGATAACAACTCGCATACCCGGTTGCAGGCCCGTCACCGCGTTGCCGACATTAACAACCACGCCAACAGCTTCATGCCCGCGAATAATGCCCGGTAGCCCCGCCTCTCGCCCTGCTAACACCGCCAAATCAGTGCCACAAATACCAGAAAGTACAATATCAATCTCAACACTATCATCCGGTAATAGCGGGTAATGCTGATGGGTTATGAGCCCTAACGTTTTTTCATCAATTAGTGAAATGGCTTTCATAAATACAATCCATTTATAAAGAATCTTCCATATATAAAAATCCGTTTCGCCAATAGATATAGCGGCTACCTCTGTATTCATTTGAGAGCAAAATCACAATATTTTGTTATAAAAATATCCTTAACTAAAGCTCACAATCTTAAAAAACATAATGCTTGAATTTATATGAAATTTAAAATAAGCCTATCTCTTTGTTTTTATTGATATCACGTAACCACACCACAGAACCACAACAAATATAAAAAGATAATTAAAAAATAAGAAAAGACAACGTCATAAAAACAATGAATTAAAGTACAAAGGGTGAAAATAATATTGCAACGAGAGTATAAATCGGCGGGGAAAACTGCAATTCACAGAAGGAAACGGGTACCAGCAGAAAAGTCCAGGCTGCCGTTGGTGGAATTATCGGCGATGAATATGCATGATTTTCCATTCGCAATGGGGCTTAATGCCCTCAGCAGTATTCCTTTATGATGCGCTCGCGGGTTTTCATCGACCAGTGACGACGCAATTATGTTGTACTCAATATGTTGCCTTAAACGCAGGGTGACTGGTCATCAGCGCGGTGATCGGCTGAAGGTGCTCGCGTAATGCGCTGTGCAGGTGGCGGATAGCCGGAGAAAACTGTTTACGGTGCGGGCAGATAAGGTTTAACGGTGCTGCCTCCCCCGGATGCTGCGGCAAAAGCACCTCCAGGCGGCCCGCCAGTACGTCATCGCTGAGATCGATCCACGATTTGTAGACAATCCCCAGCCCATCTATGGCCCAGCGCCGGGCCACGTCAGCGTCATCGCACAACATGCGGCTCTTAACGATAAGCTGGCGGCGCATGCCGTTTTCCGGGAAGCTCCACTTGTCATACGCCTGGCTATTCATCGTGAACAACAAGCACGGGTGATTCACCACCTCATCCAGCGTTTGCGGGCGGCCGTTGCGTGCCAGATAAGCAGGCGAGGCTGCCAGAACGCGGCGGTTATCTTCCGCCAGCGGCAACGCCACATAGCTGCTGTTATCCAGCACGCCGTAACGAATGGCAATATCGACCGGGTCGCGGAACACATCGCTAATGTGATCGGACAGCGAAAGACGCAAGGACACTTTTGGGTGCTGCTGGCAAAAACGGGTGATCAGCGGCAACAGCACATTGCGGCCGATGTCCGACGGCATCGCCACACGCAGCTCGCCCTTGATCTCGTTATCGCCGCTGTGCAGGCTTTCCGCACCGGCGTGCACCACTTCCAGCATCTCCTGGGCGTAGGGCAGGTACTTTTCGCCTTCCGCCGTCAGCCGTAAGCTGCGTGTGGATCGCACAAACAAGCGCTTATCCAAATCCCGCTCCAGCCGGTGCACAGCCGCGCTCACCTGACCCGGCAGCAAACCGGCTTCCCGTGCGGCATTTGAAAAACTTCCCAGTGCCGCCGAGCGGACAAACAGCGTGACATCTTCCAGCCGAATCATGGTCTCTCCGGGTAATAAAAGGGCGTACACCGTCTGTTGTGCCAGAAAATAGCGCGCAGGCAAACTTCATTTTCACTCCAGGAGTGAAAGTGTTGCCTCTTTACAGCGATTTATCTCGTTATCTTTTGCGTTTATCCTCCAACAATCCCCTCAATCTACTTGTTATTTTTGCGCCAGGAGAAACAGGATGACCCTTGATGATGCTGTGATTGCCCGCCATACGGTGAAAGCGTTTGAACCCGGTAAAACGCTGCCGCAGGAAAAAATTGACACCTTACTTAACGTGCTGCAAAACAGCCCCTCGTCTGTGAATTCACAGCCGTGGCACTTTGTGGTTGCCTCCACGCCGGAAGGCCGTGAAACGATAGCGAAATCCACCAGCGGCGCGTATGCCTATAACGAACCGAAAGTGCTGAACGCCTCTCATGTCATCGCCCTGTGCATGCGCAGCGATCTCGATGACCAGCACCTGCAAAACGTGCTGGCGCAGGAGCAAAAAGATGGCCGCTTTGTCGCCGAAGGCGCGCAGGCCGGTCAGGACAAGAGTCGCCGCTCTTATGTGGATATGCACCGCTACGAGCAGCGCGATATTCCACAATGGATGGAGAAACAGGTTTACCTGGCGCTGGGTGGCCTGCTGCTGAGCGCCGCGATGCTCGACATTGACGCCACGCCGATGGAAGGGTTTGATCAGCGCGCGCTGGACCTTGCACTGGGTCTGCGTGAGAAAGGGCTGACCAGCGTGGTGCTGGTCTCACTGGGCTTTCGCAGCGAAAAAGACTTTAACGCCGCGCTGCCAAAATCCCGCCTGCCGCGCGACGAGATTTTTACCTTTATCTAAGCCCGCCAGCCCGGTTCGCCGGGCTTTTTTATGTCTGCGTAATTGATCACTTTCTTGCCGCGGGAACAATATTACCCTATTTGCATAATTTGGCTTTTAGGTTAATACTATGGAGAAAGGAACGCCCCATACCCGCTTACATATCGTTAAGCAAATGGTCACGGATGGAAAAATTAAAATAACGTCCAGCGCAATCGCTGGCGCTATCGAACTCGGTTTTGCCGTACCGCCCTTTGATGAAATGTGTACAGTCATTCTTAGCCTGACAATGACCGATTTTTTTAAAAGCATGACGGCATATGCCGATCACACTATTTGGCATGACGTCTATCGTCCATTGTGGAATGGGCAAAGAATATACCTGAAATTAATCGTCTCGAACGACGTGCTGATCGTCTCGTTTAAGGAGAGATAACATGAAATGTCCTGTTTGCGGCGGTGCAGAACTCAAACATGAAACACGCGACGTCGCTTATGAGTACAAAAATCGTAAGACGTTGATAAAAAACGTTATGGGTGATTTTTGCGACAACTGCGGCGACATAGTTTTTGACCGCATCAACGGTGAACATTACGCAAAACAGGTTGCTGCGTTTGTACGCAACGTTAATGCCGACGAAGTCGATCCACACTTTATCGCCAGAGTACGTAAACGTTTCAACCTTGACCAGCGCCAGGCTGCCGAGATTTTCGGTGGTGGCGCCAATGCATTCAGCCGCTACGAAACCGGACGTGTTGCCCCCCCTAAACCCTTAATATTGCTGTTCAAGGCATTGGATAAACACCCCGAATTGTTTGAAGAACTAAAACATGCCTGATACAAAGCCCGCCTCCATCAACGCGGGCTTTTTATTCGCCTGGATTTTGAACCCTATCACATATCCCGTTTTTCCCTCGTCGGAGCGATTGTTTCATTAATGTAAAATCACTTCTGGCATTCTGTTAATAATCGCACGGTTTTTAAGGTTTTATTGATCGCGAGCGGGATTTCCGTCGCGGTTTTTGTTTCGCCATCGATTATTTGCATTTTTTATATAATCATCGCCGGATGATCCCCCGTTTTATTCCTCTCATAGTTGTTTCGTCAGCAGGTCGCATTTTTATTCCGTAACGTTGCCTGTCATTATTATTTTAACTGCTGGAAAACAATGTTATGAACTCTACAACTGAACAGGTTACGCTCAGGAAAATATCCTGGCGTATCGTACCCTTTGTGATGTTTGCTTATTTTATTGCATTCTTTGACCGCATAAATATAGGCTTCGCCGCGCTCACTATGAACCAGGACTTAGGATTTTCCTCCACGGTATTTGGTATTGGCGCGGGCATGTTTTTTATTGGCTATTTCTTAACAGATATTCCCTCAAACGTTATTTTGCAGAAAGTCGGACCGCGTATCTGGCTGGCCCGTATTATGGTGAGCTGGGGTATTATTGCCGCCTGCATGATGTTTGTTGAAACCTCGACCGGTTTTTATGTTCTGCGTTTTTTATTAGGCGTCGCTGAGGCCGGGTTCTTCTCCGGTATTATTCTCTACTTAAGTACCTGGTTCCCGATTAAACGCCGTGCGCAGGTCATCGCGTTCTTTATGGCAGCCGCGCCGATTTCGTCGATGATTGGCTCGCCGCTGGCAGGCACCATTTTAAGCATGCACGGTGCGTTTGGCCTGAAAGGCTGGCAACTGATGTTTATGCTGGATTCCGCTGCCGCCATCCTGCTGGGTATTTTCACCTTCTTCTATCTCAACGATCGTCCGGAGAAAAACCGCTGGTTAAGCAAAGATGAAACCCAGTGGCTGATTAACACCCTGGCGGAAGAGAACCAGAACAAAGGCAGTCAGGCGAAAACCAGCATCTGGAAAGGGCTGACCGATATTCGCGTACTGACGCTGGCAGTGGTCTATTTCGGAACGTCGGCGGGCCTCTATTCACTGAATATCTGGTCGCCGCAGTTTATTAAATCCTTCGGCCTGACCACGTTCCAGATTGGCTTTATTAATGCCATCCCGGCGGCACTGTCGATTGTGGCGATGATCCTGTGGGCAAAACACTCCGACAAAACCAAAGAGCGTACCTGGCACGTAGTCAGCGCCTGCCTGTTCGCCTGCCTTGGTTTTATCCTCGCCGGATTGGTGCACAGCCTGCCGCTGGCCATCTTCGCGCTGGTGATGGCCAACGTCGGTATCTCGTCCTGTAAGCCACCGCTGTGGAGTATCCCGTCGCTGTTCCTCAATGGACCGGCTGCGGCAGCAGGCCTCGCTGCCATCAACTCAATTGGCAACCTGGGTGGTTTCGCTGGCCCGGCGGTGATCGGCTGGCTGAAAGAGACCACCGGTGACTTCTCCCTCGCCCTCTGGTGCGTGGCAGGCATGCTGGTGGTTTCCGCCGTCCTGACCCTCTCTATCGAAATTAGCCGTAAACGTAAGGCAATGAAGAGCTCATTAGCCTGAAATAAGAAATGGAGCATATTGTGAGCACATCTGAAGCAATTTCGTCATTAACTGACGTGATGACCCGTTTTACCGGGTATGTCGGGAAACGTCTGCCGACAGACGTTATGAAAAAACTCGAAGCACTGCGTGCGGAAGAGGACGCACCGCTGGCCGTGGCGGTGTACGACTCCATGTTTGAGAACCAGAAACGGGCCGACGAGCTGGATCGCCCGTGCTGCCAGGACACCGGGGTGATCCAGTACTTCATCACCTGCGGGGCGAAATTCCCCTACTTAAGCGGGCTGGAGTCGATTCTGAAAACCGCCACGCTGGAAGCCACCAAAAAAGCGCCGCTGCGCCACAACGCAGTAGAAACCTTCATTGAGAAAAACACCGGCACCAATACCGGCTCGCGCATACCGTGGCTGGACTGGGAAATCATCCCGGATGATGACAGCTGCACCATCGAAGTGTACATGGCTGGCGGCGGTTGCTCGCTGCCGGGCGCGGCTAAAGTACTGATGCCAGGCCAGGGCTATGAAGGCGTCAACCAGTTCGTGTTTGACGTGATCACCTCCTACGGCGTGAATGCCTGCCCGCCGCTGCTGGTTGGCGTTGGCGTGTCGACGTCGGTAGAAACAGCTGCGCGTCTTTCCAAGAAAGCGATTCTGCGCCCGGTGGACTCCTGCCACCCGAACCCTGACGCCGCCAAAATGGAAGCACTGCTGGAAGAGGGTCTGAACAAAGTCGGACTGGGGCCACAGGGCCTGGGCGGCAAAGCGTCGGTGATGGGCGTCAACATTGAGTCCTCCGCCCGCCACCCGTCGACCATTGGCGTGGCGGTTTCCACCGGTTGCTGGGCGCACCGCCGCGGCGCAATCCGTTTTAACCCCGATCTCTCTTACGAAATTCTTTCCCACCAGGGGGCTGTATTATGAAAAAAGTGCTCACCACACCCATTAAAGACGAAGACTTACTCTCCCTGAAGCCTGGCGACATTGTCTACCTGACCGGCACACTGGTGACCTGCCGCGACGTGGCGCACCGCCGCCTGATTGAGTTAAAGCGCGAGCTGCCGGTCGACCTGAAAGGTCTGGCGATTTTCCACGCCGGTCCAATCGTGGTGGAGAAAGGCGAAAATGAATTCGAGATGATCTCGATTGGGCCGACCACCAGCATGCGTATGGAAAAGTTCGAGAAAGAGTTTATCGAGCAGACGGGCGTGAAGCTGATCGTCGGTAAAGGCGGGATGGGGCCGAACACCGAAGAGGGCTGCCGCACGCACAAAGCGGTGCACGCGGTGTTCCCTGGCGGTTGCGCGGTGCTGGCGGCCACCTGCGTAGAGAAAATCGAAGATGCCCAGTGGCGCGATTTAGGGATGCCGGAGACCCTGTGGGTCAACCGGGTAAAAGAGTTCGGCCCGTTAATTATCTCTATCGACTGCGAAGGCAATAACCTGTTCGAAGAGAACAAGAAAGTCTACAACGCCCGAAAACTGCCGATTATTGAAGAGATTAATCAGCAGGTTAAGTTTATTAAATAACCCGCCGTTCAGGCACAGGTATTATCATGAAGTTACTGAGTTTTGTTAACCCGACATCCGGTGAAAAAACATGGGGTTGCATTGACGGCACGCAGGTTTTTGATTTGGGGAAACGCTTATCGGCGTATTTCCCGGACCTGAAATCCGCCATCGCGGGCAATGCGCTGGCGGAACTGACGCCGATGATCCCGGCGCAGGCGGATTTTCACGCCGATGAGATCCGTTTTCTGCCGGTCATTGAAAACCCCAGTAAAATTTTCTGCGTGGGCATGAACTACATGGAAAAGCGGATCGAGTTCGAACAAACCATCGATGCGCCGACCCTGTTTGTTCGCTTCGCGGATACGCTCTCCGCACACGGCGATGTGGTGTGCAAACCCGACAGCAGCAATGAGTTTGATTACGAAGGCGAGCTGGCGGTGGTGATCGGCAAAGATACGGATAATGTCAGCCGCGACAACGCGTTAGAGCATATCGCCGGTTACAGCTGTTTTATGGATGGCTCAGTACGTGATATGCAATATACCTGGTTCACGTCGGGCAAGAACTGGCGCAAAACCGGCGCGTTCGGCCCGTGGATGGTGACCCGCGATGAGATCCGCGACCCGCAGGATTTGGCGATCAGCACCTGGCTGAACGGCAATCGCGTGCAGAACGATTCGACCCACAATATGATCAACTCCGTTGCCATGCTGGTGGAATATATCTCCCGCTTTAGCCCGCTGCAGGCAGGCGACGTGATCATTACCGGTTCGCCGGGGGGCGTGGGCAAAAAACGGACGCCGCCGCTGTTTATGAAGGAAGGGGATGTGATCGAGGTGGAAATCGGCAACATTGGCCGCCTGGTCAACCGCGTTACCGCGCTGTCGAATGCAATGGCATAGTGCCGTGGTTTTCCCCTCACCCTGACCCTCTTCCCACAGGGGAGAGGGAACTTAACGCACCTGGCCGCCCGGCGAAACGCGCTGTCGAATGCAATGGCATAGTGCCGTGGTTTTCCCCTCACCCT
>NZ_JBOBHR010000015.1:0-71411 GCF_050587465.1 Kosakonia sp. N21 | reverse complement strand
CAGCAGCGCAGTTACTTCTGCTGCGCCAGCCACACCAACATCTTCAGACTGGCGGAATAGTAATCATCCTGCGCGGTGATTTGCGGCTCAGCGGGCGCAGCGCCCAGCGTGAGATCACGCACTGCCAGCAACCCGTCGTTCATATTGTACGGCGCAGCATCGTTGGTCGTGACATTCACCCAGGCAGGCGTCTGGTTGCGGCTAAAACCTTGCCACCAGTTGCGCCATGGCGTTAACAGCGGGCTTTGCGCATCCTGCCAGCTCACATACAGCGGAATACGAATCGCATCGTAGCTCATGCGCGGTGGCCACTCTTTGGCTGGCGACAGCTTGCCCTCCGCCGACAATGCAACCCAATCCGTCGGCAACTGCGCCTTACCCCAGGCCATTTTGCCCAGCAGCGTTTGCCCGTCTTTGATCAGTTCCCGCCAGGCCACCAGATGGCTACGGTTGGCGAAATCCTGCCATGCCGGGAAGATAAAGTACGAGGGATTGAGGTTCACATAGGTATTGAGGTTGAAACCGTTCGCCCCTGGCAGCATCACGCGGTAACCGGCAAAGCTGATCACCGTATGTTTCAGCACCGCCTGCGTAATTGCATCGGAGGCCGCAAGATACGCCGGAATATTCCAGCGCTGCCCGGCTTTTAACAACGCCCAGGCAATCAGCACATCGCCGTCAGTAGCATCGTTTTTATCGGGAATGGGATCGGCCTCCACCGGGTTATAACGCCAGTAATAGAGACCGTTATCTTTATTTTTCAGGGTGTTGTTGGTCCAGTTCCACATGCTGTCGAATGCGGCTCTGTCGTTATTTGCCACCGCCATTAGCATGGCGTAGCCCTGACCTTCGGTGTGAGAAACGCTTTTGTTGCCGGTATCAACGATACGTCCATCCGGCATCAGAAACCGCGCTTTATAGCTATCCCAGGCCGCAGAGGCCTGGGAAAATGACGAAAACAGCAGACTCACCATCACCACCATCGCGGCGAAAATGCGCTTCAACATGGGTTAACTCACTGTGGTTTAGCGTAGCGGAATACTACATCTGACACAGAATAGAGACTTTCGCGCGTAAAAACGAGACCGGAATCGCCGCCTTGTCCGCGCAGCCAGCGCGAATAAAGCCCTTCCAGGATGGCGCAAAACGCCGAGCACCAGCGTGTTTGCAGCGCTTTATCGCGGGCGACCGGTATGCCCTGATGACGGAACGCCAGCCCATTTTCGCTGACAATCATGTCAATACAGCCCCAATTGAACACCCGCAATTGCGCGTTGATGTGGGCCTCCAACTCGCCCACAGTCTCCGAAACGGGCAGCGGCGTGCGATCCGCCATGGCTTCGCCCATCTGGCGCAGGAACGGCAGGCTTTCCGCCTCGCCGACATTACGCACCATGCCATCAATCATCACGTTAAGCAGATCAAACCAGCCCGGCGGGGTCTGTTGCTGCTGAAAATAGGCCAGCAACGAGGCGTTGGCGTTATCCGTCTTCATTATTTGTCTCCCAGCATATACCGGAGATAAAGTCCGGCGGTGCTTTCGTTATAGCTACCGAAGGTGTCGTAACTGACGTTACCGCCCACCGTCATTTTGTTATTCACGTTGTAATCCAGACCGGCATGGACGTTATAGCCGATGCCGTTTTGCGAACGGCCGCCATACTGCGCTTCTTTGACAAAGCCCATATCAGCCAGCTGTTGCAGCATCTGCTGCGCTTCTGGCGCGGTCGGGAAATAGTCGCTCTTATCCTGGGTGTAGGATTGATACCCCACCGAACCGCCGAGCCGCAGTTTCCAGTTGTCGATTTTCTGCGAGAAATCCACCGGCAACGCCACACTGACGTAGTTCTGCGGGCTGAAGTAGCCGCCCTGCCCATAGGTGAAGTAGCTGAGGTTCTTCGAGAAATCCATCCAGCTCACGCTAAGGCCGGTCTGCAACTGGCGGAAACTGTCATGCAACGGGCGCAGATAGACCCCGGCGCTGGCGTTCATACTGGTGTTGCTCGCCACGTTTTCGCCAAGATAGCTGTAACCACCGCCGCCCACGTAGAAACCGGCGTCGCCGTCATCGTAGCTCAACTGCGCGCTACCGCCGTTTTTGGTGACACGCCCCCAACGCTCGCCGGAGTATTTGTCATACAGGCCCACGTAAGAGAGCAGGCTGTCGGTCACCGCGCGACGCTCACCCGTCAGGATCAACGTCAGGTAGTTGGTCAGTTTCGGCGACCATTTCACACCGCCCACCAGCGTACTGAGATCCTGACCCAGCGGCGTTGTACCGACATCCAGCTTGTAGCTGTCGCCGCTCAGCGCCATATTCAGCTCAACGCCGCTGGCGTTTTGCGAATCGGTCGAGGCGTTAATCGCATCGTTATAATTCTTCTTATAATTCGATTCGCTCAGGCTTTGTAAGCGGCTCGAATTCAGCAGCGAGGTCAGATTGCTATACCCTTCTGCGGTAAAGGGCGACAGTTTGCTGGCGCTGGCATAGCTGGCGAGATCGGTGAACTTATCGCTGCCATCCGTTGCCGTGGAACTGTTGGCCGTTTTGATGGAGGTGCTGATGTTGCTCACCGCGTCCGCCAGCGGGTTGGAGCCGTAGCGACGCCAGGCGTCGCCCGAGGCGCTGCCCGAACTCAGCGATACCGGGGTGGCGGTAAACTCAAAACGCGACTCGCCAAACGGCGAACTGGACCAGGTGAGCGGCGCTTTCGCTTCCGTCAGTTTACTGGTGCCGGTTTCGCCATCACGCCCGCGGATTTCCACGTTGCCCTGTAGCCACATCCCGGTTTTCTCGTCCATTTGCTGCATCATGTCATCGACCTGACGCAGTGTACGGGACTGCACGGTTTCAACCGGTAAATCGGTGCGGGTGGTGCCCGGCAGCGTACTGCCCGGTTCACGGGCCACCTGCGCCACTTGCCATGGCAGGGTCTGCCCGTACAGCGATTGCGGAGCGGTGGTTTTACTGGTGGTCATAAACGGGTTATCCGCCAGCAATACACCGCCGATGGTCGGCGTTGCCGCGCTGTTGGAAGAGTCCAGCCCCACCAGCTTGCCGCGCGCGCTGCGCAGGTAGGTCATCGCCTGCTGGTGATTGCCTTTCGCCTCTTCCAGACGCGCCAGCAACAGCAAGCGCTCTGGCGATGCGTTGCTGCGCAGACCATTGGCCAGGCTTTGCGCTTTCTCCACATTGTTTTCCGCCAGCGCCACATCGATAGCGCCCACGCGCGCTGCCTGATCCTCGCTGTCCCGCGTCATCAGGTAGTCATACAGCACGCCCGCTTCTTTGTTCATTTTGCCCGTCTGATACAAACGGCCCATTGCGAACATTAAATCCGTATTCTGCGGATCGTTTTGCAGTACGCGGATCAGCTTGTCGTACGCAGCGGCATAGTTGCCCTGCTCACGCAGCCGGTCGGCTTCGTTAATCACATAACCATTACGCACTCCCGCCAATTGCGCAGGGGTGCTGCGCGATTGCAGTTCCGGGCTGGAGACAAAACTCTGTGCTTCCTGGTTCAGACCCGCCTGGTTGAGCACGGCGACCTGATCGGCATAATCACCGGCGTTACCCTGCACGCCCTGTTTCATGTTGTCACGCACCAGCGACACTGCGGTGGTCAAATCACCGGTTCGCGCCAGCATGCGTGCCAGTTTCCCGGCATCGACCGGGTTTTTCGGCGGCGTGGCCGACAGCGCTTTCAGCGTGTTAGACGCTGCGGTCATATTGCCCTGAGCGAGGTAACGCTCTGCGGTCGCCATTTGCAGGTTGTAATTCACCCGCTGCGCAAGATCGCGCATCTGGCTGTTTTGACTGGCCGGAGAGATACGCGCCAGCAACGCGCTGGCCTGCTGCCAGCCGCCATTCTCACTGGCAAACAGCGCCCCGGCATACAGCGAGCTGGCGCCTGCGCCGTCACGCCCGGTGGGGATCATGACGGTCGCGCCTTCGCTCTCGCGCCCGGTTTGCTGAAGCAAGCGCGCCAGGTCGAGACGCAACCACGGGTCGTCCGGCAGTCGCGCCACTCCCTGACGTAATACGTTGATCGCCTGCTCCGTGTTCCCCGCCGCAACCAGTTGCTGTGCCTGGCGGCGCAGCGGGTCGCCCGGCGTTCCGGTGACCACGCGCGGTTGCAACTTCGCCTGCAAGCCCGCCGGTAACGTATTCAGCATGGCCTGCGCTTCCGCGGTCTTGTTCTGGTCGCGCAGCACGTAGTAGAGATTTTCCCGCGCCGGGGCATTCTGCGGTTGTTCATTAAGAATGCCGCGCAGCGTCTGTTCGGCCTGGCTGTAATCTTTGTTCTGCCGCAACACATCCGCACGGAACAGTTTTGCCGCCGTTCCGCGTTCGCCACTCTGTTGCGCCAGCGGCGCAGAGAGTGCCAGCGCTTCGCTGACATTGCCCTGTTTTAACGCATGCTGGGCCTGCGCCAGTTGGCCGTAAAACGCCGCATCCTCTGCTTGCGCACGCCGTTCGCCGGAGGCGTCTCCGCCCTGACTCGCCGCGCGGTTAAGGTACTGCGCGGCAGCCTGATAATCGCCATTGCGCTGGGCAATGTAGCCCAGGCCCGCTAACGCGTCTGCATCGTCCGGGTTAGCCTGTAACACCTGGGCGAACTTCTGTTTCGCCAGGCTGCTGTCTCCGCTGTTGAGGGCGTTAAAGCCTGCGCCTTTCGCCGCGCCGCCGACATTTTTGCGATAGTACGCCTGCACTTCGCTATCCTGCGGATGGCGCTGCAACCAGGTATCGTAAAAACGCTCATCGCCGGGCTGCGGCCCCAGCCATAACAGCGCCTGTCGTAAGCCGTCATCGGCCTCGCGACTGCCGCTGGACATCGGTTCCAGCAACAAAATCCCGTCGCGGCGCGTCTCTTCACGCCAGGTCAACATTTTACCCAACGCAATACGGGCGGCCGTGTCCTGTGGATACTGCGCCACAAAACTGCGCAGCTGCGCCAGCGCCTGCGGGTAGAGCGCTTTGTCGCTCGCCATGGTCTGGTAGTATTCCGGCGCGAGGCTTGGCGGCGGCGTGTCGCCGTTAAACATGCTGCGCCACGTCTCCAGCGCCGCCGGGACGTTGCCGCTACGCGCTTGCTGACGGGCGAGCGTAAGCTGCCCCTGCGGCACTTGCGCGAGCTGTTTTGCGTTATCCAGCGCCTGCAGGCTGCTGTCTCCCGGCGCGGCTTTCGCCAGCCGTGCGCGCCACTGCGCTGCGGTTTGCAGATCGCCGTTTTGCTGCGCCCACAGTGCCATCAGATACATCGCCTGCGCGTTGTTGGCATCGACCATTAAGACTTTTTTCAGCGACTCCATGGCCAGATCGTCGTGGGACTTTTCATGCCAGTAGTTGGCCTGATCGAACAGCGCCTTCAGCGCAGCGTCATTCGCTGCGGCGTGCGCCAGCCCCGGAGTGCTGAGGATCAGTGCGCCGGAGAGGCAGAATGTGGATAACCGACGGGCGGTTTTTACGCTCATGGTGGTGACCTTTTTCACTTGTCGCTCTCCGGATCAAGACGTTTACGCTCGCGTTTTTTCAGCACGATATACAGCACCCCGCCGACCAGCGAGCCAAACAGCAGTCCGAGGATCGCCAGCAGTGCTGAGTGCTGGTTGGCATACCAAATCACCATCATATGCACCGGCATTTCGCCGCTCGGGAATTGCTCACCCACGCGGAAACTGCGCACACCGGTTTCGTTGGTAATGATGGCCACATCGCCGCGAATCCCGGCATTAATGCGCGCGGAACTGAGGTCAGCGTGCAATCGGGAGAGTTGCTCGTCGTTGCTGCCCAACGCCAGCACCACCAGCCGTTCGTCATTCCACGGTGAGCGGAAGCTGACAAAACCGCGCCACGCTTCGTTAGAGGAGAAGTAGCGGTCGGCTTCAATGCCCTGCGACGCCCAGTCGCCGCTGATCCAACGGCGGATTTTCTGCCAGTTCCCCGGCTCGCGAACGCCCAGCGTGCTGTCGCGCAGAGTAAACGGTGAATTCGCCAACAGCGCGCGGTTAAACGCCGACTGCTCCATGCCGGTAACCGCCAGCACATCGCGGTCGCGCATCAGCTCGCTATTGGTCGGTAGACCCAGTACCACACGGTTATGCCCAAGCGCGGTGCCGGTGGCATTCCCGGAGCGCGCCGTCATATCCAGCAGGGTCGCGACTTGCGTCTCTGTCGGTTGCGCAGGCAGCATCAGCAACGTTTCCGAATAGTCTGCCTGTCGGGTAAACGGGAAAGACGCGCCGACAAAGTAAGAGAGGTTTGGCAACAGAGCAAAATGCCGGGTGTGGCTCAAATCAATCCACGAGTCCTCATCAATGCGGCTCTTGATGTTGTTGTTCAGCAGAGTGCTGCACGGCGCGTTCTCTTTCGGCACGATGTTGAAATAGAGCGAAAGCTGGTTGTCGCCGTAAATCATGTACGGCTCCAGCGGCATATCAAACGACTCCTGCCGCGCATCGCCGCCCAGTTTGTGCCACAACGTTTCCAGCGCGCCCTGCTTGTTAACCGGCAGGTTATGCAGGAAGGAATCGTTAAGGGTCATGCTCAGCCATGAACGCTGCTCATCAATCCAGTTTTCCGTCGGGAAACGGTAGCCGATATGCAGCGGAATGGTTTCCCCGTCCCACAGGAAGAGATCGGGTGCCGCGCGAAACGCCACCTGCAACGGCGAATGCCAGATCCCGGTGGTGGTCAGGCTTTGATCTTTGCGGATCAGCTCCGTCAGTTTCACCGGGCGATCCGTTGGGATCCAGCGCGGCGCATCATACGGTTTGCTCAACGGAATAGTTTGCGCATCCACATCCACGAACGGTGTTTGTGAGGCAAAATTGCCGCGCGTTAAACGCCAGGCTGCAGCACGCAGTTCGGTATCGTCTTTCCCGACCACCAGCAGCAGTTTGTAAACCGGGTTTGCCGGGTTATCGACAATTTTCAGCAGCGGCTGCGTGGTTTGCGGCAGCGTCAGCCCGCCGATCTGCTCGCCGGGATGGCCGATCAAAATGCCGTTTTTCTCCGGCAGACGATCGTGATACGTCGCAAAAGAGACGCCGCGATAATCCGCCTGGATCCCCAGCCATGAGGCGATCAATGCCGCCGCGCTAATGGTATCGGCGCTAAGTTTTGGCCCAAACGCTACCGCAATAGCCGCAGGTGTCATCTGCATGCTGTCAAAGAACGGGCGCGGGAAGTGGCTCAGATCCGCACCGATATCCAGCTGTTGCCCTTCCAGTTCAAAATGCGAATCCGGCAGCACTGTAACGCGATATTTGTCGCTCAGGTCGCGCTGACACTGCATCGCGTCGCCATCGTTAATTTTCACGCTCAGGCTGTTGCTGGAGACCATCAATGCAGCCGGCACATCCAGTTGATAACGGGCAGTATCGCCTTCGGCGGCACTCAGCGGTACGGTGCCCAGCGGCTGGCCGTTAAGCATCAATTGCAGCGTGGCGTTACGCGCTGCCATCGCCGGGGAAATTTTTAAATTCAGCGCCAGCCGGGCATTGGTCATCACCTGGTCTACCGGCAGGGTAAAATCCACCCCGCCCTGGAATTGCCCACCGCTCAGGGTGATACCCTGCGGCAGGCCCATTTGCGCAATGCTGATACTGTTCACCACCGAAGGGACAAAAGCCGGTAGCGTTTGCGCCTGTGTCGGCGCAGGCAGGTTGAGCGGCAGCAGCGATTCAACCGTGGTTTCTTCACTGTGCAGCGGGGCGATAAACAGCGCCCCCACCAGCACCGCCAGCGTGGTCAGACGTTTCATACGCGCCCCTCTTCAGAGGCCGCACTGGCCGCTTGTTCAGCGCGCAGGCGTCGGTTTTCGCGGCGCGATGTCCAGGTCATCCAGAACAGATCAAACACGCAGCGCACGATAGTCGCCATCGAACGAAACGGGTTGTCCTGCGGTTTCGGCGGGTTAATCCACGCATCGGCGCGGGAAAGCACCACCCGCACCAGCTCGCGGCGGCGCGACAGCGGAATATCATCAAACATCAGGCGGATATACTCTTCGTCACTGGCCACCGTGTTGACCGGGATGCTGATCGCTCCGGAGTGCAACAGCAGCTCCACTTCTTCTATTTCATCATTCAGATGGCGGTCATCCGGTGCGATAACGCGACAGCCGCCCATCGACAAGTCTGCGGTTTTGCTGCGCGAGGTGATGCCGCTGGCGTAATGCAGCAACACCGGAATATCGACATCGATACGGATCGTTTTGCGCGTCTGTCGCGTTTCACGCGCCACGGCGATGGCCGCCAGCAGGAAGATCAGACTGTACAATCCCCAGCCGACGTTCAGGGCGATAACGCGCGGATCCACGCCAAAATAGTCATGGGCAAAGGCGCGCACGAGACCGGCTATCACACCCGCACCGAGTAACACCGCGATAATCAAATGCAGACGCACTACGCTAAAGTCGAAGTAGCCAACGTTTAACAGGCCGCCTTTATCGGTCACGTTAAATTTCCCGCGTTTCGGGAAGAACATGGTGACGACCGTCGGCAGCACAATGTGGAACGCCAGCACGATGTCGTAAATTTCCCCCCAGAAGCTATAACGGAAACGCCCGTTTAGCCGCGAGTTGACATAGACCGACAGGAACAGATGCGGCAGCGCATAAGCAAACACCAGGCTCGCCGACGAGTGAATAATGTTCAGGTTAAACAGCAGATAGGCCAGCGGCGCGGTTAAAAACGCGATGCGCGGCAGTGCAAACTGGTAATAGAGCATGGCGCTCAGGTAGCACAGCCGTTGCTGGATGGTCAGCCCGCGGCCAAACAGCGGGTTGTCGAGGCGGAATATCTGCGTCATACCGCGCGCCCAGCGGGTACGTTGAATCACATGCAGCACCAGGCGTTCGGTGGCCAGGCCTGCCGCCAGTGGAATATCAATGAATGCCGAGCCCCAGCCCAGGCGCTGCATTTTCAGCGCGGTGTGAGCATCTTCCGTTACGGTTTCGACGGCAAAACCGCCAATCTCTTCCAGCGCGCTGCGGCGAATAACCGCACAGGATCCACAGAAGAATGTGGCGTTCCAGTTGTCATTCCCCCGCTGAATTGGGCCATAGAACAGCGAGCCTTCGTTGGGGATATCTCGTCCCAGCGAGAGGTTACGCTCGAACGGATCGGGAGAATAAAAGTAGTGCGGCGTCTGCACCAGCGCCAGTTTCGGATCTTTCAGGAACCCGCCCACCGTCGCCTGCAGGAAAATACGGGTGGCCACGTGGTCACAGTCGAACACGCAAATCAGCTCGCCGTTGGTGAGTTTCATGGCGTGGTTAAGGTTACCGGCTTTGGCGTGCGCATTATCATTACGGGTGATGTAGCCGACGCCCACATCGGCGGCGAATACCGCAAACTCACGGCGTTTACCGTCATCGAGCAGATAGATTTGCATCTTGTTGCGCGGGTAATCAATACACTGCGCCGCCAGCACCGTGTCGCGCACCACGTCCAGCGGTTCGTTATAGGTCGGAATGTAAATATCGACGGTCGGCCACTGGTTCATATCGTCCGGCAGCGGGACGATTTCACGCTTCAGCGGCCATGCGGTCTGCAAATAGCTGAGCAGCAGCATTACCCACACGTAGACTTCCGCCAGAAATAACCCCATCCCGAGGATCGTTTCGATTTCGGAATTAAAGTGCAGGGTTTGCGTCAGGCGGAAATACATATAACGCGTCGACAGCAATATCGACATCACCACCATAATCAGGGAGATGCTGCGCTTTTTGCTGAAGCCGAGCAGAAATAAAATACCGATACTGATCAGGCCAAAAATGTACTGTTTTTGGCTGTCCATCGGCGTAATGACCACTAAAAGGGCAACCGGAACCATTGCCAGCGCCAGCAATATATAAAGAAACTTTTTCATGGGGGTGCCCGTGAGCGTTAGAAGCCAGACATCTTGGGTTTACTGTGAACGGTACCGTCGCCGATCTTGACGCCTAAAATACCGGCGACGCGTTTGGCAATGAGTTCAATATCAAATGCCGCTGCGGAGGCCGGACTGAAGTCAAAGATCGACTGTTGCGATGCATTCGCTTCCGCAACGCTCTCATCCCGGTGCAGGACGCCCAGCAGCTTATTGCCCAGACGCTGTTCCATAAATGCCGTCACATCGCGGCTAATCTGGCGGCGGTTGTCGCTCTGATTCACCACAAAGTAGTGGCCGGATTTACGGTTGAGGACTTCACCGGTCAGGCGGTTATTGTCGATGTGCGGCAGCAGGGAGAGCGATGCGGTATCCGCCAGCAGCGTAACCAGGTGCACATCGGCCAGCCGCGACATGGCTTTTAATGCCGCAGACGGTCCGGGAGGGAAGTCGGCAACAATGATCAGGCCGGGATAGTTAAGCAGCGTATTCAGACCGCGAGTCAGGAAGTGTTCGTCATGGGTCAGACGCTCTTCAAACGCAACACGCTCTTCCTCAGTGGCATCGCCATACGGCAGAACAAAAATATTGCCGCCCGCCGTAAGGACAAACTGGCTCCAGTCGGAGGATTCCGCAGCCTTCGCCACGAAACCGCGCCCGTCAGAGAGCGGCACGCCAAAATGCAGACGCAGCGCGTTTTGCACATCGAAGTCCAGTGCCAGAACTTTGCTGCCAGAACGGGCAAGAGCATACGCCAGGTTAGCCGTCAGCGTCGTTTTTCCGACGCCGCCTTTCGGCGAACAAACACAAATTAACGGCATGACGCGATCCTTTCTAACAACGATTGTAAGGGCTGGTTTTTTTCAACAGTCTGTTCCGCTTCCGGCGCTTTTGGCGCAAAGAGTCGGGCGAAACTGGCAGGCTCAGAAGACGATCCGCCAGAGGCAGCCCGCGGGGCAGGCATCTGCATTACAGGCGCATATCTGTCGGGTTCCGGACTGTTCGCCGCGGCGTTAAACGCGGGCGCGACGGCATCAAGCTGGCTGGCGACATCCTTGAAAATGGAGGCCGACGGCACAGGCGTCACGTCACGGAGATCCGGAACGGCAAGCGGAGCCTCTTCTTCTGCGCTGATGGCGAAGAGATCGGGTTCCACTGCGTGAGGAACCGGAACGGACACATGGCCGCCCATTGCCAGCGTGGAGGTTTCGGTTGCAGGAGAAAGCTGATTAATAATGGTCCAACTGCCCTGGTCGTTTGCTAAGTTTTGTGCAGAGAGATCCTTGAAATCGAGTTTCTGGTTACGAGTCTTGTCCTTGAACCTCTGCAAATCATCGTAATGATTCATAGTTATTCTCATGATTTACAAAATAATATTGTACCCGCCACCGTCAGGATCTTAGTGACCTGGTTTAGGTAGTCGTATGATTTTTTATTTTCGCGGTGCTGTTGTGCGTGGGTACGTGATAACGCGTTTTCTATTATCCACAGCCTGTTTTCGCGGCAGAAATTGTAGCGCTGCTAACACACTGTTAATTTCCAGCAAATATATAAATAATCTCTATACATGTGCTATCTTTTTTTTTCACAATTACCATTACAGCATTTAAGACCACAAAAAAGCGCCACCAGCAGGCGAATAAGTCAACTTAATTAAAATTTAAATATAATTTAATTATTTTTAATTAAATTAATAGAATAATAAGCTACGATAAATAACTATTGGTTTAATTTTTTATTACTTACCGAAATATTTTGAAATAAAAATTTGCGGTTAAAAAAGCCGTAATTTATCTAACTCATTCTTACTGCTGGACTTATTCCGAAACTACCTTTTTTGGCAGTTTTTTGGAAATATTTAAAATAAGCCGGAATTTTACTCAGGTTTTAAGATTATCGCCAGAGTGGGAAAAGGATAAAAAAAAAGCCCGGTAAATATACCTTACCGGGCAGTACGTTACAGCGATGTTTATGCCAGCGGTTTCTCGCCGTTCTCGTCCTGGTCAACCGCAAAACAGGCAACCAGTTGACCGCCGTAGTCCTTCAGTTGCGGCTGCAACTGGGTGCAGGGACCAAAACGGCGACGGCAACGGGCGTTAAATGCACAGCCCGGCGGTGGATTCAGCGGGCTTGGCAGCTCGCCGGTCAGTTTAATACGCTCGCGGCGCTCATCCGGGTTCAGACGCGGTGTTGCCGACAGCAGCGCCTGCGTATAGGGATGGCGCGGATTGGAGAAGATCTGATCTTTGGTGCCCTTCTCCACGCAGCGGCCGAGGTACATCACCATCACTTCATCGGCAATGTGCTCAACGACCGACAGATCGTGAGAAATAAACACGTAAGACAGCCCCAGATCCTGCTGCAAATCCATCATCAGGTTCAGTACCTGCGCACGTACGGAAACGTCCAGCGCGGAGACCGGTTCATCGGCAATCACCACATCCGGGTCGAGCATCAGACCACGGGCGATAGCAATACGCTGACGTTGCCCGCCCGAGAACATGTGCGGGTAGCGATCATAATGCTCGGTTTTCAGGCCAACTTTTGCCATCATCGCCAGCGCTTTTTCCCGGCGCGCCTCTTTGCTCAGAGCCGTGTTAATCAGCAGCGGCTCTTCGAGGATTTGCCCCACTTTTTTACGCGGGTTCAGCGAACCGTACGGGTTCTGGAAGACAATCTGGATTTTCTGGCGGCGCAGCTTTTGCGCGTGCGGATCGTGCTTAAGCAGATCCTGCCCCTGATAATAGAGCTCCCCGCCGGTCGGGGTTTCAATCATCGTCAGCAAACGACCAAGCGTGGATTTACCACAGCCGGACTCGCCCACCACCGCAAGAGTTTTACCGCGCTCCAGCGTAAATGAGACGCCATCCAGCGCTTTGACCAGGCGCTCCGGGGCAAACAGCCCTTTCTTCACCGGGTAGTGTTTCTTCAGGTCGATAGCCTGCAACAGCGGCTGTTGCGAGGTGGCCTCGTGCGTACTCATAGTGTCGGCCTCCCGGCGTCATCGAGTGGGTAGTGACATTTAGACTGACGGCCGCCGTCGACGGTGTTCAGCTCAGGCTCTTGCTCACGGCATTTGTCCGTTGCATACGGGCAGCGCGGGTTGAGCAGGCAGCCGGTCGGGCGGTCATATTTGCCCGGCACCACACCCGGCAATGACGCCAGACGGGCTTTGTCCTGCGCGAACTCCGGCAGCGCACGCAGCAGCGCCTGCGTATAGGGGTGACGCGGCGCACGGAAGATATCGCGCGCTTCGCCGGTTTCCACCACCTGGCCTGCGTACATCACAATGATTTTGTGCGCCGCTTCCGCCACCAGCGCCAGATCGTGGGTAATCAGGATCAGCGCCATATTCTCTTTTTGCTGAAGCTCCAGCAAAAGTTCGATGATCTGCGCCTGAATCGTCACATCCAGTGCGGTGGTCGGTTCATCGGCAATCAGCAGTTTTGGCTGGCAGGCAATCGCCATCGCGATCATCACGCGCTGGCTCATCCCACCGGAAAGCTGGTGCGGGTAAACATCCAGACGCGAGGCCGGATCGGGAATACCCACCTGCGTCAGCAGGTCAATCGCGCGCTGACGTCGGGTTTTTTTATTCCCGCCCTGATGCACTTTGATGGCTTCCATAATCTGGAAGCCGACCGTATAGCACGGGTTCAGGCTGGTCATCGGATCCTGAAAAATCATCGCCACTTCGGAGCCCACCAGGCTGCGGCGCTCTTTTTCCGAAATGCGTTTCAGGTCCTGGCCGTTGAACTCCAGCTTGTCGGCCATAACGCGGCCGGGGAAGTCAATCAGCCCCATGATTGCCAGCGAGCTGACCGATTTACCAGAACCGGACTCGCCGACGATGCCGACCACTTCGCCCTGGCTTACGCTATAGCTCACGCGATCTACGGCACGGAACTCGGAGCCCACGTCGCCGAAGTGCACCGATAATTTATCTACATTTAATAACGCCATCTCGAACCTCTTACTGCTTCAGTTTGGGATCGAGCGCATCGCGCAGGCCGTCACCCATCAGGTTAAATGCCAGCACCGTCAGCAAGATCGCGACGCCCGGGAAGGTCACGACCCACCAGGCACTTTGTGCGAACTGCAACACGTCGGAGAGCATGGTGCCCCACTCCGGTGTTGGCGGCTGCGCACCCATGCCAAGGAAGCCAAGGGCGGCCATATCGAGAATGGCGTTAGAGAAACCGAGCGACGCCTGAACAATCAGCGGCGCAAGGCAGTTCGGGAAAATGTTAACGAACATCTGGCGCATCGCACCGGCACCGGCGACGCGGGAAGCCGTCACGTAGTCGCGATTCACCTCCACCAGCACGGCGGCGCGGGTGAGTCGGACATAGTGCGGCAACGCCACAAAGGTGAGCGCCAGCGAGGCATTGACTATCGACGGACCAAAAATGGCCACCAGAACCAGTGCCAGCAGCAAGCTCGGCAGAGCCAGCATAATGTCGACAACACGCATGATGATGTTGTCGATCAGACCGCCGAAGTAGCCTGCGACCAGGCCCAGCACGATACCGGCAATCAGCGACAGCACCACCACCAGACAACCGACCAGCAGCGACAGACGCGCGCCAAACATCAGACGCGACAGCGTATCGCGGCCCACATCGTCCGTCCCCAGGATATGCGTCCAGGTGCCGCCATCCTGCCAGACCGGCGGCGCGAGCAGCGCATCACGGAATTGATCTGCCGGGTTGTGCGGTGCCAGGAAATTGGCGAACACGGCGATAATCAGCATGATAAGCACGTAAGCCAGCCCCACAACGGCGCCTTTGTTACGTTTGAAATAGTGCCAGAACTCCTGCAACGGGGTCATCGGCACCGGTGCAGCTACAACTTTATTTTCAGTGACTTGTGACATGATGGCCCCTTACTTCTTATGCCGGATACGCGGGTTCACCACGCCGTAGAGCAGGTCGACCAGCAGGTTGACGAGAATGATCATCGTCGCGACCAGTAATACCCCGCCCTGCACAACCGGATAGTCGCGGCGTTGCAGCGCATCAATCAGCCAGCGGCCAAGGCCCGGCCAGGAAAAGATGGTTTCGGTCAGAATAGCGCCCGCCAGCAATGTGCCGACTTGCAGACCGATAACCGTCACCACCGGCAACATCGCGTTACGCAGGGCATGAACGATGATCACGCGCATACGGGTCAGCCCTTTTGCGCGGGCGGTACGAATGTAATCTTCACCCAGCACTTCCAGCATCGAGGAGCGCGTCATACGCACAATCACCGCCAGTGGGATCGTACCGAGCACAATTGCCGGCAGGATCATATGCGCGAGCGCGTCGATAAAGTTCCCCTGCTCGCCCCAGATAGCGGTATCTATCAGCATAAACCCGGTGAGTGGGTTACTGTCGTCGAGGAACACCATATCGCTGACACGCCCGGAGACCGGCGTCAGGTTGAGTTGCACCGATACCAGCATGATAAGCATCATGCCCCACCAGAAGATAGGCATCGAATAACCGGTCAGCGCGAGGCTCACTGCGGTGTGATCGAAAATGGAACCGCGCTTCACGGCAGCCATAACGCCGACCGGAATGCCCACGGCAACGGCAAAAATCATGGCGCAGATACCGAGTTCAAGCGTCGCTTTAAAACGCGGCACGAACTCGTCCCACACCGGAAGACGGCTCTTAAGAGAGATACCTAAATCACCGTGCAACACGCCCCATACATAATGGACGTACTGTTCCCAGAGCGGCTTGTCGAGCCCAAGCTCGGCCAGCAACTGGGCGTGACGCTCAGGAGAGATACCACGCTCACCCGCCATGATCATCACCGGATCGCCGGGGATCATATGGACAAAGGCAAAGGTGAGAAGGGTGATACCGATAAACGTGGGGATAACCAGCCCCAAACGTCGGAGAATGAACTGCAACATAACCCGGATTCTCAGTAGTGACGCAGCGCCTGGCGACGGTGCATCTGTATTGCTCACAAATGTAAATTCCCTGCACGCAGGGAATACGCTTTACCCCTCTCCCCAGTGGGAAGAGGGGATAAAGCTTCGTGCTTTTTATTCGACAGACACGTTTTCGAAGTGGTGTTTGCCTAATGGGTCAACCACGTAGCCTTTGACTTCTTTACGCACGGGCTCGTAAACGGTGGAGTGCGCCACGATCAGCGCCGGAGCCTGGTCATGCATCACTACCTGAGCCTGTTTGTAGAGTTCAACACGCTTGTTGTGGTCATCGGTGGCGCGCGCCGGTTGAATCAGATCTTCAAACGGTTTGTAGCACCAGCGGGAGTAGTTGGAGCCATCTTTTGCCGCAGCGCAGCTAAACAGGGTAGCGAAGAAGTTATCCGGATCCCCGTTGTCGCCGGTCCAGCCCATCATCACCGCCTGGTGTTCGCCTGCTTTCGCACGCTTCAGGTATTCACCCCACTCGTAAGTGACGATCTTGGCCTGCACGCCGACTTTCGCCCAGTCAGCCTGAATCATCTCCGCCATACGGCGAGCGTTCGGGTTGTACGGACGTTGTACCGGCATTGCCCACAGCTCAACGGTAAAGCCTTTATCCTGACCGGCTTCTTTCAGCAGTTGTTTCGCCTTCTCAGGATCGTAGGTGTAATCTTTAACGTCGTCGTTATAGCCCCACATGGTCGGCGGGATCAGGTTTTTCGCCGCTACGCCCGCGCCCTGGTACACCGCTTTGATGATCGCTTCTTTATTTACCGCGTAAGTCAGCGCCTGACGCACTTTCACGTCATCAAACGGTTTCTTCTCGGTGTTGAAGGACATGTAGCCGACGTTCAGACCCGCCTGCTCCAGCAGGTTGATATTTTTGTCTTCCTTCATGCGCGCGATGTCAGCCGGGTTCGGGTACGGCATAACCTGGCATTCGTTTTTCTGCAGTTTGGCATAACGTACAGAGGCGTCAGGCGTGATGGAGAAGACCAGACGATCGATTTTCGGCTTGGTGCCCCAGAAGCCTTCAAACGCTTTGTACAGAATGCGGGAGTCTTTCTGGTACTGCAGCAGCTGGAACGGACCGGTACCGATCGGATCAAGGTCAACTTTCTCCGGGGTGCCCGCTTTCAGCATGTTGTCTGCGTACTCTTTGGACAGGATGGAAGCGAAGTCCATTGCCAGGTCAGCCAGGAACGGCGACTCCGGACGGGTCAGCACGAACTGCACCGTGTGGTCGTCGACTTTCTTCACTTCGCTAATCAGGTCCGGCAGACCCATGCCTTCGAAGTATTCGTAGCTGCCGCCAGAGACTTTGTGGTACGGGTTTTGCGCGTTTTTCTGACGATCAAAAGAGAACACGACGTCGTCAGCGTTGAATTCACGCGTCGGTTTGAAATCTTTGTTGTTCTGCCACTTCACGCCTTTACGCAGGTGGAAAGTGTAGGTTTTGCCATCGGCGCTGACTTCCCACTTTTCAGACAGACCCGGAATGACTTCAGTGGTGCCGGTTTTAAATTCTACCAGACGATTATAGATCGGCACTGAGCTGGCATCGTAAGTGGTACCAGAGGTGAAAAGCTGTGGGTTGAAGCCTTCAGGCGAACCTTCAGAACAATAAACCAGGGTTTTTGCTTGCACGCTGGCTGCGACGGTCATTGCCACCAGGCTAAGACCGAGCTTCAGCATCCCTGACTTCTTCAAGGAAATACTCATTGATTCTGCTCCAATGTGATATGTGTTGTTACCCATGCATTGGGTATGTCCGACAGGCCTTTATTAGTTTTTTACCCGGTCTGGTCGGTAGTGCCCGAGGGCGTTATGAGAGATGGGGATTCCTTTCACAAGGTTGACTGAGTTGCAGTACAGATTCTCCTTGAAATGCCCCTCATGCCCTACAATCTGTCAACAGAATGTCAAAACGTCAATACAGGTAACCGGGATTTACAACGGCGGTGAGAATCCGCAGACAAAGTTAAAAAAAACTTCAAGCCTCTATTTTCAGCAGAGAAAATTGTGCTACCGCCATGATGGCAGAATAATCACCTTGCTATCAGAAAGTATTCAGTGATTAACATTCATCCAGATTATGAAAAAATTCTTACGGAATGCTGAATATATGAGCGATTAATACCGCGAACGTTAAAACGCACAGCGTAATATGCTGACTCTATCTATAAGCAACGCGAAAAAAGATTCATCTATATATAAAAAAATACAATGGAATATCTCACAAAACAGCGAGCTGGCAGTGAGAAGTGAGGATAAGGGCGATTTCAGGCGGCATTGCCCGGTTTCGTTTGTGTCGGGTCGGTCAGGTTCCCCGGGTTGCGGGATTGTGCGGAGCGGACAGGTAAGACAGAGGCAGAACGCAAAAAACCCAACCTTGCGGTTGGGTTTTTCTGAATTTGGTCGGTGATAGAGGATGACTCGCCACTGCGTGGCTCGCCCTGCGGGCCGTTGCTGAAGCAACGTTCTCTCGCTGCGCTCGGGTCGAACCTCCACCCCCGGAGGTTCTCATCCTCTTTCGGATGCAGAAAGCAAAAAACCCAACCTTGCGGTTGGGTTTTTCTGAATTTGGTCGGTGATAGAGGATTCGAACCTCCGACCCCTTCGTCCCGAACGAAGTGCGCTACCAGGCTGCGCCAATCACCGAATGCGGGGCGCATCTTACTGCCCCCAACATGCTCCGTCAATCCCTTAATGTAAAAAAGCGTACTGACTGGTGATAAAGCCAGCAGAGCGCTTACTTCGCGGGTTGCGCCGGCAGATGACACCAGTTGTTGTTCTCGTTTATCCCGCCGTTTGGCGAGGTGTAACCGAGACATCCCATAATGGTGTCGTACAGTTCAACGTGGCGGCGCGCAGTCTTGTACTCCGCCTGTTGCTTCAGTTGAGCAAACATCTTCGCCTTGTCCGGGTCCTGTAAGTACTTATCCGACATCCACACCATCATCGGCACGCGGAACTGCTCTGGCGGCGCCATTTTACGCGGCGTACCGTGCAGGTGCTCTTTATCGTTAATAGACTCACCGTGATCCGCTGCATAGAAGATAATCGCTTTGCGGTCACGCAGCTTATCGATCACCTTATCGATAAAGTAATCCACATAGGTCACCGAGTTATCATACGAGTTAATCAACTCTTCCTTGCTGCATTTGCCAGAGGCCTGACACTCCGGCGTCCACTGCGCGAAACTGCGCGGATAACGCTGGGTGTAGTTAAAGTGCGACCCTTTGGTATGCAAGATAATCATGTGCTTACCGCTGTTCTTATTGTCCAGCGAGCGTTGCATCTCATCGATGAGCAGCATGTCATCCACGCTTTTGCCGCGGTTGCGCGGCTCCGCGCCAATCTGTTCACGGTAGGCGATGTTATCCGCCATCGTGTTGCTGTAGAACCACATCTCGCTTTGCATCGCGTACAAATCGGTGGTGAAACCCAGTTGCTTGAGCACGGAAAAGACATTTTGCTCTTTCAGCGTACGTTGCGGGTTATCATCCGCGCCGCCTTCACGCACAAACATGCAGCGCAGAGAGAGTTTTGTCGCCGTATCGCACGACTCGCCGCGAAACGTGACAAGATTTTTCTCCTGCGCCAGCTTCGGCGTGGTATTACGGGAATAGCCCAACATTCCCATATGATCCCAGCGCGTGGTCTCACCGATGATAAACACCACCCAGGTGTCGTCGATGTCCTTCGGCGCTACGTAGGTAAATTTTGTCGCCGGGTTCATCAGCGATTTATTGTCTGACGATTCATCCACCTGCGCCCAGGCATACAGCCCCAGCGCGGAGAGCCAGTTAGAGGGTAAATAAGAGTTCGCCACAACGCCGCCATAGCTTGGCATATCGACGCCGGAGATCTTCTCGTCATCTTTTTGCTGCATGTCGAGCAGGCGAATCGGTCCCCAGACCATCAACCCCGCCAGCACCACCAACGTGACGCTGCGAACGCGCTGCCCCGGAGTGTGCAGCTGGCGCAGTAAGGTATAACGGCAGCGGTTGCTCCAGATAAACAGCAGCGGCAGCGCGCTGACCATCACCACCCAGACGACAAGCTGCCAGCCCACCACTTCCTTCGATAAATCGATATCGGTGGTCATCACTGAGGCAATAATGCCATAGCCAATGACCACATTGAGGAAGGTCATATAGAAGCTGGCGCTGGCGGAGAACAGCACCACCAGCGAGGCCAGTACACGCCAGGCGCGACGGCCAAACAACGACAAGACACGCAGTAAGAAAAACGTGACCAGTACCGTACCAACAAGTTCAACAACCGCAGAGAGTCCTTTCAAAACGGTGAAAGCTTGCGCATAGCCGTCAAACCGACGGTAAAAAACTGCGCTATTCATAAACAGACCGATATACAACGCCAGAAAGAAGCTCAGCTTCTGCTGGGTCATCGTCTTGATATAACTCATGCAAACAACCCTGAAAAAAGGGAAAGTAACGCCAGGCAATCGTCGACCAGTAACGAATGCAGGCTAAGAAGTCGCGGCGGAAGTTAACATTGGAAACTTCTAAAGCGCGGTAAGTAGACCATAGCAGGGCGGAAAAGTGTCAGGCATGAGTGCTCGCCGACCACATATTTACAAAAATATCAGGCCGGCGTCAGAAAAATGTCACTGAAAGAGGTTATCAGGAGGTGATGACGTTAAGCTTAACGTCGATGTTGCCGCGGGTTGCGTTTGAGTAGGGGCAAACAATGTGCGCTTTTTGCACCAGCGCTTCGGCTTCCTGATGATCCATGCCCGGAAGATGAATGTCGAGTTGCGCTTCGATACCAAAGCCGGTCGGCAACGGGCCAATGCCCACTTGCCCCTCAATGTAGGCGTCCTGCGGTACTTTCTTTTTCTCTACCGAGGCAACGTGTTTGAGTGCGCCAAGAAAACAGGCGGAGTAGCCCGCCGCAAAGAGTTGCTCCGGATTGGTAACGTCCCCGCCTGCTCCGCCCATCTCTTTCGGCACGCCCAGTTTCACATCCAGCACACCATCAGAAGAGATTGCGCGGCCATCGCGGCCCCCGGTTGCTTTAGCTTTCGCACGATAAACCACTTTTTCTAAAGACATGTAAGACTCCTTCTGTTGGAAGAACCTGACAAGTAAGGATAGTCGCTCTGGCGGGAATTTGCGGTAAGGACAAAAAAACCGCCGTTGCAGCGGCGGTTTTCAGACAGCGCAGGTTATTCAGGCATGGGCCTCTTTGTAGAGGCGGCGTTGCGGTTGGCGAATGGTGGTCGACAGCGCCAGCGACACAATCAGCAGGGCAAAGATAACGCAGAAAGTGACATAAAAGCCGCCAAACAGCGAGGCGATAATCGAACCGCAAATACTGCCAATACCAAAGCCCAGATAAATCACCCCGTAGTTTTTCGCCAGATTGTTCAGGCCGAAGAACTCACTCACCAGCGACGGGAATACGGTAATGGTGCCGCCGAAGTTAAATGCAACACAGGCGATAGCGGCGAAGAACGTGGTGGCATTCAGCGGCGCGAACAGCAGTGCCGCCATTCCCACCAGCGAAATCACCTGGCCGAGAGTAATCACGCGGATACGGGCCATTTTGTCGGACAGGATCCCCAACACCAGGCGGCCGCTCAGGTTGGCAATCGCAATCACCGTCACCGCATTGGCGGCTGTCGCCACATCCAGGCGCACCATGCCCTGCGCAATATCTTTTGCCACGCCAATAACATACAGGCCGCTCAT
This sequence comes from Kosakonia sp. N21, assembly GCF_050587465.1. NCBI lineage: Bacteria > Pseudomonadati > Pseudomonadota > Gammaproteobacteria > Enterobacterales > Enterobacteriaceae > Kosakonia > Kosakonia sp. N21. Next base: position 49,885 of record NZ_JBOBHR010000015.1, on the reverse strand, counting down.
GCAGGCGGTCAGGAACATCACCGCCAGCATCCAGTACTGCGGTTTACGCATTGACTGCGCCAGTGTGAAGTCATGTTCCACAACACCGTTGACGGAGGCGGTTTTCTGCAACGGCGCATCGGTCATCATGGTGGCGCCGAACACAATCATCACCAGCACCATGGCGCCCCAGATCATAAAGGTATTTTCCAGACCCACAGTGGCAAGCAGGTGGCTGTCGATAAATTTGAATCCCAGGCTACCAAGGCCATAAGAGCCAATGGAAAAGGCAGAAATCAGCCCTTTGCGTTCCGGGAACCATTTAACACAGTTGGAGAGCGTTAACAGATAACCCGCGCCATCGGCCAACCCTACCAGCACGCCCGCACTCAGCCAGAGCATCAGCAAGCTGTGAGAGTGCGCCGTCAGAAAGAACCCCACACCAAGCAGGATCCCGGACGCCATCGTGACGCGTTTTACACCAAAACGTTCCTGTAATTTTCCAGCCACAGACGACGAGAGCGCCAGACCCAGGCTCAGCAAACCAAAGGAGAACGCCACCTGGCTTACCGGCTGATCCAGCTTTTCCGCCAGCGAGCTATTGAACAGACTCCAGGTATAAACGGACCCTAACGCAAATTGCGTAATAATGGTGCCGACCAGCGTCAGCCAGCGCGTGCGATTAACAGTTGAAGTATTCATGGCAGTCGTCCTGCAGAAAGAAGAAAGGAATTCACTGCCGACAACCATAACGAAGCGCATTTCATGCCTGGGTGAAAAAGGCATGAAATGCAGTAAGGAGGGAATGAAATGCATCTGTACGGGAATGAACGGCACGCTGAAAATTCACCGTCGACATTCGCTTATGTGAGTTAGTGCATACTATCGACAGAACGCGCGCCGTTATTGTTTCTTAAGTGTAAAATATTTGTTTTAAATACACTTAAAAACGCGCGTTTACGCCCATGCTATAAAGATAATTCTGCCCGAGCGTCTCATTTTCGGACTGCGACATCGACGCATAGGCAGCCAGGTGCCTGCTCAGCAGCATATCTGCGCCGAGGGAGACATCCAGCCAGTTGCCATATTGATTGGCGGGAGTGAGACGGGAAACGCCGGACTGACTCTTCCAGACGTTTTCGCCAACTTGCTGGTTATAGCTGATTTGCGCCCAGGGGCGCAGGTCGCCGAAGCGGCTATCCAGCCGCCATCCCAGCGAGCTGACGCTGGCATGCCACAGCGGATCGCTGAACTGCATGGTGGTCGCGCTATCGCCGAATTCGTTATACATTGAGGTCGTTGAGCCATCGTAATGCCATACCGCCACCGGCCCCGTTGTGACATCACGCGCCAGCGGAAAATTTAACCCCACGCTCATGGTATTGGTGGCGTCCAGCGGTGTGTCATCCGGCAGGTTAAAGGCAATGCCCGGCGAATTCTGCGCGGAGCGGATACGCTCCTCCAGAATGTCGTTGTAGCGCGGCTGACGTTCGCTATCCCAGATATAGTGTTCAGGCGCTGTACTCTGATGCCCGGTAACAGAATATTCTTGCTGCCAGGCGATTGCCGCCGGGCAAAAAAAGAGGCAGACCGGCACTAGCGCAAACAAGAGGCCACTGTTGGTTATTCTCATCAATATGCGACTCCAGAAAAGAGCCGAATCCGGCGTAATAGTTATCGTTTTTGGCGGGTCTATAACCCTTACTTAACTATTGCCTTTTTAACACACTCGTCAAGACAGGCTGACGATTATTTGAATATATCGCGAACGGAGTAACACTATGCAACGTTGTGGTTGGGTCACTCAGGATCCGCTCTATCTTGCTTACCACGATCGGGAGTGGGGAGTTGCGGAAAAGGACGGCAAAAAATTATTTGAAATGATCTGTCTGGAAGGGCAACAGGCCGGGTTGTCGTGGATCACCGTATTGAAAAAACGCGAAAATTACCGCAACGCTTTCCATCAGTTCGACCCTGAGCGCGTGGCCGCAATGACGGCTGAAGATGTGGAAACGCTGCTGCAAAATGCCGGAATTATTCGCCATCGCGGCAAGATTGAAGCGATCATTGGCAACGCCCGCGCCTACCTGTCGATGGCGCAAAACGGCGAATCATTTTCAGACTTTGTCTGGGGGTTTGTCGATCACACACCGCAAATCACAAACGCCGCCGCATTGAGTGAGATCCCCACGTCAACACCCGCGTCAGATGCATTATCAAAGGCGCTAAAAAAACGCGGCTTCAAATTCGTCGGCACCACCATCTGTTACTCGTTTATGCAAGCCTGCGGCCTGGTTAACGATCATATTACCGGCTGTATCTGCCACCCCGGGGGACAGCATGATCCGCGCGTGGCGTAATAAAGACCTGTCGCCGCTGCTGAACTTATGGCTGGAAAGCACCATCTATGCGCATCCGTTTATTGAGGTGCGCTACTGGCACGAGAGCGAAGCGCTGGTGCGCGACGCTTACCTTCCGTCGGCGAAAACCTGGGTATGGGAAAAAAACGGGACACTGGAAGGGTTTATCAGCGTTATGGATGCGCAGTTTATTGGCGCGCTGTTCGTACGCCCAACCGCAATAGGCCAGGGGATTGGTAAAGCGCTGATGGATCATGCCAAACAGCGCTTTCCCTGGCTAAGCCTTGAGGTGTATCAGAAAAACGAACGGGCGGTGAACTTCTACCATGCGCAGGGTTTTCGTATTGAAGACAGCGCATGGCAGGAGGAAACTCGCCACCCGACGTGGATCATGAACTGGCAGGCGGATCAAACGCCGTCAGCGTAAGCTGCGGGCCCTGGTATTTCTCCACCCACGCTAACGCAGTATTACCTGCGCAACCGTTGCCCAGACGCGAGCTGGGCAAATCTTTGGTCAGCACATTCACCGCACCGTTTTTACAGATCCCCCCCGCCGCCGGGTCGAGATCCGGCCATGCGCCTTCATGGATGCAGAGAATGCCAGGCTTAATGCCCTCTGTCACCACGGCCCCTGCCAGCACCTGGCCGCGCCCGTTCCACACGCGCACGACATCGCCTGTCGCAATGCCCCGAGCCTGCGCATCCTGCGGATGCAAGGTCACCGGTTCGCGGCCTGCAACGGCGTACTCCTCACGCAAACGGGTAAAGTTGAGCTGACTGTGCAGGCGATGCGCCGGATGCGCAGATAACACCTGCAACTGCTGCGGTTTGGCGTTACCGTGCCATTCGTCCGGCTCCAGCCACATCGGATGCGGTGGGCAATCCGCATAACCAAAGCTTTGGATGCGTTGCGAGAAGATTTCGATTTTACCGCTCGGCGTTTTCAGCGGATTGGCCTGCGGGTCGCGGCGGAAATCGCCAAAGCGAACGAAGCGCGCGTTCTGCTCACTCTCCGGCATCTCGATCAACTGATTGGCCTGCCAGAACGCATCAAACGGCGGCAGCGTCACGTGCTGGCTGGCTCCGCGCTGTGCAGCAATGTTGTAAAACGTCTCCAGCCATTGCAGGTCGCTTTTCCCTTCCGTAAAACGCTCGCGGCCACCGGCTTCCCAACGCTCGCTCAACTCAGCAAACACCGCCCAATCATCCCGCGCTTCATACTGCGGCGCGACAACCTGTTTCATCGGTACCAGATGCTGGTTGCTGTAATCGCCGGTCATGGTCAGATCGTTGCGTTCAAAAGAGGTGGTGGCGGGCAGTACGATGTCGGCGTGCTTCGCCGCCGCCGTCCAGAAGCATTCGGAAATAACCACCAACTCTGGCTTCTGCCAGGCGCGGATGAGCCGGTTGGTATCCTGATGATGGGTAAAGTTCGCGCCGCCCGCCCACCAGACAAAGCGGATATCCGGAAAGTGGCGATCCATCCCATTGTGCTGGTACGGCGCACCGGGGTTTTCCAGCGCCTCAATAATGCGGGCGACGGGGATTTTATCCACCGCATCAACACCGTCTTTCACCGTACCCTGCATGGATGCCAGCACTGCCGCGCGCCGCGTCGGGTTGCCGCCATTGGCGAAATGGTAAGAGAGGCCAAAACCGCCGCCAGGGGTGCCAATCTGCCCGAGCATGGCGGCCAGGGTGACCAGCATCCAGTGTTTCTGCTCGCCGAACTGCTGGCGTTGCATCCCCCAGCCCGACATCAACATGGTGGTGTTTTCGTGGAAAATGGCTGCCAGTTCGCGGATTTTCACCGCCTCGATGCCACAAATATCCGCCGCCCATTCAGCGGTTTTTGCCACGCCATCGCGCTCACCGGTCAGGTAAGTGGCGAACGTGTCGTAACCTACGGTGCAACGGGAGAGAAAGTCGTCATCCTGCCAGCCATTCTCCGCCAGCGTATGGGCGATACCGAGCATTAAAGCCACGTCCGTACCCATGTGCGGGGCAATCCACTCGCAGCTGTCGCCGAAGAAATCGACGGTTTCTGAGCGCATCGGATCGATACAGATGACCCGCTTGCCGCTTTTGCGCAGCGCGTCAAAGTAAGGGATGCCCTGCTCATCGGTGGCGTTCCAGGCAATCTTCAGCGTATTGAGCGGGTTAGCGCTCCACAGCACCACCACATCGCTGTGTTCGAGGATCAACGGCCAGCTGGTCTGCTGCTGGTACACTTCGTTGCTGCCGACCACGTGCGGCATAATCGCCTGCGCGGCCCCGGTGGAATAATCCCCCAGATGCCCGGTGTAGCCGCCCGCCAGACTCATATACCGCTGCAACAGCGTCGCCGCTTTGTGCAGCACGCCGTTCGAGCGCCAGCCGTAGGAACCGGCAAAAATGGACGCCGGTCCGTAAGTGTCGCGAATGCGTTTATGCTGGCGGTGAATCAGTTCCAGCGCATCGTCCCAGCTCACCCGCACAAACTCATCCTGCCCGCGAACACCCTGCGGGTTTGCGGGCGAGGCCAGAAAACCTTTACGCACCATCGGATAGCGCACGCGCGTTTCGCTATGCACCTGATCCTGGACCACGGTTTGCAGTGAGTTGGGGTGACGGGTTGGCAGTGCGCCACGGGATGCGAGAACCTTTTCGCCGTCGGTGTCGACCAGCATCGGCCCCCAGTGGGCCGCTGTGAGAACAGTTTTGATAGCAGGGTTTGCCAAAGCGCGCTCCTGAATAGCTTGCAGGTGACGGCGGTTGTTCGCCGCTTTGAATGTATCGTTCTTTGCGTTCTATCATCCACGGCGGCGGCGAGATAGCAAAGAATTAAACGTCATGACGCCCTCACTGCAGGTGATAAGCAGCGTGCAGAGATTATCTTAGTGCTTGATTGCCCGCCATTTCGCGCTAAGGTGTGGGCACATATTCACGTTCATGGCGAGGGAAGCAATCATGGCGAAAACGACGCGCGCCACCATCAGCGATGTCGCGAAAGCAGCGAAAACGGGCAAAACCAGCATTTCCCGCTATCTGAACGGTGAAAAACACCTGCTTTCCGCCGATCTGCTGGCGCGAATTGAACAGGCAATCGCCGAGCTGGATTACCGCCCAAGCCTGATGGCGCGCGGACTGAAGCGCGGGCGCACGCGCCTTATCGGTCTGATCATCGCCGATATCACCAATCCCTATTCCGTGCACGTGTTAAGCGGCATCGAAGCAGCGTGCCGCGAAAAGGGGTTCACCCCGCTGGTGTGTAACACCAACAACGAGGTGGATCAGGAACTGCACTATCTCGATCTTCTGCGCAGTTACCAGGTAGAAGGCATTGTGGTCAACGCCGTGGGGATGCGTGAAGAGGGGCTGAATCGCCTGCAACAATCGTCGCTACCGATGGTGTTAATCGATCGCAAAATCCCTGACTTTGCCTGCGATGTGGTCGGGCTGGATAACACGCAAGCCGCCACCACCGCGACCGAGCATCTGATTGAACAGGGTTTTGAAGCGTTGCTGTTTCTGAGCGAACCGCTGGGCACCGTGAACACACGCCGCGAGCGGCTGAGCGCCTTTCGCACCACCCTCGCCCGCTACCCAGGCATGGTGGCGGAAAACGCCGAAACGCCGCTGCATGAAGCCGCGCAAATGGACAATACCCTGCGCCAGTTTCATGCCAGCCACCGGGGAATGCGTAAAGCGATCATCTCCGCCAATGGCGCGCTTACCCTACAGGTTGCCCGCTCGTTGAAGCGCATCGGTCTGAACTGGGGCAGCGATATCGGTCTGCTCGGCTTTGACGAACTGGAGTGGGCCGAGCTGGCGGGCGTGGGTATCACCACCCTCAAACAGCCGACCTGGCAAATCGGTTATGCTGCTGTAGAGCAGGTGGTACGGCGTATTGAGGGCCACAGCGATACGGTGCGCGAACAGGTTTTCTCCGGCGAACTGATCGTTCGCGGCTCCACCTCCCGCTAACAACCTTCGTGATGACGATCATAATTTCGCCATTGTGACCTTTTCTTTGGAACCGGTTCCATCTAGCGTTAAAGGCAGATAACGCCATGTCGATGCCTGGAGCCGGACTATGCCAAGAAAAATTATCGTCGTCACCACCGCCTACGGCCATGACTACCTTCACGCGCAGGGTGGGCAGATTGCCGTCCTGCCAATTATCGCCAATGCCGGTGCCGACGGCGTGGAAATCCGCCGTGAACTGCTGAGCGACGAGGAGCTGGCGCATCTGCCTTCGCTGGCGTTCGCCGTCGAAGTCAACCATCTGCAGGCCTGTTATTCCGTCCCCGAACCGCTGTGCCTGGCGGATGGGTCGCTCAATCCCTGTTTACCCGCGCTGCTGGAAGAAACACGTTTGCTGAACGCGTTGTGGCTGAAAGTCTCGCTCGGTTATTTTCAGGACAGCGCCGTGCTGGCAACGTTGGGCGACTGGCTGGCGAGCAGCGGGGTTGCATTGGTGGTGGAAAACGATCAAACAGCATGCGGTACGCTGGCAGCAATGCAACGCTTTCAGTCTGCCTGCCAGGCGCAGGCTTTACCGGTCACGCTGACCTTTGATACCGGCAACTGGTTGTGGGCAGGAGATGCGCCGGAGCAGGCCGCCCGCCAGCTTGCTCCCGCCGTCAGCTATATCCATGTCAAAGCCGCCGTGGCCGATGGCGAACGTTTCCGTGCCGTGCCGCCGGACCAGGCCGACCCACGCTGGTTAGCCCTGCTTAATGCCTTACCCGCTGATGCGCCGCGCGGTATTGAATTCCCGCTTACCGGGGATTCCCCCCTCGATGTCACCCGTTATTACGTCAATTTATTACGTGAGGAGCCACGCCATGCATAGCCCGTTGGATGTGATCACCATCGGTGAAGCGATGGCGATGTTTGTCGCCACCGAAACCGGCAATCTTGCTGATGCGACGCAGTTTATTAAACGCGCGGCCGGTGCGGAGCTGAATGTCGCGACCGGGCTGGCGCGGCTCGGGTTAAAGGTGAGCTGGGTCAGTCGCGTTGGCGATGACAGCTTTGGCCATTTTATTCTCAACACGCTGCGTAAAGAGGGGATCGATAGCACCGGTGTGACCCTTGATGGGCGCTACGCAACGGGTTTTCAGTTGAAATCTAAAGCTGAAAATGGAACCGATCCCATTGTGGAGTATTTCCGTAAAGGCTCCGCCGCCAGTCATCTGTCGCCAGAGGATTTTCATGCCGCGGCCTTTAGCCAGGCTCGTCATCTGCATCTGAGCGGGGTCGCGGCGGCGTTGTCGGCCACCTCGTATGCATTGCTGGACCATGCCGCGCAGAGCATGAAAGCGCAGGGTAAGAGCATCTCGTTTGATCCCAATCTGCGCCCGGTGCTGTGGCGCAGCGAGGCGGAAATGGTAACGAAGCTGAACCATCTCGCTTTTCAGGCCGACTGGGTGCTGCCAGGGCTGAAAGAGGGCATCGTTCTCACCGGGCAGCGCACCCCTGAAGGTATCGCTGACTTCTACCTGCAACACGGCGTAAAGGCGGTGGTGATCAAGACCGGGGCGGATGGCGCGTGGTTTAAAACCGCCAGCGGCGAACAGGGAGCGATCGCGCCGGTAAAAGTGGAAAACGTGGTGGACACCGTCGGTGCCGGAGATGGCTTCGCTGTGGGCGTGATCAGCGCTCTGCTGGAAGGGAAATCCCTGCCTGATGCCGTACGCCGGGGTAATGCCATCGGCGCGCTGGCAATACAGGTACCGGGAGACAGCGAGGGATTGCCAACGCGTGAACAGCTCAGGGCGTTATAACGTTAGCGCCCGTTTTATCGCAACTTACTACCGCTCTGTACCCTACATACAGACGGCAAGCAACCTCAACCCCAGAGGCAATATTATGAATAATGCGACTAATGCTTCCAAACGCTGGCTGTACATCATGCCGATTGTGTTTATCACCTACAGTCTGGCCTATCTCGATCGGGCGAATTTCAGCTTCGCCTCCGCCGCCGGAATTAATGACGATTTGGGTATCACCAAAGGCGTCTCTTCACTGCTTGGCGCCCTCTTTTTCCTCGGCTATTTCTTTTTCCAGATCCCCGGCGCGGTCTATGCAGAGCGCCGCAGCGTACGCAAACTGATTTTTATCTGCCTGATTTTATGGGGCGGCTGCGCCTCGCTTACCGGGATGGTAAGCAACATTCCGATGCTGGCCGCCATCCGCTTTATTCTCGGCGTGGTGGAAGCGGCGGTAATGCCAGCGATGCTGATTTATATCAGCAACTGGTTTACCAAATCGGAGCGCTCGCGCGCCAATACGTTCCTGATCCTCGGTAACCCGGTGACGGTGCTGTGGATGTCGGTGGTTTCCGGCTATCTGATCCAGTCTTTTGGCTGGCGCGAAATGTTTATTATTGAAGGCATTCCGGCGGTGATCTGGGCTTTTTGCTGGTGGGTGCTGGTGAAAGATAAACCTGCGCAGGCCACCTGGCTTTCCGGGGATGAAAAAGCCGCGCTTCAGGCGCAGCTTGATAAAGAACAGCAAGGCATCAAAGCCGTTCGCAACTACGGTGAAGCGTTCCGTTCCCGCAATGTGGTGCTGCTGTGCCTGCAATATTTTGCCTGGAGTATCGGTGTATACGGTTTTGTGCTGTGGCTGCCATCGATTATTCGCAGCGGCGGTGAAAACCTGGGCATGGTCGAAGTAGGCTGGCTCTCCGCGGTGCCTTATCTGGCGGCGACGCTGGCGATGCTCCTCGCCTCATGGGCATCGGACAAGCTGCAAAACCGTAAGCTGTTCGTCTGGCCATTACTGCTGATTGCCGCCTTTGCCTTTATTGGCTCCTGGGCGGTAGGGGCGAACCATTTCTGGATCTCCTACACCCTGTTGGTTATCGCTGGGGCGGCGATGTATGCCCCTTACGGGCCCTTCTTCGCCATTATTCCGGAGATGCTGCCGCGCAATGTCGCCGGCGGAGCGATGGCGCTCATCAACAGCATGGGTGCGCTGGGCTCCTTCTGCGGCTCGTGGTTCGTGGGTTATCTGAACGGCGCCACTGGCAGCCCGGCCGCTTCGTACATTTTCATGGGGGTAGCGCTTTTCGCCTCTGTGTGGCTTACTTTAATTGTTAAGCCTGCTAACAATACCGTGATTCAGGCAGGCGCATCACCACAAGGGAGAACCGCATGAAGCCGTCCGTCATCCTGTATAAAGCCTTGCCCGATGTTCTGCAACAACGCCTGGAAACGCACTTTGCCGTCACTCGCGTACCGAATCTGAAGCCAGAAACCGTCGCGCAGTTCGCCGACGCGTTCGCCAGTGCGCAAGGCCTGCTGGGTTCCAGTGAAAAAGTGAACCAGGCGCTGCTGGAGAAGATGCCGCAACTGCGGGCAACATCGACCATTTCCGTGGGCTATGACAACGTTGATGTGGATGCGCTGAACGCACGTAACATTGTGCTCATGCACACGCCCACCGTGCTGACGGAAACCGTTGCCGACACCATTATGGCGCTGGTGCTGAGCAGCGCCCGGCGCGTGGTGGAAGTGGCTGAACGCGTAAAAATGGGCGAGTGGACCTCCGGCATCGGTCCTGACTGGTTTGGCGTGGATGTGCACCACAAAACCCTGGGGATTATCGGGATGGGCCGTATTGGCCTGGCACTGGCGCAGCGCGCGCATTTCGGCTTCGGTATGCCGATTCTCTATAATGCCCGCCGCCATCATACGGAAGCGGAAGAACGCTTTCAGGCGCGCTATTGCGACCTGGAAACGGTACTGAAAGAGTCCGACTTTGTCTGCGTGGTACTGCCGCTCACAGAAGAGACGCATCACCTGATTGGCGAGAAGCAGTTCGCGATGATGAAAAAATCCGCCATTTTCATTAACGCAGGCCGTGGGCCGGTCGTTGATGAAGCTGCGCTGGTGGACGCGCTGCACAACGACGAGATCCTGGCCGCTGGTCTGGACGTTTTCGAAAAAGAGCCGTTGCCGAAAGACTCACCGTTACTGTCGCTGCCGAATGTGGTGGCGCTGCCGCACATTGGCTCGGCAACTCACGAGACACGCTACAATATGGCGGCCTGCGCGGTGGATAACCTGATTGACGCGCTGAATGGCAAGGTGGAAAAAAACTGTGTAAACCCGCAGGCGGCGCGTTAACGCCCTGCCGGATGCACAATAAAAAAGAGGCGCTATTGCGCCTCTTTTTTTTGCCTGCCCGGCTTACTGCTGGGTAGCGTTTACGGTCGCGGTCCAGGCCTGAGTAAAGGCCTGATGCTGCGCCGCCAGAGGACCAATCAGCGCATTATACTGGCTGGCCTGCTGGGAGGTCGGGAACTGAATACCGTTGGCGACAAAGCTCACCTGGTTATTCTGCTGGGCAATGAAATCCCCCACCTGCACCAGTTGCTGCGTGAAGATCTGCGCCGCCGGGATCAGCGGTTGCAGCGCGTTAGCCGGGTTGGTCACCACTTTGGTAAACACCTGATCGTAAACCGGCTTCAGATCGTCGGCCTGTTTCAACGCCGCATGTGACGCATCCGCCTGCATTTTTGCGTTTTGCAGTTGCTGGCTCAGCACGCCAAGAGAACCATTGGCCTGACGGAGCGGCTCGCGCTGCGTCATATAATCCTGCGGTACGCGAATGGCGTTAACGCTGTCCACCACCGGGCGCAGACCCGAGTCCATCGCCTGATTGACCTGCTGGGAATAGCCGTAAATGACCGCATAATCGGACACAAACGGGCCAAACTGTTTTTTCTGATCCGCAGTCAGGGCTGGCAGACGTTCGCTGCTCCGCATCGCGGTATTTTGCAGGAAATCGATAAACGCCTTGCGCTGATCGCCTTCTTTGTCGAAACACCCACTCAGGCTAACTACCATTAATAACGCCGCAAGAGGCGCAAACCAGCGAGAGCAGGACTTTCCTGTCGCCATTTCATTACTCCTTTCACCCAAAAAAGCGCACATCGGCACCCGTGTGCCAGTGGCTTACAAGGATAGTCCAGGTCAGCGTCGCAAGATACCCTTTCCTTTCATTCCCGGGAGGAAAAACCCCACCGGATGACGTTTTCATACGCTTTGCAACGCAATCGCCTTCATGCAACTTTTCGCTGACGATTTACAAAAAAAAACTATCTGCATTCAGCATCTGAGGAATCAAGCAATTAAGCGGAAAAAAAGTGCCTGAAGATGCATTTCAGTCGCATCAAAACGCATTTACCGCACGATTAATCACTGCGGCCGCCACACACCAGGATTTTTCCCGACTATCCTTAACGAGATGTATCACGATCCCGCAGTGTGATTTTAAGAGGAGTTCTCAATGGAATATAAAGATCCTATGGTTGAACTGCTGAGTAGTCTGGAACAGATTGTTTTTAAAAAAGAGATAACGCAGGCGGTTATCCTGAGCCAAAAGCCGAATTCCTTTAACGAGTTTGAACAATTACGCCGGGGAACCGGGTTGAAAATTGATGATTTCGCACGTGCAATGGGAGTCAGTGTGGCGATGGTCCAGGAGTGGGAATCCAGACGCGTAAAACCCACCGCTACCGAAATGAAATTGATGCGTCTTATCCATGCAAATCCAACACTAAGCAAACAATTAATTGAATGATTTCAGGATGACACAACCCCCGCCTGGTCGGGGGTTTACGTCCACCTCAACTCCCTTCGCAATACCACCCGGTTTCCCGCCACGTTAACGAATGCGTTAGCGTTAATCCCTGAAGAAACGCCTCATCATGTGATACCACCAGCATCGCGCCGGGAAAGGTCGACAGTGCGGCTTCAATCGCCTGCGTTGAGGTCAAATCGAGATGGTTTGTCGGTTCATCCAACAGTAATAGCTGCGTCGTCTCACGACGCCATAACACGCAGGCCAGCGCCGCTTTCAAACGCTCCCCGCCACTGAGCGCTGCCAGCGGCAGCGTCACTTTATCCGCGCCAAGCTGAAGCTGCGCCAGACGGGTACGCAATGCCCCCTCATCCAGCGGTGTGTCATCGAGGCTCAGGTGTGCCATTACCGATTGCGTGAGATCCAACTGCGACAAATGCTGGTCAAGGTAAGCGGGAACAACCGAAAGCTGGCATTTGCCAGACAACGGAGCCAGTTCGCCCAGGATCAGCTTTAACAGGGTTGATTTGCCGCAGCCATTGGGTCCGCGTACGGCAACACGCATCGGCCCATCCATACGCCAGTTCAGCGGCGGAAGTTCAGCATACGGCAATACCAGATCCTCCATCACCAACACCTGTTTCCCCTCCACGAGATGGCTGCCCGGTAGCGTGAACAGCACCGGCGTTTCTTCCATCACCCGCTCTCGCGCCTGGTTAACCGCGGTGTTGAGCGCATCGTTTTGTTCACGGTGCTGTTTACGCCAACTGCCGGGGCGCTCTTTCGCCGCGTTCTTGTATTTTACCCGCTCAAACGACGCGATATTCAGCGTGTCTACCGTACGTAAGGTCTGTGCCGAACGACGCTGGCTGGCATCATGCTCGCGTTGCTGTCGGCTGCGGGTACGCCGACGCTCAGCGACAGCATGTTCCAACAAGGCCCGGGCCGCTTGCTGCTCGCTCTCCCGCTGGCGTTGGTAATCCGCATAATTTCCGCCATAGCTGCGCAATCCTGCCGGCGACAGCTCCAGAATGCGGGGCATCAATGCCAGCAACTCCCGATCATGGGTGGCGACCAACGCGCCGCCACGTCGCCGGGATAAACACGCGTAAAACCACTCACGCCCGGCTCTGTCGAGATGATTGGTCGGCTCATCAAGCAGCAGATAATCGGCATCAGCCATCAACGCACCGCAGAGCAATGCACGCATACGCTCGCCACCGCTTAGCGTGATGGCATAGCGATCGGGTTCAAACACAGGCAGGCTGGCTTCGGCAAATGCCGCTGTCAGGCGTTCCTGTAGATCCCAAAAGCCGTCCAGACTTTCGAGGTCATCAGGTCGATACTCACCGCTTTCCACCCGCAGACGGGCGGCAAAAACCTCACCATAACCGAGCAGGTCCGCGAGCGTGGTAGTACAAGAAATATCCTGTTGTTGGGCAACAAATGCCAGTGAACCAACACGCTCGATATGCCCGGAAGTCGGTGTTTCCAGACCCGCCAGCATGCGTAATAGCTGCGTTTTACCGGCACCGTTACGGCCTACCAGACCGCACAATGAAGGTTCAAGCGACATATTGAAGGGGCCAAAAAGCGTCTCGCCTGTCGCAAACTGGCAGGTGAGCTGGTGCAGAATAAAAGCAGAGGGCTGCGCACAATGAGCCATAAACACTCCTGAATGAAATCAAAAACTCCCCCGCACATGCCATCGCATGTCGCAAGGATACGGATTCATCAGTTGTGTTTGTTCATTTTCCGGGTGCGCTCCAGTGAGACGAGAAGTTCGTCGGGGCTAAGCATAGCCACACGCCGCCCCCCCCTTCAAGATTAAATTTTCACCACTCGTCTTAAAGGGGCTAATTATTTGCATCTTTTTGCCGATGAGTAATGTGACTTAACTGAAAGTAGCAGGCCGTGCGTGTCATCCTGGCGCTCCGCTTCAGAAAGGGAACGACCAGGCAAAGGGTTGTGCTGCAAGCATTAACCTGTTGGATCGTACAAAGTCATTCATCAGGGAAGAGAGTTACCCCAGGTCGGCGCATTGCGCTGCGGTTGCGGCAATGGCCATTGAAAGAGAATGAATGATGTCCAGATATGTTCTGATTGTTGATGACAGCCGCCTGTCACGAATGATTTCACGACAATATATAACGAACCTGCATAGCGACTGGAAAATCGATGAAGCTGGCACCGGAGAAGAAGCTATCGAACTGGCGTCGGCGAATCACCCCTGGCTAATCCTGCTGGATGTGAATATGCCCGGTATCGGCGGCATTGAAACCGCATCACGCATTCGCAAAACCCACCCTGAAACGCACATTGTTCTGTTAACGGCGAATGTTCAGCACTCGATACAAGCCGCTGCGGAAGAACTTGGCCTCGGTTTTCTGTCAAAACCGCTGAAAGAGCCCCAGCTCCATGAGTTATTGAATAGCCTGGAGACACAGTGATGAGCGAATTGCCGGATATCAGCGAAATCGAATCTGACAGCCTGATGGAGATCTTCAACATTGGCGTCGGTCATGCCGCCGCCGCGATGAGCAATATCGTCAATGAAGAAGTGCGCATGTCTGTCCCTACAATCCGCTTCGCCCCTCGCTCTGAAGCCGCAGATGAGTTGGGTGCAGGAATATCGTTGTTCGGCATCAGCCAGCATTACGAGGGCGCGTACGCCACCGAAGCGATACTGATGTTTCCGGAAGCGGCCAGTTTTGAAATTGTACGCATGATGGTGGGCGACATGATCCCCGCCCATGAGCTGGGGGAGATGGAACGTGAAGCCATGAGCGAGATAGGCAATATCGTGCTCAATGCCTGTGTGGGAACGCTGGCCAACATGTTCCAGAAAGAGCTGCAAGGATCGCTGCCCGTCGTGCGGGTTGGCAGCAGCAAGCAGATCCTCAACCCGAACAAGGACGACAGCGATCCGCTGGTCATGATGTTGCGCATCGATTTTTCACTCGAGCGCCAGCAAATCCAGGGGTATCTGGCGTTTATTCTTGATATGTCTGCGCTGCGTGACTTACGCGAGCAAATCCGGCTTTATATCAGCCGCTTAGAATCCGGCAGTGTTCCAAACGGAATGCAATGATCATGAAAGATAAGTTGTTGTTGGATGCATTTTCAGCCCTCAGCCTCGGTGTGATCATTGTTGATGCGCACTACCGTATAACCCTGTGGAACGCGTGGTTAGAAGCGCACACGGGTTATGCGGCCAGTGACACCACCGGCGAGGATTTTTTTAGTGTATTCCCGGACTTAGAGTATCACCGCGTCGGTGATGCTATCCGTCAGGCAATCAGTCACAATTTATCTTCACTGCTTTCCCAGTCTTTGCACCGTTCACCTTTCCCGCTCTACGCCGAGCCCGCCCGACCCGGCGCGCGCCTGAGTCAGGCCGTCACTATTGTTCCGCTGGGTGATGAAGAGCGCTACTGCCTGATTCAGATTGTTGATGTCAGTGCCGCCGTTCGCCGTGAATCCCTGTTGCGCGATCAGGCGCACGAACTGCTGGCGCAATCCCTGTCTGATGGTCTGACCGGTGTGGGTAACCGGCGCTATTTCGATCTCTGCATTGAGAGAGAGTGGCGGGCCAGCAAACGCAATAACAAGTCGTTATCGCTGCTGTTGATTGATGTCGACTTCTTCAAACTCTACAACGACTGTTATGGTCACCAGCGCGGCGACGAGTGCCTGCAAAAAGTGGCGAATGCCATGCGCTGCGCACTGCAAAACCCGGGCGACATCTTATTCCGCTACGGCGGCGAGGAGTTCTGCGCGCTGTTGCCGGAAACACGCTCAGCCGATGCGGTGGAGATCGCCGAGAAACTGCGCACCAGCGTACAGCAACTGGACTTACCCCACGCTAATGCGCCTGACGGCATAGTGAGCGTCAGCATCGGCGTCGCCAGCCATTGCCAGAAAAACCATGCGGAATATGGCCAGTTGATCCAGAGTGCGGATAACGCGTTGTACGAAGCGAAACGCGCCGGACGTAATACCGTGCGCGTCAAAACCACCTTCAGGAAGTTCTCTCCGTACACCCGCGTAACGGGTGGGGAAATCCCGCCTCACGCCTGAATCAGCAGCATAAAAAAACCCGCCAGAAGCGGGTTTTTTATGACGGTGACCGTTACTGCAGCAGAGAAATATCCGCAACCTGCAGGAACAGTTCGCGCAACTTCGCCAGCAGCGTCAGGCGGTTGATACGCACGTCTTTATCGTCGGCGTTAACCATCACCTGCTCAAAGAACTCATCCACCGGCTCGCGCAGTGCCGCCAGTTCGATCAGCGCTTCCTGATAACGGCCTTCCGCAAAGTACGGTTGCAGTTTATCGCGCAGAACGACCAGGTTACCCGCCAGCTTGATTTCCGCCGCTTCTTTCAGTACCGAAGCGTGAACAGTATCGTTCAGCGTTTCATCGGACTTCGCCAGAATGTTGGAAACACGCTTGTTGGCAGCGGCCAGCGCGGCAGCTTCCTCCAGCGTACGGAAGTGAGACACCGCTTTCATGCGCGCATCGAAGTCCGCCGGTTTGGTCGGACGACGCGCCAGCACCGCCTGGATGGTATCAACGCTGTAACCTTCGTCCTGATACCAGGCACGGAAACGGCCCAGCATAAAGTCGATCACATCATCGACCACGTTGGCGTTGGTCAGCTTGTCGCCATACAGACGCACCGCTTCTTCGGTCAGGGTTTGCAGATCCAGATTCAGGTTCTTCTCGACGAGAATACGCAGCACGCCCAGTGCAGCACGGCGCAGTGCGAACGGGTCTTTGTCGCCTTTCGGATGCTGCCCGATACCAAAGATACCCGCCAGGGTGTCCATCTTATCGGCGATCGCCAGCGCACAGGCAATCGGGTTGGACGGCAGTTCATCACCGGCAAAACGCGGCTGGTACTGCTCGTTCAGCGCAACGGCAACATCTTCCGCTTCGCCGTCGTGACGTGCATAGTGCATGCCCATCACGCCCTGGGTGTCCGTAAACTCAAACACCATGTTGGTCATCAGGTCACATTTGGAGAGCAGGCCCGCGCGGGTGGCATGATTCACATCCGCGCCCGTCTGTGCGGCAATCCAGCCCGCCAGCGCCTGAATGCGATCGGTCTTGTCGCGCAGCGTACCCAGTTGCTGCTGGAACAGCACGGTTTGCAGACGCGGCAGATGATCTTCCAGACGTTTTTTGCGGTCGGTATTGAAGAAGAACTCAGCATCCGCCAGACGCGGACGCACCACTTTCTCGTTACCGGAGATAATCTGCTGCGGATCTTTCGACTCAATGTTGGCCACAAAGATAAAGTTAGGCAGCAGTTTGCCGTCGTTACCATAGACCGGGAAGTACTTCTGGTCACCCTTCATGGTGTAAACCAGCGCTTCCGCCGGAACGGCGAGGAATTTCTCTTCAAATTTCGCGGTCAGTACCACTGGCCACTCAACCAGCGAAGTGACTTCTTCCAGCAGGCTGTCGCTCAGATCGGCATTACCGCCGATTTTACGCGCTGCGTCTTCGGCATCCGCTTTGATTTTGGCTTTACGCGCCGCGTAGTCAGCAACGACTTTGCCACGCTCCAGCAGGATTTGCGGATACTGATCGGCGTTATCGATGGTGAACTCCGGCTCACCCATAAAGCGGTGGCCACGGATCACGCGATCGGAGGAAATGCCCAGAATCGTCGCAGGCACCACGGTGTCGCCCAGCAGCAGAGTCACGGTATGTACCGGACGCACGAAGTGAACGTCAGACGCACCCCAGCGCATCAGTTTCGGGATCGGCAGTTTGCCAAGGGAGGTCGCCACCATATTCGGCAGCAGCGTTTCCACGCTTTCACCCTTAACATGCGCGCGATAGAGCAACCATTCGCCTTTGTCGGTGCTCAGACGCTCGGCCTGATCAACCGTGATGCCACAACCGCGCGCCCAGCCTTCGGCGGCTTTGCTCGGTTTACCTTCAGCATCAAACGCTTGTGCAATCGCCGGGCCGCGTTTTTCGACTTCGCGATCCGGCTGCGACGCAGCCAGTTTCGCCACTTTCAGCGCCAGACGGCGCGGCGCGGCAAACCACTGGACATCACCGTGCGCAACACCCGCCGCATCCAGCTCCGCAGTAAAGTTGGCAGCGAAGGACTCGGCCAGGCTGCGCAGTGCTTTTGGTGGCAGCTCTTCGGTGCCGATTTCCACCAGGAAAGTTTTTTCAGACATGGCCGCCTCTTATTTGTTTCTGTTGCACATCGGGAAGCCAAGGGCTTCACGGGAAGCGTAATACGCTTCAGCGACTGCTTTGGTCAGCGTGCGGATGCGCAAAATGTAGCGCTGACGTTCCGTCACGGAGATGGCTTTACGCGCATCCAGCAGGTTGAAGCTATGGGCGGCTTTCAGAATGCGCTCGTAAGCAGGCAGCGGCAGCGGGTTTTCCAGTGCCAGCAGTTGCTGTGCTTCTTTTTCATACTGCTCAAAGCAGGTGAACAGGAAGTCGACATCCGCATATTCGAAGTTGTAAGTGGACTGCTCCACTTCGTTCTGATGGAACACGTCGCCGTAGGTGGTTTTACCCAGCGGGCCGTCGCTCCAGACCAGGTCGTAAACGCTGTCTACGCCCTGAATGTACATCGCCAGACGTTCCAGACCGTAGGTAATTTCGCCGGTCACCGGTTTGCACTCAAGACCGCCAACCTGCTGGAAGTAAGTGAACTGTGTCACTTCCATGCCGTTGAGCCACACTTCCCAGCCGAGTCCCCAGGCGCCCAGCGTCGGGTTTTCCCAGTTATCTTCCACGAAACGAATATCGTGAATGGTCGGGTCCATACCCAGCTCTTTCAACGACCCGAGATACAGCTCCTGGATGTTGTCCGGAGAGGGTTTAATCACCACCTGGAACTGGTAATAGTGCTGTAAGCGGTTCGGGTTTTCGCCGTAGCGCCCGTCAGTCGGACGGCGGGAAGGCTGCACATACGCGGTGGCCATAGGTTCAGGCCCTAATGCGCGCAGACAGGTCATCGGATGGGAGGTGCCGGCGCCGACTTCCATGTCCAGAGGTTGAACAATGGTGCAGCCCTGGCGAGCCCAGTAATCCTGTAAGGTCAGGATCAGGCCCTGAAAGGTCCTGGTATCAAACTTTTGCATATTATTTCGTGCTGGATACGTGTGGATTTAAAGGAAGCGCCCAGTATACCCGCTGGCTGCAAGATATACAGTACGAAACGGACCTGTTTAAGGAAAATTGGGGAAAACGGAGAGGATAAGGCCGTTGCCAGCCTGATTAGCGCATCGAAAGGTGTAAAAATTGGCCTTCCGAATCAAAAGCGCAGACAAATGCTTCACGGCGGGGCGTTACGCCGCGCATCTCATAGCTGCCCTGGAACTGTTCAAAACCGGTCACATCAATCTGCTGCGCGCCGGTGTTGTAGCGATGCGCGGCGTTTTGCCGACACAGTTGCTCCATTTCCAGCGAGTGTAAGGGTCCGGGTTTTGCTTTTTGCGCTTTCTGTACGGGAATATCCTGGGATGCGCTGCATCCAGCTAACAACAGCACAAGTATCAGGGCGAAACGCTTCATCATTTTTATTACCGCCCTGTTCGCAGGCTGTTATTTTTAAAGGTCAGGAAACACAATTTTTGCAAATCTGTGGAAAACTGCACAAGCGCTAACGGGAAAACTCGGAATTATCCAACGCGACAGGCGAAACAACCGCGAGTCAGAGAGTATTTAATGGAACCAGAGGAACAGATGCAGTCGAAAATTTACTGGATAGATAATCTGCGAGGGATAGCCTGTCTGATGGTGGTGCTGATCCATACCACCACCTGGTACATCACCAATCCTGGCAGTGTGACCACTTTCGACTGGGGTGTTGCCAATCTCCTGAACTCGGCTTCTCGTGTTAGCGTACCGCTGTTTTTTATGATCTCCGGCTACCTCTTTTTCGGCGAACGTAGCGCACAGCCGCGTCACTTCTTACGCATCGCTCTCTGCCTGCTGTTTTACAGTGCTATTGCGCTGCTCTATATCGTGCTTTTTACTTCTATTAACAGTGAGTTATCGTTGAAGTATCTGCTGCAAAAGCCGGTGTTTTATCACCTGTGGTTTTTCTTTGCGATTATCGTGATGTATCTCGTTTCACCGCTGATTCAGGTGAAAGCGGTCAGCGGCGGGATGCTGCTGGCGCTGGTGGTGGTGCTGGGTATTGTGGCGAACCCCAATACTGTGGCGCAGAAAGTCGACGGGTTTCGGTGGTTGCCGATCAATCTCTATATCGGCGGCGACACCTTCTACTACATCCTCTACGGTATGCTGGGGCGCGCAATTGGCATGATGCACACGCAACGACGCGCGCTCACTTGGGCTAGTGCGGCCCTGTTCGTCCTGGCGGTGTGGGTGATTTCACGCGGGACGCTACACGAGCTGAAATGGCGCGGGAATTTCGCCGACACCTGGTATCTCTACTGCGGCCCGATGGTGTTTCTGTGTGCTATCGCCCTGTTTACAGTGGTCAAAAATACGCTGAACAACCGCACGTTACCCGGCTTAACGCTCATTTCGCATCATTCTCTGGGGATTTACGGCTTTCATGCGCTGATTATCCACGCGCTACGCACCCGCGGTATCGAGCTGCAACGCTGGCCGCTGCTCGACATTGTGTGGATCTTCACCGCCACGCTACTGGCGAGTCTCGCGCTCTCGATGCTGGTGCAACGCATCGACAGACGCCGTTTGGTTAGTTAAACCCCCCGCGCCCGCGCACGGTGTAACTGGCGCGGGGAGGAGAACCCGGCCGCCAGCGCAGCCTGCTCCGCGCCATGCCCCTGCAATAGCCACTGTTCGGCAATGACCAGCCTGAGTTGCTCCAGATAGTCGCGAACGCTGATCCCCAGATGCTGCTGAAACAGACGCGTTAAATGACGCGGGCTGACATGCGCCCGCCCGGCGATCTCTGCCAGTTGCCACGCCCGCTGCGGCTCAGCCGTCAGCGCATCCTGCGCCCGGTGGATAGCCGGATGCAGGTGGTTGCGGTAACGCAGCCACGGTGAAATCTGCGGATCGTCGCCGGAGCGGCGGAACCAGACCACCATTTCCCGCGCCACCGCCAGCGCCGCTTCCGGCCCGCTTAGCCGGTTAATCAGATGCAACGCCAGATCGATACCCGAGGTAATGCCCGCGCTGGTCCAGATGCTGCGATCTTCGATGAAAATACGGTTTTCTTTGACCTGTGCGGCGGGGGCGACCGCACGCAGACGCGCAATCACATCATGGTGAGTGGTGCACTGAATGCCATTCAACAGCCCGGCTTTTGCCGCCAGCACGGAACCGGAACAGACACACATCAGGGTGATTTTCTGGCTGTGGATCAGCGGTTGTATGCGCATCAGCCAGTGACGCACCAGGTCTGCCTGCGGGGTATCGAAGAAACGCGAGGAGTCGAACACCCCAGGCAGCACCAGCAGGCTTCCTTCCGGCAGCGTCTCCGGCAGTGGCGCAATATTGCCCATCGTCAGGCCGATGGAGGTTGGCACCTCCACTTCCGGCCCGATGTAGTGCAGGCGAAACGCATCGGCCAGCGCAAAGGTCTCCGCCGGGCCAGTCATATCCAGCGCCAGTACACCGGGTAACATTACAAACCAGACATCAGTGGTCATCAGCGTTCCAGTATCTCGTCAACGGTTTTAATGGCGGCAAAGCGGCCTTCCAGCACGGTTTCCGTGCGGTGGCGCAGCGCGTTACAGTCAAGCGTAATGCCTTTATGCGTCATCGGGAAGGTCAGTGTCGCTTCGCTGACGAACGTCACACGATAGCCCAGATCCGACGCCACGCGTGCGGTGGTTTCGCAACACTGCTCGGTGCGGAGCCCACAAATAATCAGATGATTGATATCACGCGTGCGCAGCCAGTAATCCAGGCCGGTATCGGTAAACGCATTATGCACATGTTTGTAGAAGGTGACCGCTGGCTGATGCTGTAAAAACGGCATCGGTGCCACAAAGCCGCTATCGAGAGAAAACGGGCCACTGTCGGACACATGGAAAATATCCACCACCGGGACACCGCGTGCCTGACAACCGTCGATCAGCGCCAGAATGGCTTGCTGAAAAGCAGGGAAATCACTCTCCTGCCAGTAGTCGCGGTGGAAAAAAGATTGCTGAGTGTCGATGTTGATAAGGGCGGTGCGTGACATTTCAGGACTCCTTGCTCAGTGGGTGTAATACCATTCTGGCAAGGAGTTTCCTGTCTGCTAAGACCAAAAAAGGACAACGTCATGTTGATTCAGGCCCACCATCACGGCAGGCGCAGAAGTTACGACATCAATGGCAGCAATTGCTGATAGATGCGCCGGAAGGTCTCCCGCCGTGAGGCGTAGTGGGCATGACGCGCGGCATCCGGCGTATGTTGCTGCTCAATGGGAAGCTGCGGCAGAAGCGTTGCCAGCGGCGTGTGCGGGTTAATGGCGATTTGCGCCAGTTTTGCCGCTCCCAGCGCCGGACCGACATCGCCGCCGGTGCGATAATCAAGCTGCAACCCGCTGATGTTTGCCAGCATTTGCCGCCACCAGGCGCTACGTGCGCCACCGCCGATTAGCGTAATGCTTTGCGGCGCTACGCCGCAGGAGTGCACCACATCCATGCCATCCGCCAGCGCATACCCGACGCCTTCGAGCACCGCGCGGGCCAGTTCACCTTGCCCATGCTGATGAGTCAAACCAAAGAACACGCCTTTCGCCTGCGGGTTATTATGCGGGGTGCGTTCCCCGGAAAGGTAGGGTAAGAACCACAGGTCGCCAGCGTTATCGTCTGCCTGTTCCGCCGCGCTAATCAGCGCCGGAACCGACCCTAACCCCGTCAACTTCGCCGCCCAATCCAGACAGGATGCCGCGCTAAGCATCACCGACATCAGGTGCCAGCGCCCCGGAAGGGCATGGCAAAAACTGTGAACCGCGCTTTCCGGTTTGCTGAGGAAGCCTTCACTCACGGCAAAATAGACGCCGGAGGTGCCGAGCGACAGCATCGCCTGACCGGCATCCGCCATGCCCACCCCCACCGCGCCTGCGGCATTATCACCACCGCCCGCCACGACCGGCACAACCGGCATGGCCCAGCGCCGTGCGACTTCCGGCAGCAGTTCACCGGTTATTTCGCAGCCTTCAAACAACGCGGGCATTTGCGTGCGGGATAAGTGACAGGCGGCGAGCATCTCATCACTCCAGTCACGCTTTGCCACATCCAGCCACATCGTTCCCGCCGCGTCGGACATATCGCTGGCAAATACGCCAGCCATACGCAGGCGCAGGTAATCTTTTGGCAGTAAGACCTTCGCCACCCTGGCAAAGATATCGGGTTCGTGGCGCTGCACCCACAGCAACTTGGGCGCGGTAAAACCCGGCATCATCAGATTGCCGGTAATGGCGCGGGAATTTTTCACCTGCGCTTCCAGTAAGGCGCACTCTTCAGCGCAGCGACCATCGTTCCACAAAATGGCCGGGCGCAGTACACGGTTTTCGCTATCCAGCAGCGTTGCGCCATGCATCTGCCCGGCAAGGCCGATGGCTTTCACCTGCGCCAGCGAATGCGCCGCGCCAAGCGCCTGAATCGCGCTGTCCGTTGCCTGCCACCACTGTTCGGGATCCTGCTCCGACCAAAGAGGATGCGGGCGCGAGACGCTGAGTTTTTCCGTATGAGAAGCCAGCACATCGCCCTGCTCGCTTAACAGAATCGCCTTTACGCCAGAGGTGCCGAGATCGATCCCGATATACATAGTGACCACTCCTTTTGTTCTGCGCCGCGTTGCCTGCGGCGCAGCACCAGTTATTTATCGAACAGGTAGTAATTGACCAGGTTTTCCAGCTGTTCTTGATGACCGCTCTGATGGTGCGGCGTCAGGTTCTGCTGCTCAGCGTACTTCGCCAGTTCCGCCAGGCTAAGCTGCCCCTGCAAAATTTGCTGGCCCAGTTCACCATTCCAGCCCGCATAACGCTTCGCGACGCGTTTATCCAGCTCACCGTCTTCCACCATCCGCGCCGCCACTTTCAACGCCAGCGCCATCGTGTCCATTGCGCCGATATGACCGTAGAAGAGATCGTACTTATCAGTACTCTGACGACGCACTTTGGCATCGAAGTTCAACCCACCGGTGGTGAAACCGCCCGCTTTCAGGATTTCATACATCACCAGCGCGTTCTCTTCGACGCTGTTCGGGAACTGGTCGGTATCCCAGCCCAGTTGCGCATCGCCGCGGTTAGCATCCACAGAGCCAAACAGCCCCAGCGCAATGGCGGTGGCGATTTCATGATGGAAGGAGTGGCCCGCCAGCGTGGCATGGTTAGCTTCGATATTCAGTTTAATCTCTTTCTCCAGACCAAACTGTTTCAGGAAGCCATACACCGTCGCGGCGTCATAATCATACTGATGCTTGGTTGGTTCCTGCGGTTTCGGCTCAATAAGCAGCGTACCGCGGAAACCGATTTTGTGTTTATGCTCGACCACCATCTGCATAAAGCGGCCAATCTGTTCGCGCTCCTGGCGCAGATCGGTATTGAGCAGGGTTTCATACCCTTCACGACCGCCCCACAACACATAGTTTTCGCCGCCGAGCTTGTGGGTCGCATTCATGGCGCTCACCACTTGCGTCGCCGCCCAGCTAAACACCTCAGGGTCCGGGTTAGTCGCCGCCCCTGCGCCATAGCGCGGATTGGTGAAGCAGTTCGCCGTGCCCCACAGCAGTTTCACGCCGCTTTGTTGCTGTTTTTCACCCAGCACATCCACCATTTGCGCGAAATTGTTCAGATATTCCTTCAGCGACGCGCCTTCCGGGGAGACGTCCACATCATGGAAACAGTAGTAAGGCACATTCAGCTTGTGGAAAAACTCAAAGGCAACATCCGCTTTGCGCTTCGCCTGCGCCAGCGCCTCGCCCGGCTGCTGCCACGGGCGGTCAAAAGAGCCAACGCCAAACATATCCGCGCCATTCCAGCAGAAGGTATGCCAGTAGCAGGCAGCAAAACGCAGGTGATCTTCCATACGCTTGCCAAGCACTAACTCATCCGGATTGTAATGACGGAACGCTAAAGGATTGGCTGTTTTCGGTCCTTCATAACGAACGCGATCCAGCTGGTCGAAATAGGTTTGCATAATGAGCTCCATTGACAGATATGCTTCGAGTGTTCAAGTCTGCATTAATACTGGGTCCTCGTGCTGCGTTGCTCAATTACGTTATTTCACACTGCCATTGAGAGAATGCGCAAACGTGCGCTGGCTCGCAAAATAATGTGTGTTACCGCTGCGGTGCGTATTCCCGTTTTTTATGCAAAATCGGTTTTTCTTTTTTTAAAATAAGATCGTGGTCATAAATCAGGAAATAAACCAAAAAACGTAATGCCCGGATAAAAATCTGTAATTGCCAGCCTGAGATTATGCGTTAAGAATTTGCTCGTCCAAAGCAGTGCATGTTTCTTTTATCTCGCTCACCACCCTACAAAAGGTATTACTATTATGAAGATAAAGAACCTTTGCCTTACTCTCTGCGCCTCCCTGCTGCTTGCAAGCGTCGCCGGTCATGCCAAAGAGGTGAAAATCGGCATGGCGATTGACGATCTCCGTCTGGAACGCTGGCAAAAAGATCGCGATATTTTTGTTAAAAAAGCAGAATCGCTCGGCGCCAATGTGTTTGTTCAGTCCGCCAACGGCAATGAAGAAACACAAATGTCGCAAATTGAAAATATGATCAACCGTGGCGTTGATGTGCTGGTCATTATTCCTTACAACGGTCAGGTATTAAGTAATGTCGTGAAAGAAGCCAAGCAGGAAGGAATTAAAGTACTGGCTTACGATCGCATGATTAATAATGCCGATATCGATTTCTATATTTCTTTCGATAATGAAAAAGTGGGGGAATTACAGGCGCAAAGCCTGGTCAATAAAGTCCCTCAGGGGAATTACTTCCTGATGGGCGGTTCGCCGGTGGATAATAACGCCAAGCTGTTCCGCGCCGGGCAGATGAAAGTATTAAAACCCTATATCGATAGCGGGAAAATTAAAATCGTCGGCGATCAGTGGGTCGATGGCTGGCTACCGGAAAATGCGCTGAAAATAATGGAAAACGCATTGACCGCCAATAACAACAAAATAGACGCAGTGGTTGCTTCTAACGATGCGACCGCAGGCGGCGCAATTCAGGCATTAAGCGCACAGGGGCTGGCAGGCAAAGTGGCGATCTCCGGCCAGGATGCCGACCTGGCAGGGGTGAAACGCCTGATTAACGGCAGCCAGACCATGACCGTCTACAAACCGATTACCCAACTTGCCAACACGGCGGCGGAGATCGCCGTCGAACTGGGCAATGGCAAACAACCGAAGGCGGATGCTTCGCTGAATAACGGCCTGAAAGATGTTCCGGCTCGCCTGCTGACCCCCATCGAGGTGACCAAAGACAACATCGACGCGACCGTTATCAAAGACGGTTTCCATCAGAAGAATCAGCTCTGACCACGGTGGCGCGCCGTTTCCGTTGACAGGCGCGCCCTCCGCCATTTCTTTCGGGCGCTGTAATACCAGCGAATGACGTGGAGCAGCCATGCCTTATTTACTCGAAATGAAGAACATCACCAAAGCCTTTGGCGCGGTAAAAGCCATCGATAATGTCAGCCTGCGGCTTAATGCGGGCGAGGTGCTGTCGCTGTGCGGCGAAAATGGGTCGGGCAAATCCACACTCATGAAAGTGCTGTGCGGGATCTATCCGGCGGGAAGCTACGAAGGGGAGATCGTCTTTTCGGGCGAAACCCTGCAGGCCACCCATATTCGCGACACCGAACGCAAAGGCATTGCCATCATCCATCAGGAACTGGCGCTGGTGAAGCATCTGACGGTGCTGGAGAATATCTTTCTCGGTACGGAAATCACCCGTAACGGCGTAATGGACTATGACCTGATGACGCTACGCTGTGAAAAACTGCTCAAACAGGTCAGCCTTGCCATTTCGCCTGATACCCGCGTCGGAGATTTAGGCCTTGGGCAGCAGCAACTGGTGGAAATCGCCAAGGCGCTGAACAAGCAAGTAAGACTGTTGATCCTCGATGAGCCCACCGCTTCGCTCACCGAGCAGGAAACCGCCATCCTGCTGGATATCATTCGCGATCTGCGCAATCACGATATCGCCTGTATCTATATTTCCCACAAGCTCAACGAGGTCAAAGCGATATCGGACGTGATCAGCGTGATTCGCGACGGTAAGCACATCGGCACGCGCGACGCAGCCGGGATGAGTGAGGACGATATCATCACCATGATGGTCGGCCGCGAACTGACCGCGCTGTACCCTAATGAACCTCATGCCACAGGGGATGAGATCCTGCGGGTCGAACACCTCACTGCCTGGCATCCGGTTAACCGCCATATCAAACGCGTTAATGACATCTCCTTTAGCCTGAAGCGTGGCGAAATTCTCGGTATCGCCGGGCTGGTCGGCGCCGGCCGAACCGAAGCGGTGCAGTGCCTGTTTGGCGTCTGGCCAGGGCGCTGGGAAGGCAGCATTTACCTCGACGGTCAGCCAGTGCAGATTTCTAACTGCCAGCAGGCTATTGCTCACGGTATTGCCATGGTGCCGGAAGATCGTAAAAAAGATGGCATTGTGCCGGTGATGGCGGTCGGCAAGAACATTACGCTGGCGGCCTTAAACCAGTTTACCGGCGCGTTAAGCAGCCTGGATGATGCCGCGGAACAAGCCTGCATTTTGCAGTCCTTACAGCGTCTGAAAGTCAAAACCTCCTCGCCAGAGCTGGCGATTGGTCGCCTCAGCGGAGGAAACCAGCAAAAAGCCATTCTTGCCCGCTGTCTGTTGCTCAACCCGCGCATTCTCATCCTTGATGAGCCAACGCGCGGCATCGACATCGGCGCGAAGTACGAAATCTACAAACTGATTAACCAACTGGTGCAGCAGGGGATTGCCGTCATCGTTATCTCATCTGAACTGCCCGAAGTGCTTGGGCTAAGCGATCGGGTGCTGGTGATGCACGAAGGCAAGCTAAAGGCCGATCTTATCAATCGTAATCTGACCCAGGAGCAGGTCATGGAAGCGGCGCTGAGGAGCGAACATCATGTCGAAAAGCAACCCGTCTGAAATCAAGTTATCCAGCGCATCGCCGGGGGTCTTCTCCGGGCTAAAATCCCTTAATTTGCAAGTATTTGTGATGATTGCGGCGATTGTGGTGATCATGCTGTTCTTTACCGGCATGACCGACGGCGCTTACCTGAGCGCACGCAATATCTCTAACCTGCTGCGTCAGACCGCCATTACCGGCATCCTGGCGGTGGGCATGGTGTTTGTGATTATTTCCGCCGAAATCGACCTTTCCGTTGGCTCAATGATGGGCCTGTTGGGGGGCGCAGCGGCGATTTTCGATGTCTGGCTCGGCTGGCCGCTGCCGTTGACCGTGGCGGTCACACTGGTGCTCGGTTTACTGCTGGGTGCGTGGAATGGCTGGTGGGTGGCATACCGCAAAGTCCCGTCGTTCATTGTCACGCTCGCCGGGATGCTGGCATTTCGCGGCGTGCTGATCGGCATCACCAACGGCACCACCGTTTCCCCCACCAGCGCAGCTATGTCGCAAATCGGTCAAAGCTATTTGCCCGATGGCGTCGGCTTTGGTGTCGGCTTACTGGGGCTGGTGGTCTTTGTGCTGTGGCAATGGCGCGGGCGCCTTCGTCGGCAGTCTCTCGGCCTGACGACACCGGCCTCCACCGCCGCCGTTGGCCGTCAGGCCATTATTGCGGTCATTGTGCTTGGCGCCATCTGGTTGTTGAATGACTATCGCGGCGTCCCGACGCCGGTTCTGCTGCTGGCTTTCCTGCTGCTGGCCGGGATGTTTATGGCGACCCGCACCGCCTTTGGCCGACGTATTTACGCCATCGGCGGCAACCTGGAAGCGGCGCGCCTTTCTGGCATCAATGTGGAACGCACCAAACTGGCGGTGTTTGCCATTAACGGTTTGATGGTGGCAATCGCCGGGCTGATCCTGAGCTCGCGCCTCGGTGCTGGCTCACCCTCTGCGGGGAATATCGCCGAACTGGACGCCATCGCCGCCTGCGTGATTGGCGGCACCAGCCTGGCAGGCGGGATCGGCAGCGTAGCGGGTGCAGTAATGGGGGCGTTTATTATGGCCTCGCTGGATAACGGTATGAGCATGATGGACGTACCCACCTTCTGGCAATACATCGTGAAGGGAGCGATATTACTGCTGGCGGTATGGATGGATTCCGCCACCAAACGTCGGGCCTGAGTACGACGAATACAGGGACGATCACACTGCCGGATCTTTTTTATCCGGCAGTGTGCTGAATATGGTAATCAGAACTGACGAATCTTCAGGAAGCGAATCGACATGTTTGAGAAACGCCATCGCATCACGCTGTTATTCAATGCCAACAAAGCCTACGACCGCCAGGTTGTTGAAGGCGTTGGGGAATATTTGCAGGCGTCACAATCGGAGTGGGATATTTTTATTGAGGAAGACTTTCGCGCTCGCATTGAAAACATCAAAGAGTGGCTTGGCGACGGAGTGATCGCCGATTACGACGACCGTGAAATCGAGCGCCTGCTGGCGGATGTCGATGTCCCCATTGTCGGCGTTGGCGGCTCCTATCACATCCCCGAACACTATCCTCCGGTGCACTACATCGCCACCGACAACTTTGCGCTGGTGGAAAGCGCATTCCTGCATCTGAAAGAAAAAGGCGTACACCGCTTCGCCTTTTACGGCCTCCCCGCCTCCAGCGGCAAGCGCTGGGCTGCTGAACGGGAGTACGCGTTTTGCCAGCTGGTGGCGCAGGAAAAATACCGCGGCGTGGTGTACCAGGGGCTGACCACCGCGCCGGAAAACTGGCAGCATGCGCAAAACCGGCTGGCGGACTGGCTGCAAACACTGCCACCGCAAACAGGCATCATCGCAGTGACCGATGCGCGCGCACGCCATGTATTGCAAGTGTGCGACCATTTGCATATTCCGGTGCCGGAAAAGCTGTGCGTCATTGGTATTGATAACGAAGAACTCACCCGCTATCTCTCCCGGGTCGCCCTCTCTTCCGTAGCCCAGGGCACGCGGCAGATGGGGTATCAGGCAGCAAAACTGCTGCACCGCCTGCTGGATAATGAAACCCTGCCGCTGCAACGCCTGCTGGTGCCGCCGGTGCGCGTGGTAGAGCGGCGTTCTACGGATTACCGTTCACTGAACGATCCGGCGGTTATTCAGGCCATGCACTATATCCGCAACCACGCCTGTAAGGGCATTAAAGTGGATCAGGTGCTGGATGCGGTAGGGATTTCGCGTTCGAATCTGGAAAAGCGCTTTAAAGAAGAGGTGGGAGAGACGATTCACGCGGTGATTCATGCGGAGAAGCTGGAAAAAGCCCGCAGCCTGCTGGTGTCGACATCGTTGTCCATCAACGAAATCTCACAGATGTGCGGCTACCCGTCGCTGCAGTATTTCTATTCTGTGTTCCGCAAGGAGTATGACAGCACGCCGAAAGACTATCGCGACCGCTACAGCGAAGTCCTGATTTAGCGCACAAAGAAAAATGCCTTCCGGGTGGAAGGCATTTCGCAGATTACATATGAGAGGCGATTAACTGCTGATTGTCCTGATACATGGCAAACAGGTAGTTATTGTAACTGGCGCCCCGGGTCGAATAACCCTGCAGCTTATGGATCATGTTGGTCGCTGTCACTTCCTGATCCGCTTTACGCAACTGTGCCCGTGACTTACGGAAAGAGGCGTATGCCGAGTGCGTATTCAGGTTGGTGACATAGGCGTCAACAGACTCCTGCACGGACTCAAAGTGAGAGTAACCTTTCACCTTACCCGGACCATTTTTACATGCCCCTTTGGCGCACTTCATACCAAACAGGTTGTTGTTGGTCCGCGCCAGCTTCGAGGTTCCCCAACCGCTTTCCGCTGCCGCCATTGTCGCCACCATGCTGTCCGGGATGATGTCCACACGCTCCAGCAGCACGTTCCACGGAATACGGCGTGTATTCCCGGACCAGCTCACTTTGTAGCGTGCGGTCAGATCCTTCAGACGCGTGCGTTCGGCAGGCGACCACTGACTGTCGTATTGTTTGCTAAGCAACCAGTTACGCTCGGCGGCAATCGCTGAGTTTTTGCTGGTGATATAAGGCATTACCGTCCGGAGAAACGCTTTTTTCCTTGGGGTTCCGGAAGGGTATTTTCGCAAATCAGGAAGTGAACGACTATTTACACTATTGCGAGAATACTCTTGTTTACTGCTTGCCTGTTTTTTTACGCTTGCCTTAGTGACGTGGGCTTTGTGACTCGCTGTTTCTGCTGTGTGTGTCTTTGCCAGCACCCCCCCTGAAAACATCAGGGTGAAAAACATGAGTATCGTCGCCCCAGGTCGTCGCATGGGTATCGATATCATTAAGTCTCCTGGTCGGATATGAACATTCCAACACCTTCTTTTTTGCACAATTTTGAGAGCTGAATCTCAAATCATACCAAAAATAGCCTGCAAGAGCACGTACAGAAATAATCCAATTCCGAAACCATGTCACGGGGAAACTGCACATAAAACGGACAATCTCGCGTAAATGTGGTGTTTATCGCAAATAAACCGGGTTCGATCCCCCTTTCCTCTCCTCCCCCGCAATACGCCTTGCGGGAGGAGTTACCCGTCCGTCCACCGTGGCAAACTGAGTCAAAATCGCTCTGTCAGGGACTGCATATGAAACACGCCGCGCTGTTACTGCTTTTTTTGCCCACGCTCGCCCTCGCCGACTGGACTGCCAGCGGTTTCCCGCCATTCAGCAGCAGTGGTACAGGCGTCTGGCACAGTGAAGCGGCGCTGAAAAAAGGCGCGCAGTCCTTTACCTTGCAGGATGGTCAACAGTGCTGGCAGCCTGCGGACAGCATTAAACTGAATCAGACGCTGTCGCTGATCCCCTGTACCGGTCACGCGCCACAGTGGCGGATCTTCCGCGATGGCGATTACCGGTTACAGATCGATACCCGCTCCGGTACACCCACGTTGATGCTCAATGTGAAAAATGACGCTACGGCGACGCCTGCCACCGCACAGCGTCAATGCCCGGTTCGCAACGACAAACCGCTCACCATTGCGGTAGGCAACACCTTCGCGGAAGGCAGCCAGGTACGGGACTTTTACAGCCAGCGCACCGCTACCGTGCGCGATGGCAAGATCACCCTACAGCCAGCCGCAAACAGCGATGGCTTATTACTGCTGGAGTCAGCAGACACGCAAGGCGCAGCACCCTTTCAGTGGCACAACGCGACCGTCTATTTCGTGCTGACCGACCGCTACGTCAATGGCGATCCAGGCAACGATAACAGCTACGGTCGGCATAAAGATGGCTTGCAGGAAATTGGCACCTTTCACGGCGGCGACCTGAAAGGACTCACAACCAAACTGGATTATCTGCAACAGCTTGGCGTTAACGCGCTGTGGATAAGTTCACCGCTGGAACAGATCCACGGCTGGGTGGGCGGTGGAACCAAAGGGGACTTTCCTCATTATGCCTATCACGGTTATTACACCCAGGACTGGACCCGTCTCGACGCCAATATGGGCACCGAAAACGACCTTCGTACGCTGGTGGATGAAGCGCACAAACGGGGGATCCGCATCCTGTTTGATGTGGTGATGAACCACACTGGCTATGCAACGCTGGCGGATATGCAAACCTTCGGCTTTGGCGCGCTCTATCTGAAGGAGGGTGAACGCGAGAAGATCCTTGGTCAGCACTGGACAGACTGGCGTCCTGCGGCCGGGCAGAGCTGGCACAGCTTTAACGATTACATCAACTTCAGCGATAAAACCGCCTGGCAAAACTGGTGGGGTAAAGCGTGGATCCGCACCGACATTGGCGATTACGACAACCCCGGCTTTGACGATCTGACCATGTCGCTGGCGTTTCTGCCCGATCTGAAAACCGAATCCACCACGCCTTCTGGTCTGCCGGTCTTTTACCGGCACAAACCCGATACCCACGCCCAGGAAATCAGCGGCTTTACGCCACGGGATTACCTCACCCACTGGCTGAGCCAATGGGTGCGTGACTATGGCATTGATGGCTTTCGCGTGGATACCGCCAAACACGTTGAACGGGATGCCTGGCAACAATTAAAAACGCAGGCGACACAGGCGTTAGCGGAGTGGAAGCAGGCCAATCCACAGAAGAAAATCGACGACGCGCCCTTCTGGATGACCGGGGAATCCTGGGGCCACGGCGTGATGCAGAGCGACTATTACCAGCATGGCTTTGATGCGATGATCAACTTCGATTATCAGGAGCAGGCGGCAAGCGCTGTGCCCTGTCTGGCGAATATGGATACGGTCTGGCAGCAGATGGCTGATAAATTGCAGCGTTTCAACGTGCTGAGTTACCTCTCCTCGCACGATACCCGCCTGTTCCGCGAGGGGGGCCAGCAGGCGGCAGAACTTCTGCTGCTCGCTCCGGGCGCGGTGCAAATCTTTTACGGTGATGAATCGGCGCGTCCCTTTGGTCCCACCGGTTCGGACCCGCTGCAAGGCACGCGCTCAGACATGAACTGGCAGGATCTGAACGGCAGCGCCGCACAGAGCCTGCGCCACTGGCAGACGCTGGGCCAGTTCCGGGCACGTCATCCGGCGCTAGGCGTAGGGAAACAGACAACGCTAACGCTGCCGCAGGGTTACGGATTCGTTCGCGAATCGGGCAACGACAAAGTGATGGTGATTTGGGCCGGGCTGGCGCAGCACTGAGTCATAAGGCAAATATCAGCATATAACTCCACATTACAGAACTTAATAAGAATAAAGTATGAAAGAGAGCGTCAGGGTGTGATTTGCACCCTGCCTTACAGAGCGCTATGGTTAGCCACTTTGAACAGCAGCCCGGCAGAACAGTAGCGATGACATTTTCACTTTTCGGCGACAAATTCACCCGCCATGCAGGCATTACGCGCCTGATGGAGGATCTCAACGACGGTTTACGCACACCAGGCGCTATCATGCTCGGCGGCGGCAACCCGGCGCAAATTCCGGCGATGACCGATTACTTCCACAAGCTGCTGGCAGAGATGGTGGAAAACGGCAAAGCGACTGATGCGCTGTGCAATTATGACGGTCCGCAGGGCAAAACCGAGCTGCTAACCGCGCTGGCAGGCATGCTGCGCGAAGAATTAGGTTGGGATATTGAGCCACAGAATATTGCGCTAACAAATGGCAGCCAGAGCGCATTTTTCTACTTATTCAATCTGTTTGCCGGCCGCCGCGCCGATGGAAGCACCAGAAAAGTGTTGTTCCCACTGGCACCGGAGTATATCGGTTACGCGGATTCCGGGCTGGAAGAGGATCTTTTCGTCTCCGCACGGCCCAATATTGAGCTGCTGCCCGAAGGCCAGTTCAAATACCACGTCGATTTCGAACACCTGCACATTGGCGAAGAGACAGGCATGATCTGTGTCTCGCGTCCGACCAACCCGACCGGCAACGTCATTACCGATGAAGAGCTGATGAAACTGGATGCGCTGGCCCATCAGCACAACATTCCACTGGTGATTGATAACGCTTACGGCGTGCCTTTCCCGGGGATCATCTTTAGCGAAGCGCGCCCGTTGTGGAACCCGAATATTATTTTGTGCATGAGCCTGTCGAAGCTGGGCCTGCCTGGCAGCCGCTGCGGCATTATTATCGCCAACGACAAAGTGATTTCGGCAATCCGCAACATGAACGGCATCATCAGTCTGGCGCCAGGCGGTATTGGCCCGGCAATGATGTGCGAAATGATCAAACGCAAAGACCTGCTGCGCCTGTCCGAAGAGGTGATAAAGCCTTTTTACTACCAGCGAGTGCAGGAAACCATCGCCACGCTGCGCCGTTATTTACCTGAAGAGCGCTGCCTGATCCACAAGCCGGAAGGGGCAATATTCCTCTGGCTGTGGTTTAAGGATCTGCCCATCAGCACGGAGCTGCTGTATCAGCGGTTGAAAAAACGCGGTGTCCTGATGGTGCCAGGAGATTACTTCTTCCCGGGGTTGGATAAACCCTGGCCGCATACCCATCAGTGCATGCGCATGAACTATGTGCCGGAACCGTCGCTGATCGAAGAGGGTGTGAGAATTCTCGCCGAAGAAGTTGAAAAAGCCTGGCAGGAAAACTGACGCCGGACAACCGCATAACAAGCCCCCCTGACCGGGGGCTTTTTTACGCGCGTTATCAGGCAACAAACCCGGCTAACTGACCACGCAGGCGGTTTTCCCGCAGCGTTGCCGGGTTGAGGCAGCTTAGCGCACCGGTCGGGCAGGCTTCCACGCAGGCTGGGCCGTTTTCACGGTGCTGGCACAAATCGCACTTCAGCGCCTGCGCCTGGTTATTGATCACGGTGACCTGCATGGCGCCAAACGGGCAGGCGATCATGCAACTCTTACAGCCGATACAGCGGGACTGTTCCACGCACACCGCCCCCTCGACACGACTTATTGCCCCAACCGGGCAAACATTCGCGCAGGGTGCATCTTCGCAGTGATGGCAGGTCACCGCCGTAGAGAACGTACCGGTTTTCACCACGCGAATGCGCGCGGAAAACGTGGCAGGTTTGACGACCGAGCAGTCCTGATTGTCCTCGTGCGACACCACACAGGCCACTTCACAGGTCCGGCAGCCAATGCACTTGCCCGGATCGGCGATAATAAAACGGTTCATTCTCCACTCCGCCTGACGCAAAAAACCAAGGGTGCCAGAAAACGCCGTGGCAGCGCTTTGATCGCGGCAGGGAAAGTCGCCAGATTTGTCATCTGCATGAACATGTCTGGCGCTTTGCCTTAACGGTTTGTTAACGCGCGGGTCAGAACAGCCCTTGTGGCTTGTCGGAGTAGCTCACTAACAGGCATTTGGTTTGCTGGTAGTGCTCCAGCATCATCTTATGGGTTTCACGCCCAATCCCCGACTGCTTGTAACCGCCAAACGCCGCATGCGCGGGATACGCATGATAGCAGTTGGTCCAGACGCGCCCGGCCTGGATGCCGCGCCCCATTCGGTAGGCCAATGACCCGTTACGGCTCCAGACACCCGCGCCGAGGCCATACAGCGTATCGTTGGCCAGCGCCAGGGCTTCATCCTCGGTTTTGAAGGTCGTGACCGCCAGCACCGGGCCGAAAATCTCCTCCTGAAAGACGCGCATCGCGTTCTGACCAAACAGGATCGTCGGTTCCAGGTAGTAACCTGTTTGCAGATCCCCCGCCAGCACTTTACGCCGCCCGCCAGTGAGGATGTCCGCCCCCTCCTGCTGACCGACGGCAATATAATTGAGAATGGTCTCCATCTGCCCTTGTGAAACCTGCGCCCCCATTTGCGTGGTGTTGTCTAACGGGTTACCGCTACGAATGCTTTCCACCCGGCGAATCGCGCGCTCCATAAAACGCTCGTAGATGGATTCCTGCACCAGCGCCCGACTCGGGCAGGTGCACACTTCGCCCTGGTTGAAGGCGAACAGGGCAAACCCTTCCAGGGCTTTATCGAAGTAAGCATCTTCTTCATCCATCACGTCGGCGAAGAAGATATTCGGCGATTTACCGCCCAACTCCAGCGTCACCGGAATAATGTTTTGCGTGGCGTACTGCATAATTTGTCGGCCCACGTCCGTCGAACCGGTAAACGCCACCTTGGCGATGCGTTTTGAAGTGGCGAGATACTCGCCAATCTCACCGCCTGCACCGTTTACCACATTGATGACCCCTGGCGGCAGCAGATCGCCGATAATCTCCATCAGCAATAGTACCGACAGCGGCGTCAGGCGCGCGGGTTTCAGCACAATGCAGTTTCCAGCCGCCAGCGCGGGGGCCATTTTCCAGCACGCCATCAACAGCGGAAAGTTCCACGGAATGATCTGCCCGACTACCCCGAGCGGTTCATGAAAATGGTACGCCACCGTGTCGTTATCAATTTCGCTGATCCCGCCTTCCTGCGCACGTATGCAGCCCGCGAAATAACGGAAATGATCGATTGCCAGCGGCACGTCTGCGCCTTGCGTTTCGCGGATCGGTTTGCCGTTGTCCCAGGTTTCCGCCGTCGCCAGCAGGTCAAGGTTTTGCTCCATGCGATCGGCGATTTTTAGCAATATTGCCGCCCGCGCCTGGACGGACATTGCCCCCCATGCCGCTCTGGCTTTGTGGGCGGCATCCAGTGCGAGGTCGATATCCTGCGGGCCAGAACTGGCAACCTCACACAGTGGTTGCCCGGTCACCGGCGTGAGATTCGGGTAATACTCGCCCGCCACGGGGGCGACCCAATCGCCACCGATAAAGTTGTCATAGCGGGCTTTTAATGCCAGGGGAAAACCGTATTTCCCTGGCTGGATAGAGGGCGTTGAGAGGGAGGTGTTCATCGGCGTCTCCTTGCGACAGTCGTCTTTACAAGGGTAGACGCGACTGGCGAAATATTCGCCAGCCTGCAATAACTTAAAACAAATCTTCAGTCGTTTTCTTTGGTAAACAACGCCTTGTCGCGCAGGATATGATCGTTGCCGCGACGGCGGGTAAAACCAATGCGGTCAAAATATTCGAGGATCTGGATAGCCAGCTTGCGCCCGACGTTAAGCCGGTCGCGGAAATCCGCCGCACTGGTGGTACCGCGCGCCAGATCCAGCTCGCGGATCATCGTGGCAAACGTCACAATCCGATCGTTGCGGTAATAACGATCTTTCACGATCGCCGTAATCAGCCCCTGCTGGGCCGCTTGCCGCAACACGGTGCGCATTACCTGTTCATCGGCCGCAACCTCGCGCGCCACATCCCGCACCCACCAAGGTTCGTCACCAAACAGCGGCGCGGCTTTCTGCCATAGCTGCGCCTGTTCATCGGTAAAACCGGCTTTGTGATCCGGCAGATGCAACCAGCCGTGGTGACTGTGGATATCACCGCTTTCACGCATGCGCTCAATCAGGGTTAACACCAGCGCTTCGTCTTCCATTGGCAGCGCCATACGCCGCAGACGCTCGCGCCCCGGTCCCGGCTCTTCGCGATGCTGCTCGTGATAGGTCGCCAGCGTTTCCAGCAGTTTTCGCTGCCAGCGCGCCGCCACCGGTGCATCGAGCAGATTGTTTCCGGCGCGGAGATATCCCGGCTGGTGCAATAATCTCTCCAGCCCGTCCGGGCTGAGCTGGCGTGCCCAGCCAAAGGCCGTAAGATCGACCGCACCACGTGACAGATGCACCGACAACGCCTGCGCATCATCCGACGCCTGCGCCAGCGCGGTGATCCAGTTCAGGTAGTCCGTTTTACGTTTGCCCCGGCGCGGCGAATTCAACGCCACCACCCGCGCGCCCGCCAGCGTGCTACGCGCGGAGATATCCCGCAGTACCAAGCGATCGTTATCCGCCAGCCACAGCGGGGTATCCAGCACCAGCTCCGCCAGGTCATTCTCCAGCAGCGACACACGGCCAGTAACGTGGCTGGCGGCATGATGGATGTGCACAGGTTGCCACTGCGTCAGCGGCGTATGTGTTTGCAGAGCGACAATCAGCCGCTCCGTGGGCTCGGGAGGTTGCTGCGACAGCAGCCAGTCACCACGGCTCAGCGCCTCTTTTTCCGCATCGCCAGCAATATTCAGGGCGATACGTTGCCCGGCGTGCGCCCGCTCAACGGGCTGATTTTGCGCATGCAGACCGCGAACGCGCATCGGTTTATTCACCCCGGTCAGCCACAGCGTATCGCCGATGCGGACATCGCCGGATAACGCCGTACCGGTCACCACCAGCCCCGCCCCTTTGACGGTAAAAGCGCGATCCAGCGCCAGGCGAAAGCGTTGGTGTTCCGGGTGCGCCCGCTCCGGCAGTTGCAGCAGATGCGCGCGTAATTCATCAATCCCCTGCTGCATCGTCGCCGCCGTGACGAACAGGGTCGCCTGCGGGTAACCGAAAGCGCGTAAGGTGTTTTGCACCTCCTCGCGCACGTCGGCAATGCGCGCCTCATCCACGCGATCGGCTTTTGTCAGCGCCACCGTCAGCGCCGGGTTTCCGGTTAACTGCAAAATCGCCAGATGTTCGCGTGTCTGCGCCATCACCCCATCGTCGCAGGCCACCACCAGCAACGCATGATCAATGCCGCCAACGCCCGCCAGCATATTCGACAAAAATTTTTCATGCCCCGGCACATCGATAAAACCCGGCACGCGCCCGTCCGGCTGCGGCCAGTAGGCATAGCCGAGATCGATGGTCATCCCGCGTTTTTTTTCCTCCGGCAAACGGTCAGCGTTCACACCGGTAATGGCTTCAATCAGGGTGGTTTTGCCGTGGTCCACGTGCCCGGCGGTGGCAATAATCATTTCAGCAACATCTCCAGCAAGCGGGATTCATGTTCAAGACAGCGGCAGTCCAGCCACAGGCGACCATCATAGATACGGCCAATTACCGGCTGCGGCAGCGCCCGCCACTGCATCGCCAGCGCTTCCAGCCGACGGCCGCTACCGTCGCGGGGAGTAAACGTCAGCGCCGCGCCTGGCAACCTGTCCACCGGCAGCGAACCGCTGCCAATCTGCGACTGGCAGACCTCGACCCGCACATCAAACTCATGATAATGCGACGTCAGCGCGGCGCGCAGACGCTGCGCCTGCTCGCGGATCTCCGGTTCCGGGCGTGTTAAATAGCGCAGGGTCGGCAGGTTTTGCCGGAGCTTTTCCGGATGCAGGTAAAGACGCAGCGTGGCTTCCAGCGCGGCCAGCGTCATTTTATCCGCACGCAGGGCGCGTTTCAGCGGATGTTGCTGCAACTGCGCAATCAGCGCTTTTTTCCCGACGATAATCCCGGCCTGCGGGCCGCCCAGCAGTTTATCGCCGGAGAAACTCACCAGACTCACGCCTGCGGCAATCAACGTTTGCGGCATGGGCTCCTGCGGCAGCCCATAAAGGCTTAAATCCACCAGCGAACCGCTGCCAAGATCGACAATCACCGGTAACCCGGACGCCTGCGCCAGCGTGACCAGTTCGCCTTCGCTCACCGCTTTGGTAAACCCGTCGATATGGTAATTGCTGGTGTGTACCTTCATCAGCAGGGCGGTATTGTCATTAATGGCCTGCTGATAATCTTTGGCGTGGGTGCGATTGGTCGTGCCGACTTCGTGCAATACGCAGCCAGCCTGACGCATCACATCCGGAATGCGAAACGCGCCGCCTATCTCCACCAGTTCGCCGCGCGACACCACCACTTCCCGGCCTGCCGCCGTGGCAGCCAGCATCAGCAGCACTGCCGCCGCATTGTTATTCACAATACAGGCATCTTCCGCACCGGTCAGTTGACACAAGAGATCGGCCAGCGCCCGATCGCGATGACCCCGTCCGGCACCGTCGAGATCGTACTCCAGCGTTACCGGTGACCCCATCGCCTGAGCGACCGCATCGATAGCCGCCTGCGACTGTATCGCACGGCCTAAATTGGTATGCAGCACCGTCCCGCTGAGATTAAACACCGGGCGTAACGCGCTGGTTTCGCTGCATTCCAGACGCAGCCGGGTTTCCGCCGCCCAGTTTTCGCACCAGCCGGGTAATGTCTGCGCAGTGCGGATCTGCTCGCGCGCTTCATCCTGTAATTGGCGCAACGCCTGGGCCACGCGGTGGTGACCAAACGTCGCTAACAGAGAAGTGAACGCCTCGTCACGTAACAGGCGATCGGTAGAAGGGATCTGGCTGTAAAGAGTAGTCATGAAAAGGCCTGGCTGTTGGTTGCCCCTCCCGTCAGGGGCGATTTGACGTGAGGGGATTGTACAGCGACTTTGTTCAGGCGGACATCATGGTTATCACGCCTTTGGCGGCGCAGTGCGGGCGAAGCTCTCACGCAGGAACAAGTTTTCCACCAGTTTCACCAGCAGCGGGCGATTAACACACCAGCCGGGCGCAACGTGGCGGAAGTTAATGTAATCAATGGCGCAGGCTATCGCGATGGTTGCCAGATTGAGGCTATCAACACTGAGCGTTCCGTCACGCAAATAGCTTTCCAGCGCATCCAGCCCGCGGTTCACTTTTTCCCGCTGGCGAAGCAGTTCGCTTTCAGACTGCTGCTCAACCGGGCGCGCCAGTTCACGCACCGACACCAGTGCCGCGTCCATAATGCCGTCCGCCAGAGCTTCAAGCTGGCGAATTTTCAGCGCGGCTTTCGCATCCGTCGGCAACATCGCCGGTGCAATCCCCAATAAATCAATGTACTGGGCGATAATCGGCGAGTCATACCACACCTCTCCGCCATCGGTCACCAGCGCCGGGACTTTGCCAAGGGGGTTAAATTGCCCCACGCCGTTAACGGCGTTATACGGTTGCTCGTTGATGAATTCGAACGTGATCCCTTTTTCCAACAGAATCACCGAAATTTTGCGTACAAAAGGGCTGGTGTAGCTGCCAATCAGTTTCATTGCCGGGTCCTTTTTTCGCCAACTAAAAATTAAGTATGCACCAACGGAATCAGACCGTTTCATCAATATGCAAACTTTACCGCCCAGATTAGCATCACAGCCGCAAATGAAAGGGAGTTACACGTCAAGCTGGTTGAAAAAGACACAGTTTGCGATCGATCACACTCAGAAAAGTCCTGGCGAAAATATCTTGTGATCAATATCACAAATAAATAACAAAGTGCCCAAACAAAAATGTGAACAACATCACACTTAATGCCCTGTTCAGCCTGTTTTTTATTCCTTGTTCTTTTTTTACACACGATTTTTGTGACAAAGATCACCATAAAGACCCGGCCTCCCCCTGTATTAATGCGATCAACATCACACAAAAAGGCACCATCTGGACAGTACGCCCATTCGGTGCGAGATTTCGCATCACTGATAACCCAGGTCCGGCTACCTCTGCCGCCACATTAACAAACAAACCTCGGGCTTCCGGCCTGTGCGATAGCAAACATAAGAAGGGGTGTTTTATGTCATCCGATATCAAGATCAAGGTGCAGAGCTTTGGTCGTTTCCTTAGCAATATGGTGATGCCTAACATCGGCGCGTTTATCGCGTGGGGTATCATCACCGCATTGTTTATTCCTACAGGGTGGTTACCAAACGAGACGCTGGCAAAACTCGTTGGTCCAATGATTACTTACCTGCTGCCGCTGCTCATCGGTTTCACCGGTGGTCGTCTGGTTGGCGGCGATCGCGGCGGCGTTGTCGGTGCGATCACCACCATGGGCGTTATCGTCGGCGCAGACATGCCGATGTTCCTTGGCGCAATGATTGCCGGCCCGCTGGGTGGTATCTGCATTAAGAAATTTGACGCGGCCGTAGACGGCAAGATCAAATCCGGTTTTGAAATGCTGGTGAATAACTTCTCCGCTGGCATCATCGGTATGATCCTCGCTATCCTGGCATTCCTCGGCATTGGCCCTGCGGTTGAAGTCCTGTCCAAAGTTCTGGCAGCAGGCGTTAACTTCATGGTTGTGCATGACATGCTGCCGCTGGCGTCTATCTTTGTTGAACCGGCGAAAATCCTGTTCCTCAACAACGCCATCAACCACGGTATCTTCTCACCGCTGGGTATTCAGCAGTCGCATGACATCGGCAAGTCTATCTTCTTCCTGATCGAAGCAAACCCGGGTCCGGGGATGGGCGTTCTGCTGGCGTACATGTTCTTTGGTCGCGGTAGCGCTAAACAGTCTGCTGGCGGTGCGGCTATCATCCACTTCCTGGGTGGTATCCACGAAATTTACTTCCCGTATGTGCTGATGAACCCGCGTCTGCTGCTGGCCGTTATTCTCGGCGGTATGACTGGCGTGTTCACCCTGAGCGTGCTGAACGGCGGTCTGGTGTCTCCGGCTTCTCCGGGTTCCATCCTGGCCGTGCTGGCGATGACGCCAAAAGGCGCGTACTTCGCTAACCTGACAGCCATCTTCGCTGCGCTGATCGTCTCCTTCGTGATCGCCTCCATTCTGCTGAAAACCAGCAAAGTGAAAGAAGAGGACGAAGATATCGAAGCGGCTACCCGTCGTATGCAGGACATGAAAGCCCAGTCTAAAGGCGCATCGCCGCTGGCAGCTGGCGACGTGACCAACGACCTGAGCCATGTGCGTAAAATCATCGTGGCATGTGATGCCGGTATGGGCTCCAGCGCCATGGGCGCAGGCGTACTGCGTAAGAAAGTACAGGATGCCGGCCTCACCAACATTTCGGTGACCAACAGCGCGATTAACAGCCTGCCGTCTGACGTTGATCTGGTGATTACGCACCGCGATCTGACCGAGCGCGCTATGCGCCAGGCACCGCAGGCGCAGCATATCTCCCTGACCAACTTCCTGGACAGCGGCCTGTACACCGGTCTGACTGAACGTCTGGTCGCTGCACAGCGCCACACCGACAACCAGACCAAAGTGAACAGCAGCCTGCAGGACAGCTTCGATGCTTCCAACAGCAATCTGTTCAAGCTGGGCGCAGAGAACATCTTCCTTGGTCGTAAAGCGAGTAACAAAGAAGAAGCCATCCGTTTTGCCGGTGAGCAACTGGTGAAAGGCGGCTACGTTCAGCCGGAATATGTCGATGCAATGCTGGAACGCGAAAAACTGACCCCGACGTATCTGGGTGAATCTATCGCGGTTCCGCACGGCACCGTGGAAGCCAAAGATCGCGTGCTGAAAACGGGTGTGGTGTTCTGCCAGTACCCGGAAGGCGTTCGCTTTGGCGAGGACGAAGAAGACATCGCCCGCCTGGTCATCGGGATTGCGGCACGCAACAACGAGCACATCCA
Organism: Kosakonia sp. N21; assembly: GCF_050587465.1. NCBI lineage: Bacteria > Pseudomonadati > Pseudomonadota > Gammaproteobacteria > Enterobacterales > Enterobacteriaceae > Kosakonia > Kosakonia sp. N21. Next base: position 6,256 of record NZ_JBOBHR010000015.1, on the reverse strand, counting down.
GGTGATCACCAGCCTGACCAACGCACTGGATGACGAGACGGTCATTGAACGTCTGGCGCATACTACCAGCGTTGAAGAAGTGCTGGCGCTGCTCGGTAAATAACAGACCGGCGCTAACCTCTTCCCTCTCCCCTTTGGGGAGAGGGCTAGGGTGAGGAGAAATTTTCGTGGTTCCTCACCCCAGCCCTCTCGGGTAAAAACATTGATGAAGGTTAAGACTATGAAAGCATTGCATTTTGGCGCAGGAAATATCGGACGTGGTTTCATCGGCAAATTACTGGCCGACGCGGGGATTGAACTGACATTCGCCGATGTGAATCAGGTGGTTCTCGACGCCCTTAATGCCCGTCATAGCTATCAGGTGCATGTGGTTGGTGAAAATGAGCAGGTGGATACGGTTTCCGGCGTTAACGCCGTCAGCAGCATCGGTGATGAAGTTGTTGAACTGATCGCTTCCGTGGATCTGGTGACCACCGCTGTTGGCCCGGTCGTTCTGGAACGCATTGCGCCGGCTATCGCCAAAGGGCTGGCGAAACGTAAAGCGCAGGGCATTACCACGCCGCTGAATATCATCGCGTGCGAAAATATGGTGCGCGGCACCACGCAACTGAAAGGCCATGTCATTGCCGCGCTGGCGGATGCAGACAAAGCCTGGGTTGATCAGCACGTCGGCTTCGTCGATTCCGCCGTTGACCGTATCGTTCCGCCTTCTGAATCCGCCACCCACGATCCGCTGGAAGTCACAGTGGAAACGTTCAGTGAGTGGATTGTGGATAAAACCCAGTTTAAAGGCGCGCTGCCGAACATCCCCGGGATGGAATTAACTGATAACCTGATGGCATTTGTTGAACGTAAGCTCTTCACGCTGAATACCGGGCATGCTATAACCGCGTACCTTGGAAAACAGACCGGCCTTCAAACCATTCGCGACGCTATCCTGGATGCCAACATCCGTGCCGTTGTGAAAGGCGCGATGGAAGAGAGCGGCGCGGTGCTGATCAAGCGTTATGGCTTTGATGCCGATAAGCATGCCGCGTACATTCAGAAAATCCTGGGCCGTTTTGAAAACCCCTATCTGAAAGACGATGTTGAGCGCGTAGGACGTCAGCCGCTGCGTAAACTGAGCGCCGGCGATCGCCTGATCAAACCGCTGCTCGGCACGCTGGAGTACAACCTGCCGCACGCGAACCTGGTGAAAGGCATTGCCGCTGCCATGCATTACCGCAGCGAGCAGGATCCTCAGGCGCAAGAGCTGGCTGCGCTTATCGAAGAGAAAGGCCCGCAGGCTGCGCTGGCGCAGATTTCTGGTCTGGACGCCAACAGCCCGGTCGTTAACGAAGCCGTCAACGCCTATAACGCCAAGGCATGATGCCGACTCTGGCGCGGGACTCCCCGCGCCTGTTAACGAAATTGTCAGATATGCAGGCAATAATGGAAAAAACGCAGGCCTTCGAAAACCGTGTACTCGAGCGTCTGAATGCTGGCAAAACCGTGCGAAGTTTCTTGATTGCCGCCGTTGAGCTGCTCAATGAGGCGATCAATATTCTGGTGCTGCAGGTATTCCGCAAAGACGATTATGCGGTGAAATATGCTGTTGAGCCGCTACTTGACGGAGATGGACCGCTGGGCAATTTGTCTGTGCGTTTGAAGCTGATTTACGGTCTTGGGGTGATTTCCCGCCCGGAGTATGAAGACGCGGAACTGCTGATGGCGCTACGCGAGGAGCTGAACCACGACGGCACGGAATACGCCTTTACCGATGATGAAATCCTCGGACCTTTTGGCGAGTTGCACTGCGTTGCCGCCCTGCCGCCAACACCGCTGTTCGACACCAGTGATCCTGACCTTTTTGCAATGCAAAAACAGCGCTACCAGCAGGTGGTGCGTTCCACAATGGTGCTGTCGCTCACCGAGCTGATTTCCCGTATCAGCTTAAAAAAGGCATTCCAGAAGTAAACTCCGTTATAAATGCTGTATCCTTATCTTTTTATCCCCCAACAAAACCGGGCATCATGAAAGAAGTCGAAAAAAACGAAATTAAGCGTCTGAGCGACCGCCTCGACGCTATTCGCCACCAGCAAGCCGATCTCTCGTTAGTTGACGCGGCGGACAAATACGCCGAGCTGGAAAAAGAGAAAACCACGCTGGAAGCGGAAATCCTCCGTCTGCGCGAGCAATACACCCAGAAGCTGAGCAAAGAAGCGCAAAAGCTGATGAAAATGCCGTTCAGCCGGGCCATCACCAAAAAAGAGCAGGCGGATCTCGGCAAGTTGAAAAAAAGCGTCCGTGGCCTGGTGGTCGTACACCCGATGACCGCGCTGGGTCGTGAAATGGGTCTTGAAGCCATGACCGGCTTTGCCAAAAGCGCATTCTGACCTTCCTGTTCACAGCACTTGTTCTCCTCCACCGGGGGCAAGTGCTGTCAAAATTGGCCCTACCAATCTCTCCCTGATTTTCTCTGCGGTTCACAATTCCATAAAATCACGTCACATCCCAATTGCCAGATAGCAACATTTGGATAACCATTCGTTATCACAAACCCTACACACCACCACTGGCAGGACCACTTTTACAAAACATGTGATGCAGAGATAAGCACAGACTTACCGCTCGCCTGTTTTACGGTGGTTCTCAGGAGACCTGCATGAATCTCTGGCAACAGAATTACGACCCGGCCGGTAATATCTGGCTATCCAGTCTGATCGCTTCACTGCCGATCCTGTTTTTCTTTTTCGCGCTCATAAAGCTCAAATTAAAAGGCTATGTTGCTGCGAGCTGGACCGTGGCTATCGCCCTGGCGGTCGCGTTGCTGTTCTACGATATGCCACTGGATCACGCTCTCGCCTCTGTGGTGTATGGTTTCTTCTATGGCCTGTGGCCTATCGCCTGGATCATTATCGCTGCGGTATTTGTCTATAAAATCTCGGTGAAAACCGGGCAGTTCGACATTATCCGCTCGTCGATTCTCTCCATTACCCCGGACCAGCGCCTGCAAATGCTGATTGTCGGTTTCTCATTCGGTGCATTCCTCGAAGGGGCGGCCGGGTTTGGCGCACCGGTGGCAATCACAGCGGCACTGTTGGTCGGGCTCGGTTTTAATCCGCTGTATGCCGCCGGTTTGTGTTTGATCGTCAATACCGCACCGGTCGCTTTCGGCGCAATGGGCATTCCGATTCTGGTTGCCGGACAAGTCACCGGGCTGGACAGTTTTGAAATTGGCCAGATGGTAGGTCGCCAGTTGCCGTTCCTGACCATTATTGTGCTGTTCTGGATCATGGCGATTATGGACGGCTGGCGCGGCGTGAAAGAGACCTGGCCTGCGGTGATTGTGGCCGGGGGTTCGTTTGCCATTGCCCAGTATTTGAGTTCAAACTTTATCGGCCCGGAGCTGCCAGACATTATCTCGTCGCTGGTGTCACTGGTCTGTCTGACACTGTTCCTCAAGCGCTGGAAGCCGGTACGTATTTTCCGCTTTGGCGATATGGGCGCCTCGCAGGTCGATCTCAATCTGCAACGCACCCACTACAGCGGCGGGCAGATCCTGCGTGCCTGGTCGCCCTTCCTGTTTCTGACCGCCACCGTTACGTTGTGGAGCGTTCCACCGTTTAAGGCCATGTTCGCCCCTGGTGGTGCGCTGTATGACTGGGTGTTCACCGTTTCCGTACCGCACCTGGATAAGCTGGTCGCCCGTATGCCGCCGGTGGTGAGCGCAGCCACGCCTTACGCAGCCATCTATAAATTTGACTGGTTCTCAGCGACCGGCACAGCCATTTTGTTTGCCGCTATCCTGTCGATTATCTGGCTGCGCATGAAGCCAAAAGATGCGATCAGCACCTTTACCAGCACGTTGCGCGATCTGGCGTTGCCGATTTACTCCATCGGAATGGTGCTGGCCTTTGCCTTTATTTCCAACTATTCCGGGCTCTCTTCAACGCTGGCATTAGCGCTGGCGCATACCGGCAATGCCTTTACCTTCTTCTCGCCGTTCCTCGGCTGGTTGGGGGTATTCCTTACCGGTTCGGATACCTCGTCGAATGCGTTGTTTGCCGCCTTGCAGGCCACCGCTGCTCAACAGATTGGGGTGTCAGATGTGCTGATGGTGGCGGCAAACACCACCGGCGGCGTCACCGGAAAAATGATTTCACCGCAATCCATCGCCATTGCCTGTGCGGCCGTTGGTCTGGTGGGGAAAGAGTCCGATCTGTTCCGCTTTACCGTTAAACACAGCCTGATTTTCACCTGTATGGTCGGTCTTATTACGACACTTCAGGCCTATGTGCTGACCTGGATGATCCCATGAAAGTGTTACCCAGACGCCTGACGGACGAGGTTGTTGACCGTGTGCGGGCGCTGATTGCAGAGCAGCAACTGGAAGCGGGCATGAAATTGCCCGCTGAGCGCCAGCTTGCCGTACAGCTTGGCGTGTCGCGCAATTCATTGCGTGAAGCACTGTCGCGGCTGGTGAGCGAAGGCGTGTTGCTGAGCCGCCGCGGCGGCGGCACCTTTGTGCGCTGGCAGCACGATGAGTGGTCCGAACAAAACATTGTGCAGCCGTTAAAGACACTGCTGAATGACGATCCGGACTACAGCTTCGATATTCTTGAAGCGCGCCACGCCATCGAAGCCAGCACGGCCTGGCATGCGGCGATGCGTGCGACGGAAGCAGACAAAGAGAAAATCGTCCTGTGCTTTGACGCCACGCAATCCGACGATCCGGACCTGGCGTCACAAGCGGATGTGCGCTTCCACCTTGCCATTGCGGAAGCGTCGCACAATGTGGTGTTGCTCCAGACGATGCGGGGCTTTTTCGATCTGCTGCAATCCTCCGTGAAGCAGAGCCGCCAGCGTATGTACCTGGTTCCCCCCGTTTTTTCGCAGCTTACCGAACAACACCAGGCGGTGATGAACGCCATTCTTGCCGGAGACGCCGAGGGCGCGCGTCAGGCGATGATGGCCCATCTTGGTTTTGTGCACACCACCATTCGCCAGTTCGATGAAGATCAGGCCCGGCAGGCGCGGATCACCCGCCTGCCGGACGAACAGCCTATTCACTCCAGGGAGAAAAAAGCATGATTATTTCCGCAGCCAGCGACTATCGCGCGGCAGCACAGCGCATTCTGCCGCCGTTCCTGTTTCACTATATCGACGGCGGCGCATATGCCGAATATACCCTGCGCCGCAACGTTGAAGATTTATCCCAGGTCGCGCTGCGCCAGCGGGTGCTGAAAAATATGTCAGATCTCAGCCTCGACACCACGCTGTTTAACGAAAAACTCTCAATGCCTGTGGCGCTGGCGCCGGTCGGATTATGCGGTATGTATGCGCGACGTGGCGAAGTACAGGCCGCAGGCGCAGCCGATGCGAAAGGCATTCCTTTTACCTTGTCGACGGTGTCCGTCTGCCCGATTGAAGAAGTTGCGCCCACCCTGAAACGGCCAATGTGGTTCCAGCTCTATGTCCTGCGCGATCGCGGCTTTATGCGTAATGCGCTGGAGCGCGCCAAAGCGGCGGGCTGCTCCACGCTGGTGTTCACCGTCGATATGCCGACGCCAGGCGCACGTTACCGTGATGCGCACTCCGGCATGAGCGGCCCGAATGCCGCGCTGCGCCGTTACTGGCAGGCCGTGACGCACCCGCAATGGGCGTGGGATGTCGGCATGAACGGGCGTCCTCACGATTTGGGCAACATCTCAACTTACCTTGGCAAACCAACCGGCCTGGAAGACTACATTGGCTGGCTGGCAAAAAACTTCGATCCCTCGATTTCATGGAAAGACCTGGAGTGGATCCGCGAATTCTGGGATGGTCCGATGGTGATCAAAGGGATCCTGGATGCAGAAGACGCCCGCGACGCGGTGCGCTTTGGCGCCGATGGCATCGTGGTCTCCAACCACGGCGGCCGCCAGCTCGACGGCGTACTCTCATCCGCTCGTGCGTTACCGGCTATCGCCGATGCGGTCAAAGGGGACATTGCTATTCTCGCCGACAGCGGCATCCGCAACGGTCTGGATGTCGTGCGCATGATTGCGCTCGGTGCTGACACCGTACTGCTGGGCCGCGCGTATCTCTACGCGCTGGCAACGCACGGACGCCAGGGGGTGGCAAATCTGCTGGATTTAATCGAGAAAGAGATGAAAGTGGCGATGACGTTAACCGGCGCGAGATCGATTAGCGAAATCAGCAAAGAGTCGCTGGTACAGGAGCTGAGTCAGTTGCCCGCTGCGCTGGCGCCGCTGGCACATGGGGATGCGGCATA
>NZ_JBOBHR010000014.1:0-84550 GCF_050587465.1 Kosakonia sp. N21 | reverse complement strand
ATTGTGCCGTGTCAGTGGAGGCGCATTATAGGGAGTTAATTCCGGCTGACAAGCATAAATTTCAAAAAAGTTTTCGTTCGCTTATTTTTCCGTCGCAACGTCGGTTAAACGGACGATTTGCGGTTTAAGTGAGCGATTTCACGGGCAAAACTCGCGACTTGCTGCCAGTCCGTATACACCACTTCTTTCGTCGGATTGGTCTCGCCGCCTGTCATCTTCATAATCAGTTGGATCATCAGACGGTCATACCAGCGATAATGCGGATAACGTAACGCGCCGGCAAACACAGCGCACTCGTCCGGTTGCCATGGCGACGCGAGTAAAAACTTGCGGGTGTAGCTATTGGTCTGCGGCGAGCTCTTCTCGGGTTTGCGGGCGACGAGGTTAACGGAATAGAACGCGCTCGGCAGTGAATTCAGTCTCTGTAGATGTTTTTTCACAAAACGTTCCAGCGCCGGATGATAGTGTCCATAGCGAATCGACGCACCAATCACTACCCGCTCATACTGATCCCAGTCTATCTCTTCCGCACGGTTCAAATTCACCACATCGGTATCGGTGCCGAGCTCTTTCAACTCGGAAGCAATATAAGAGGCGATTTCCCGGGTTTGCCCATCCCGGGTGGAAAAGAGAATCAATGTTTTCACGTAAGGCTCCTTACTCACGCCAGAAAGTGGGGGTAAACAGCACTAACAGCGTGAAGACCTCCAGACGACCAAATAACATATTCGCAATCAGGATCCACTTCGCCACCGGATTCATACTGGCAAAGTTGTCCGCGACAACACCCAGTCCTGGCCCAAGGTTGTTCAGCGTTGCCACGACCGAAGCAAAAGCAGAGAAATCATCCACCCCGGTGGCAATGATCGCCAGCATGCTGACAATAAACACCAGCGCGTAAGCCGAGAAAAACCCCCACACGGCTTCCAGAATACGTTCCGGCAACGCACGGTTACCAAGCTTAATGCTGTAAACCGCATTCGGGTGCACCAGGCGCTTCAACTCACGGTTCCCTTGTTTAAACAGCAACAGAATACGGATCACCTTCAACCCGCCCCCCGTCGAACCGGCACAGCCGCCAATGAAAGCGGAGCACAGCAATAGCACCGGCAGGAACAATGGCCAGCGCGCAATGCTGTCAGTGGTGAATCCGGCGGTGGTCGCCATGGAGACAACCTGGAAAAAGGCCTGATTAAGGGTGGTCACCGCCGAGTTATAAACATCGTGGAACCACAGCACCACCGTGCAAATCACCACCAGCGTCAACTGTACGCCGATAAACATCCTGAATTCGGGATCGCGCCAGTAAACTTTCAGGCTGCGCCCGCTGAGCAAAGAGAAGTGCAGGCCGTAGTTACAGCCGGAGATCAGTAAGAAGATGGCGATGATGGTATTGATGGTGGGACTGTTAAAATAGCCAACGCTGGCATCGTGCGTGGAGAAACCGCCAATGGCAATCGTTGCAAAGCTATGTCCGATAGCATCAAAGGCTGGCATACCGGCAAACCACAGCGCCACCGCGCAAGCGATTGTCAGCAAGACATAGATAAGCCACAGGGTCTTAGCCGTTTCGGCGATCCGCGGGCGCATTTTATTGTCTTTCAACGGCCCTGGCATTTCGGCGCGGTAGAGCTGCATCCCTCCGACGCCGAGGATCGGCAGTATCGCAACGGCCAGCACGATGATCCCCATCCCACCAAACCACTGCAACATCTGGCGATAAAAGAGGATGGCATGCGGCAGCGAATCCAGCCCGACCAGCGTTGTTGCTCCTGTGGTCGTCAGGCCAGAGAAGGATTCAAAAAATGCGTCTGTTACCGTCAGGCTGGGGCTTTCAGAAAAGACAAACGGCAACGCCCCCACGCTTCCCAACACCGTCCAGAACAGCACGACGATCAGGAAACCTTCACGGGATTTCAGTTCCCCTTTCTCGCGACGATTAGGCCACCACAGTATGGAGCCAATCATCAACGCCACAAAAAAGGTCTGGGTAAATGCACGCCCCGCACCGTCGCGGTAAATAAGGGCTACCAGTCCAGGTAAGATCATCGTTCCGGAAAAGAGGATGACCAGCAGTCCAACGATTCGGGTTATGGCGCGAAAATGCATCTCTGCCGCTTCCTTAGGTGTTCAGAAAATCAGGAGGGGATTATTCTTCAGTTTTTAACAATTGCAATGCGCCACGGCTAAAATCAGCAAGCCTTGCCGAAAACGCCTCCAGTCTGCTGTGAGGAAGCGCCACCCGCAGATGCACGGAAGCCTGATACTCGCTTGCGACAATTTTCCCCTCAAATTGCCCAAGCAGCGTTTCGACTCCGGCCAGCTGTGCGTAATCACACCACAAAGTATATTCGGTTAACGGCATTTTGCGGATGGTCGTAAGCTGGTTCAGCGCCTGTTGCACACCACCGCCGTAAGCTTTTACCAGACCACCGGTCCCCAGCAAGACACCGCCATAATAACGCACCACCACTGCGGTGATTTCGCCGACGCCGCTGCCCATTAACTGGGCGAGCATCGGTTTACCAGCCGTGCCCGCCGGTTCGCCATCGTCAGAAAACCCTAACTGCTGCGAATCATCCGGCGGCCCCGCAACCCACGCCACACAGTGATGACGCGCATCCGGGTGCAGCACCCGGACAGCATCGACAAACGCCTTCGCCGCCTCAACGCCATCGGTATGCGCCAACAGCGTAATAAAACGGCTTTTTTTGATCTCCTCGCTAAAGGTGACCGGCGCAGCCGGTATCAGCCAGCTCTCCATTACGCCAGCTTCAGATCCCGCGTCATGTTTTCGATGTTATTTTCGTGAATAACCACATTATCTTCGATACGAATGCCGCCAAACGGTTTCAACGCATCGATTTTTTGCCAGTTAAAGTGCTTGCTGAGCGGGCCTTCGCGCCATGGCGCCAGCAGAGATTCAATAAAATAGAGACCCGGTTCAATGGTCACCACCATACGCGGCTGCATCACGCGGGTGCAGCGCAGGTAAGGATACTTCGACGGCGCAGCCAGATGCGTGCCGGTGTCATCCTGCATAAAGCCCGCAACATCGTGCACCTGCAAACCAAGCGGATGACCGATACCATGCGGCATAAACGGCCCGGTGATGTCCTGCTCCACCATCGCCTCTTCGCTGATATCAGTGATGATGTGATGACGGCGCAGCAATTTGGCGATGCGCTGATGGAACTGAACATGGTAGTCGGCGTAATTGACGCCCGCTTTCATGGTGGCAATCAGCGCCAGTTGCTCTTCGTTAACGTCTTTGACCAGTTGCGCATACTCCGTGTCGCTGTTCGCCGCCCAGGTACGCGTCAAATCCGCGGCATAGCCGTTGTACTCTGCGCCGGCATCCAGCAGGAAGCTGCGCATTTCCGCCGGTGCGCGGTGATCGAGCCGGGTGTAATGCAGCACAGCGGCGTGCTCGTTCAGCGCCACAATATTGCTGTACGGCACATCGGTGTCGCGGTGACCGGTAGCGGTCAGATACGCCAGGTTGATATCAAACTCGCTCATCCCGGACTGGAAAGCTTCATGCGCGGCACGGTGACCAATGACAGCGGTCTTCTGAGCTTCACGCATACACGCCAGTTCATAATCGGTTTTGTAGGCGCGGTAATAATGCAGGTAATCAATCACCCCTTTCGGGTTGATATTGCTGGCTGCGATATCCAGACCCAGTGCACGCTCCGCCACCGGCCCTATGTAAGCAATGTTGCCGCGCGCCGCAGGCAGCAAGCTACCGATGCCATCGGCTTTCGGCAGCGCAATCACATCGACTTCTTCGGTCCAGAAGGAGGTTGGCAAGGGTTCCACGTTATGCCAGTAATCCACCGGCAAATAGAACCACAGCTTCGGCTTATTCACGCCATCGACCAACAGCCAGCAGTTCGGCACCTGTGTGACCGGAACCCAGGCCTTAAACTGGGGATTCACTTTAAACGGATAAGGATGGTCGTCGAGAAAGACGTTAAACAGCTCGCCGGAGTGAATAAGCAACGCGTCGAGCTTGAAGCGCGCCAGTACATCACGGGTGCGTTCCTGTAGCGTAACAATATGATTTTTATAAAGTGCCGCCAGTGAGTCCATCGTTATTCCTTCTGTTTTTTATGACCTCAAGTGTTCGCATCTTAGCACACCTGCTTCCGGCTGGGTGATTTCCACCGAGCGTGATCACGCCAGCAATTATTTAATGAGTTATTTGCATTTCGTTAACATAAAAACCACACTCCGTTTCATCTGGTATGACCAGATCCCTTGCTGGATTCAGGAGACTGACATGCTCTACAAAGGCAATAACCTGTACCTCAACTGGCTGGAAGATGGCATCGCCGAACTGGTGTTCGATGCTCCCGGTTCAGTGAATAAGCTTGATACCGCTACCGTCGCCAGCCTCGGCGAAGCGCTGGACGTGCTGGAAAAGCAATCAGATTTAAAAGGGCTGCTGCTGCGTTCCGAAAAAGCGGCCTTTATCGTTGGCGCGGATATCACCGAATTCCTTTCGCTATTCCTGGTGCCGGCAGAGCAATTAAGCCAGTGGCTGCATTTTGCCAATAGCGTCTTTAACCGGCTGGAAGATTTGCCAGTGCCCACGCTTTCCGCCGTTAATGGCTACGCGCTGGGCGGCGGCTGCGAATGCGTGCTGGCGACTGACTATCGCCTGGCGACGCCGGACCTGCGCATCGGTCTGCCGGAAACCAAACTGGGGATCATGCCGGGCTTTGGCGGTTCCGTCCGCATGCCGCGCCTGCTCGGTGCAGATAGCGCATTAGAAATTATTGCTGCCGGTAAAGATGTCGGTGCTGAAGAGGCACTGAAGATTGGCCTGGTAGATGGCATCGTGAAGCCGGAGAAACTGCGTGACGGCGCGGTAGCCATCCTGCGTCAGGCGATTAATGGCGATCTCGACTGGAGAGCCAAACGTCAGCCGAAGCTGGAACCGCTGAAACTCAGCAAAATTGAAGCCGCCATGAGCTTTACCATTGCCAAAGGCATGGTGATGCAAACCGCCGGCAAACACTATCCGGCCCCCATTACGGCGGTAAAAACCATTGAAGCCGCAGCCAAATTTGGCCGGGATGAAGCACTGAAACTGGAAAACCAGAGCTTTGTTCCGCTGGCTCATACCAACGAAGCCCGTGCGCTGGTCGGTATTTTCCTTAATGACCAATACGTTAAAGGTCAGGCGAAGAAACTGACCAAAAATATTGAAACGCCCAAACAGGCTGCGGTACTTGGCGCAGGCATCATGGGCGGCGGCATTGCCTATCAGTCCGCGTGGAAAGGCGTGCCAGTGTTGATGAAAGATATCAATGAGAAGTCGCTCGCACTCGGCATGAGCGAAGCGGGTAAATTGCTGAATAAACAGCTTGAGCGCGGCAAGATCGACGGTCTGAAACTGGCGGGCGTGATTTCAACCATCCAGCCAACCCTGGCTTATGCCGGCTTTGAGCGTGCCGATGTGGTGGTGGAAGCGGTTGTTGAAAACCCGAAAGTGAAAAAAGCGGTATTAGCGGAAACCGAAGACCAGGTGCGCCCGGATACCGTGCTGGCGTCGAACACCTCCACCATTCCCATCAGTGAACTGGCAAGCGTGCTAAAACGCCCGGAAAACTTCTGCGGTATGCACTTCTTTAACCCGGTGCACCGCATGCCGCTGGTCGAGGTGATCCGCGGTGAAAAAACCGCGGATGAGACCATCGCCAAAGTGGTGGCATGGGCCAGCAAAATGGGCAAAACCCCGATTGTGGTCAATGACTGCCCCGGTTTCTTTGTTAACCGCGTGCTGTTCCCCTATTTCGCCGGTTTTAGCCAGTTGCTGCGCGACGGCGCGGACTTCCGCAAAGTCGACAAAGTGATGGAAAAACAGTTCGGCTGGCCGATGGGCCCGGCCTATCTGCTGGACGTTGTCGGTATTGATACCGCGCATCACGCCCAGGCGGTGATGGCGGCCGGTTTCCCGCAGCGTATGCAGAAAGATTACCGTGATGCGATCGACGCGCTGTTTGACGCCAGCCGCTATGGGCAGAAAAACGGCATCGGTTTCTGGCGCTATAAAGAAGACAGCAAAGGCAAGCCGAAGAAAGAAGAAGACGCCGGGGTGGATACCCTGCTGGCGGAGATCAGCAAAGGCCGACAGGATTTCAGCGACGACGACATTATCGCCCGCATGATGATCCCGATGGTGAACGAAGTGGTGCGCTGCCTTGAAGAGGGCATTATCGCCAGCCCAGCCGAAGCCGATATGGCGCTGGTATACGGGCTCGGCTTCCCGCCGTTCCATGGCGGCGCGTTCCGCTGGCTGGATACGATCGGCAGCGCGAAATATCTCGACATGGCGCAGCAATATCAGCACCTCGGGCCGCTGTATGAAGTCCCGGCAGGGCTGCGCGAAAAAGCGCGCCACAACGAGCCTTATTACCCCACAGTTGAACCTGCGCGCCCGGTGGGCGAGCTGAAGACGGCTTAAGGAGTCACAATGGAACAGGTTGTCATTGTCGATGCGATTCGTACCCCGATGGGCCGTTCAAAAGGCGGCGCATTCCGCAACGTACGCGCTGAAGATCTCTCCGCCCACTTGATGCGTAGCCTGCTGGCGCGTAACCCGGCGCTGGATGCCACCGCTATCGATGATATTTACTGGGGCTGCGTACAACAAACGCTGGAGCAGGGTTTCAATATTGCCCGTAATGCCGCACTGCTGGCGGAAATCCCGCATTCGGTCCCGGCCGTCACCGTTAACCGGCTCTGTGGATCATCGATGCAGGCGTTACATGATGCCGCACGCATGATCATGACGGGCGATGCGCAAGTGTGCCTGGTCGGCGGTGTTGAACATATGGGTCACGTCCCGATGAGCCACGGTGTGGATTTCCACCCTGGAATGAGCCGTAACGTGGCGAAAGCCGCCGGGATGATGGGGCTAACCGCCGAAATGCTGTCTCGTATGCACGGTATCAGCCGTGAAATGCAGGATGCTTTCGCCGCCCGCTCTCATGCCCGCGCCTGGGCTGCCACGCAATCCGGAGCGTTCAAAACGGAGATCATCCCGACCGGAGGCCATGATGCAGATGGCGTGCTGAAGCAGTTTAACTATGACGAAGTGATCCGCCCGGAAACCACCGTTGAAGCCCTTTCTACCTTACGCCCTGCCTTTGATCCGGTGAGCGGTACGGTAACCGCCGGTACTTCTTCTGCGCTATCGGATGGCGCCTCGGCGATGCTGGTGATGAGTGAAAGCCGCGCCCGTGGGCTGGGGCTGACGCCACGCGCCCGCATACGTTCAATGGCGGTGGTCGGCTGCGATCCGTCGATTATGGGTTATGGCCCGGTTCCGGCCTCCAAACTGGCGTTGAAAAAGGCCGGACTGGCGACCAGCGATATCGACCTGTTTGAGATGAACGAAGCGTTTGCTGCGCAGATCCTGCCGTGCATTAAAGACCTGGGGCTGATGGAGCAGATCGACGAGAAGATTAACCTCAATGGCGGTGCTATCGCACTCGGACACCCGCTGGGCTGCTCGGGTACACGCATCAGCACGACGTTGCTGAACCTGATGGAACGTAAAGACGCCCAGTTTGGTCTGGTGACGATGTGTATCGGTCTGGGTCAGGGGATCGCTACCGTGTTTGAACGCGTATAACCGCAGATTGTGTCATCACGACCATGCCGGAAGGCGGCGCAAGCCTCTTATCCGGCATGGTGAATGCGAAGAAAGAAAATTTAGTTGCCGTTCTTCCCGCCTGTCAGGGGCGGGTTTTTTATTACCGTTACCCGCCACACAGCCAACGCCGCTGCGGCGACAATGGCGAAGACAGATCAGATAAAGGCAAACGCATCGCCAAACAGGCGATCTTCACGCGCACCGCGCTCATTGCAGAACAGATCCCGGGCGATTTTCGCCATCTCAAAACGTCCGGCAATATAGATATCGTGCTCTGCGAGCGAGCCAAAATCCTGCAGTACTGCCGCCAGTACCGTTCCGGAACGACCGCGCCACGCTTCAGGCGGTTGCTCAACGACCGGCACCACGCGCAGATTCGGGTGCGTCACGGTTAACGCTTCCAGCTCAGCCAAATCGTACAGGTGTTTTTCTTCGCGGCCGCCCCAGTAAATGGTGATGTCGCGGTTCGGATTTTTCGCCAGTGACGTCAGTAAAATAGAACGCACATAAGAGAACCCGGTGCCGCCTGCAATCAGAACCATCGGACGATCTTCGTCATCACGCAGCCAGGCATCGCCGTGCGGAATATCGATCACGATTTCGCGATCTTTCAGGATGCGATCCATTACCGCCATGGCATAGAGATTTAACTCGGACGCGCCAATATGCAGTTCGATAAAGTCATGCTGATCCGGCGTGGAGGCCATCGAGAAGGGGCGCTTATCTCGCTCATCCATCACTACCATCAAGTACTGGCCAGCGCGGAAAGAAAACGCCGCTTCCGGCACTAAACGGACGCGATATACGGTATCAGTGATGGCATCTACCGAGGTCACTTTACAGCTTAAGGTTGTCATGCGCTCTCTCTGTCGGGTCTATTTTTCGGCATTTAGTATGGCCAGTTCATCCCAGATGGCGTCGATTCTCGCCGTCACGTCGGGGTCCTTCTTGATAGGATGTCCCCATTCGCGTTGGGTTTCGCCGGGCCATTTATTGGTGGCATCCAGTCCCATTTTTGAGCCAAGGCCGGAAACCGGCGAGGCAAAATCCAGGTAGTCGATCGGCGTGTTTTCCACCAGCACAGTATCCCGGGCGGGATCCATACGGGTGGTAATCGCCCAGATAACATCATTCCAGTCGCGGGCGTTAACATCGTCATCACACACAATCACAAACTTGGTGTACATAAACTGGCGCAAGAATGACCAGACACCCATCATGACGCGTTTCGCATGACCCGCGTACTGCTTCTTCATCGTGACCACCGCCAGGCGGTATGAACACCCTTCCGGCGGCAGATAAAAATCAACGATTTCCGGGAACTGTTTTTGCAGGATCGGCACGAACACTTCGTTCAGCGCCACGCCCAGTACGGCAGGCTCATCCGGCGGCCGTCCGGTATAAGTGGAGTGATAAATCGCATCTTCGCGGCGGGTAATATGCGTAACCGTAAACACCGGGAAGTTATCCACTTCATTGTAATAACCGGTGTGATCGCCATACGGACCTTCCGCCGCCATCTCACCAGGCTCAATATAGCCTTCCAGCACAATTTCCGCACTGGCGGGCACTTCAAGCTCGTTCGAGATGCATTTCACGACTTCGGTCTTCGTGCCGCGCAACAGCCCGGCAAAAGCATATTCAGACAGCGTATCCGGCACGGGCGTCACCGCGCCGAGAATGGTCGCCGGATCGGCACCCAGCGCCACAGCAACCGGGAAACGCTCACCCGGGTGCGCCGCCTGCCACTCCTGAAAATCAAGCGCGCCGCCGCGGTGGGAGAGCCAGCGCATGATCAGTTTGTTTTTACCGATTAACTGCTGACGATAAATGCCCAGGTTTTGCCGCTCTTTATGCGGACCGCGCGTCACCGTCAGCCCCCAGGTAATCAGCGGTGCGGCATCTTCCGGCCAGCACTGCATAATCGGGATTTTTGTCAGGTCGACATCGTCACCTTGCAATACTTTTTGCTGACAGGGCGCGCCGCGCAGGCGCTTAGTGGGCATATTCAGGACTTGTTTGAACTGGGGAAGCTTATCGAAGAGATCGCGGAAACCTTTTGGCGGTTCAGGCTCTTTCAGGAACGCCAGCAGTTTGCCGACTTCCCGCAGGGCGCTGACATCATCCTGCCCCATGCCCAACGCAACACGACGCGGCGTACCAAACAGGTTGCACAACACCGGCATCGTATAACCTTTCGGATTTTCAAACAGCAATGCAGGCCCACCGGCACGCAGCGTGCGATCGGCAATTTCTGTCATTTCAAGGTAAGGATCAACCGGAAGCGTAATGCGCTTCAGTTCGCCCTGCTGTTCGAGCAGTGTCAGAAAGTCGCGTAGGTCGTTGTATTTCATGCGGTGTATTATCGCCTCCGGGTCAGCGCTCCATTATACGGTGTTCGCCAGGTGGTTGCTGTATTTTTGTTAAATCGGCGTGAATTATAACGACGTTTTATGCCACACGTTATAATCAACTTAGCCATCAGGCCGCTGTTTTGGTATTCTTGCGCCCGAACTTAAGGAAAAGAATCATTATGCGATCCTGGTATTTACTGTATTGCAAACGAGGCCAGCTTCAGCGCGCCCAGGAACATCTTGAACGTCAGGCGGTGGGCTGTCTGACGCCCATGATCGCGCTGGAAAAAATCGTTCGCGGCAAGCGGACGATGGTCAATGAACCCCTGTTCCCTAACTATCTGTTTGTGGAATTTGATCCCGAAGTGATCCATACCACAACCATCAACGCCACACGCGGCGTCAGCCACTTTGTCCGCTTCGGCATGAACCCGGCAAAAGTGCCTTCGTCGGTGATCCACCAGCTTGCGGTCTATCAACCAGAAGGGGTAACCGACCCGGATACGCCGTACCCCGGCGATGATGTGGTCATTACCGAAGGCGCGCTCGAAGGTTTACAGGCAATCTTTAAAGAGCCGGACGGCGAGGCCCGCTCGATGCTGTTACTGCATCTGCTCAACAAGCAAGTGCTGCAAAGCGTCAAAAACACGGACTTTCGCAAAGCCTGACACCGGCTTAAAAATCAACGCCAAAGAGCCGCTTCACATTGTTATCCGTTACCGCCTCCAGCCAGCGAATATCTTCGCCGCGCAGCCCGGCCACGGTGGAAAGAATGTGCCCCAGCAAGGCAGGCTCATTACGCCGTGACGCCGGTTTGGGTTTAAGATCCCGCGGCAGCAAATACGGCGCATCGGTTTCAATAAACAATCGCTCAGCGGGGATCAACGGCAATACATCGCGCAGCTCCAGCCCACGGCGCTCATCGCACACCCAGCCGGTAATGCCCAGGTACATCCCACGCGCCAGACAATCCTGCGCTTCCTGCGCCGTACCGGTAAAACAGTGCAATACCGCGCCAGGCAGCTTGTCGAGCCACGGCTCCAGCAGCGTCAGGAAGCGTTGATGTGCATCGCGGCAATGCAAAAACACCGGCATCGCCAGTTCGGCGGCCAGTGCAAGCTGCGCGGTAAAAGCGTGTTCCTGCTCCTGCGGCGTGGAAAAATTGCGGTTGAAATCCAGCCCACATTCGCCAATAGCAACCACCTCAGGTAATGCCGCAAGCTGACGAATGGCATCGGCAGTTTCCGCTGTCCAGCCACTGCTGTCATGCGGATGCACCCCGGCGGTGGACCAGCAGTGACGATAACGCTTTGCCAGTTGTTGCGCTTGCTGGCTTTCATGCAGGTTAGTGCCGGTGATCAGCATTCCCGCCAGCCCTGCCGCCTGCGCGCGCCCTACGGTTTCATCCCGGTCTTTGGCAAATTGTGAACTGGTCAGGTTCACTCCAATGTCGAACATGCGTATCCCCATACAACAACCGCCCTGACGGGCGGCTGGTAATTACTCTTCACTGGTTTCTGTTTCGCTTTCTTCATCAGGTATGCGGCGCTTACCGACATAGAAGCGTGCAAAAAAGACCCCGACTTCAAACAGGCAGTACATCGGTATTGCCAGCAGCGTTTGCGAAAAGACGTCCGGCGGGGTCAGCAACATCCCCACGACAAAAGCGCCGACCAGCACGTACGGGCGTTTTTGCCGCAGATCGGCCGGGGTCGTTACCCCCATCCAGCACAGCAGCACTATGGCAACCGGCACCTCAAACGACACACCAAACGCCATAAACAGCGCCATGACGAAATTGAGGTAACTCGCAATGTCAGTCGAAACCAGCACGCCTTCCGGCGCCGTGTGCGTCAGGAAGCCAAACGCCAGTGGAAACACCACGAAATAAGCGAATGCCATACCAATGTAAAACAGCAGCGAGCTGGAGATCAGCAACGGCACGATCAGCCGACGTTCATGCTTATACAGTGCAGGCGCAACAAACGCCCAGACCTGATACAGAATTACCGGTGCAGAGAGGATCAAAGAGACCATAAACGTCAGTTTGATCGGCGTAAAAAACGGCGATGCCACATCGGTGGCGATCATGGTCGCGCCCATCGGCATCTGTTTGATCAGCGGTGCGGAGACCAGTTGATAGATATCGTTCGCGAAGTAAACCAGCGCGAGGAAAATCACAATAACGGCAATAATGCAGTTCAACAGGCGCTTACGCAGCTCAATAAGATGGGCGATCAGCGGTTGGGTATCATCTACAGCCATGTTCAGGATTTATCACTTGAAGAAGAAGGAGAGTCAGAAACCGGCACAGCCTCTTTCACCGCCGTTTTCGCCACCGACGCTTTTTGCGCGTCCTGTTCGTCGGGCGCTTGCTGCGGAGAGCTGGCCTGATGTTCAGCGACGGCAGGCGTTACGCCTTCATGCTGCGCGGCATTATCTTTCGCGACCGGATGATGAATAGTATGCGCTTCGTCGCTCGCTTTTTCAGGATCGTTAACGCTATAAGAGCGCTTCATCGATTCTGCCGCCTGACGCAGTTCATCCATGGACTCTTTTAACTCCGGCGTCAGGTTTTCCAGACTCGCTTTCTCCACCTTTTTCAGGCTTTCCTGGAATTCCTGCAGCTTCAGTTCCTGCGTCAGTTCGTTCTGCACGGTGGTTGCCAGCGAGCGTAATGTGCGGATCCAGCTTGCCACCGTACGCACCGCCACGGGCAATCTCTGCGGTCCCAGCACCACCAGACCGACTATAAATACGAGTAACAGTTCGCCAAAACCTATATCGAACACGGGTTACACCTGCTCTTTGTCGTGACGTTTTTCGTCTTTTTTGGCGTCCTCTGGCTTTTCAGAGAGAGACTTCGCCGTGAAATCTGCATCCTGTGCGGATTGATCCTGCTTATCGTCTTTGTCATCGTCGCTCATGGCTTTTTTAAAGCCTTTGATCGACTTACCAAGATCGGAACCGATAGAACCGAGCTTTTTCGTACCAAACAGCAGTACGACGATGACCGCAATAATCAATAACTGCCCAATACTGATACCACCCATACACAGTCCTCTGTAAGAGATGATGTTAAAAACAGGCCCCAGTATACACATTATCCCCTGGGCTGCATGTGTATACCCTGCCTCTCGCGAGCGCCGTCACCGTCAGCGCGTTTTGCGCCAGCCCAACAGCCAGGCGGCTGCACCGCCCGCCATTAACCATAAAGGATAAAGTCCCCAGTCTGGTCGATTAATCAGCAACAGCGTTCCACTTAGCAGCAATGTCGCACCAATCGCGAACAGATAGCGTGACTGCCCCTGCCTGATATGGTTGGTTTGCAGTTCGCTGGCGATTTTATCAACGCTACGCTGTAAATGCTTACCGTGCTGCAAGCCGTTGTAGATCAGCTCAGGAAGTTCCGGCATTTTCTCGATCCAGAACGGTCCTTTTTCTTTAAAGGCTTTGATCAACGCAGGAATGCCTACCTGATCTTTGATCCACGATTCGAGGAAAGGTTTCGCGGTCTTCCACAGATCCAGCTGAGGGTAGAGCTGACGGCCTACGCCTTCCACATAAAGCAGTGTCTTCTGCAGTAGCACCAGTTGCGGCTGCACTTCCATATTAAAACGCCGGGCGGTATTAAACAGATTAAGCAATACGTGGCCGAACGAGATTTCCGCCAGCGGCTTTTCAAAGATAGGTTCACAAACGGTACGAATCGCGAACTCAAACTCTTCAACGTTGGTATCCGGCGGCACCCAACCAGAATCCACATGCAGTTCAGCGACTTTGCGGTAATCACGATTGAAGAAGGCGATAAAGTTCTCCGCCAGATAGCGCTTATCTTCTTTATTCAGCGACCCCACAATACCGCAGTCAATGCCGATATATTGCGGATCTTCCGGATGCGCGTAGCTGACGAAAATATTGCCGGGGTGCATGTCTGCATGAAAGAAGCTGTCACGGAAAACCTGGGTGAAAAACACCTGAACACCACGTTCCGCCAGCAATTTGAGATTGGTGCCGTTCTTTTCCAGCGCCGCAATATCGGACACCGGGATACCGTAGATGCGCTCCATTACCAGCATGTTCTGGCTGCAATAATCGGAGTAAATCTCCGGCACATAGAGCATCGGGCTGTTTTCAAAATTACGCCGCAGCTGGATAGTATTCGCCGCTTCACGCAGCAGATCCAGTTCATCGATCAACGTCTTTTCGTATTCGCGCACCACTTCGCGCGGGCGCAGGCGACGACCATCCGGCAATAAGCGAGGCACCCAGCCCGCCAGGCGATAGATCAGCTTCAGATCGGCTTTGATCACCGGCAGGATATCCGGGCGGATAACTTTGATCACCACCTCTTTACCGCTCTCTTTCAGGCGCGCGGTGTGTACTTGCGCAATCGACGCGGACGCCAGCGGCGTGATCTCAAAGTCGTCAAACCAGGTTTCAATCGGTATCCCGCCCATTGACTGCTCGATCTGGCGTTTTGCGAGATGACCATCAAAAGGCGCAACGCGATCCTGCAACATCGCCAGTTGGTCGGCAATCAGCGGGGGAAATAAATCGCGGCGGGTAGATAACATTTGCCCGAATTTAATCCATACCGGACCCAGCTCCTGCAAGGCCAGACGCAGGCGTTCCCCAAGGGCTTTCTCTTTGTGCCGGTTCGGCATCCAGAACAGCATCCGTCGCCAGAGTCGCAGCGGCAGGGTAATGCGCATTTTGGGGATAAGCTCATCAAGCCCGTAACTTAAAAAGGTCTGGATGATGAAATAGAGGCGCCGTAGTTCTCCTGGCGTCATTTGCCCTCCAGTTTATCCAGGCGTTTCGTCAACGCGTCCACCGCACGCTCGGTGGCCGACGTCTCTTCCGCAAACCAGGCAACTTCCAGCGCGCCTGGCGCGACACGCCACTCTTCCGTAAGAACTTCTGAGACATAGCGCTGCTGGCGCTGAAAACCCTGACGAAGAAAACGCGCGCCGCCGCGCAGAATTTTACCGATACCCTCCGCGGCGATATCACCAGTCCACGGGGCCAGCACTTCAGCAGGATCAAATTCGGCAAGATCCAGCAGCGACACCAGGTTTTGCACGACCTGGATATCGCCCTGCACTTCCAGCTCGCCGCTGCGGATAAGCGCGGTCAGTTGCTGGCGATTACGCAGCTTTGGCAGCACCTGCAGATGCGTGATAACGGAGCAATCAGCTTCGCCTTCCCACACGCCGAGGACATCCACCTGCCGTTCGCTGAACACCAGCACAAACGGCGAGGAAAATTCCTGCACCACAATACGCAATACCTTGCCGTGCAAACGCTGACGCGCCGGTTTCAGCGCGCCTTCACGGTAGAGAAACGTATTCAGCGCGCGCTCAATGCCAGCGTTCACCATGGGCTTAAAGGGCATACGCACTCCTGTCAGAATTTGTAGCCACGGTGCAAGGCAACGATACCGGCGGTCATATTGTAATAATCGACGTTCTCGAAACCCGCATCCTGCATCATCGCTTTCAGGGTTTCCTGATCGGGATGCATACGGATGGATTCAGCAAGGTAGCGATAACTTTCAGCGTCGCTGGCGACAAGCTGGCCAATACGCGGCAGCACATGGAAGGAGTAGGCGTCGTAGGCTTTGCTCAGCGGCTCAATAATCGGTTTGGAAAACTCCAGCACCAGCAGACGACCGCCAGGCTTAAGCACGCGAAACATAGAGCGCAGCGCTTTTTCTTTTTCGGTCACATTACGCAGGCCGAAAGAGATGGTGATGCAGTCAAAGGTGTTGTCCGGGAACGGCAGCGCTTCGGCATTCGCCTGCACATAGTCAACGTTGCCGATCACGCCGATGTTGCGCAGTTTTTCGCGCCCCATTTTCAGCATCGAGTCGTTGATATCCGCCAGGATAACCTGCCCCGTTTCGCCCACCAGACGGGAGAATTTAGCGGTCAGGTCGCCCGTACCACCGGCCAGGTCGAGGACTTTTTGCCCGCGGCGAACGCCGCTGCAATCAATCGTAAAACGCTTCCATAAACGGTGGATGCCCATCGACATCAAATCGTTCATTACGTCATATTTTGACGCCACCGAATGGAAAACATGCGCCACCATCTCGGCTTTATTCTCTTTGGCGACGGTCTGAAAACCAAAGTGCGTCGTCTCTTTTGAATCTTCCACCATCTCAGTGCCCGCTATTGAAGAATTTGTTCGTGAAGTGTAACAGATTGGGCGCGATTGCCCTACGATTCAACCACCCGACGATGCGCTGCCCGCTGGTGCATCGCCCGCTATCGCCGCATCTAATATGTTGTCTTCATTATGATCGTTTAACGCGTCCTGGCCCGCTCGCAGCCGGGATTCCTCATCCTGCGCCTGCGCTTCCGCCGCTAATTCCGGATTAATCTCGCGTTTGATCTCCACCCCCAGGCCACGAAATGCTTCAGCCTGTGCCAGCAGATTGCCGCGCCCACCGCTGAGCTTTTTCATCGCCTGACGGTAGTTATCCTGCGCTTTATCCAGGCTTTGACCAATGGAGGACATGTCGTCAACGAACAGCCGCATTTTGTCATACAGACGGCTCGCCCGCTCGGCAATCTGTTGCGCATTGCGGCTCTGATGCTCATAACGCCACAGATTGGCGACAGTGCGCAGCGCCACCAGCAGCGTGGTCGGGCTGACCAGCATAATGTTATTTTTTAACGCCTCGGTAATCAGTTCGGGCTGTCTGTCGAGCGCAATCAGAAACGCGGGCTCAACCGGAATAAACATCAGCACATAGTCGAGGCTGCGCAGGCCGGGTAGCTGCTGATAATCTTTGCGCCCCAGCAGGCGAATATGATTACGCACCGACGCGATATGCTCCTGCAACGCGCCTTCGCGGGTAAATTCATCGTCGGCATTGAAATAACGCTCATAGGCCACCAGCGTCATTTTGGCGTCAATCACCACATCTTTACCCTGCGGTAAACGGACAATCACATCCGGTTGCATACGCGCCCGGCTGTCATTTTCAATGCTGACCTGCGTTTGGTATTCATAACCTTCACGCAGACCGGAAGCCTCCAGCACCCGCGTTAACACCACCTCACCCCAGTTTCCCTGCGTTTTGTTATCGCCTTTTAAGGCCCGGGTCAGGTTGATGGCTTCCTGCGCCATCTGCGCATTGAGCTGCTGAAGATTGCGGATTTCGTGGGCCAGCGTGTGGCGCTCCCGCGCTTCCTGGCCAAAGCTCTCCTGCACCTGGCGACGAAAACCGTCAAGCTGCTCACGCAGCGGTGTCAGCAGGCCGTTGAGACTCTGACGGTTCTGTTCATCCACGCGACGGTTGCTCTGCTCAAAAATACGGTTGGCGAGGTTTTCAAACTGTTCGGTCAGGCGCTGCTCACTGCTGTGCATCTGGCGCAGTTTCTCTTCCGCGTGCAGTTGGGTTGACTCCAGTCGGGTGGTGACTTCGCGCAGGTCAGCCTCCAGCGAACTGTTGATGTGCTGCAGGCTGCGTAGCTCGTTATTCAGCAGTTCACACTCGTTGCGCCAGTGCTCGCTTTGAGCGACCTGCTGGCGCGCAGCGCTGAGTTCGCCAAAGAGATCGCGCTGCCCGGCGAGGAGCTCCGCCTGCTGTTGCGCCCCACGCCAGCTCGCCGCCAGCCAGCCGACCACCAGGCCCACCAGCGCTAACGCCGCCATAACGATGATTGAAGTCTCCACCACGCCCCCTGATTGCTCATCAATACAGTCGGGGATTGTGCTGTATAAACGTCCAGTTTGGAAGGGCTTTTCCTGCGAGGAGGTACGCAAAAAGAAAAGGCCGAACGTGTCGGCCTTTAAAAGCAGGAGGGAGAATTACAGAAGACGGCGCGCCGCTTCCACAACGATTTTCACCGCGTGGCTTTCCGTTTGCTTCATGGTTTCAGCGTTCGGGATCTCCTGCTGGGTGCGGTTAACGATCACCCCGGCAACCATCCCGGCGCGCAACCCCTGGCTGGAACACATGGTCAGCAGCGTGGCGGATTCCATTTCATAGTTCATCACGCCCATTGACTGCCACTCTTCCATCGAACCTTTAAAACGGCTCACTACGCGACCAGAGAACGTGTCGTAACGCTCCTGGCCCGGGTAGAACGTGTCGGAAGAGGCCGTCACGCCAATGTGTTTAGTCGCGCCAATAGCCTCTGCCGCTGCCACCAGTGCGGTGGTGCACGCGAAGTCAGCAACCGCCGGGTACTCCATTGGCGCAAAGTGCAGGCTGGCGCCGTCAAGACGCACGGAAGCGGTGGTGATCAGCACATCGCCGACGTTGATATGCGGCTGAATAGCGCCCGTTGTGCCCACGCGTAAGAAAGTACGAATACCGAGCTGCGCCAGTTCTTCCACCGCAATAGAGGTTGACGGGCCGCCGATACCGGTGGAGCACACGATAACCGGTTTGCCGTCGAGCTCAGCGCGCCAGCTGGTAAATTCGCGATGCGATGCCAGTTTGACCGGCTTTTCCATCAGCGCGGCGATCTTTTCCACACGCTCCGGATCGCCAGGGACGATAGCCAGCGTAGCCCCTTGTAAATCGTTTTTGGTGAGGCCGAGATGAAAAACATCAGACTTGGACATAACAGACTCCTCTGTGGTCGGTTTTATCGGAAGAGGTAAAAAGCTACTTTACAGAAGGCATACGCCTAATTTCGTGACTGGCATCACCGGGAATGAAAATGCTTGCACATGATTTCCATAAAAAAGTGATATTCATCACATTAACATGTTACATCCGACAACTCAGCAGCAAAGATAGTCTATAGCGAGGTGATTTGCGCGCGCGACAGGCCTTCCCGTCTATAGTTATTGAAGCGCTAATAAAGGGTATGGAGAATGCCATGACAACGGATAAACAGCCGGGCTTTGCACCTGCAGCTTCACCTCACGCTTCAACCATCGTACATACGCCGGAAGACGCCTTAATCGCAGGCGAAACGTCAATTCCGACCCAGGGCGAAAACATGCCCGCTTTTTACGCGCGTCCAAAACATGCGGACGCGCCCTTGCCCATCGTGATTGTGGTGCAGGAGATCTTTGGCGTGCATGAGCATATTCGCGATATCTGCCGCCGTCTCGCGCTGGAGGGCTACCTCGCCATTGCGCCGGAACTCTATTTCCGCCAGGGCGACGCCAATGATTTTCCCGATGTACCAACGCTGCTCAGCGGTCTGGTCAACAAAGTGCCGGATGCGCAGGTGCTGGCCGATCTCGATCATGTCGCCAGTTGGGCGGCGCGCAACGGCGGTAACGCTCACCAATTGCTGGTCACCGGTTTTTGCTGGGGCGGGCGCATCGCCTGGCTGTACGCGGCGCATAACCCGCAACTGAAAGCAGCGGTCGCCTGGTATGGCAAACTGGTGGGAGAGAAATCGCTGAACTCGCCGAACCATCCGGTGGATATCGCGACCGAACTCAGCGCGCCCGTACTGGGTCTGTATGGTGCGCAGGATACCGGGATCCCGGTCGACACTGTGGAAACCATGCGCCAGGCCCTGCGTGCTGCCAACGCCAATGCGGAAATCGTGGTTTACCCCGATGCGGGGCATGCCTTTAACGCCGATTACCGCCCGAGTTATCACGAAGAGTCAGCAAAAGATGGCTGGCAGCGGATGCTGGCGTGGTTCGCGCAGTACGGCAAAAAATAACGTTATCGCGCTGGAGGCGACACGTTACGCCGCCTCCAGACGCCAGCCCTGGGTCAGACGAACGTGTACCGTCTGTTGCAAAGACAGCGGCGAATGATGAAACGCACTCAGCGTTTGCCCATCGTGCAGGCGCAAATCCAGCATGTAACGCTCGCCCAGATAGACGCAACTCTCCACCTCAACGCGCAACCCGTCATCAGCCACCTGCACATGCTCCGGGCGGATCAGGACTTGCTGCCGCTCGCCCGTGCCAAAGCCCTCGTGTAACAACGCACTATCCAGTTGCCTGACGCCCGCTGGCGTGGCGAGGGAGAGTACGCTGCCCTTGCCGATAAAGCGGGCAACCCAGGCATTGTGCGGATGCTGATACAGCGCTTGCGGCGCGCCCCACTGTTTAAGTTCACCCTGATGCATCACCGCAATATGGCTGGCTAACGCCATTGCTTCTGCCTGATCGTGCGTGACATAGACAAAGGTCGCGCCGGTACGCCGATGAAACTCACGGAACGTCTGCTCCATGGTGGCGCGCAAATGGCGATCGAGGTTAGCCAATGGCTCATCCAGCAGCACCACCTGCGGTTCAGAAACCAGGCAACGCGCCAGCGCCACCCGCTGCCGCTGCCCGCCGCTCAGTTCCTGCGGCGAACGCGCGGCATACGCGCCAAGCTCAACCACCTCCAGCGCCGCCATAACCTGTTTCTGCCGCGCAGCCCCTTGCACCTTACGCAGCTTCAACGGATAGCCGACATTCTCCGCCACCGTCATATGGGGCCACAGGGCGTAGGACTGAAACACCATCCCCATATCACGCTGCTCCGGAGGCATATGGGTGGTGGCATCCGCTAACAAGCGATCCCCTAACAGCAAACGCCCTGCGCTGAGCTGCTCCAGCCCGGCGAGAATGCGCAACGTGGTGGTTTTGCCGCAACCGCTCGGTCCCAACAGCGCAGTAAACGCCCCCTGCGGAAGGGTAAGCGTTAATTCCCGCACCACGGTTTGCCCGCCGAAGACTTTGCTTAAGCGCTCCAGTCTCAGTTCTGCCATGGGATCACTCCTTTGGGGAAGTAGCGGCCAAGCGCGCTCAATGCCAGCATCACCAAGGCGATCAACGCCACGACCAGCACAGAAATCGCCGAGGCCAGCACCTTATTGCCGCTTTCATCGAGATTAAAAATCACCACGCCGAGCGTCTCTTTTCCGGCGCTCCATAACAACGCCGACACGGTCAGTTCATTTACAGCGGTCAAGAAGACCAGCAACGCCCCCGCAAACGCCGCAGGGGCCAGCAACGGCAACACAATATGGCGCAGCCGCTGAGAGAAATTCGCCCCCGCCAGGCTGGCGGCTTCTTCCATGGCCGGATCCAGTTGCAACATGCTGCTGTGCACCGGTTTCAGGCATACCGTCAGAAAGCGGGCAAGATACGCAAACAGGATAATCGTCAGCGTCCCGCTCAGGCTGATATCCAGCAGCGGTAACGGGCGGGTGAACAGTAAAATGCAGGCAATCGCCAGCACCACGCCAGGAAGCGTATAGGGAATGTCGATCAGGCTGTGCAGCCAGCGCAGCGCGCGGTTGGGGTAGCGCACCAGCAGCCATGCCAGCGGCAAACTCAGCAGCATCAACATAACGGCAGCGGAAACAGACAAAAAAAGACTGTTGGTCAGTGCGCGCCAGGTGGCGCTCTGCACATCGAAAATACCGCGCCAGGCCGCAAAGGTCAGCGTATCGCTATTCAGCGGCACGCCCAGCGTGGGCACCAACGACGTGACGATCAATGCCAACAGCGGCGCAAGCAGAATGGCGCACAAGATCACCGCCAGCAGAGCTTCCGTGACCAGCCGCCATTTTCCGAGCGTAAAACCGAGCGCCTGCCCGGCCATGCCGATCAGCGGCAAAGCATAACGCCGTTGCATATGCCCTTGCAGCGTGACAATCCCAATCGCTACGCAGCCCATCAGCACCGACAGCGCAGCGACATCATTAAGCATGGAGGGGCCAAAGCTGGAAAGCGTCTGGTAGATATGCACAGGCAGCACAAAATACGAGATGGGGATCCCCAGCATCGCCGGAATGCCAAAATTCCCCAGCGCAGAGACAAATGCAATCGCCGCACCGGCCCACAGCGCAGTGCGGCACAAGGGCAATACCATATCGAAAAAGACCCGCCACAGCGACGCGCCGTGTAGACGCGCAGCTTCAATATGCTCTTTCGGCAACGATTGCAACTGCGTGCGCAGCGCCAGAAATACCAGCGGCGCGTGCTGAATACCAAGCAGGAGCGCGATCCCTTCAGCCGAGTAGAGCGGATTGGCGCTGCCAAACCCAGGCGCCAGACCGAGGCTATTGAGCAAAATGCTCCCCGGCCCAAACAGTTGCAGCCAGCTCAGGGCCGTGACCTGCGGGGGGATCATCATCGGCAGCATAAACAGGAATACCCACAGCTGTTTCATGCGGATGTCAGTCAACGCCAGGCAAAAGGCGAACAGGCCGCCCAGCAGCAGAGAAAGCAGCGTACCCAGCCCGCTGGTATAGACGCTGTGCCAGAGCGCAACCCAGGTTGCCGGGTTGCTCAACACACGCCATAAACTGCTGTCGCTGCCCTGTTGCCAGTCGAGCAGCGCAGAGAGCAGTAAGCGCAGGCTCGGCAATACGCTGAGCAAGGCGACAAGGCACAATAATAGTCCTATCAGCCCCTTACCCGGGCCGCTGCCAGCGTTCTGACGCAGCGTCATGCTGGTCATCCGTTAGCGGTTTCCAAACAGGTCGGCAAAACGTTTTTTGTTGGCTTCTGTATCCGCCAGCGCTTTTGCCGCATCGAAAGGCATTAATTTGATGCTGTCTCGTGGCGGGAAACCGGTGGGTACCGGCAGTGCGGCATCAGCAGGCAGATAACCCTGTTGCAGCACCAGTTTTTGCCCCTCGTCAGAGAGCACAAAGTCGATAAACGCTTTTGCTCCCTCCGGGTTTTTCGCGCCTTTCAGCATCGCAACCGGCTCGGTGACTATGCTGACGCCCTCTTTCGGGAACACAAACTCAATTGGCGCGCCTTTGGCTTTTTCGCGGATCGCCATGTAATCCACCAGCACGCCATACGCTTTGCTACCGGAGGTGATAGCGCTCATCACCGCGCCGTTACCGTTCTGCGGCATGGCGCCATTCTCTTTCAGCTTTTCGTAATAGCCCCAACCCAGCGAGGGATCCGTCATCAGTGTCGCCTGATGAATCTGCGCCGCGCCGGAGTATAGCGGGCTGGGCAAGGTGGTCATGTTTTTCAGTTCAGGTTTGAGCAGATCCTGCCAGGAGGTCGGTTTGACCGGCGCTTTGCTGTGGTAAGCAATGCCGGTGGTGATCAGTTTCGTGCCGTAGTAATAGCCTTCTTTATCATAGAGCTGCGCATCGAATCGTGCAGCCTGCGGCGAGGAGTAAGGGGCCAGCAAGTGTTGTTGTTTCAGGGACTCCATGGTGACGCTGTCGGCAATCAACAGCACATCTGGCGCAGCGCCTCCGGCGGCGAGTTCCGCTTGCAGACGGGCAATGAGTTTGCTGGTTCCGTCACGGATCCATTTCACTTCCGTATCCGGGTGCGCTTTTTCGAACGCGCTGACGGTAACCTGCGCATCTTCCGTCGGTTGGCTGGTGTAGAGAGTCAGCGTGGATTTCGCAAAAGCCGATGCGCTCATGATTGCCAGCAACAGTGCCGCCAACGCATTTTTTTTACTCATGGTTCGTCCCCTTTGTTTTCGTTGCGATGATTAAAACAAGGGAATTTGACAGAAATGTTACTGACGGGATGTTAGCGCATTACAGAGGATAACGCGCCGCCGGCTTTACCGCTGGCGGCGCGAGAAGGCTTAGGCCTGGCGCAGGTTCTGCGCTGCTTTCACCATGTTCGCCAGCGCGCTGCGTGTTTCCGGCCAGCCACGGGTTTTCAGACCGCAATCCGGGTTTACCCACAGGCGTTCCGCCGGAATGCGCTGCGCCGCTTTCTGCAACAGCGCTTCAATCCACTCCACGCTTGGCACGTTTGGCGAGTGAATGTCATACACGCCCGGTCCGATTTCGTTCGGGTATTCGAACTCTTCGAACGACTCCAGCAACTCCATGTCAGAACGCGAGGTTTCAATGGTGATCACGTCCGCATCCAGCGCCGCAATAGAATCCATGATGTCGTTGAACTCGCAGTAACACATGTGGGTGTGGATCTGCGTGTCATCTTTCGCCACCGCGGCGTTGATACGAAACGCTTCTACACCCCAGGCGAGATACGCATCCCAGTCGCTACGGCGCAGCGGCAAACCTTCACGCAGTGCCGGTTCGTCGATCTGAATAATGCCGATGCCCGCCGCTTCCAGGTCCGCCACTTCGTCACGCAACGCCAGGGCAATCTGTTTGGCAATGGTTTCGCGGCTCACGTCTTCACGCGGGAACGACCAGCAGAGAATGGTAACCGGACCGGTCAGCATGCCTTTTACCGGTTTGTCGGTCAGTGACTGCGCATACTTCGCCCACTCCACCGTGATCGCTTCCGGGCGGCTCACGTCGCCGATCACGACAGGTGGCTTGACGCAGCGGGAGCCGTAGCTCTGTACCCAGCCGTTTTGCGTGAAGACAAAACCGTCCAGGTGCTCGCCAAAGTACTCCACCATGTCGTTACGTTCCGCTTCACCGTGCACCAACACATCCAGACCAAGACGCTCCTGCTCCACAATGGCCTGTTTGATATGTTCGGCAATGCCGGTGCGGTAGTTGCCCGCGTCCAAACGTCCCTGTTTGAAATCCAGACGCAGACCGCGAATCTCGGTAGTCTGCGGGAATGACCCGATGGTCGTGGTCGGCCATGCTGGCAGGTTAAAGCGCTGGCGCTGCGCCTGCGCACGCTCGGCGTACGGGTTGTCGCGCTGGCTGTCCTGCGCGGTTATCGCCGCCAGACGTTTGGCCACCGTCGTGTTATGTACACGGGTAGAGTGGCGACGCGCCTGGATTGGGGCGCTCCATTCATTCAATTGCTTGGTGTTGCCGCTGTTCAGCGCATCGCGCAGCAGCGCCAGCTCCTGGCATTTTTGCAGGGCAAAGGCAAACCAGCTCTTCACTTCCGCATCAAGCCGCGTTTCAACACTCAGATCGATCGGGCTGTGCAGCAACGAGCAGGAAGAAGCCACCCACAGCGCACGTTGGCCGACAATGTCTTTAATTTGCGCGTATTTTTCCGTCAGATCGGCGCGCCAGACGTTACGGCCATTCACCAGGCCGGCGGAGAGCAGCCAGTCGGCTGGCAAACGTGTGTGCAGTTCAGCAACATTGTCGTTACCGTGCACCAGATCGACATGCAGGCCCTGCACCGGCAGCGCGGTGATGACATCAAGGTTCGGGGTCACACCTTCAAAGTAGGTGGTCAACAGCAGTTTCACCTGACCTGCCAGCGCATCGTAAGCCGGTTTGAACGCGTCCAGCCACGCCTGCGGCAGCTCCAGCACCAGCGCGGGTTCATCGATCTGCACCCACTCAATACCGCGTTTCGCCAGTTCCGCGAGCACCTGTTTGTAAACCGGCAGAATGTCGGCCAGCAGGCTCAGGCGGTCAAACTGTTCACCTTTAACTTTGCCCAGCCACAGATACGTGACCGGCCCCAGCAGCACCGGTTTGACCTTGTGGCCCAGCGCCAGTGCTTCATCGACTTCATCCAGCAACTGGGTCCAGGTCAGTTTGAACTGCTGGCCTTTACTGAATTCCGGCACCATGTAGTGGTAGTTGGTGTTAAACCATTTGGTCATTTCTGCGGCGGCGGCTGGCTCGCCGGTGGGTGCGCGACCGCGGCCAATGCGGAACAGGGTGTCGATATCAACAGAGCCGTCGTTGTTCTGATGACGAGCCGGCACGTTGCCTAACAGCAGGCTGGTGGTCAGAACATGGTCGTACCAGGCGAAGTCGCCTACCGGCAGCAGATCGATGCCAGCGGCTTTTTGCTGATCCCAGTGGCGGGCGCGCAGTTCACGACCTACCGCCAGCAGTTCTTCACGGGTGGCGTTACCCGCCCAGTAGCTTTCTTGCGCTTTTTTCAACTCGCGACGCAGGCCAACGCGAGGGAAACCGAGGGTGTGATTAAGAATTGTCATTTTTAGCCTCTTCAATAGGTTAATCCAAAGGATTTCGGATTAAGGGAAGGCGGCAAACTCAGGGAGCCCCAGGAGCTTACTCAAGTAAGTGACTGGGGGACGTGAGTGAAGCCAACGCACCATTAATTCGAAAGACGAAGGATTTTGGACGTCCAGATGTTTACACATCTATAATTCGCAAGTACTGTATATTCCTCAAGCGCAAATTGTTCATGCCGGAGTGAAGGACTTTCATGATCGAGATTAAACACCTGAAAACGCTGCAGGCGTTACGGAACAGCGGGTCGCTCGCGGCGGCGGCGGCGACGCTGCACCAGACGCAATCCGCCCTTTCCCACCAGTTCAGCGATCTGGAACAACGCCTTGGCTTCCGGCTCTTTGTGCGTAAAAGCCAGCCATTACGCTTTACGCCACAGGGCGAGATCCTGCTGCAACTGGCCAATCAGGTGCTGCCGCAAATCAGTCGCGCGCTGCAATCCTGCAATGAACCGCAGCAAACCACGCTGCGCATCGCTATTGAATGCCACAGCTGTATTCAGTGGCTGACGCCAGCGCTTGAGAACTTTCGCCAGCACTGGCCGCAGGTTGAGATGGATTTCAAATCTGGCGTGACGTTTGATCCGCAGCCTGCGCTGCAACAGGGCGAGCTGGATCTGGTGATGACGTCCGACATCCTGCCGCGCAGCGGTCTGCACTATTCGCCGATGTTTGATTTTGAGGTGCGACTGGTACTGGCGCCGGAGCATCCGCTGGCGGCGAAAGCGCGCATCACGCCGGACGATATTGCCGGCGAAACGCTGTTGATCTACCCGGTGCAGCGCAGCCGCCTTGATATCTGGCGTCATTTTCTGCAACCGGCTGGCATCAGTCCGTCGCTCAAAAGCGTGGATAACACATTACTGCTGATTCAGATGGTTGCTGCGCGCATGGGGATCGCGGCGCTGCCGCACTGGGTCGTGGAGAGTTTTGAACGCCAGGGTCTGGTGGTGACCAAGACCCTGGGTGAAGGATTGTGGAGCCGGTTGTACGCTGCCGTGCGCGATGGCGAGCAGCGTCAGCCGATCACGGAAGCGTTTATTCGCTCAGCGCGGAACCACGCTTGCGATCATCTGCCGTTTGTGCGGAGCGCGGAGCGACCCAACGCCGATGCACCCACAGCGAGGCCATTATCACCGCACCACCCATAATAAAACTCGGCCAGTGCGGCTGTTCCTGCCAGATAGCCAGATTCACCAATAACCCGGCGGGAACGTGCACATTGTTCATAATGCCGAGCGTCCCGGCGTCCACCTGGGTGGCGCCGTAGTTCCACATAAAGTAACCCAGCCCGGACGCCACCACGCCCAGCCAGACCAGCACGCTCCACTGCAACGTCGTGGTCGGCAGCTTCTGCGGATTGCCCATCACAAACCACGCAATAATTGCCACCACAAACGCACCGAGATAGAACCAGGCAAAGGCGTTATGCTGCGGCATCGGGCGCGTCTCCATCAGGCGTTTATAGCCCACCATGCCGATGGCGAAGCTGATGTTCGCCAGTTGCACCAGAATCAGCCCCACCCAGAAGTGATCGCTCACTTTGTCGTAGCGGATGATCGCCGCGCCAATCACCGCCAGCCCGGCGCTCAGCGCGTAGCTCCAGCGCAGCCGGCGCTTGCTCAGTAGATCGTAAATCAGGGTGATATACAGCGGCGTAAAGACCGTAAACAACAGGAATTCAGACACGGTCAGATAGAGATACGCCTGAAAGCTGAACAGATACATAATGCCCAGTTGCAGCGCCCCCACCAGCATATACAGCCCGAGGGTTTTGAGGTTATGGCCACGCGCGCGCAGGAACGGTAAAAATACCAGCGCCGCCAGCCCCACGCGCATCAGCACGGAGAAGTAGCTGTCGACATGACCGGCCAGGTATTCGCCAATCAGGCTAAAGGAAAAGGCCCACAGGATCGTGGTGATGATCAGTAACGCCACAATGAATGTCTCTCAGATTAGTGAACACGCATTGTAGCGAACTCAGTTGTGCAAAGTTTGAGTTTTTAGTTGACGTGTGATTAATAAATAACCACACGTCAATGTTAATCACTCGAGGAACAACTTGCGCAGATAATTCGGCACGGCGTTGTCGGCATTGGTGCCGATCACCTCAAGCTCCGGGTGCAGCTCTTTCAGGCGCTGATGGGCATTGCCCATAATGCAGCCTTTGCCCGCCATCGACAGCATTTCGGCATCGTTCATGCCATCGCCAAATGCGATGCACTCTTTCAGGCTGTAGCCCAGCGCACCGGCCACCGCTTCCAGGGCATGCCCTTTCGAAACGCCGCCCGCCATCACTTCCAGACAGGTCAGCGTAGAGAAGCTGACGTTCACGCGATCGCCCCAGCGTGCGTTAATCGCCTGCTCCAGCGGCAGCAGTTTTTCATGGCTTTCGCAGGTGAAAAAAACTTTGCTGATACCGTCGGTCTCCAGCATTCCAGGTTCATACAGGGAGTACTGGAACACCGCTTCTTTGAAGAAGCGCATCTCATCCGGGCGGTGGCGGTTCATAAACCACTCATCATCGCGGTAGACGTTAGTCACAATATCCGGTTCGTTATGCACCACGCCGAACAGATCGGCGGCAATATCGCGATCCAGATTATGGGTAAATACCAGATGGCCGTCGGTATCGTGCACGCGCGCGCCGTTGGAGGTAATCATATAGGCTTTAATGCCCAGATTATCGCGGATTTGCCCGACGTCCACATGATGGCGACCGGTGGCGAAAACAAAGTTGACGCCGCGCGCGGTCAGCAGTTTTAACGTTTCTTTGGCGAAAGGCGACAGTGTGTGATCGGGAGAGAGTAACGTGCCATCTAAATCAGACGCAACAACCTGGTACATAAGAAAATTTAACCTCGATAAGTCATCAGTTATGCCGGTCGAAGAATTCGACGATGGCGTTGAGCGCGACCGAGCGCATAGCGTCCTTTTCGAAAAGGATCTCATGGTACGCGCCTTGTATGACAAGCGGTTTGCCTCCTTCACAGGGGTGGCCTGTCGCAGCGCGAATGTCGCAGAAGCGTTGCAACATGCGGTTATCCACCACATGGTCCTCTTCTGCCTGAACAATCAGTGTTGGGGTGATATCTTTTTCCGCGCCCGCCAGCGCCTGCTCACCCGCCTGAATACCTTCCCGCACCCAGTGCCAGGTCGGCCCGCCAACGCGGAGTTTCGGCTCATCGGCGTAAAAACGCAGGTTGCGCCGGTAGCGTTCACGGCTGTGCGTCAGCACGTTAATGGCGAAGGGCAACGCGCGCCAGCTTCCGGTACCGATGGCATAGCCCTCGCGGATGCTGCGGTAGCTCTCCGCCCAGTCGAGCAAGGGGCGCACCATCCACTCCGGCAGGCGAATGATAATGCCGAACATCGGCGCACACAGCGCAATGGCATCGCACGCCTGTGGGTAACGCTGCAAAAAGAGTTCAGATATTGCACCACCCATTGAGTGCGCCAGAATATAGCGTTTACGCCACGGCCCACTGGCGACTTCCTGATCCCAGAAGGCCGCCAAATCATCGACATAATCGCTAAAATTAACCACATGACCACGGTGTGTGTCCGGCAGCATTCGCCCGGAGCGCCCCTGACCGCGGTGATCGAGAATCAACACATCAAAACCGAGGTGGAACAGGTCGTACGCCAGTTCCGCATACTTCACATAACTTTCAATGCGGCCAGGGCAGACGACAATCAGGCGATCGTTACCCTGTGCGCGAAACCGGACAAAACGCACCGGCACATCATCCACGCCGGTAAACTCCGCCTCTTCACGCGAGCGCCAGAAGTCCATCAGTGGCCCCATGGTAAAAGCCGCGAACGCTTTTTCTCTGGTTTCCCATGCCGTTTTTTGCCGAAACATTGGGATTTCGCCCCTGTTAGCCATGTAAAATCGTTTTTTTGTGACCAATAGCAAATTCCGCTGACAATAGCGTATTGTGGCATAAAAACAGACATCCAGGGAGTTTCTCATGACCTTCGAATGGTGGTTCGCCTACCTGCTGACATCCTTAATCCTGAGCCTGTCCCCCGGTTCTGGCGCAATCAACACCATGACCACCTCCATCAGCCATGGCTATCGCGGTGCAGCAGCATCCATTGCCGGGCTACAAACCGGTTTGGGCATTCATATCGTGCTGGTTGGCGTGGGTCTGGGAACGCTGTTTTCCCGTTCAGTGCTGGCATTCGAGGTGTTGAAATGGGCGGGCGCGGCGTACCTGATTTGGCTTGGGATCCAGCAATGGCGCGCCGCAGGCGCTATCGATCTCAATACGCTGGCGCAAACCCAGTCGCGCGGGCGTCTGTTTAAGCGGGCGGTGTTTGTAAACCTGACCAACCCGAAAAGCATCGTGTTTCTTGCCGCGCTGTTCCCACAGTTTATTGTGCCAAACCAGCCACAGGTGATGCAGTATGTGGTGCTCGGCGTCACGACCATTGTCGTGGATATTATTGTGATGATTGGTTATGCCACGCTGGCGCAGCGCATTGCGGCATGGATCAAAGGCCCGCATCAAATGAAAGCGCTGAACAAAGTGTTTGGTTCGCTGTTTATGCTGGTCGGCGCGCTGCTGGCATCCGCAAGACACGCCTGAAGATGATGCCCGGTGGCGCGACGCTAACCGGGCAAATCGGGCTTAACGAGAGATGATCAGATGGATGCCAAAACCGGCGAACAGCGCACCGGCAAAACCGTCGATCCACTTCGCCAGGCGTTGATAACCACGACGGATTTTCGGTAAAGCGAAAAGGCTGGCCACCACGGTAAACCAGGCGAATGTTTCCAGCGCGATCAGCACAAAGATGCCCCAACGTGCGCCCGCGCCCACGCTGTCGCCGACAAACAGCGAAAACACCGAACCAAAATAGATGATCGCTTTCGGGTTCGCGAGGTTGGTGAGTAAGCCTTTCATAAAGCTGCGACCGCTGGCCGCCAGCTCAACCTGCGGCGCATCGCCGCTTTTCTGCTCTTTTTTCAGCGCCCCGCGCAGCATCTGATACCCCATCCAGCACAGGTACAAGCCGCCGCCCACCATAATGATGTTATGCAGCCAGGCCATTTTTTCGAGGATCAGGTTCAGCCCAAGCAGCGCCACGCCAGCCCAGACCATGACACCGGTGGTGATACCGAGTACGCCCATCATCGCTTCTTTGCGCGAGCGGCTTACGGCAGTTTGAGAGACGAAGAAGAAATCCGGACCGGGGCTCATCAGTGCAACAATGTGCACAAGCGCAACGGTGAGAAATAGCATCAACATAGATAACTCGCGGGGAAATAGTTCAGTGAGTCATTATCCTCGCACTTTTCCTGCGGGCTGACTACTCCTCTTCACCATCGACATGCGCGCGGATCAGCGCCATAAACTCCTGGCCGAAACGTTCGAGCTTGCGCGTTCCCACGCCGTTCACGCTGAGCATTTCCCCAGGCGACAGCGGCGTCTGCTCGGCCATTTCAATCAGCGTGGCATCGTTGAACACAACATACGGCGGAATATTTTCTTCGTCGGCGATGGCTTTACGCAGCTTGCGTAATTTGGCGAACAGCTTGCGGTCATAATTACCGACAGCCGCTTTTTGCATCACTTTCGACTTCAGCGCCGCCATACGCGGCACGGCCAACATCAGCGGCACGTCCGCGCGCAATATCGGGCGCGCAGCTTCGGTGAGTTGCAACGCAGAGTGCTGGGCAATGTTCTGCGTGGCGAAACCTAAATGGATCAACTGGCGGATCACGCTGACCCAATGCTCATGGCTATGATCGCGCCCGATCCCGTAGACCGGTAATTTGTCGTGCCCCATTTCGCGGATCCGCTGATTATTGGCGCCGCGCAGCACTTCCACCACGTACCCCATCCCAAAGCGCTGGTTCACGCGATAAATCGCCGACAGTGCTTTTTGCGCATCCTGCAAGCCGTCGTACTGGCGTGGCGGATCGAGGCAAATATCACAGTTGCCGCACGGCTCCTGTCGCCCTTCGCCAAAGTAATTCAGCAGCACCAAACGACGGCAGGTTTGCGCTTCAGCAAACGCGCCCATCGCGTTAAGTTTATGCCGTTCAATATCCTGTAGCGGCCCGGCGGGTTTCTCCTCCAGGCAACGACGCAGCCACGCCATATCCGCCGGATCGTAAAACAGCATCGCTTCCGCTGGCAGGCCATCACGCCCGGCGCGGCCAGTTTCCTGATAATAGGATTCGATATTGCGCGGAATGTCGAAATGCACCACAAAACGGACGTTGGGTTTATTGATGCCCATCCCGAACGCCACCGTCGCCACCACGATTTGCAGATCGTCGCGCTGGAACTGCTCCTGCACGCGTGCGCGCACATCGTTCTCCAGACCCGCATGGTAGGCAGCAGCGCTAAAACCGCGGCTTTGCAGACGAGCGGCGGTGTCTTCCACTTTCGCGCGACTGTTGCAGTAAATAATGCCGGATTTGCCGCGTTGCTCCTGGACATAGCGCAGGAGCTGATCAAGCGGCTTGAATTTTTCCATCAGCATGTAGCGGATGTTAGGGCGATCGAAGCTGCTGACCTGAATAAGCGGGTCGTTGAGCCCCAGCAGATTAACAATATCGCGGCGGGTAGTGTCGTCCGCCGTGGCGGTCAGCGCCATAAACGGCACGGCGGGGAGCATCTGGCGCAACTGGCCCAGCGCAGCGTATTCCGGGCGGAAATCGTGCCCCCATTGGGAAATACAGTGCGCTTCATCCACCGCCAGCAATACCGGGTTCCACTGGCGAAGCTGATCGAGGAAGTTGTCGAGCATCAGGCGTTCGGGGGCGATGTACAACAAACGGATGTGCCCGTTGCGACACCCCGCGAGCACCTCAAACTGCTGCTCGCGGCTTTGGGTCGAATTCAGGCACGCCGCCGCCACACCGTTGGCAAGGAGTTGATCGACCTGGTCTTTCATCAATGAGATCAGCGGTGATACCACCACCGTCAGACCATCCAATACCAGCGCCGGGATCTGGTAGCACAGCGATTTCCCGCCGCCTGTTGGCATCACCACCAGGCAGTCGCGACCGCCAAGCACCGTGTCGATGATGTCCTGCTGGCCCGGGCGGAACTGCTGGTAGCCAAAGGTTTCTTGCAAAACCTGTTTAGCCAGCGATTCCTGATTCAATACTTCCGCCTGCGCCACAATGACCCCATCTGCCTGAAATAAAAACAGGCGCTATTTTCAGCGCCTGCGCCGGAAACTGCAATGCTTTAAAACAGATCGTTAAGCATCACGCCTACGCCAACACGCGTTTGATTAAAGTTATAGTCAATCAGCGATTCGCCGTAGCCACTATACACCTGGGTATAAAGGCGCACGTGTTTGGTGACGGGGTAGCTTAAACCAATTTCCGCGCCGCCATAGCCGGTGTTCCAGTTATATTGGCCTTTTGCGCTGAGGATCGCATCCCCCAACTGGTAGCCGATTTTCAACTGGTAATAGCCCATATATTTGGTGATGTCCGGGTTATCATCCGTTGACCCCACCACATACCACGGTTTCAGTTCGACCAGCCAGTTGCCATTTTGCGCCATCAGGCGCGTATAAAGACGGTTCCAGCTACGGGACGTCGGGTCGGAGCGGCCATTCGAGTCATGGTTAAAACCGAATTCCACGTCACGCAGGGTCCAGCCAGCCAGTTCATAATCGGTCGCAAAACCCAGGAACAACTGCGGTTCATAGTTCGTCTCGCGAAACGGCGAAGACTCAGAACTGTTTGAAAGCTGCCACCAGGATTTTTGCGTATAGGAGCCGCCAAACACGGAGTTTGGCCCGAGGATCCCACGCCAGAACGGGAACGCGAGGCTCAACTGGAATTTCACCTCATCTTTGCGCGCGTTATCTGACCAGTTATACGATCGGATAGCCTCTTTGTTCAGATCGCTGGTATCCGTGTAGATAACGTAGTTGGATTCATACGGATAGAGCGTGAAGGGATTGTCATGCTCCTGCAATAAATTGGCGATGATGCTGCCGCGCACGGCGGGCGTATCATGAACTTCTTTTACCGTGGCTTCCTGTGCGTATACCGTAAATGGCAGTGCAAGCACTGCGAAAAGCCAACCCAGAGAGGTCCGCATTGGTGTGATGCTCCCAAAACATATTGTTGACGTGAATATCTTCCCCGCAAGCATTCTACATATTTATTGAATAACTGCTCATGTATCGGTTCTGAAAGTGGAAATCAACAAACGATGAGCATATTATCAACATTTTGTTAACTCATCGGATCAGATAATTATGTCAGTCGTTCTCACAGCGGAAGAAGTCCTGAAAACGGTAGGTGAGATTTTTGTTTACCACATGCCTTTTAACCGGGCGTTAGGGCTGGAGCTGGAGCGTTATGAAAAAGAGTACGCACAGTTGAGTTTCACCAATCAACCCATGATGGTGGGTAACTGGGCGCAGAGCATTTTGCATGGGGGCGTTATCGCTTCGGCGCTGGATGTCGCTGCGGGCCTGGTGTGCGTCGGCAGCACGTTGACGCGTCATGAAACCATCAGCGAAGAGGAGCTGCGCCAGCGCTTATCGCGGATGGGCACCATCGATTTGCGCGTCGATTACCTGCGTCCGGGGCGCGGTAACCGCTTTACCGCCAGCAGCAGTTTACTGCGCGCAGGTAACAAAGTGGCAGTGGCTCGCGTGGAGCTGCATAACGAAGAGCAGCTCTATATCGCCAGTGCCACCGCCACTTATATGGTGGGGTGAGGCGGTAAAATCAGGTAACATTAGAGTTCATTTCAGCCAAGAGTTTTCCTGATGGATGCAAAACAGACGCGGCTGGGCGTGTTACTCGCCCTGGCCGCCTATTTTATTTGGGGTGTCGCCCCGGCCTATTTCAAAGTGATCTGGTATGTCCCGGCCGACGAAATCCTGACGCACCGCGTTATCTGGTCTTTCTTCTTTATGCTGGCGTTAATCAGTGTCAGCCGACAGTGGCACAGCGTTAAAACCCTGCTGCACACCCCGAAAAAGATCCTGTTGTTAGCGCTTTCCGCCGTGCTGATTGGCGGTAACTGGCTGCTGTTTATCTGGTCGGTGAACCACAACCATATGCTGGAAGCCAGCCTGGGTTACTTTATTAACCCGCTGGTGAATATCCTGCTGGGGATGCTGTTTTTGGGCGAGCGTTTTCGCCGGATGCAATGGTTAGCGGTGTTACTGGCCGGTATCGGCGTGCTGGTGCAACTGTGGACCTTTGGTTCGTTACCCGTCATTGCGCTGGGTCTGGCATTTAGCTTCGCGTTCTATGGCTTGCTACGCAAAAAAATCGCCGTCGACGCGCAAACCGGCATGCTGGTAGAGACGCTGTGGTTGCTGCCTGTGGCGGCGATATGGCTGTTCGGCATTACGGACAGCCCGACCAGTCACATGGGGCAAAACAGCCTGTCGCTTAATCTGTTGCTGATCGCCGCAGGCGTCGTCACCACCGTACCGCTGCTCTGCTTTACCGGCGCGGCAACACGTCTGCGTCTGTCGACGCTCGGCTTTTTCCAGTATATCGGCCCGACGTTAATGTTCCTGCTGGCGGTACTGTTCTATGGCGAGCACCCGGGTGCAGATAAAATGGTGACCTTTGGCTTTATCTGGATTGCGCTGGCTATCTTTGTGATCGATGCCATTTATACCCAACGCGGTTTTCGCAAAAAGGCATAATAAATTAAACGGGCGGAACAGAGCCGCCCGATATCTATAAATACGCAAAATATTCAGAGTTAAGATTTATCTTAATCGAATATAAATGCCGAAATGCTATATTTCCGGCCTTCGTCATATACGCCATTCAGGATGAATTGGAAATGATCCGCAGGATTTTTTTGCCTTCTGGCAAAACGTGCCTTATGCGTGGGCCATATATCCTTATTTTTTTGCTTCTGCATATTCTCTTTTTACTTGCCTTCTTTAGCCTGGCCAGCGTGCCGGTTGCGCCACTGCTCTGCATCCTGATTTACACCTGGGTGAAGATCAACATCAATGCGCAACGGTGCCGTGATAGCGGCGGGAAAGCCCGTTATATCGTTATTGCGTCCATCCTCGTTTATTTCGCCTCATTGGTTGTCGCCGGCCTCGGGTACGTAGGCGATGACGACTGCATGCTGCTGGGC
This sequence comes from Kosakonia sp. N21, assembly GCF_050587465.1. NCBI lineage: Bacteria > Pseudomonadati > Pseudomonadota > Gammaproteobacteria > Enterobacterales > Enterobacteriaceae > Kosakonia > Kosakonia sp. N21. The sequence goes on along the minus strand of NZ_JBOBHR010000014.1, from coordinate 48,613 downwards.
GTGAGAATTTACTGCGCCTACGACGGCCTGGTGTTCTTTTTCTTGATGCTGGCGCCGACCCAGATAAAAAAACAAACAAATTCGATAGACAGGATATCTATTTAGGAGAGGAAAATGAGTACTATCAGCAATTATGATTATCAAAATGACGCATCGCTGAATGACAAGTGGAAGTATCGCTTCGCATTCTTTGAAAAGCACGGTTATCCCGCATTTTGGGGACCTTCCCCGGCGTGGAAAGAAGCCTTTAAAGGGATGACTTTCGGCCAGAAAAGAAAGGTATCCACGAACTACTTCGCCTTTTTCTTTCCGTTTATTTATCTCTTTATTCTTGGCTTATGGAAAAAGGCGCTGCTGGTCGTAGTGCTTAACGTTGTGGTGTTTGTGCTCGCGGTTATTTCCGGTGTCGGCTTTCTGGGCTATCTGATAAATGCCATAGTCGCCTTGCGGACAAATACCTGGTACTACGATTTTAAAACGAAGGGCATCCAGGACTGGAGCTTCTGAATAAAAAAGGTTCAGCACAGGCTGAACCTTTTTTCGATCGTTAAAGCCAGTTACGGCGTTTAAAGTAGAGATACGGCGCAAGCCCGGCGAGGATCATAAAGATAATCGCCCCAGGGTAACCAAAGCTCCAGTGCAGTTCCGGCATAAACTCGAAGTTCATCCCGTAGCTGGAGGCCACCAGCGTCGGCGGCAGGAATACGACGGAAACCACCGAGAAGATCTTGATGATGCGGTTCTGCTCAATATTGATGAACCCCATTGCCGCCTGCATCAGGAAGTTCACTTTCTGGAACAGCGATTCGTTGTGTGGCAGCAGGGATTCGATATCGCGCAGGATCTCGCGGGCCTGTTCCAGCTGACCCGCCGGCAAACGCGCTTTGCGCACCAGGAAGTTCAGCGCGCGTTGGGTATCCATCAAACAGAGGCGGACCTTCCAGCCGATATCTTCCTGCTCTGCCAGCGTTGAAAGCGCTTCGTCATACTCATCGCCCTGCTGGCCTTCCATAATCACCCGGCTCAGCTTTTCCAGATCGCTGTAAATGTTTTCGATTTCATCAGCCAGCTGTTCGATTTTCGTTTCGAACAGATCCAGCAGCAGTTCGTAGGCGTTGCCGTCCACCATTTCCTGGCTGCGGGCGCGCATACGATAGAGGCGAAATGCCGGCAGTTCCCGTTCACGCAGTGTGAACAGGCGGCCTTCGCGAATGGTGAATGCTACCGTTGAGTTGCCTGCATGATCTTCCGCATCTTCAAAAAAGAAGAAGGAGTGGATGTGCAGACCGTCTTCGTCTTCAAAAAAACGCGCCGACGCCTCGATGTCTTCCAGTTCAGGTCGGGTGGCCAGGTTCTGGCCCAATTCCGTTTGCACGCGGGTACGTTCTTCATCGTCCGGCTCGACCAAATCAACCCAAACAGAGCTGGCGAGGTGTTTGATTTCGTCAGCCTCAAGGCGGGTTAAACGATTGTTTTCCAGTTGAAATGCGCTCAGCATGGCCGGGACTCCCAATGCAAAAAATATCGGACAGTTCGGAGGGCACACAGAAACGACAGGGGTTTCAGACCATTAAACAGCCTGACTCAGCGCGACGGGGACAAAGCGAGTCGCTGACAACCTCTAAGGCTATCAGCATGAGGAGATAGCCTTAGGAGTTGTTCCTGAACAACAGGAAATTGAGCCAGTATCTACTGGGTGTGTCCAAGGCGAATGTCCTCTTAGCGTGATCGTGCGCGCATGTTACGCCAGCAAAAATGCAGCGTCAACACGCAACGAAACGCGAAAGAGCAATATTTGCCCTTCAGCGTATAAGGCTAGCAGATTATTGCAAAATAATGATATTTTTCTGAAAGTTACACGGTTTCGAGCTTCGCATAAGCCGCAACCAGCCATTTAATGCCCTGCCCCTGGAAAGCCACCTGCAAACGGCTATGCTCGCCGCTGCCTTCCATGTTCACCACCGTGCCTTCGCCAAACTTGGCATGGCGCACACGCTGACCAAGCTTGTAACCGGTGTCGCTCTGCGCAACCGGCGTTCCCATGCGCTGATGACTGACCGGGCGGCTGATGCTGGCGCGCAGGCGCACCTCTTCCACGCACTCTTCCGGCAGTTCACCAATAAAGCGCGACGGACGATGGTACACCTCTTTGCCGTACAGACGACGGGTTTCCGCGTAGGTGAGAGTCAGCTTCTGCATCGCTCGGGTGACGCCCACATAAGCCAGTCGACGTTCCTCCTCCAGACGCCCGCCTTCATCCAGCGACATCTGGCTCGGGAACATGCCCTCTTCCATCCCGACGATAAACACCTGCGGGAACTCCAGGCCTTTTGCCGAATGCAGCGTCATCAGTTGCACGGCATCCTGCCAGGTATCCGCCTGCCCTTCGCCCGCTTCCAGCGCAGCGTGGGAGAGAAAAGCCTGCAGCGGCATTAAATCTTCGTCTTCTTCGTTGTAGCTGAACTGGCGTGTAGCCGTGACCAGTTCCTCTAAGTTCTCGATGCGCGTCTGACCTTTCTCGCCTTTTTCCTGTTCGTACATCATGCGCAGGCCGGAATCTTTCACCACGCGGTCAGTTTGCACATGCAGCGGCAGATCCGCCGTCTCCTGCGCCAGTGCGTCAATCAATTCGAGGAAACGTTGCAGCGCGCTGGCTGCACGCCCGGCCAGTGCTTTTTCCTGTAACAGCTCACGGGTTGCCTGCCACAGCGTCAACTGACGGTCGCGAGAGGTCTGGCGCACCACATCCAGCGTGCGATCGCCAATACCGCGCGTTGGGGTATTCACCACGCGCTCGAAAGCAGCATCGTCATTACGATTGGCAATAAGACGCAGATACGACAGCGCGTCTTTGATTTCCTGGCGTTCGAAGAAGCGCATACCGCCATAAATGCGGTACGGCATACTCGCCTGCAACAGCGCCTCTTCCAGAACACGCGATTGGGCGTTGCTGCGATAGAGAATGGCGCATTTTTCCAGCGCTCCGCCGTTATCCTGCCAGGTTTTGATACGGTTAACCACAAAACGGGCTTCATCCAGCTCGTTGAACGCGCAGTAGAGCGAAATCGGCTCGCCGTCGACACCATCGGTCCACAGCTTTTTGCCCAGACGCCCGTTGTTGTTTTCAATCAGGGCGTTGGCGGCGCTGAGAATATTGCTGGTGGAACGGTAGTTTTGCTCCAGACGGATGGTTTCCGCGCCGGGGAAATCTTTCAGGAAACGCTGGATGTTTTCCACCTGCGCACCGCGCCAGCCGTAAATGGACTGGTCATCGTCGCCGACGATCATCACTTTGCCGGTATCACCCGCCAGCAGGCGGATCCACGCATATTGAATGTTGTTGGTATCCTGGAATTCGTCCACCAGGATATTGGTAAAGCGCTCGCGGTAGTGCTGCAAAATGTGCGGCTTGTTCAGCCACAGCTCATGGGCGCGCAGCAACAGCTCGGCAAAATCCACCAGCCCGGCGCGATCGCAGGCTTCCTGGTAGGCCTGGTACACTTTCTGCCAGGTTTGCTCCACCGGATTGCCGAAACTTTGAATATGATGCGGGCGGATACCTTCATCTTTCTGCCCGTTGATGTACCACATGGCCTGGCGCGGCGGCCACTGCTTCTCATCAAGGTTCATCGCTTTAATCAGACGCTTAAGTAACCTGAGCTGATCTTCGCTATCAAGGATCTGAAAATCCTGCGGCAGATTGGCGTCCATATGGTGCGCGCGCAACAGGCGGTGCGCCAGCCCATGGAATGTGCCAACCCACATTCCCCCCTGGGATGTGCCCATCAGTTGGCCAATACGGTGGCGCATTTCTGCTGCCGCTTTGTTGGTAAACGTGACCGCCATAATCGAATAAGGCGAGCAATTTTCTACGGTCATCAACCAGGCGATGCGGTGCACCAGCACACGCGTCTTACCGCTCCCCGCGCCCGCCAGCACCAGCATATTGCTGCGCGTCGCCGCTACGGCGTCGCGTTGTTTGTCATTGAGGCTGTCGAGCAGATAAGAAACGTCCATGGGCACCGTCGCGAAAATTACTGGAAATTTATACAGAGCTGTTGATGATTATATCAGCGTCGTGAGGGATGCCAACCGTGAAATTTCCACGTGCGGTAACAAACGGCTATAGGGAGCCTGCAACAAATCTGCGCCTTCCGGTTTGATCCAGCACGCCTGCATACCACAGCGGATCGCCCCGGCGACATCGGTTATCAGGTCATCGCCCACATGTAAAATGTCGCCAGGCGCCACATTCAAACGTTTGGCTGCCAAGTAATACATGTCGCTGAACGGCTTGGAACGCCCGTCCGGCCCGGCGCGCAGAACAAACTCAAAGTACTCGCTTAACCCGAACAGCTCCGGCTGCGCATTCCCGTTGGTAATGGCCACCAGCGGCCATTTTTTTGCCAGCTTCGCCAGTGTGTCGTGGGTTTCCTGCGGCACATCAATGCGGCTACGCCATTTGGCAAAATGGCTCATCGCCGCCTCTGCGCCTGCGGCGGCCTCTTCTTGCGTTAAACCGGCATTCAGCATCGTGCGTTCAACCGCACGTCGCCGCCACTCCGTCACATCATGGTAAATGTCGGGTTCGGTTTCCCGTAGCGATCGCCGCAAACGTTGAAACTCGCTGTTTTCCAGGCCGGTCAACGCCGGGTGATACCCCTGCATAAACGCCAGCGCTTCCTGCTCTGTACGCTGGATCACCGGGCGGTTGTCATAAAGTGTGTCGTCCAGGTCGAAGGTGATCGCAGCGATCTGACCTAATGGGCGGTAAAAACGCATTATTTCCCCCGTTTGGCGCGCGGATGCGCGGCGTCGTACACCGATGCAAGGTGTTGAAAATCAAGATGGGTATAGATTTGTGTGGTGGATAAATTGGCGTGACCGAGCAACTCCTGTACACCGCGTAAATCACCGCTCGACTCCAGCATATGGGTCGCGAAGGAGTGGCGCAGTTTATGGGGGTGCACATGGCTATTCAGCCCCTGTTTAATCCCCCACTCAGCAAACCGTTTTTGCACATTACGCGTGGAGATACGTTTACCGAGCTTTGAGAGGAACAGCGCGTCGTCTTCCGCGCCAAACAACCCGCGTAAATCAAGCCAGTGTTCAATCCAGATAACCGCATTGCGGCCAATGGGTAAACGGCGCTCTTTGCTACCTTTACCCAGCACCCACACTTCGCCGCTTTCCAGATCCAGATGCTTAATATCCAGATTCACCAGTTCAGAAAGACGCAAGCCCGCGCCATACATCACTTCCAGCATCGCCCGGTCGCGCACCGCCAGCGGATCGTTAAGATCGATATCCAGCAGCCGGTTCATATCATCCACGTCGATATTTTTCGGCAGGTGTCGCGGCGCTTTCGGCGCGGAGATACCTTTCGCCGGATTGGCCGCCAGCTCGCCCTGGCTCACCATCCAGTCAAAGAAACTGCGTAGCGCCGAGAGACGCAGCGCCAGGCTGGCTGCACCCAACCCTTTGCGCCGGCTGCGCACCGCAATGGCGCGCACCATGGCAGCGTCACATTGTTGCCAGCTTTTCAGACCGGTCTCACCGGACAAAGCGATAATGGCATCAAGCTGACGCTGATAATTAAGCAGGGTGATGGGGCTGAGTTGGCGCTCAACGCCGAGATAGCGCAAAAATTTGGTCACGGCCGGGAACAGCGGAGAATCGGTCATACGCGCTCGATCCAGCGCTCCAGGAGATCCGGCAGCATCTGCGCGATTTCCTGCAACAGCTGCGTACCCTGCCCTTGCTGGTAATGGTGGACATCACGGCTGCTGAACAGCACCACGCCGAGATCGCCGTCTGGTCCCATCAGCGATAACGCCACTGAACCAATCGCTTTCGCCTCCGGTAACAGCAACAGTAACTCCGGCCCGTTTAAGGAACCAAGATAGTGGTGTTGATGACCCAAACGCTGGATGCGTAACGGTTCGAAAGCCTGCCGGGAAAGCGCGAGGTGAGTAAAGCCAGAAGGCGCGCCAAGCCGCCAGCGATCGGGAAACAGGCGGATCGTTGCCCCCGCCAGCCCTAAATCACGCGCCCAGCGGTGAAAGCGATTGAGCATCTCTTCCAGACTGTGGGCGGAGGCCAGCCGCCCCTGCAAACGCAGGAGACGATAGAACAGACCTTCATTGGCGCTGGCCTGCTCCATCAACAATGTCATGTTCTCTTCCAGCACATTGATGTGATTGCGCGAGCGCGCCATGTGCCATTCCACCAGCGAAACGGTATCGCGTACGGCATGCGGTACGCGCATCTGTTCCACCAGTCGTGCATTGCGGATAAAGAAATCAGGATGACGCAGCAAATAATCAACAACGGCCTGATCTTCCAGTTCCGTCAGCGTTTCCTGCAATTCTTCCCCTGGTTGCTTCATAGATGAATAAACCCGTCATAGACATGTGCCGCCGGGCCAGTCATAAACAACGGTTGGCCCGGGCCTTTCCATGCGATATCAAGTCGACCGCCTGGTAACTCCACGCGCACCTCTTCCGCCAGCAAATCCTGTGCAATGCCGACAGCCACGGCAGCACACGCGCCGCTACCACAGGCCTGCGTTTCACCGGCGCCGCGTTCATAGACGCGCAAACGGATGTGATCGCGTTTTACCACCTGCATAAAACCGATATTGGCGCGTTCCGGAAAGCGCTCATGGCTTTCCATCACCGGCCCTAACGTCTCTACCGGCGCGGTATCCACGTCATCCACCTGAATCACGCAGTGTGGGTTGCCCATCGATACGACGCCGCACAATACTGTTTGTTCTGCCGCCCGCATAATATAGGTCTTTTCCGCTTTGTTCGCGCGAAACGGCACCTGGGAGGGTTCGAAGTTGGGTTCGCCCATATTGACGCGCACCAGATCGTCGTCTGTTACGCTCAATAACATACGTCCGTTTGCCGTACTGACGCGGATGTCACGTTTATTGGTCAATCCTTTCAGGCGAACAAAACGCGCGAAACAGCGAGCGCCATTGCCGCACTGCGATACTTCGCTGCCGTCAGCATTAAAAATACGGTAGTGGAAATCGAGCTCAGGATCGTAGGGCGGTTCAACCACCAGTAGTTGATCAAACCCCACGCCAAGATGGCGATCCGCCAGGCGACGGATCAGCTCAGGGGAGAAAAAGACATTCTGCGTCACCGCGTCGACGACCATAAAATCGTTGCCAAGGCCATGCATTTTTGAGAACTGCATCATCTACTCCATTTACGCGGATACAGAACGGTGACGTCAGTAATTCACCTGAGTCGGCGAGCCGTTATCACCGCGATCGTTACGATCCGGCGTGGTCGACTGGATAGTACTGGTCTGATTTTTTGTCGGCGGCGGCGCGGTTTTATCCGCGGGCGGGAAATAGAGCGGCCCTTTCAGACCACAGCCCGTCAGGCTGAACAGCGTCAGCAGTACGGCCAGCGTGCGAAACACATCTTTCATTATAGGTTGCCTGTAAGTTCGTTCTTTCTGCGTTCTATCATCGCAGGAGGAGACACAAAAGCAAGAGTTTGCGCGTTTAGGGCAACGGGAAATGTTTCGCGTTATACTGCTGCCATCATAAAAAACGGGAAAACAGCATGAACGACAGTGAATTTCATCGCCTCGCCGACGGCCTGTGGCTGACCATTGAAGAACGTCTTGACGATTGGGACGGCGACAGCGATATCGACTGTGAAATCAATGGCGGCGTGTTAACCATCAGCTTTGAAAACGGCAGCAAAATTATCATTAACCGCCAGGAGCCGCTGCATCAGGTCTGGCTGGCCACCAAACAGGGCGGCTACCATTTCGACCTGAAAAGCGACGAATGGGTCTGCGATCGCAGTGGCGAAACATTCTGGGATCTGCTTGAGCAGGCTGCAAGCCAACAGGCGGGTGAGACAGTCAGTTTCCGCTAATCATGGTTGCCCGGGCCATCCGGGCACTTTCGTTACGAGAAATACTGCTGCAACAGCGGCGTGTCGTTGTCCTGATTTGCCGGAGTGGCGGCGGTAATCGCCTGGTTGCGGAACGGGATCACTTGCGCGCGCCCTTCAACATTCACAATCTGGTAGAACTGCGGCAGGTTGAAGTTGATAAAGCTGGAGCCGTAGGTAAAGCGATCGTGAGATGACGAATAGAAGCGGCTCACATCACGCACCAGCTCCTCTTTGCTGCCTTCGCAGTGGTGGTAGACTTCCGCGCGATTGCTCTCATCCAGGATATAGATGTTAAAGCCCTCTTCGCCAGTCTCCTCAAAGAAGAACTGAATAATGCCCTCGCTGGCGAACCCGTCCACCACGGCCGGTAACTGAACCTGATTGGTTTCAACCTGCACCGAAAGCCCGTGCAGTTTGTTGTGAGAAATAGCCCCGTAAAACTCAATCGCGTTTTCCAGTTTCTGCACCGACACATTGAGACGTTCAAAGAACAGTCCCCAGGTCTGGCCAGCGACGCGCAGCGCTTTGAAACGCCCGGTCTCCTGGCGGGTGCTGGAAAGACGCAGCTCAATGCATTCTGATACCAGTTGCTGTACGCGTGTACGAATCAGGCCGCGCAGATGCTGGCTGTAACAGAACACTTCGACGCTGTCCGGCGGCGCAGCATCCTGATGCATTTTGCCAAGAATGGTTTTCAGTGCTTCGATCATCGCCTGCTCGCCGTTGAAATGCAGGGTACGCACTTCATTCCACGAGTTGCGGTACAGCAGGTCAACACTGCCGACCAGGCAGTTTTGCTGTTCGCCAAAGCTGAACACATCAAGCTTACGGAAATCGAAATGCACGACCTGGTTACGAAACGCCGCAGTCGGGTCATATTCCAGGTTGACGATGATCGCCAGATGGCGGATTTCACATGGGCTGTAGAGCGCTTTCGGCGTTGGCGCGGGCAGGCGCAGCGGGAAGTGATGCGACACATCGGCCACCATCTCCTGCAGTTTCGCCAAATCCACAATGCCGTTGCCTTTAATAAACAGATGCGTACGCGACGTCAGCAAACCGTTGAACCAGGCCCAGGCCACCAGCTTATTCAGATAGCGGTTATATTCCAGCGGTTGATGGCTGACGATGGAATCCATATTCGGCGCGCGGTTGTACAGATACCAACCCGAACGGTTGGCCCGGCCCGGCGGCACATGGATAAAGGTTAAATTCGGTTCCGAGAGATCCGGCGAAATTTGCGGGTTTACCAGCGTCACTTTGCCCGGTAGCGCTTCAAATGCGGCGTACAGTTTACGGGTTAAGACACCGATGTCCTGCGGGCTGGCGGAAACGCTCAGATTATTGCGGCGGGCAAAGCGGATCAGGTTACGGTAGCTCTGCATCATTGCATCAAGCAATTCGTTATGCGCCTCGCGCACCTGATCGATTTTCCAGTTAGCGCGGTTATCCAGCATAGCTACACGCGCATCGTCCCAGCCCCACTCTTTTACCAGTTGCGTGATCACTTCGCGACGCCAGCCAACGCAGGCGCGCTCGCGGCTCAGTTTCTCGCACACTTTTAAGTAAAAACATCGGCGAGCCAGATCGAGGCGCGCGGTGTCGTCAATGGCGACCAGATACTGCGTCACGCGTTCGAGCATCATGCAGTAGTGATCGAGGCCAAACGATACGATTTCACCGTCATGCAGACGCTGTTTGATATCTTTCGCCAGCAAACGCGTGTTGGGATATTCCCAGGAATAGGCTTCCAGCAACAGCGTTTTCAACACGGCTTTATAAGGAGAGTCGATGCTTTTATATAGCTGCCACAGGCTGGCGCCGAAATACTCTTCTGCAGAAAGCGTACTTAAGCCGCCGAGATCCAGCCATTCGTTCGGGGTCAACACGCCCTGGGCGTAGAGCGTCATCACGTAATCGTCGTAATGCTCTTCTTCATCGCCCGGCACCATATTCCACAGAATACGCTTACCGGCAAGACGCACGGCGGTACGGTAAAACTCATCCAGCAACAGAATATGCTGCGTGGAGCCGCAATCCTCGCCGCCGAGGCTGCCGCTTTCGTTATGACGGAAGCGGTTCTCATCAATCAGGAAGAAGCTGACTTCCACGCCCAGCGACGCCGCCCAGCTTTCCAGCAGGCTACATTTACGCTGCAGCAGTTGACGCTCTTCGTTATCGAGCCAGGATTGATGGCAGACCCAGATATCCAGGTCAGAGGAGCAGCTTTGCCCGACCGAAGAAGTACTGCCCATGGAGTAAACCCCGGTGATCGGCAGCTCGCCTTTCGGCGATTCCTGCGGCGGGAACCCACGATGCAGTTCAAGTTCGTTCAGGTAATGAAGTTGGTTTTCATCAGGCGTGTAAAGGCAAATGCCCTGGGGAACGTTACCATCGAGGTAACCCGGCATCAGCGGATGATGATAATGCAGCAATGTCGGCAGCAGACTGTAAACCTGCTGAAAAGCAGGGCCCATGGCAGCAAGCGCGCGATCCACACGCAGTTGATTGATGGCATCCAGTCTCTGTTTCAGAGTCTCAATATAGAGGTACAAGACATATCGCCTGATGTTTACAGAAAATCCAAAATAGCCGTTACCGGTTTTTCGCCCTTACCTTTCAGGGAGGCAGACGAAAAAATGGTCTAAAACGTGATCAATTTAACACCTTGCTCATTGACCGTAAAGAAAGATGCGCTACATACCAGTGTAGCAGTAAACGCTGTCTGTAAATTCCTAATTACGGTCCTGGCAGCGCCTGCATCGCGGCGCGACGCCTTTCTCTCTCTCCGGCGATCTTCTGCGGACACTGACACCCTAAGGCAACAATGTTAGGATGGTCGACGGACGACAATGACGGTAACAAGCATGTTAGACAATGTTTTAAGAATTGCCACACGGCAGAGCCCTCTTGCGCTTTGGCAGGCACAATACGTTAAGGAACGCCTTGAGGCGAACCACCCCGGACTCACTGTTGAACTGGTGCCTATGGTCACGCGCGGTGACGTGATCCTGGATACGCCACTGGCGAAAGTCGGCGGCAAGGGTCTGTTTGTAAAAGAACTTGAGCTGGCACTGCTTGAAAACCGCGCCGATATCGCCGTGCATTCAATGAAAGATGTCCCGGTCGATTTCCCGGAAGGGCTCGGCCTGTCGACCATTTGCGAGCGTGACGATCCCCGCGATGCGTTTGTGTCAAACCGCTATAACTCGCTCGATGAATTGCCTGCTGGCAGCATCGTTGGTACGTCAAGTTTACGCCGTCAATGCCAGTTGGCAGCGCAACGTCCGGACCTGGTGATTCGCTCTTTACGCGGTAACGTCGGTACGCGCCTGAGTAAACTGGATAACGGCGAATATGACGCCATCATTCTCGCCGTTGCCGGTCTTAAACGTCTTGGCCTTGGTGAGCGTGTGCGTGTGGCGTTATCGCCGGAAACCTCGCTGCCTGCCGTGGGCCAGGGTGCAGTCGGTATCGAGTGCCGCCTGGACGACGCACATACCCGCGCGCTGTTGCAACCGCTGAATCATGCGGACACAGCCGTGCGCGTTAAAGCCGAGCGCGCAATGAATACGCGCCTTGAAGGTGGGTGTCAGGTGCCGATTGGCAGCTATGCTGAACTGGTGGACGGTGAAATCTGGCTGCGTGCGCTGGTTGGCGCGCCGGACGGTTCCACCATGGTGCGCGGTGAGCGCCGCGGTAACCCGGCGGATGCCGAGCAGTTAGGTATCTCGCTGGCCGAAGAATTACTGAATAATGGCGCCCGCGCCATTCTGGCCGATGTCTACAACGGAGAAGCCCCCGAATGAGTATTCTGGTCACTCGCCCATCCCCGGCAGGGGAAGAATTAGTGAGCCGATTGCGCACACTGGGGTTAGTGGCCTGGAGCTTCCCGCTTATCGAGTTTACGCCGGGTCGTGAACTCACCTCGTTACCCGGGCGACTCTCCGCATTAACCGCCGACGACCTGGTTTTTGTCCTGTCGCAGCAGGCGGTGACATTTGCCCATGCGCATTTACAACAGGCGGGTCTACGTTTTCCCGAACAGCCGCATTATTTCGCAATTGGCCGTAGCACTGCGCTGGCATTACATACGGTGACCGGCATTGATGTGTGTTATCCGTTGGATCGGGAAACCAGTGAAGTGTTGCTACAATTACCTGAATTACAAAATGTTCAGGGTAAGCAGGCGCTAATCTTACGCGGCAACGGTGGGCGCGAAGTGCTGGCGGAAACGCTGGCGGCGCGCGGTGCAGAAGTGGAATTCTGCGAATGTTATCAACGCAGCGCGAAGTTCTACAATGGCGCCGAAGAGGCTATGCGCTGGCATACGCGCGGGGTGACGACGCTGGTGGTCACCAGCGGCGAAATGATGCAACAGCTGTTTTCGCTTATTCCGCCCTGGTATCGGGAAAATTGGTTACTTCGCTGCCGCATACTGGTGGTTAGCGAACGTCTGGCGCACCTCGCCCGGGAACTGGGCTGGCAGGATATTCAGGTCGCTGACACTGCAGACAACGATGCGCTGCTTCGCGCATTACAATAACTCTCATAATGGGAAGCCATGATGACGGAACAACAACACTCCTCCGCCGGGGTTGAAGAAACCCAAACGGCTGACGGCGCAACGCCGCCGGGCAAAGCAGAGAAGCCCCATCGCGCGAACAGGACCAGCCTTGCGCTAAGCGCGGTCGCCATCGCTATTGCGCTGGCATCGGGCGTCGGGCTTTATGGCTGGGTTAAACAACAGGTTTCCACCCTGCACACCAACAACGGCGAAATCGCCAATCAGGTTATTGCGTTGCAGCAGGCGCAGGATAAGCAACGCGCCGAACTGGAAGGCATTATCAAACAGCAGGCCGGGCAGCTTGACGAGGCGAAACGTCATCAGGATGCGCTGACCAAACAGCTCGATGAAGTGCAGCAGAAAGTGGCGACCATCTCCGGTTCCGATGCCAAAACCTGGCAACTGGCGCAGGCAGATTTTCTCGTTAAACTGGCCGGACGCAAGCTCTGGAGCGACCAGGACGTCACCACCGCGGCAGCACTGCTGAAAAGCGCGGACGCCAGCCTGGCGGAGATGAACGATCCGAGTCTGATCACCGCTCGTCGTGCAATTACCGACGATATTGCCAGCCTCTCCACCATCACGCAGGTGGATTATGACGGTGCAATCCTCAAACTGAACCAGCTCTCCAACCAGATTGATAACCTGCGCCTTGCAGACAACAACGATGACGACTCGCCGATGGATACCGACAGTAACGAGCTGTCCGGTTCGATCAGTGAATGGCGTGTAAACCTGCAGAAAAGCTGGCAAAACTTTATGGACAGCTTTATCACTATTCGTCGTCGTGATGAAACAGCCGTGCCGCTGTTAGCGCCAAACCAGGATATCTACCTGCGTGAGAATATTCGCTCGCGTCTGCTGGTTGCGGCTCAGGCCGTTCCACGTCATCAGGAAGAAACCTACAAACAGGCGCTGGACAATGTTTCCACCTGGGTGCGCGCTTACTACGATACCGACGATGCCGCCACCAAAGCTTTCCTTGAAGAAGTCGACAAGCTGAGCCAGCAGACCATTGCAATGGCGCTACCGGCATCGCTGCAAAGCCAGCCGATCCTGGAAAAACTGATGCAGACCCGGGTGCGAAATCTACTGGCGCAACCTGCCGTTGCCTCTGAGCAAGCGCCAGCAGCCAACGCAGTGCAGGGAGAATAAACATGCTGAAAGTACTGTTACTCTTTGCACTGTTAATCGCCGGGATCGTTCTCGGCCCTATGCTCGCCGGGCATCAGGGCTATGTCCTGATCCAGACGGACAATTACAACATTGAAACGAGTGTCACCGGGTTAGTGATTATTCTGGTGCTGGCGCTGGTGGTAATGTTTGCGGTTGAATGGCTGCTGCGTCGCCTTTTCCGCACCAGCGCACATACGCGCGGCTGGTTTGTGGGACGTAAACGCCGTCGTGCCCGTAAACAGACCGAACAGGCGCTGTTAAAACTGGCGGAAGGTGATTATCAGCAGGTAGAAAAGCTGATGTCGAAAAATGCCGATCATGCCGAACACCCGATGGTCAACTACCTGCTGGCAGCGGAAGCTGCACAGCAGCGCGGTGATGAAACCCGTGCGAACCAGCATCTGGAGCGCGCGGCGGAACTGTCTGAGAAAGACCCCATTCCGGTAGAAATCACGCGTGTTCGCCTGCAACTGGCGCGCAATGAAAATCATGCTGCACGCCATGGCGTGGATAAATTGCTGGAAATCACGCCGCGCCATCCGGAAGTATTACGTCTGGCGGAGCAGGCATATATTCGCACCGGCGCATGGACATCGCTGCTGGATATCATTCCATCGATGGCAAAAGCCAATGTCGGTGACGATGAGCACCGCGATGCACTGCAACAACAAGCCTGGATTGGCATTATGGACCAGGCGCGTGCCGACCTGGGCAGTGAAGGCCTGAAGAGTTGGTGGAAAAACCAGAGCCGCAAAACCCGTCAGCAGGTGGTATTACAGGTGGCAATGGCCGAGCATCTGATCGAATGCGACGATCACGATACTGCGCAGGACATTATCCTTGAAGGTCTTAAACGTCAGTATGACGATCGTCTGGTGCTGGTTATCCCACAGCTGAAAACCAATAATCCGCAGCAGATCGAGAAAGTGCTGCGCCAGCAGATCAAAACCCAGGGCGATCGCCCGCTGTTATGGAGTACGCTTGGTCAGTCACTGATGAAACACGGTGAATGGCAGGAAGCCACGGTGGCATTCCGCGCGGCGCTGAAGCAGCGCCCGGAAGCGTTCGATTACGCATGGCTTGCTGATTGCCTCGATCGCCTGCACCAGCCGGAAGAAGCCGCGACCATGCGCCGTGACGGCCTGCTGCTGACTCTGCAAAACAACCCGCTAAATTAATACAACGCCATTCAGGATGCAGGAAGGCGGTAACGCGCCTGCAACCTGAAGATGCTATCTCTGCCCATAAAAAAACGCCTGCCGGAATACTCAGGCAGGCGTTAAAACAGGTCTGTTGACAACATAAATGGGTGCTTCACTCAACGTTATGTCCATGGTGTTTGATGAGGCCGAAGCGACATCTGTCTGTGGACGATAAGCACCGTAAACGGCTCTGCATCATTCCTGAGTTTATGAAGCCAGAAGGCGAACATAAGAGATGGAATGAGCATCTACAAAGATATTATTGCACATAGCGTGCCAGGTTTGCATTAACTTATGTTAACCCGCGCAACCTTTTAAGAAGTCAGTCAATTCAGGCCTTCCCCCCTTTTTGTCCGCTGATGGTAATCCGCTTGCCGCGCATGACTGTCTCCCCACAACGACACTTTCGAAGGCAATATACTTTCATCAAAAATATCAATGAGTTAAATGTCACCATCAGGCGACAGCAAAACGCGTCATTGTCGCCTGTAAGCAACAACAGTGAAAAAAAAGAGGAAATACAAGGGAATGGGAAAACAGAGAAAATCAGAAAACAAAAAACCCCGCTAAAGCGGGGTTCAAAATTGGTCGGCGAGAGAGGATTCGAACCTCCGACCCACTGGTCCCAAACCAGTTGCGCTACCAAGCTGCGCTACTCGCCGATATACTGCTTTTTGAATTTTTTGTTCAATCTAAGTTGTGGTGCGAGGGGGGGGACTTGAACCCCCACGTCCGTAAGGACACTAACACCTGAAGCTAGCGCGTCTACCAATTCCGCCACCTTCGCATTCCACGAAACTTTTACTGCTAAATAATGGGGTGGCTAATGGGACTCGAACCCACGACAACTGGAATCACAATCCAGGGCTCTACCAACTGAGCTATAGCCACCACTGTAAATCTTTTCACGCGGTATCGTCATACTTCACGAACCACCGCAGCTCAAGCGCCGGGTTTAAATGGCGCGCCCGACAGGATTCGAACCTGAGACCTCTGCCTCCGGAGGGCAGCGCTCTATCCAGCTGAGCTACGGGCGCGTAGCGCCGTTGCGGGGGTGGATAGTACGGACTTCGGGCGCGGCTGTCTAGTGCTTTTTTGAAGAAAATGCGCGTTTGGTTATGCTTTGCGCATTTTGCCTCTTATTCACTCACCCGTTGCGTAACAGCGTGCCGGTTAAGGCCAAATACTTTATACGCCACTGTGACCGCAGCAAGGAAGATAACACCGACAAACAGCGACATACGCGTATCGTCGTTGAATCCCATACCAATCAGCACGCAAATCAAAAACGCCATCGTTAGCCAGTTCGCCCACGGGAACAACATTGAGCGGAAGGGATGGCTGGCAATGGCCTCTTTATGCGCTTTACGGAAACGCAGCTGGCTAATCAGGATCACAAACCACGGCACCATACCTGGCAATACGCTGGCGCTATAGACGTAAACAAACACACGTTGCGGGTTCGGAATAACGTAATTCAGGCAAGAGCCTATCAGCAGGATAATGATGGAAATTGTCACGCCCGCCGCCGGAACACCGCTTTTAGACACTTTCGCCACCGCAGCAGGCAGTTGGCGGTTCTTCGCCAGCGCATACAACATACGACCACAGCTATACATACCGCTGTTACAGCCGGACAGCGCCGCCGTCAGCACCACAAAGTTAATAATCCCTGCCGCCGCCGTAATGCCAATCTTCGCAAAGGTCAGCACAAACGGGCTGCCGTTCGTACCGATTTCGTTCCACGGGAAAATCGTCACGATAACGAAAATCGCGCCCACATAGAAAATCAGGATACGCCACAGCACCTTGCTGACTGCACTGCGCAGCGTAACCTGCGGATTTTTCGCTTCACCGGCGGTAATACCAATCAGTTCAACACCCTGATAGGACGCCACAACAATACAGAGCGCAGTCAGAAAACCTTTCCAGCCACTAGCAAAGAAACCGCCGTGCTCGGTCAGATTACCAAAACCAATCGAATGCCCGCCGTTGCCGATGCCAAAGAAGATAACGCCCAGGCCAACCACGATCATCACAATGATGGTAGTCACCTTGATCATCGCGAACCAGAATTCGATTTCGCCATACAGGCGCACTGCCGCCAGGTTCGCCAGCGCCACCAGCGCCACCGCAATCAGCGCAGGTATCCACTGAGCAAGATCGGGGAACCAGAACTGGACGTACACCCCAATCGCGGTAATTTCAGAAATCCCCACCGCCATCCACATAAACCAATAAGACCATGCGGTGAGATAGCCGAAGAAAGGGCTCATGTAGCGGTGCGCGTAAACAGCAAAAGACCCCGCTACCGGCTCAAGGAACAGCATCTCGCCCATTGAACGCATAATAAAGAAGACGAAAAGACCCGCAATAATGTATGCCAGCAGTACCGACGGACCTGCCCATTTCAGGGTACTGGCGGCGCCCATAAAGAGCCCCACGCCAATAGTACCGCCCAGGGCGATTAATTCGATGTGTCGAGACTCCAGTCCGCGCTGAAGCTCTGGTTTGTTTTCAGCCATAAATCCTCTGTTGTGTTTGCTTCTTTCTTTGCCCGCTCTGCGGGTTATTGTTATGAGTTTTCCCTCATCTCATAACAGGCCATGCGGCGCTAACCCGGAAAAGGTTGGCGCGAAAAACACCATGGCATTGCAATGAGTGAGCGAATGGTTTCTTAAAACAGAGGAAATGGCAAATGATGTATAAAAAAAATCGGTGTAATGCACAATAAAACAGCAGAAGGAGGGAAAAAGGCAGCGCGCTGCGCCGCCAAAGATGTTCAGAGTTTTCCGCTGTAGTGCCAACGCAGGTAACGCAGCAAACGCAATTGACGCTTTAAACGGCTCGGTTGCGACAGCAGCCGATAAAGCCACTCCATCCCGAGATGCTGCCAGAGTTTTGGCGCGCGCTTTACATGGCCGGTAAAGACGTCGTACGTACCGCCAACCCCCATATACAGCGCATCAGGATAGACAGCGCGGCAATCACGCATCAGGAGTTCCTGCTTTGGCGACCCCATGGCCACAGTGACGATTTTCGCCCCGCTATCGCGGATGCGCTCAAACAGTGCCTGCTGCTGCCCTGGATTAAAATACCCATCCTGGCTGCCCACAATATTCACCCGCCATTGCGCACGCAATTTCTGTTCCGTTTGCGCCAGCACATCCGGCTTTCCACCCACCAGAAATACCGGCGTCGCATTTTCACCTGCCCGCGCCATCAGTTTTTCCCACAGATCGGCGCCGGCAACGCGTGATACCTGTGCGCAGGGAAACTTCTTCCGCAGGGAGCGCACGACACTGATGCCGTCGGCATATTTAAACTCAGCCGCCTCGATCAACGCTCGCACCCGGGCATCATCTTCCAGCGTCAGCATCTTTTCCGCATTAATGGCGATCAACGTGCCCTGTTTTATCTCGCCATTCGCATACAGATAATCCAGCGCGTGTTGCATATCGCGCCAGCCAATCAATTTCAGACCACGCAGGTCATACAGCGGCGCTGCAGTCTTGTCCGTCATGTTTATCCTTCACATCTGGGAAAGGGGTTTTGCCGCGCGTTCGCCGCGTTTGTGTATCAGACCCGCGTTATCAAACAGCCAGTACAGCAGCTTCGCCAGTAACAAGCAGAAACCGAAGATGACGAGGAAAAACACCACGCGAGACACGAAAGCGTCCAGCCCTTCACGGGCCAGCACAATCATGTTGAAAATCGCACCAAAGCAGAAGCTATGCAGGATTGCGGCTTTATAGCGGTTCGTTTCCCGGTTGCCAAGAGTATACAACCAGTCAAACCATTTAATGATGAGCCCCACCGTCACCGCGCCGAGCGGGATAAAGGCAGCACCGCCCATCACCACCAGAGAGCCGATCAACGTTGGCGAGATCGCAAGGCCAGAGTGGTTGTTCAGTACTTCCCAGGTAAAGTAATTGGCCGTATTCAACACAATATTCGGACGCGTTGGCCACAGCCAGGACGGAATGAAGACATAGAAGTCGCGCACGATGGGCGCCAGTCCCTGAAACGCAATCTTGTCGTAGTTTTGCAGCAGCAGCGACAAATTTTCCCAGGGCGAAAAGGTGTCACGCGTCAGATACAGAAACGTATAAAACGCTTCATCGCCGCTCACATTCAGCCCGTAACGCTTAATCGCCAGCCAGAACATGCCGACGATGCCAAACACACCCGCAGCGGCCAGCATCCATAACGAGATCCATCCGCGAATAATGCCGATAAACAAAAAGATCGCGAACGCGATAATGATATTGGCGCGGGTTCCGCCAACAATCATATAGGTCAACAAACCGAAAGCGACCGTGCTGACGAGGAAGAAGAGCCACGCCTGCGCACTCTGTCGCAAAAAGTAGACCACCAGCATTGCGGGAATAAAGAAATAAAAGAAGCGCTTAAGTGCCACACCAGACACTTCACTGGAGAAGATCTGGCTATAGGATTGCAGGCGGAACAGCAAAAAGCCGTTATGCATAAAGAAGATGCTGACGCTGACCAGTGCGATGACCATTAACATCACCCATGTTAGATTCGCCTCAACCCGGTTAATGGTGAACAGCGGTCGACGCGATACCGGCGCAGCATGTTTACGCAGCCGCGTTTTATACGTCACATAGTAAATTCCGTAGAAACAGGTTGCCGCCAGTAACGACTGCATCATCACACCGGGCGGCGCAACACCCACGTTAAAGCGGAACACCAGCACGCTGGTGAGCGGAAAACCGAAAAAGAACGTCAGCAAAAAGAGCAGTGAAAAAAAGACGTTAAAGTTAAAACGCACCCGACGGAATTCAAACCAGGTTAATGTGGCAATAAACAGCGATGCCAACAGCCAGAGGACAAACAGTCCGCAAAACTCAAGTGGGCTCATCCGGCATTCCCCGCAGCAATGCGCAGCGCTTTATGCCACGGCGCAATAAAATTCGGGCTAAAAAAGGTAATGGCGTTTTTATCCACCGCCACCAATTGACGCCTGGCTTCGCGGACGACCGCCTCATTCAGGTTATCCGTGGTAAATAGCACGGGAATATCTTCCGCCACCATATCGCGCCAGAACGGGTTTTCCCGGTTCAGCACACAAGGGATACCCGCCTGAATCAGCAGGCAGAGCGTACCGATCCCTTGCTGGCGGGCAAAAATAAAGTATCCGAGATCGCACGTCCCCAGCAGATCCAGATAGTCATCAAAGGCCATCTTCTCACTGAGGACGCGCAGATTATCAGCGCTAAATAAGGCCAGCCCCGCGCGGCGCACCGCCTCAATATACGCGTCGTTATTGGCCGGATACCCCATTGGCACGATGATCTTCACCGTATCGCCAAACTGGCGATGAATGGCATGCAGCGCCGCAATATGCTCATTGCTTGGATCGCCGGAATTGCCCACCAGAATCGTCAATTGGCCTTCACGCTGCAGTTCATGCGCCATGGTATTGAGCGCCGGATCCATGCGCGTCGGGAAATAGAGCAACTCGCCGCGCACGTCGGGATTACGCTGGCCAAACCACGCCAGATCGCCACGGGTCGCAAAAATACACCCGACACGGCGCTGGGCCAACCGACGCAACGGATAAAAGAGGCGAAACTTAAGGCTGCGCGAAACTTCGTACAGATCGGCTCCCCAGGCATGCCAGTAGAACTGCTCACGCTTTATTGCACCGGTTAATAACGCCAGCCATATGTCAAAATTAAACTGCCCATGGAAAAAGAAACGCTGTTGACGTTGGGCTTTCGCTTTCGCGATCACCGCCTGCGCCAGCGCCTTCTTTCCCGGGAAAAAATGCAGTGTCAGGGCGGGGTAATCCGCGCCCTGACCGTCGTCACGCCCGACAATCATAAATTCGCGAGCATAGGCTCCCGACGCCGCAAGTGTGTCATTAAAGAACCGCAGCACAGTCTGATTATGGTGTGGGATATCCGATCCCAGTACGTGAATGAGTGTAGTCATGACTTCTTACGCCAAATCAAAAACACGCCGCAACAGAGGGCGAAATAAATAACATACGTGGCCATATAGGCCTGCGCTGCGCCAGCAGCACCATGCGCAGGGATTAACCAACGGGAAAACAGCGTCAGCAGGGTGAACTGACTGATTTCCGCCAGAATATAAAAACGTAACGACGCTTTGGCGACCACCAGATAACCAAAAACGTAAGCGCCCACTTTCAATACGTCGCCGATCAGTTGCCAGGCAAAGAGATCGCGCATGGCGGTAAACTTATCGGAAAACAGCAACCAGATAGCCACATCGCGTAGCAACCAGACGGTCAGGCTGACAGCCGCCACCGCAGGTAAAACAAAACGTAGCGACTTTACGATTTCGCGGGAGATCTCCTGCTTTGTCGCCAGGCGCGATAGTGTCGGCAGCAAATAAACCGTGAACGACGCGGTAATGAATTGCAGGTAAGCGTCGGAAATACTGCTTACCCCTTGCCAGATCCCCACTTCATCCCAGCTATAATGCGCAGCCAGTTGATTTCGCATCATCACGTAAGCCAACGGCATGGTGAACGAGGTGATCAACGCCATCAGCGTAAATTTGCTTAGCTGTCCCGCCAGTGCCTTATCCCACTGAGGTTTGAAAAAACCCAGCGGAACCGCACCGCGCCGTATGAGCATCGCCAACGCCGGGATCACCACCAACGCGGGCACCAATGCCAGCCCCAGCAATGCGCCCTGGTACCCGCCCAATTTGAAGCAGAGATACCATGCCAGCACACCAATGACGCTGCCGATAATTAACGACAGCGCATTACTCACCGCATCGCGGAACCCTTTCATTACCGCCAGTAGCAGGTTCGCCCATGCGATGCCCAACTGCACCAACGCCACCAGACGCACCAGCCCCTGATAATGAGTATGACCAAATAAGCCCTGACTGACAGGCGCGGCGGCAAACAAAAAGATCAGCGCCAACAATGTAGAGAAACCGAGCACCATCGCCGATGATGTTCCGACCACCACGCGCAGGCGCGCCGGGTCATCATGGTGCTGAGCCACCCATTTCGTCACCCCATTAAAAATCCCGGCGCCCGCGAGTACGCCGAGCACCGTGATGAGTTGACGAAAATTACCTGCCTGCCCAACACCGGATGGCCCAAAAGCCACCGCAAGGAGTTTGATCACCAGCAAGCCCGCGCCAATTTTGACCAGCGTACTGGCCGCCGTCCATACCGATGCTTTTGCCAGTGACATATCAGCTGAAATAGCTCAGAAGTGTGCTAATGACCGTACGCTGGTTAACAGGCGACAGGTTGTAGAACAGCGGCAGGCGAAGCAAACGCTCACTTTCTTGCGTGGTATAGCGATCTTCGCCGTGGAATTCGCCAAACTGTTCTCCTGCCGGAGAAGCATGGAGCGGGATGTAGTGAAATACGGCGAGGATCTCCGCCTCTTTCAGGAAAGCGATCAGTTTGCTGCGGTCGGCCTCATCGCGCAGTTTGATATAGAACATATGCGCATTGTGACCACAATCTGCCGGAACAGAAGGTAATTCAATACGTCCGGCTCGCGCCAACGGCGCCAGCGCATCGTAATAGGTCTGCCATAGCGCCAGACGCTGCTGATTGATGCGATCAGCCGCTTCAAGCTGCGCCCACAAATACGCGGCCTGCAGGTCTGCCATCAGATAGCTCGAACCAATATCCCGCCAGGTGTATTTATCCACCTGACCACGGAAGAACTGGCTGCGGTTGGTGCCTTTTTCGCGAATGATCTCTGCACGTTCAACCAGCGTGCGATCGTTAATCAGCGTTGCGCCGCCTTCACCACCGGCCGTGTAGTTTTTGGTTTCGTGAAAACTAAAACAGCCAATGTGCCCGATCGTACCCAGCGCCCGGCCTTTGTAGGTCGACATCACGCCTTGAGCAGCATCTTCCACCACAAACAGGTTATGGCGTTTTGCAATCGCCATAATGGTGTCCATTTCGCAGGCCACCCCGGCATAGTGCACCGGTACAATCACGCGGGTTTTGTCGGTAATCGCCGCTTCAATACAGGTTTCATCAATATTCAGGGTATCCGGGCGGATATCCACAAAGACAATTTTCGCCCCACGCAGCACAAAGGCATTGGCGGTGGAGACGAAGGTATAACTCGGCATGATCACTTCATCGCCAGGCTGGATGTTCAGCAACAGCGCCGCCATTTCCAGCGAAGCGGTGCAGGAAGGGGTCAAGAGCACTTTCGCACTGTGAAAACGCTGCTCCATCCACTGCTGGCAGCGGCGGGTAAAGCCGCCATCACCGCATAATTTACCGCTGCCCATCGCCGACTGTATGTAGTCGAGTTCCGTCCCCACGACCGGGGGTGCATTGAAGGGGATCATAACGTCACCTGTATAACCACAGAGCGGTGCTTTCCACATTCGCCCCACTTTGAATATAGCGTTTAAGTGCGGCGGTATTCCCAAGCTGGGTTGCCACCCGCACCTGCGTTAACTGCCGCTGCCGCGCCCATTGGCTGGCAGCCAGCATTAATTTTTCGCCCATCCCACGACCGGCCAGTAAGCCAATCCGCGCCTCATGCTCGTTTAACTGACGCAAAGAGACAAAGCCCGCAATCTCACCGTTCTCGCGGCGAAACAGCAGGCATTGATGGTCAAACACACCTTTTACGGCGTTTTCAATCCACTGCGCATAGAAACGCCCGCTGGCATCCGCCGGATACCACGGCGCGCGAAAACGACTCTGCACAAAAATTTCGGACGCCATTTGCCGCAGCACGGGAATGTCGTCCACATTCGCCACGTCTGCATGGGGATCGCATCCCTGAACTGGCACAGCTAACGACAGGTCGATTTCCCCTTCCACCAGGTGAAAACCGAATTGTTGCAGCGCATCCAGAGCGTACGTATGCGACGCTGGCAATTTAACCTGCAGGCGGGGCCAGTCAGCGAAATCAGCAATGTTCAGCGCAGGAGCCTCAGGATGCAGGCGCACGATCGCGCTGCGGATACCAAAAAACGCGCTTTCCCACGCCAGTGCCTCTACCGTGCCGTGAAGAGCCATCCCGTCTCCTTAGCGCATTAGCGCCAGACGCCTTTGGTGTCCACAATGTGACGCTGCGCGATGCGGCTGCCATCCAGCGCTTTAAATTCTTTGTGATCGACCAACATGATCAGCACATCCGCCTGTGCCAGCGCTTCCTGCATGCTTACCAGTTTACTGATGCCAGTCAGCGAGGCAGGAAGCTGATGGATATTCGGTTCAACCACCAGTGTTTCGCCGCCGTGCCATTGCGCCACACTGCGCGTAATTTCCATCGCCGGGCTTTCGCGCAGATCGTCGATGTTGGGTTTAAAAGCCAGCCCAAAACAGGCGATTTTCAGTTCGCTCGCGCGCTTATCAGTTGTGGTCAGACAATCGGCAACGGTGGCTTTTACCTGATCCAATACCCAATGCGGCTTATGATCGTTCACCTCACGCGCAGTACGAATAAGTCGCGCCTGCTGCGGGTTCTGCGCCACAATAAACCAGGGATCGACAGCGATGCAGTGACCGCCCACGCCAGGACCCGGTTGCAGGATATTCACGCGCGGGTGACGGTTTGCCAGACGGATCAACTCCCAGACGTTAATGTTCTGATCGGCGCAAATCAGCGACAGCTCGTTGGCAAACGCGATGTTGACGTCGCGAAAACTGTTTTCGGTGAGTTTGCACATTTCTGCGGTGCGGGAGTTGGTCACCACACATTCACCTTCGAGGAAAATGTTGTACAACTCGCTGGCGCGTGCCGAGCACACCGGCGTCATGCCGCCAATTACGCGGTCATTTTTAATCAGTTCAACCATGACTTGCCCCGGCAGTACGCGCTCAGGGCAATAGGCGATATTGATATCGGCCTCTTCCCCCGCCTGCTGCGGGAAGGTGAGATCCGGGCGGGCGGCCGCAAGCCAGGCGGCCATTTGCTCCGTCGCCCCTACCGGCGAAGTGGATTCAAGGATCACCAGTGCGCCTTTTTTCAACACTGGCGCAATGGATTTTGCCGCCGCTTCGACATAAACCATATCCGGCTCATGCTCGCCTTTAAATGGCGTGGGTACAGCGATCAGGTAGGCATCTGCTGCGACCGGCGTGGTGCTGGCGCGCAGATATCCGCCTTCCACCGCCGCTTTTACGACGTTATCCAGTTCCGGCTCGACAATATGGATCTCTCCGCGATTAATGGTTTCCACGGCGCGCGCGTTGATATCAACCCCGATAACCTGCTTTTGCCGGGAGGCAAACGCCGCTGCAGTAGGAAGGCCAATGTATCCGAGGCCAATGACGGAAATGGTTGTAAAGCTCATAGTGTTACCCGATTGTTTTTAAGTGCGTGCAAAATGCGACGACAAGCCTGCCCGTCTCCATACGGATTATGCGCACGACTCATGGTCTGCCAGGCGTCATTATCGTGAAGCAGGCGCGTAACCTCTTCGACAATGCGCTGGCGGTCCGTGCCGACCAGTTTTACCGTTCCGGCGTCGACCGCTTCCGGTCGCTCCGTGGTGTCCCTCATCACCAGCACCGGTTTCCCCAGTGATGGCGCTTCTTCCTGAATCCCACCCGAATCGGTGAGGATCAGCCATGCATGATTCATCAACCACAAGAACGGTAAATAGTCCTGCGGTTCAATCAACGTCACATTCTCAACCTGGCTGAGGATACGATTCACCGGCTCGCTGACATTCGGGTTCAGGTGTACCGGATAGACAATCTGCACCTCATCATGTTGTGCAGCAATATCCGCCAGCGCGTGGCAAATCTGCTCAAATCCGCGGCCAAAACTCTCACGACGATGGCCCGTCACCAGAATGAGTTTTTTATTGTCGTCGAGGAACGGGTAGCGCGCCGCCAGCTCGCCATGTAACGAAAGGTCTTTCAGTACGCTATCGCGCACCCAGAAAAGCGCATCGATAACCGTATTACCGGTGACGAAAATACGGTTATCGGCAATATTTTCTTGCAGCAGGTTGTGGCGAGAATTCTCCGTTGGCGCAAAGTGATACATTGCCAGATGGCCGGTCAATGTACGATTGGCTTCTTCCGGCCAGGGGGATGAAAGATCGCCAGTACGCAGCCCGGCTTCCACGTGCCCAACCGGAATACGCTGGTAAAATGCAGCAAGGCTCGCCGAAATAGTTGTCGTGGTGTCGCCATGCACCAGCACCACATCCGGACGGAAGGACTCAAGAATGGGTTTAAGTCCTTCAAGGATGCCGCAGGTGATTTCGGTTAGCCCTTGCCCAGGGCGCATAATATTCAGGTCGTAATCCGGAACAATTGAGAAGAGGTTCAGCACCTGATCAAGCATCTCCCGATGCTGCGCAGTGACGCAAACCCTCGCCTCAAAGTCAGGATCCCTTGCCAGCGCATGTACCAGCGGAGCCATTTTGATGGCTTCTGGTCGCGTGCCAAATACGGTAAGTACTTTCACAACGATTCTCTTCGAGTAGATGATGAAGGCGCAAAGCGCCTTCATCGCAGACGGCGTTTAATCCGAACGGCGTCGCGTTAATGCAACCCCGGCTCCTGTTAACGCTCCAACAATTCCCCACATGATCATCATGAAGGCACGACGCGGGCTGTCGCGTTTTACCGGTTCTTCCGGCGTGCGCAAATAACGATAAGTCTGAAAACGAGGATCAAGTGTGGGGCCGACATTCAACGTATTCAGCATGGCCCGGTTTTGATCATAGTCCAGATCGAATTGCGGCCCCACTGCCTGAAGGTTTTCCAGACGTGCCTTCAGCATTGGGCGGCCCAGCATAAACAGTTCCGAATCGGGTAACTCATCCGGCGGAACCTCGGTTTCATTGCGAGAGATATTATTCTGCTCAGCAACTTTCAGCGCCTGTTCAACGTTGCGCTGACGCCGGTTATAAATCGCTTTTGCCACCTCTTCCTGGCGTTTAACCTGCGCTTTCATCTGGATAGTCCGGGCAGCCCATGCGCCTTTCAGCTCATCGTTTAAATGGCTGGCAGCACGCTGGCTGGCGAAAGCGACATACTGACGCAGCAAGTTATTCGCATCCGGCGCGGTTTCAGCAATAAGCTTCACATTGTCCTTCAGGTTACGAGCCGCATCGCCGGGGGTGTACTGGATATTGTTTATCAGCTCATCCAGCATGGCGGCATCCTCTTTGCTATTGCCCACCCGACGCTGCTTGTAGTAATCCGTTTGTGACCAAAAATCACGGCGCGTATCCCAGGAAGCGAGCTGCATAATGAACTCTTTATACGCCTCATCCATGACAGACGGTTGATCCGCTGATGCCAGGTTAGCCTTCACATCCAGATTGCGCAAAAACTGCTGCTGAGAGTAATACCCGCCGAGCATATTGACCGTCGGCCTGTCGGTGATTGCAGTGGCGCTCCACTCCTGGGGAGCGAAAAATGTCCAGGCTAACGCGAACAATGCAAACAGCAGCGCCACCCCTCCAATCCACAATTTCCCCGACCAAAGGGTACGAAACAAGCCCCGGATATCCAGTTCATTTTCCGTAGCTGTTGAAGTTGCTTCCGACGCTGGTTGAATCATCGCTTTCCTGGTTTTACTTGGTTAGTGTTGATTTTTGGTGTTTGTTACGGCGTATCCTGCGTTTTACCCGCTTGATAAAACGCGCCACTTTCCATGCACGCTTAATACAGTAGCCATACAATAAGAAAGATAGCAAAAATAATGCCAACATTACCCATTCTGGAATGAAATGAAGGTACTCAGTCACCACGCCAATGGTCGCCAACAGCGCGGCCGCAAGAGTGATAAGCATAAAGGCCTGACGGGAAGTGAAACCTGCCCGCATAATTAAATGGTGGATATGTTGGCGATCTGGCGAAAAAGGGCTCATGCCTTTACGCAGTCGACGATAGGTAATCGCCACCATATCCATCAACGGAATGGCGATGATCCATAATGCGGTAACCGGGCTAATGGGATGCGTCTTACCCTGGGTGGTTTCCAGTAAAATCCAGATGACAGTAAAACCGATCAACGTACTGCCAGCATCACCCATAAAAACTTTGTAGCGGCGGCCAAGGACACCGAGATTCAACAGGATATAGGGCACAATCGCTGCAATCATCGCGAAGCACCAAATCGCCAGGCTGAACTGACCATCAAACCATAAAATGATGCCAATAGCGGCGAAGGAAACACATGACAACCCGCCCAGCAGGCCATCAATGCCGTCCACCATATTAAAGGCGTTGATCGCGGCCCATACCGCAAACAACGTAAGCAGATAGCCGAAAGGCCCCAGCACCATCTCCCAGGAACCAAAGATGAAACCAAGGCTGCTCAGATAGAGTTTGCCCACCACCATCATTACGACTGCGATCCCTGCCTGGATAGCCGCACGGATCTTGACGCTAATATCAAAGCGATCGTCCAACGCGCCGACAAAGACCAGCAGCCCTGCACAGCTCAGATAGAGCGCAGCATGAGGGATATAATCGTTTGTAATAGCGAAGGTAAAGCAGATACCAGCGTAGACTGAAATTCCCCCAACCAGCGGAATCAGTCCCTGATGCCGTTTTCGGTAGTTAGGTTTGTCCACCAGCCCCACATGCTTCGCCATTTTCCTGGCAAAGAACAAGAAGACAGTAGTGAACAAGAAAATACTGAATAACTCAGTAAACGCAGTGAGTAAATTCACAATGCATGCTCTCAGCGAATGTTGATCCCGGCAGTATAACGACGATGCCACGCTCCATAAAAGGAGAAAGCAGGTCATTCACAGACGTTATTGTTTATTTTTCAGCCAAATGAGGAATTCACAAGGGAATATTTCCTTTTGACGCGGTCTGTGTCGGACAATGCCTGTCCCAGTGCATATAGCGTATAGCCCATAAATAAAAAACGCCACGTAAAAACGTGGCGCATCCGGGGTTTATTTGTTTTAAGAGCGCTTCATCATGTCGAAGAACTCATCATTCGTCTTCGTCATCGCCAGCTTGTTAATGAGGAACTCCATCGCATCGATCTCACCCATCGGGTGAATGATTTTGCGCAATATCCACATTTTCTGCAGCTCTTCCTGCGTGGTGAGCAGCTCTTCTTTACGCGTACCGGAACGGTTGTAATCAATTGCCGGGAATACACGTTTTTCAGCAATTTTACGGGAGAGGTGCAGCTCCATGTTACCGGTGCCTTTAAACTCTTCGTAAATCACCTCGTCCATCTTCGAACCGGTATCGATCAGCGCCGTTGCGATGATAGTCAGGCTGCCGCCCTCTTCCACGTTACGCGCAGCACCGAAGAAACGCTTCGGACGATGCAGGGCGTTTGCATCCACACCACCGGTTAACACTTTACCGGATGCCGGTACTACGGTGTTGTAGGCACGCGCCAGACGGGTAATGGAGTCCAGCAGAATGATGACGTCTTTCTTGTGCTCAACCAGGCGCTTGGCTTTTTCGATGACCATCTCAGCAACCTGCACGTGGCGGGAAGCCGGTTCGTCAAAGGTAGAAGCAACCACTTCGCCTTTCACCAGACGCTGCATCTCGGTCACTTCTTCCGGACGTTCGTCAATCAGCAGCACCATCAGCACACAGTCTGGATGGTTGTACGCGATGCTCTGCGCGATGTTCTGCAGCAGCATGGTTTTACCGGCTTTCGGCGGTGCAACAATCAGACCACGCTGACCGCGACCGATCGGCGACGCCAGATCCAGAACGCGTGCAGTTAAGTCTTCGGTTGAGCCATTACCGCGTTCCATACGCAGACGAGAGTTCGCATGCAGCGGCGTCAGGTTCTCGAACAGAATCTTGTTGCGCGCATTCTCCGGCTTATCGAAGTTCACCTCGTTAACTTTCAGCAGTGCAAAGTAACGTTCACCTTCTTTAGGTGGGCGAATCTTACCTGAAATGGTGTCACCGGTGCGGAGGTTGAAGCGGCGGATTTGGCTGGGAGAAACGTAGATGTCGTCAGGACCGGCGAGGTAGGAGCTGTCTGCGGAGCGGAGGAAACCAAATCCATCCTGCAGAATCTCCAGCACACCGTCGCCAAAGATATCTTCGCCACTCTTCGCGTGCTGCTTCAGGATGGCAAAAATGATGTCCTGTTTGCGCATACGGGCCAGGTTTTCCAGCCCCATATTTTCGCCGAGAGTGATCAGCTCAGAAACCGGCGTATTCTTTAATTCGGTAAGATTCATAATGGTGTGGGTTCTTAAACTCGGGGTAAATCTCGAACTTAATGTTGTGAATGGTATGGCAGGGTCATCCATGCCTGTTAACGGCCATCAACTCATGTCCGATCGGCGTCTGGTCACAGGAAAGTACGCAGAACTGAAACGATAAGACGGAATGAGTGACAAGCCCGGAATCTGTCTACTTCTCTCGCGGCAGTGCTGCTCTGCGGGAAGTATCGGGGTAATGCAAGATTCAAACTACTAAGGTATGTTCAAAACGAAGTCAAAACAAAGTTAGCACGGCTGAAGCCGGGCGTCCAGCGATCCACATAAAATAGGAGTGCTGGCGCGCCGGCTGAGCCCAGGTTACGCCAGGTTGGCGTCCAGGAACTCTTTCAGTTGGCCTTTAGACAAAGCGCCGACTTTGGTTGCCGCCACTTCGCCGTTTTTGAACAGCAGAAGGGTTGGAATCCCACGAATACCGTACTTCGGCGCGGTACCTGGGTTCTGGTCAATGTTCAGCTTGGCAACGGTCAGTTTGCCTTCGTACTCAGTAGCGACTTCATCCAGAATCGGGGCGATCATTTTACACGGACCACACCACTCTGCCCAGAAATCGACGAGAACAAGCCCGTTTGCTTTGAGTACATCCGTGTCAAAACTATCGTCAGTCAGGTGAATAATTTTATCGCTCATATATAACTCCACAGGAATAAGCCTGGCGTGTTGGTGTAGCATAAAACAGCAACGTGTTGATGCCACAATAACCAACTAAAGGTTGACTTTATTTCACCGGATACGCTTTCGTAAAGCAATAGTAAGCTGATATTCTACCACACTATGAGCAAAACACATTTAACAGAACAGAAGTTTTCCGACTTCGCCCTGCACCCAAAAGTGATTGAGGCCCTTGAAAATAAAGGGTTTCATAATTGCACGCCTATTCAGGCCCTGGCCCTTCCGCTGACGCTGGCGGGCCGTGATGTTGCAGGTCAGGCGCAAACCGGTACCGGCAAAACGATGGCGTTTTTAACGTCAACGTTTCACTATCTCCTTTCTCACCCGGCGATCGAAGACCGTAAAGTGAACCAGCCGCGCGCGATTATTATGGCGCCGACACGTGAACTTGCGGTACAAATCCACGCCGATGCGGAGCCCCTGGCGCAGGCGACAGGCCTGAAACTGGGCCTGGCTTACGGCGGCGATGGCTACGACAAGCAACTGAAAGTGCTGGAAAGCGGCGTCGATATTCTGATCGGCACCACAGGCCGCCTTATTGATTACACCAAACAGAACCATATTAACCTGGGCGCGATCCAGGTCGTGGTGCTGGACGAAGCCGATCGTATGTACGATCTGGGCTTTATTAAAGATATCCGTTGGTTGTTCCGTCGTATGCCGGCAACCGACCAGCGTCTCAATATGCTGTTCTCCGCCACCCTCTCCTACCGGGTGCGTGAACTGGCGTTCGAGCAAATGAACAACGCTGAATACGTGGAAGTCGAACCGGAACAGAAAACCGGCCACCGTATCAAAGAAGAGCTGTTCTACCCGTCCAACGATGAAAAAATGCGTTTACTGCAAACGCTGATTGAAGAAGAGTGGCCGGATCGCGCGATTATTTTCGCCAACACCAAACATCGTTGTGAAGATATCTGGGGTCACCTGGCTGCGGATGGTCACCGTGTCGGTTTATTGACGGGCGATGTGGCGCAGAAAAAACGCCTGCGCATTCTCGATGAATTCACGCGTGGCGATCTTGATATTCTGGTAGCGACGGACGTTGCTGCGCGCGGCCTGCACATTCCAGCCGTCACGCATGTTTTTAACTACGATCTGCCGGATGATTGCGAAGATTATGTGCACCGTATCGGTCGTACTGGTCGTGCTGGCGCAAGCGGTAATTCCATCAGCCTGGCCTGTGAAGAATACGCGCTGAATCTGCCTGCAATTGAAACGTATATTGGCCACTCCATTCCGGTCAGTAAATACAATCCGGATGCCCTGCTCAGCGAATTGCCGCCGCCAAAACGCCTGACGCGCACCCGCTCCGGCAATGGCCCGCGTCGCAGCGGTGGCGCGCCACGTAATCGTCGTCGTTCAGGTTAGAAAAATATGCTCGGTTCCGCCTCGCTCTATGCAGCTATTGATCTCGGTTCCAACAGTTTTCATATGCTGGTTGTGCGCGAGGTGGCGGGCAGTATCCAGACGCTGTCCCGCATCAAACGCAAGGTTCGCCTGGCTGCCGGCCTGAGTAGCGAAAATCGTCTTTCTCAGGAAGCCATGGAGCGCGGCTGGCAATGTCTGCGGCTGTTTTCTGAACGACTGCAGGATATCCCGCAAGAGCAAATCCGCGTCGTGGCAACCGCCACGCTACGTCTGGCGGTTAACGCCCGGACATTCCTCGACAAAGCACAAGAGATCCTCGGCTGCCCGGTGCAAGTCATCAGCGGTGAAGAGGAAGCGCGCCTGATATATCAGGGCGTTGCCCACACAACGGGCGGCGCCGATCAGCGCCTGGTCGTGGATATCGGCGGCGCAAGCACCGAACTGGTAACCGGCACCGGCGCGCAAACCACGTCGCTATTCAGCCTTTCGATGGGCTGTGTGACCTGGCTTGAACGTTTTTTTACCGATCGCAACCTCGGGCAGGAGAATTTCCACGCGGCAGAGCTTGCGGCTCGTGAAGTATTGCGTCCGGTCGCCGGTGAGCTTCGTCGCCACGGCTGGAAAGTCTGCGTCGGCGCATCCGGTACGGTTCAGGCGTTGCAAGAGATCATGATGGCGCAAGGGATGGATGAACGTATTACCCTCGCCAAACTGCAACAGTTGAAGCAGCGCGCGATTCAGTGCGGGCGCCTTGAAGAGCTGGAAATCGAAGGTCTAACGTTGGAGCGTGCGCTGGTATTCCCAAGCGGGCTGGCAATTTTGATCGCCATTTTCACTGAGATGAATATTGAAAGCATGACGCTCGCCGGCGGCGCGTTGCGTGAAGGTCTGGTCTACGGCATGTTGCATCTGGCGGTCGATCAGGATATTCGCAGCCGAACGCTGCGCAATATTCAGCGCCGTTTTATCATCGACACCGATCAGTCAAGACGTGTCTCTACACTGGCGGGACGTTTTGCGCAGGGCGTTGCAAAAACATGGGATCTTGATGCTTATAGCATCGATATCCTGAAAGTTGCCTGCGAACTTCACGAAATTGGTCTCAGCATTGAGTTCAAACAGGCGCCGCTGCATGCCGCCTGGCTGGTACGAAATCTCGACCTGCCTGGCTTTACGCCAGCCCAGAAAAAACTGCTTGCCACACTGCTGCTGAACCAGACCAACGCGGTTGATCTGTCGTCTTTGCATCAGCAAAACGCCGTGCCGCCACGCGTTGCGGAACATCTGTGCCGCTTACTGCGTCTGGCGATTATCTTTGCCAACCGTCGTCGTGACGACCTGCTGCCAGACATTGCTGTTAGCGCACAAGGTGAGAAACTGACGCTGACGCTTCCTCAGGGCTGGCTGGCAAGTCATCCGCTGGGCACAGAGTTGATCGAGCAGGAAAGCCAGTGGCAGAGCTATGTACACTGGGCGCTGGAAATCCGGTAACCCGTAAGTGTTGGTAAGGCCCGGCAATACCGGGCTTTTTTATTTCTCTTTCGCTTTTGCCAGCATCGCCCGGATATTCGCCACATTAGCCTGGCCTTTGTGCATGCGCTCCTCCGGGCTGACAACTTTGCGCTCCTGCTCCCAGATCAGATCATCTTGCGGTAACTCCAGCAGAAAACGGCTTGGCTCCGGGCGCACCAGTTCACCATACTGGCGGCGCTCTTTGCACAACGTAAAAATCAGCTCTTTCTGCGCGCGGGTTATGCCAACGTAAGCCAGACGGCGTTCCTCATCAACGTTGTCTTCATCAATGCTGCTCTGATGCGGCAGTAAGCCTTCTTCCATGCCGACCAGAAAGACATAGGGGAACTCCAGGCCTTTAGAGGCATGCAGCGTCATCAGTTGCACCTGGTCGGACTCATCGTCGCTTTCACCTCGCTCCATCATATCGCGCAGGGTGAAACGCGTGACCACCTGATCCAGCGTCATCGGCTCATCCAGTTCATTACCTTCGAGCATCTCGGTCATCCAGCCAAACAGCGTATTGACGTTTTTCATACGCATTTCCGCCGCTTTCGGGCTGGGCGAGGTTTCGAACAACCAGGATTCATAATCAATGCCGTGAATCAGATCACGCACGGCGGCAATGGGCTCACGCTCCGACAGACGCTGTACATCGCCAAGCCACTGGGTAAAGCGTGTTAATGATTCATAACCGCGCCCGGTGAGCGTCTGGTTTAACCCAACGTCAAAGCTGGCGGCAAACAGGCTCTTATTGCGCACCATGGCCCATTCCCCCAGCTTTTGCAGCGTGGCGGACCCAATTTCACGCTTTGGCGTGTTCACAATGCGCAAAAATGCACTGTCGTCATCCGTATTGGTTAGCACGCGCAGGTAAGCCAACAGATCTTTAATTTCCGGGCGCGAGAAGAAGGAAGTGCCGCCAGAAATCTTGTACGGAATGCGGTTCTGCATGAGGAATTTTTCAAACACCCGCGACTGATGGTTACCGCGATAGAGGATGGCATAGTCCTTATACTGCGTTTTATTCACAAAGTGATGGGCAATCAGCTCACCGGTCACGCGCTCGGCTTCATGTTCCTCGTGGTTGGCGCTCAGGACTTTCAGTTCCGTACCGTAGCCGAGCTCCGAAAACAGGCGTTTTTCAAACACATGCGGGTTATTGGCGATCAGGATGTTGGCCGCTTTCAGAATACGCCCCGAAGAACGGTAGTTCTGCTCCAGCTTAATGACCTGCAACGCCGGGAAATCCTGACTCAGCAACACCAGGTTTTGCGGCCTCGCGCCGCGCCAGGAGTAAATTGACTGGTCATCATCGCCTACCACAGTAAACCGTGCGCGCTGGCCCACCAGCAGTTTTACCAGTTCATACTGACTGGTGTTGGTATCCTGATATTCATCCACCAGCAGGTAGCGGATCTTGTTCTGCCAGCGCTCGCGCACCTCTTCATTCCGTTGCAACAGCAGCGTGGGCAGCAGGATCAAATCGTCAAAATCGAGAACATTGCACGCCTTCATATGGGCGGTATAAAGACCGTAGCAATGGGCGAACATACGATCCCGTTCGCCGATCGCGCGGGCGGCAGCCTGCTGCGGGGTAAGCAGATCGTTTTTCCAGTTTGAGATCGTCGAGATCAGTTGTTGCAGCACCACTTTGTCATCTTCGATCAGCCCCTCAGTCAGATCTTTCAGGAGGGCGACCTGATCGGTATCGTCGAACAACGAAAAGTTAGACTTCATGCCCAGCGCAACATATTCACGCTTGATGATATCCAGACCCAGCGTATGGAACGTGGAGATCATCAGACCCCGCGCCTCTTTCCGACCCAACGTTTGCGCGACACGTTCCTTCATTTCGCGTGCAGCTTTGTTGGTAAAGGTGACCGCTGCAATATGTCGCGCCTGATAACCGCAGCCCCGAATAAGGTGGGCGATTTTATTGGTGATCACGCGTGTTTTACCGGATCCTGCACCCGCCAGCACCAGGCAGGGACCGGTGACGAATTCGACGGCTTGTTGTTGTCCGGGGTTTAAACGCATAGAAAAAATCACTCAATGAAAGTCAGGAAGGAGATAAACAGCGTGGTAGTATAGCCAGCCCAAACTCCTCCACTCAAGGCACGATCATGGCAAAAACAGCAGCAGCACTGCACATCCTTGTTAAAGAAGAGAAACTGGCGCTGGATCTTCTGGAACAAATCAAAAACGGCGGCGATTTCGAGAAACTGGCGAAAAAACACTCTATTTGCCCGTCAGGCAAAAAAGGTGGCCATTTAGGGGAATTCCGTCAGGGTCAGATGGTACCGGCCTTCGATAAAGTGGTATTTTCCTGCCCGGTGCTGGAGCCGACCGGCCCGCTGCACACCCAGTTCGGTTATCACATCATCAAAGTGCTGTATCGCAACTAATAAAAAGCCCGGTGGCGCTCACGCCTACCGGGCTTACATTACTGCAGGTCGGGCAGGCGAAACGCTACCCGACCTCTTTTTTTAGCCTGCGACAGCAATACGTTTCATATCGGTCATGTAGCCACGCAGCTTCTGACCCACTTTTTCGATTGCATGGCTGCGAACCGCTTCGTTCACATCGCGCAGTTGCGCGTTATCAACAGCGCCTTCGGCAATCGCCTGGCCCAGGTCACCCGTCTGCAGCATGGTCATAAACTCTTTCAGCAGCGGAACACAGGCATAAGAGAACAGGTAGTTACCATACTCAGCGGTATCAGAGATAACCACGTTCATTTCATACAGGCGTTTACGCGCGATGGTGTTGGCGATCAGCGGCAGCTCGTGCAGTGATTCATAGTAAGCAGACTCTTCGATGATGCCGGAAGCAACCATGGTTTCAAACGCCAGCTCAACGCCCGCTTTCACCATCGCGATCATCAGCACGCCTTTATCGAAGTACTCTTGTTCGCTAATTTTACCTTCAAACTGCGGTGCGGTTTCAAATGCGGTTTTACCGGTCTCTTCACGCCAGGTCAGCAGTTTTTTATCGTCGTTCGCCCAGTCAGCCATCATGCCGGAGGAGAATTCGCCGGAGATGATGTCATCCATATGTTTCTGGAACAGCGGCGCCATAATGCCTTTCAGTTGTTCAGACAGCGCATAAGCGCGCAGTTTCGCCGGATTAGAAAGACGGTCCATCATCAGGGTGATGCCGCCCTGTTTCAGCGCTTCGGTGATGGTTTCCCAACCGAACTGAATCAGTTTTTCTGCGTAAGCCGCGTCAGTCCCTTCCGCCACCAGCTTATCGAAGCACAGCAGAGAACCGGCCTGCAACATACCGCAGAGGATGGTCTGTTCGCCCATCAGGTCAGATTTCACTTCCGCAACGAAAGAGGACTCCAGAACACCCGCGCGATGACCGCCCGTTGCCGCAGCCCAGGCTTTAGCAATCGCCATACCTTCACCTTTCGGATCGTTCTCCGGGTGCACGGCAATCAGGGTCGGTACGCCAAAACCGCGTTTGTACTCTTCACGCACTTCGGTGCCCGGGCATTTCGGCGCAACCATCACCACGGTGATGTCTTTACGGATCTGCTCGCCCACTTCGACGATGTTGAAACCGTGGGAGTAACCCAGCGCTGCGCCATCTTTCATCAGCGGCTGTACGGAACGCACCACGTCAGAGTGTTGCTTGTCCGGCGTCAGGTTAACCACCAGATCCGCCTGCGGGATCAGCTCTTCATAAGTGCCAACGTTAAAACCGTTTTCGGTCGCCTTGCGCCAGGATGCGCGTTTTTCAGCGATCGCTTCCTTACGCAGCGCGTAGGAGATATCCAGGCCGGAGTCGCGCATATTCAGACCCTGGTTCAGGCCCTGGGCGCCGCAGCCGACGATGACCACTTTTTTACCCTGAAGGTAGCTTGCGCCATCGGCAAATTCTTCACGCGCCATAAAGCGACATTTGCCCAGCTGCGCCAGCTGCTGGCGCAGGTTCAGTGTATTAAAGTAGTTAGCCATGGTGAGACCTCATGATGTTGTGTTGTGGTGCTTATTGTTCGGTTCGCTGTTTCGCGAGATTGAACCCACTATATGACAGGAAATGCGTTGCTTAAATTGATATATTAACAATGTGACATTGCAATTTTTGCAATACAAATTTGTGGAGCCTGTCTCATGGATTTACGCGACCTGAAAACTTTTCTGCATTTGGCGGAAAGCCGCCATTTTGGCCGCAGTGCGCGGGCCATGCACGTCAGCCCTTCCACGCTCTCGCGCCAGATTCAGCGACTGGAAGAGGATCTCGGCCAGCCGCTTTTTGTGCGGGATAACCGCACCGTCACACTGACCGAAGCGGGAGAAGAACTGCGCGTTTTCGCTCAACAAACTTTATTGCAGTATCAGCAACTCCGCCACACGATAGACCAGCAAGGCCCCTCCCTTTCCGGCGAGTTGCATCTGTTTTGTTCCGTTACTGCGGCGTACAGCCATTTGCCGCCGATTCTCGATCGCTTCCGCGCTGAACATCCGTCAGTAGAAATTAAACTCACCACCGGCGATGCCGCCGACGCGATGGAAAAAGTGGTCACCGGCGAAGCAGATCTGGCGATAGCCGGGAAACCGGAAACCCTGCCCGGCGCGGTGGCTTTTTCCATGCTGGAAAATCTTGCCGTTGTGCTGATAGCGCCGGCCTTACCCTGCCCGGTACGCAACCAGGTTTCGCAGCCAGATCCCGACTGGTCGACGGTGCCGTTTATTATGGCGGATCAGGGGCCAGTGCGCCGCCGCATTGAGCTGTGGTTTCGTCGTCATAAAATCAGTAACCCGTCGATTTACGCCACCGTTGGCGGCCACGAAGCAATGGTGTCGATGGTGGCATTAGGCTGCGGCGTAGCGCTGATCCCGGAAGTGGTGCTGGAAAACAGCCCGGAGCCGGTGCGCAACCGGGTGATGATCCTTGAGCGCAGCGACGAGAAAACACCGTTCGAGCTGGGCGTATGCGCACAAAAAAAGCGGCTGCATGAGCCGCTTGTCAGTGCTTTCTGGCAAATCCTGCCCAACCATTAACCAGCTAACCGGCGAGGAAAAACCGGAACGCCGGGTTATGTGTCTCATCGTGGCAATCATAACCGAGTTCATTGAGCCGGGTTTCGAAGTCCGGCTCATGATCCGCCAGTTCAAACGCCGCCAGCACGCGACCATAGTCGGTACCATGGCTGCGATAATGGAACAGCGAGATATTCCAGTGAGTGCCGAGCGTGTGCAAAAACTTCAGCAGCGCGCCGGGAGATTCCGGGAATTCAAAACTGTATAAGCGCTCTTGCAACGGCTTCGATGGCCGACCGCCGACCATGTAACGCACGTGCAGTTTCGCCATCTCATCATCGGAGAGATCCACCACGTCATAACCGCCGTTATGCAGCAGTTCGAGGATCTCTTTACGTTCTTCTAACCCGCGGCTTAAGCGCACGCCCACAAAAATGCAGGCATCTTTCGCATCCGCAAAACGATAGTTAAACTCGGTAACAGAGCGCCCGCCGAGCAACTGGCAGAACTTCAGAAAGCTGCCTTTCTCTTCCGGGATAGTGACCGCCAACAGCGCTTCACGCTGTTCACCCAGTTCGCAACGCTCGGAAACATAGCGCAGGCCGTGGAAATTGACGTTCGCACCGGAAAGGACATGCGCCAGTCGTTCGCCGTGAATATTATGTTTGGCGATGTACTTTTTCATGCCCGCCAGCGCCAGCGCACCGGAAGGCTCCGCCACAGCGCGTACGTCTTCGAACAGATCTTTCATCGCCGCGCAAATCGCGTCGCTATCCACGGTGACAATATCGTCGAGATAGGCCTGACACAGCCGGAACGTTTCGTTACCGATACGTTTTACCGCCACCCCTTCCGCAAACAGCCCGACGCGGGGTAAATCAATCGGATGACCCGCATCCAACGCGGCTTTCAGACAAGCCGAATCTTCCGCTTCAACGGCAATGACTTTGATTTGCGGCATCAGTTGCTTAATCAGCACCGCCACACCCGCCGCCAGACCGCCGCCGCCTACCGGCACAAAAACGCGATCGATATGCGCATCCTGCTGCAAAAGCTCCAGCGCCAGCGTACCCTGCCCGGCAATCACCATCGGATGATCGAACGGCGGCACAAAGGTGAAACCTTGCTGTTGCGACAGCTCAATGGCTTTAGCTTTGGCTTCGTCGAAGTTCGCGCCGTGCAGCAGTACCTCGCCGCCAAAGCCACGCACCGCATCAACTTTGATATCCGCAGTCGCAACCGGCATAACGATCAGCGATTTAATGCCAAGCCGCGTGGAAGACATTGCCACACCTTGCGCATGGTTGCCTGCCGAAGCCGTAATCACGCCGTTAGCTTTCTGCTCTTCCGTCAGCCCGGCGATCATCGCGTACGCCCCACGCAGCTTAAAGCTGTGCACGGGCTGCCTGTCTTCGCGTTTCACCAGAATGACGTTATCCAGACGCGAAGAGAGCTTTTCCATTTTTTGCAGCGGCGTTACTTGCGCCGCTTCGTAAACCGGTGCGCGAAGCACCGCCCTCAGATATTCCGCCCCTTCGGGGGCGGCGGAGAGGGGTTGGGATTCGGCCATCATTAACCCCCGAGTTTAGATTTATCGCGTACTGCGCCTTTATCCGCACTGGTCGCGAGGCTGGCATAGGCACGCAGCGCGAAGGAAACCTGACGTTCGCGATCGACAGGTGTCCAGGCTTTATCGCCGCGGGCTTCCTGAGCTTCACGACGCGCCGCCAGTTCCTGATCGCTCAGTTGCAGCTGAATGCCACGGCTCGGAATGTCGATAGCGATGATGTCGCCATCTTCAATCAGGCCGATGTTGCCGCCGCTGGCCGCTTCGGGTGAAACGTGACCGATAGAAAGACCGGAGGTACCACCGGAGAAACGCCCGTCGGTGATCAGTGCGCAGGCCTTACCTAACCCCATGGATTTCAGGAAGCTGGTTGGATAAAGCA
Organism: Kosakonia sp. N21; assembly: GCF_050587465.1. NCBI lineage: Bacteria > Pseudomonadati > Pseudomonadota > Gammaproteobacteria > Enterobacterales > Enterobacteriaceae > Kosakonia > Kosakonia sp. N21. The sequence goes on along the minus strand of NZ_JBOBHR010000014.1, from coordinate 8,050 downwards.
TCTCTTGCATACCCGGGCCACCTTTCGGGCCTTCGTAGCGAATCACCACGACATCACCAGCGACCACTTTGCCACCGAGGATGGCCTCAACCGCCGCATCCTGGCTTTCGTACACTTTCGCCGGGCCGGTAAATTTCAGGTTGCTGTCATCAACGCCCGCCGTTTTCACGATACAACCGTTCTCCGCAAAGTTGCCGTACAGCACCGCCAGACCGCCATCTTTACTGTAAGCGTGTTCCAGCGAACGGATACAGCCTTCGGCGCGATCGTCATCCAGCGTGTCCCAGCGGCAATCCTGCGAAAATGCCTGCGTGGTTCGGATGCCTGCCGGACCTGCGCGGAACATGGTTTTCACCGCTTCGTCTTTGGTCAGCATCACATCGTATTGTTCAAGGGTTTGCGGCAGCGTCAGACCCAGCACGTTTTTCACGTCGCGGTTCAGCAGACCAGCACGATCCAGTTCTCCGAGGATGCCCAACACACCACCAGCGCGATGCACATCTTCCATATGGTATTTCTGCGTACTTGGCGCAACCTTACACAACTGCGGCACCTTGCGGGAAAGCTTGTCAATGTCGCTCATGGTGAAGTCAATTTCGGCTTCCTGCGCAGCAGCCAGCAGGTGCAGAACGGTATTGGTCGAACCGCCCATGGCAATATCCAGCGTCATGGCATTTTCAAACGCCGCTTTGCTGGCGATCTGACGCGGCAACGCACTGGCATCGTCCTGCTCGTAATACCGTTTAGTCAGTTCAACAATGCGTTTGCCGGCATTGATAAACAGGTCCTTGCGATCGGCATGGGTGGCCAGCAGCGAGCCGTTACCCGGCTGAGAAAGGCCCAGCGCTTCAGTCAGGCAGTTCATTGAGTTGGCGGTAAACATACCGGAACAGGAACCGCAGGTAGGGCAAGCAGAACGCTCAACCTGTTCACTCTGATCGTCAGAGACTTTCGGGTCAGCGCCCTGGATCATTGCATCCACCAGATCGAGTTTGATGATCTGGTTAGAGAGTTTGGTTTTCCCGGCTTCCATCGGGCCGCCGGAAACAAAAATGACCGGAATGTTCAGGCGCAGGGAGGCCATCAGCATCCCCGGGGTGATTTTGTCGCAGTTGGAAATACACACCATGGCATCCGCGCAGTGGGCATTCACCATATATTCGACGGAATCGGCAATCAGCTCGCGGGATGGCAGGGAGTAAAGCATACCGCCGTGCCCCATCGCGATGCCATCATCGACAGCGATAGTATTGAACTCTTTCGCGACGCCGCCTGCGGCCTCAATTTGCTCCGCAACCAGTTTACCAAGATCGCGCAGATGGACGTGGCCCGGCACGAACTGGGTAAACGAGTTCACGACAGCAATAATCGGTTTGCCGAAATCGGCATCGGTCATCCCGGTTGCGCGCCACAGCGCGCGGGCACCCGCCATATTGCGCCCGTGGGTGGTGGTGGCGGAACGGTACTTAGGCATGCTTAAACTCCCAGTCTATCCTGTAGATGGGATGGTGCGTGCCACCCCATATTTCTCTGTATACCCTAAATAATTCTGGTTGTAGGAACGCGTGCAGCCAACGCACCGACAACCTTAAGTATGACGGGTATTTATTGGTTAACTTGATCCAACCAGCCCCATTTATCCTCGGTTTCACCGGTGAAGAGGCCAAAGAATGCTTGCTGAATGCGTTTGGTGACCGGGCCGCAACGGCCTTCGCCCACCTGAATACCATCGACGCTGCGTACCGGGGTGATTTCTGCGGCGGTACCGGACATGAACACCTCATCCGCCAGATACAGAGATTCGCGGGACAGTACCTGCTCACGCACTTCGATATTCAGCTCTTTCGCCAGCTTAATGATGGCATCACGCGTGATACCCGGCAGTGCGGAAGAAGTAAACGGCGGGGTGAACAGAATACCGTCTTTCACTTCAAACAGGTTTTCGCCTGCGCCTTCAGAGATATAGCCGTTCACATCCAGCGCGATACCTTCCTGATAGCCATGACGGCGCGCTTCGCTACCCACCAGCAGGGAAGAAAGATAGTTACCACCGGCTTTGGCGGCTGTCGGGATGGTGTTTGGCGCCACGCGGTTCCAGGAAGAAACCATGGCATCGATCCCCTGATCCAGCGCTTCAGCGCCGAGATAAGCTCCCCACGGGAACGCGGCGATGATCACGTCAGTGGAGTAGCCTGCAGGCGGGTTCACGCCCATACCCACGTCACCCACAAACACCAACGGGCGAATATAAGCGCTGGTCAGGTTATTTTTGCGGATCACGGCACGGCATGCTTCCATCAGCTCATCGGTGCTCTGAGAAACCGGGAAACGGTAAATTTTTGCAGAGTCTTGCAGGCGCTGCATATGTTCACGATGGCGGAAGACCACTGGACCTTTGTGAGAGTCGTAGCAACGGATGCCTTCAAATACAGACGTACCGTAATGCAGCGCGTGGGACATCACGTGGACTTTTGCATCTTCCCAACGAACCATCTCGCCATTGAACCAAATGTAGTCTGCTTTTTTCGTCGTCATTATTCTTCCTATTGCGCTTACGCGCGGATTTGTTGTGATTGTGATGATGTGGCGCGCTGTCGGATATCAACCCGGGCAACGTCGATAAGTTTGCTCAACTGGCTAAACAGTAATTCGACAGGCCGCGGACTGGCAACGGTCAATTCGATATTTATATTCCGCGCATCGCTGGCGGTTTCCATGTTCATCGCGCACACCTGAAAGCCACGGTGGCGCACCACACGCAATACGCGTTCTAACGTTTCCGGGTTGAAACGAGCCTCAACGGCGACCTGATGTTGCATCATGATAATTTCTCCAGCATTTGTGCGTTACTGGCGCCGGGCGGCACCAACGGCCAGACATTCTCAAGTTCATCGATTGAGACATGAAGCAAGTATGGCCCCTGGCACGAAAGCAGGGTGTCGAGTGCCGCTTCAACCTGGTCTTTACGGGTGATGTGCTGGCCGGGGATGCCGAAGGCGCTGGCCAGCGTAAGGAAATCGGGGTTATCGGTCAGAGTGGTTTCGCTATAACGTTCGTTGAAGAATAACTGCTGCCATTGACGAACCATCCCTAAGCGCTGGTTATCCAATAAAACGATCTTCAGCGGTAATTGTTTGCGTTTTACGGTGCCGAGCTCCTGAACATTCATCATGAAAGAGCCGTCACCGGAGATACAGATGACCGTATCGTCCGGGCGGGCAACCTGAGCCCCCACCGCGGCAGGCAAACCAAATCCCATGGTGCCTAATCCGCTGGAAGTAATGAAGTTTTCCGGACGATTGAAACTCAGATGCTGGGCTGCCCACATTTGGTGCTGTCCCACATCGGTGGTCACTACGCTATTTTCCGGTTTACGCTCAGAGAGCTGCTTTAGCAGCAGGGGTGCATAGATAGCCTCACCGGGATGGTCATAACGCCAGGCATGCTCGCGGCGCAGATCGGCGTTGAACTGACGCCATTCGTCAATTATCAGCGGTTGCTGCAACGCAGGCAGCAAGGCATTTAAATCCCCCTGCAGCGCAACGTGCGCCTGGCGCAGTTTGCTCATTTCCGCCGGATCGATATCCATATGGATGACTTTGGCGTGCGGCGCGAAAGTGTTCAGCTTGCCGGTGACGCGATCGTCAAAACGCGCGCCAACGGCAACCAACAAATCACACTCTTGTACCGCAAAGTTAGCCGCTTTCGTCCCGTGCATACCCAGCATGCCAAGATAGTAAGCGTACTCCGCCTCAACGGTGCCCAACCCCTTCAGCGTGCAGGTAACCGGCATTTTCGTTACCGCCAGGAAGTCGCGCAATGCCGGAACAGCCTGAGCCATCCCCACGCCACCACCGACATACAGCATCGGTTTTTTCGCCTGAGAAAGCATCTGATACGCTTGTGCAACCTGCTCTTGCGGAAAAGAAATATCATCTTCGACGGTGGAGAAGTACGGCTCCAGATTACCGACCGCCAGTTGGATATCTTTTGGGATATCAACCAGTACCGGACCAGGACGACCAGAATTGGCAACGTGAAATGCTTCGGCCATCACGCGGGGTAAATCTTCCAGCGACTCAACCAAAAAGCTGTGTTTCGTGCAGGCCAGGGATAAACCCAGCACGTCCACTTCCTGAAATGCATCGGTACCGATAAACGGCGCAGCAACTTGTCCTGTGATAGCGACGACCGGAACGGAATCTAACAGTGCATCGGCAAGACCCGTGATCAGGTTGGTGGCGCCAGGGCCGGAGGTGGCAATACAAACACCGGTCTTACCCGTAGAACGGGCGTAACCGATGGCGGCCATCGCAGCACCCTGCTCATGCCGACACAGTAGGTGTTCCACGCCGCCGTCATACAATGCATCGTAAACCGGCATAATTGCGCCACCCGGATACCCGAATACGATATCGACTTTCTGTGCCCGCAACGCATGTACTACCCACTGTGCCCCATTCATAGTTAGTTCCCCGCCGGATATCGGGAGAAACAGAATTTTGTGCTACAACTCATTCTCTGCTCCTCGTTAATGTTTTTAGGTCATAAAAAAACCCCCGGACCTTTCGGTGCGGGGGTCTTAGTTCGTTAAGGCTTGTTTTTTAAGCCTTTCCTCGTCCAAGTGCAGCCCCGCACGGTGGGATAATAATCACCACCACGCTAATCACGACCAGGCTAATCACTCGTAGAAGGGCTGTCATTTGTGTTCGTTCTTGCTTCATGTTCGAAGGAATGCCTAAAGAGTTATCACAGATTTGAGACAAGACACAAGAAATATTTATGGATTATTTTGCGAGCAAGTCGACAAGTCGCCAAAAAACCTTTGTTTTATATAACAAAAAAGAAGGGTGAAAATATTTCACTTTTCCGGGCCGCTGTTCAGAGATTGAACGTCCCTATGACTGGTCGCGCGAGCGCGCTTCCAACATGATGAAAAGCGCTCAGGCTTGCGATGAAATAACAGGGAACATCACGCAAATTCAGCAAAACAGCAGGGAAATGACAAAACTGAGAGCCAATAATGCCACGAAAAGGAGGTGTTATGACGTTGTCAGTAATTTACACACGGGCGGCTTTGGGGGTCGCCGCACCGCTAGTGACGGTGGAAGTGCATATCAGCAATGGGCTACCCGGTCTGACCATCGTTGGGCTGCCAGAAACGACCGTCAGAGAAGCGCGAGACAGGGTACGTAGCGCGATTATCAACAGCGGCTATGAGTTTCCTGCGAAACGGATCACCATCAATCTGGCACCGGCCGATTTGCCTAAAGAAGGTGGCAGATACGATTTACCCATTGCCATCGCGCTTCTCGCGGCCTCTGAGCAGCTTTCAACTGGAAAGTTAAGTCATTACGAGTTTGTTGGCGAACTCGCGCTTACAGGGGCATTACGTGGAGTTCCTGGTGCTATCTCCTGCGTAATGGAAGCCATAAAAGCCCACAGAAACATCATCCTTGCTCAGGAGAATGAAGCGGAAGCCAGCCTGGCGCAAACGCAGGCATGTCTTGTTGCAGGACATTTACAAGAGGTCTGCGCCTTCCTGGAAGACAAACATGAATTGTTACCGCCGAAACCTTTTCACCTCCCTCAGGAAACGCACGGTGAAGATTTAAGTGATGTTATAGGGCAGGAGCAGGGCAAGCGGGCACTGGAAATCACAGCCGCCGGCGGACACAATCTCTTGCTCATTGGTCCTCCAGGCACCGGAAAAACAATGCTGGCCAGTCGGTTAGGTGGATTACTTCCACCACTGAGCAATCAGGAAGCGCTGGAAAGTGCTGCGGTGATGAGCGTGTTGAACGCCGCCAATCTCACCCGTCATTGGCGACGGCGGCCGTTCCGATCGCCTCACCACAGCGCGTCACTCACAGCAATGGTTGGGGGTGGCTCAATGCCCGGGCCGGGTGAAATTTCGCTGGCGCATAACGGCGTATTATTTCTCGACGAGTTGCCAGAATTTGAGAGGCGGGTACTGGATGCATTGCGCGAACCAATTGAGTCCGGAAAAATTGATATTTCCAGAACACGAGCGAAAGTCACCTACCCGGCACGGTTCCAATTGATCGCCGCCATGAACCCCAGCCCGACAGGACACTATCAGGGGAATCATAACCGTTGCACGCCGGAACAAACGTTACGCTATTTGGGTCGATTATCAGGCCCGTTTCTCGATCGTTTTGATCTCTCACTGGAGATACCGCTTCCGGTCTCCGGGCTAATGAGTCAGACGCAAATCAAAGGTGAATGCAGTGAGACGGTCCGTGCCCGCGTGGTGAGCGCACAAGCACGCCAGTTGGCTCGTCAGAATAAACTCAACGCGCGACTTGAGAGTAGCGAAACCAGGCTGTTCTGCTCACTCTCCAGGGAGGATGGGGAGTGGCTGGAGGAGACATTAATACGTCTGGGTCTGTCTGTGCGGGCCTGGCAGCGTTTGTTGAAGGTAGCAAGGACCATTGCCGACCTTGAACAGCAAGAACAAATCCAGCGTTGCCATCTGCAGGAAGCGCTAAGTTATCGTGCTATCGACAGGTTATTTGTTCATCTGCAAAAAATGCTGAGGTAAAAAAAGGGGCCGTAGCCCCTTTTTCTTAATCGTCGGAATCCGTGTAGTCTTCCGTGCCCTCAGCCTGCGGCTTACCGCCGGACAGAGTATGAAAACGCTTCGGACGCTTAATGCGCGCCATATACTTAATCCAGACACGTTCTGCTTCAGTGCTGGGTTCACGCTCTCCACGGCAAACGGCAATAAACTGCGTCTCTTCTTCGGTCGTCGGTTCGCGCTTACCGAGCTCCAGCTCGTTAAAGGCATAACCATGACGCTCAAGCAGTTGAGCCTCTTTGATGGTGAAATCACCGTGGCGAGAGAACCCGCGTGGATAATTTTTATTGTCGAAAAAACGATTCGTCGTCGTAAAGCTTTCCGCCATCCTGCACGCTCCTAATTCTTTGGCCGAGCTATTTATGGCGCGGAGTATTAGTTACGCTTGACAGAGTGTAAAACAAAACATTTAAATCATTACGACAAATATTTTTGTGGAGAAAGCTGTGGATACGGAATTATTAAAAACTTTCCTGGAAGTGAGCAGGACTCGTCACTTTGGCCGGGCGGCTGAAGCACTCTATTTGACGCAGTCTGCGGTGAGTTTTCGTATTCGCCAACTGGAGAACCAGCTTGGGGTCAATCTTTTCACTCGCCACCGCAATAACATCCGCCTGACTGCTGCGGGAGAAAAGCTTCTGCCTTACGCAGAAACGCTAATGAGCACATGGCAGGCAGCAAGAAAGGAAGTCGCGCACACTTCACGGCATCACCAGTTTTCTATCGGTGCCAGCGCTTCACTGTGGGAATGCATGCTCAGCGATTGGCTAACCGGGCTTTACGATCTTGGCGGTAATCTGCAGTTTGAAGCACGTATAGCACAACGGCAATCGCTGGTTAAGCAGTTGCACGAGCGTCAGTTAGATCTGTTGATCACCACCGAGACGCCAAAAATGGATGAGTTCAGCAGCCAGTTGCTGGGACATTTCACGCTTGCGCTGTATTGCTCAGCACCTGAAAAAACAAAATCAGAGCTTAATTACCTTCGTCTGGAATGGGGGCCGGATTTCCAGCAGCATGAGGTGGAATTGATTGCCAGCGATGATGTGCCCACATTAACGACCAGCTCGGCAGAAGTTGCGCATCGCCAATTACCTCAATTGAATGGCTGTACATGGTTACCTGTCTTATGGGCAGATCAAAAAGAAGGCTTACACCAGGTGACAGATACTGTGATGCTTTCCCGTCCACTTTATGCAATCTGGTTACAGAACAGCGACAAACAAAACCAGATTAAAGATCTCTTAAAGATCAAAGTGATTGATTGAACCGTGTGGCAAGGATGCTGAGCAGTGTTCCAGGAAGTGAGATATAGAAAAAATGCAAAAAAAAAAATCCTTAGCAAATAAATGCTAAGGATTGTTTCTGGCAGGGGCGGAGAGACTCGAACTCCCAACACCCGGTTTTGGAGACCGGTGCTCTACCAATTGAACTACGCCCCTAAATAGG
>NZ_JBOBHR010000013.1:0-88995 GCF_050587465.1 Kosakonia sp. N21 | reverse complement strand
CTTCCCGTTATTAACGGGACGGGCGCTAATGTAGGGAAAACCACGAAAGCCGTCAATCTTCTTTTTCAATAAATTAACGCGTTTAAACAAACTTCAAGCAACATGCTTCTTAAACATCCTGAAATCGCTTTTTTTCTCGGCACCGGAGTTTCTCCGCGTTGCACAAGAGAAATTTGTTATGCTGCTTTCCTCATAAAATCATACACAACAGCTCCGCCAATGATGCGGATACCACACAACACGTTCTGGAGTTGATATGGACATTATCTTTTATCACCCCTCTTTTAATACTGAGTACTGGATAGCGGCGTTGAGCAACGCGCTACCACAGGCGAACATTCGCGCCTGGACAAAAGGCGATGATGCACCCGCAGACTATGCGCTGGTTTGGCATCCCCCCGTCGATATGCTAAAAGGGCGCGCCTTAAAAGGGGTTTTCGCACTCGGCGCTGGGGTGGATTCTATTCTGGGTCAGCTGAAAGCTCGCCCGGAAATGCTGGCAGAATCAATACCGCTGTTTCGGCTGGAAGATACCGGCATGGGGCAGCAGATGCAGGAGTACGCGGTAAGCCAGGTGCTGCACTGGTTTCGTCGTTTTGATGATTACCAGCAATTGAAGCTGCAAGCGCAATGGCAACCGCTTGATGAGTATCAACGTGAAGATTTCACCATTGGCATTCTGGGGGCCGGTGTGCTGGGCGGTAAGGTTGCGGAAAGCCTTCTTGCATGGGGATTCCCGCTGCGTTGCTGGAGCCGAAGTCGAAAATCACTGCCCGGTGTGACAAGTTTTGCAGGTGTTGCTGAGTTGGGGGATTTCCTGCACGGCACGCGGGTGCTGATTAACCTGCTGCCGAACACGCCGGAGACAGTGGGGATCATCGACCGCGCATTGCTCGACCAACTGGCAGACGATAGCTATGTCATGAACCTCGCGCGTGGCGTTCATCTGGTCGAGGAGGATCTGTTGCAGGCGCTGAATAAGGGCAAATTGAAGGGAGCAATGCTGGATGTGTTTAATCAGGAGCCGTTGCCAGCGACTCATCCGTTGTGGGCGCACCCACGCGTGGCAATAACGCCGCATATGGCTGCCGTAACCCGCCCGGCAGAGGCGATTGCCTTTATTACGCAGACTATCTTGCAACTTGAGCACGGTCAGCCGGTCAGCGGGCTTGTTGATCGGCAGCGCGGCTATTGATGACATACCCGGTCATGCCGGGTTTTCATTAAACTGCATAACGATAACTGCTATCCTTGCAGAAATAACTACAGGAGTGAAACATGTATCCCGTTGACCTGCATATGCATACCGTCGCCAGCACCCACGCTTACAGTACCCTGCATGACTATATTGTCGAAGCGAAACGTAAAGGCATTCGACTCTTTGCCATTACCGACCATGGCCCGGACATGGCAGATGCGCCACATTACTGGCACTTCGTTAATATGCGCATCTGGCCGCGTCTGGTAGACGGAGTTGGCATTCTGCGTGGCATTGAGGCCAACATTAAAAATACGGACGGTGAGATTGATTGCAGCGGGCCAATGCTCACGTCGCTGGATCTGATCATCGCCGGGTTTCACGAACCGGTGTTTCCTCCTCAGGATGAAGCGACGCACACGCAGGCGATGATTGCAACGATGGCCAGTGGTAACGTGCATATCATTAGCCACCCGGGTAACCCGAAATTCCCGGTCGATATTCCGGCGATTGCCGCCGCAGCGGCGAAATACGATGTGGCGCTGGAAATTAACAACTCTTCGTTTTTGCACTCCCGTAAAGGCAGTGAAGAAAACTGCCGTGCGGTTGCGGCGGCCGTACGTGATGCCGGGGGATGGGTCGCGCTCGGTTCAGACTCGCATACCGCTTTCACATTGGGTGAGTTTGACGAATGTCGAAAGATCCTCGATGAGGTCGACTTCCCGGAAGAGCGTATCCTTAATGTCTCTCCGCGCCGTTTACTGAGCTTCCTTGAGTCGCGCGGAATGGCACCGATTACCGAATTTGCTGAACTTTAATACTGACTGGAACAACTGAATGAACGAATTTTCAATCCTCTGCCGGGTGCTCGGCTCGCTGTTTTATCGCCAGCCGCAAGATCCGCTGCTGGTGCCGCTGTACACCCTGATCCGCGAAGGAAAGCTGGCGGAGAGTTGGCCGCTGGAGCAGGATGAACTGCTGGAACGTTTGCAAAAAAGCTGCGATATGCAAGCGCTGGCGGCGGATTATAACGCTCTTTTCGTTGGCGACGAGTGCCGCGTATCGCCGTTCCGCAGTGCCTGGGTTGAAGGGGCGACTGAAGTTGAGATCCGTGCATTTTTGTCGACCCGCGGGATGCCATTAACCGATACCCCGGCCGATCATATCGGTACGTTACTGCTGGCTGCATCCTGGCTGGAAGACCAGTCGGCTGAAGACGAGAGTGAGGCGCTTGAAACCCTGTTTGCTGATTATCTGCTACCTTGGTGTGGCACCTTTTTCGGCAAGGTTGAAGCGCATGCCACCACGCTGTTCTGGCGTACGATGGCGCAGCTTGCCCGTGATGCGATTGCCGCCATGTGGGATGAGTTGCAGGAAGAATCTGACGAGTAATTGTGATGTATATCACATTTTTAATGCAACAATACATTTGTTATTTCAACTAACGTGCTCTGTGTCGCATAAATAGGGTGCGCATCTGCTATGATGCGCACCATGAACATACTTCTTTCTATTGCACTGACAACGGGGATCCTCTCTGGCCTGTGGGGCTGGGTAGCCGTATCCCTTGGCTTATTAAGCTGGGCGGGTTTCCTCGGTTGCACGGCTTATTTCGCCTGTCCACAAGGCGGTATCAAAGGACTGTTGATCTCCGCCTGTACAGTCATGAGCGGCGTGGTTTGGGCGCAGGTGATTATTCACGGCGCTGCGCTGGCCCCACATCTGGAAATATTCGGTTATGTGATGACCGGTATGGTCGCATTCTTGATGTGTTTGCAGGCAAAAAGTCTGTTGCTCTCCTTTGTGCCAGGAACGTTTATTGGTGCCTGCGCCACCTTCGCAGGTCAGGGCGACTGGCGACTGGTAATGCCGTCGCTGGCTGTTGGTTTACTGTTTGGATATGCGATGAAAAACAGCGGCTTGTGGCTGGCCTCCCGGCGCGCGTCAGTGCTCCCCTCAGAAAAAACTTCTCTAAATTAAATAATCCTGTTTTTTATGTGAATATGCGCTGTTTTAAGCACTTACCTTAAATTCATCAATGCGTTAGTTTCAAAAAATTCGCAGCTATGCCATCTTAATTCCTGGTCATACCAGTGTGATGAATTGAAGGTGTCCTGAGGTGCTTATGCGTCTTTTTAACCTGTGTATTTTCGCTCTTGCCGGATTTGCCATTGCCAGTTCCTGCTCTGCTACTACCTCTGCTGATAGTGGAAATATTGCTTTTCGGGGGGCAATTGTTGAAGAGGGGTGTGACATGCAGACTGTACCGCACACACTGGTTATTTCGTGTCCACAAAATGCCACAAAACCGATCCAGCGTATTGATTTGAGTGCGATCGTCACAGCTCCTCAATCCGTTTCCGTATTCGAAAAAGTGCAGATGCGCTACCTTAACCAACAGCATTCGATGGCGATTATCAACGTCGCCTACAACTGATTGCGCAGGCGCTGTGAGGAGCATGCGATGCCCGTCATTTCCTTGCAGGCCAGGATACACTTAAGAGTGTGAATGGGTTAGCAGCCGGAAAGGGGGCAAAGATGCAACCACGTATACAAGTGCTTCAGGGGGATATCACCACCCTTGATGTTGATGTCATTGTCAATGCGGCAAACCCGTCATTGCTTGGTGGCGGGGGCGTTGATGGTGCGATCCACCGTGCGGCGGGGCCAGCGTTGCTGGATGCGTGCAAACAGGTGCGCCAGCAGCAGGGGGAATGCCCTCCCGGGCACGCCGTTATCACCATTGCTGGAAATTTACGCGCGAAAGCCGTGATCCACACGGTGGGGCCTGTCTGGCGCGGCGGGGATGAACATGAAGCCCGGTTGCTGGAAGACGCTTATCGCAACAGTCTGCAACTGGCCGAAGCGAACGGCTATATGACCATCGCTTTCCCGGCGATCAGCACCGGCGTATATGGCTATCCGAAAGCGGCTGCTGCGGAGATTGCCGTCAACACGGTTACAGATTATCTCGCCCGGCATCACCATTTACAGCAGATATACTTTGTTTGCTATGACGATGAAACCGCCCGACTCTATCAACGCTTGCTTACTCAACTGGGAGATGAATCGACCCGCTGATATGCAGCCATTTGCCTGGCTGGTCTGGTCGGTGGATTCAGTGGCCGGTTTGAAGATCAAAGCAGCAGCCAGCCTGGTTATTGTGTTGTGACCTGCGGTTGTGCATTTTTCTCCTGCGGTTTTCCGGAGAAGAGGAAGCGCAGCAGCGGGATGCGCAGGTGCATTTCATACAGCAGCACAGCCACACCGACAACAAACACCAACCCGGTAATAAAACCTAAGAGATTCGACTGAATGTGCGGGGTTATCCATGCGCCGAATAACAGCGTCAGAGGATGGTGCACCAGATAGATAAACAGCGAAGCGTTAACAAAATAGGTCACCCGCGCCGACTGGAAATTCAGCAAGCGGTGTCCGAGTGAGAACACCACGTTAACCATCCACAATCCCAGCAGCATAGTAATGATGGATTCGGTTTCATACAGCCAGGCATCGCCGTTACCGTAATGCTGATTGAGCAGATATGCAGCAAACGCCAGTAATGACCCTACCGCACACCACGGAGACGGGGTGGTGAACAACGACTTCAGCCGCGGATTGATAAACGTCAGCGCGCCAAGAAGGAAAAACGGAATGTAAAACAGCGACTGCATCACCGCGAAATTAAACAGCGCATCGCGCAATATTTCCGGCCAGGTGATAACGATTATTCGGCGCACCACTGCCCAGACAATGCCAAACAGCAGAAACCACAATGAGAGCTTGCCCAGAGAAATAGCACCCAGGAAGCGTTGCGCATTGTTTTTTATTTTTTTAAACAACCACATGCCGATTGTCGTTAATATAACAAGCACTAACAGAAACCATAAATGGGAAATCAGTTCCCAGCACAGCGTATTGAATTTGTCATAAGTCGAGAGGGCGTGCCATTCGCCGGTTTTGTCTTTCACATATTGCAACATAATAAATTGCGGTAGCGTCAACAGAGGAATAGCGGTCAGCATGGGAATACCAACGCGCTCAACGCGAAGCGTCCACCAGCGTTGCATCGGATAACGCAGATAAAGCATGTATGAAAAATAACCGGAAATAACGAAAAATACCTGCATGCGGAACGCATGAATGGCGTCGTTGAACAGCGTTAGCCACCACGAGGGGTAGACGCTGTTGACATGCCACATATGGCTCGAATAGATCAGCGATATGTGGAAGGGGATCCCGAGCAGCATCAGCCATGCGCGTATGGAATCGAGGAAATATTCACGTTGTGCAGGGGCTCTGGTCATATAACTCTGTGCATTCTCAGACTTTTCGTCTTATCCATAAGACAAATAATGATTACATTCGCAACTAACCCTACACTACGACCGGGATCCTGTCTCCAGGATAGCTCGCAAAACGATAAAGGGTTAGTTTCAATTGTTTATTCACTGAGCCGGTATGCAGAACAATGCGGGGATTCAGTTGTCGGATTGCGTGAGTTTCCATTAAAATGGATCGGATCGATTTAAGCACACAAAGGGGGAAGTGCTTAGTTATTATGAAACCTAAATTACGAATGATGAAAATGCGTTGGGTAGGTGCAGCGGTACTGTTGTCACTTTATACGTCATCGGGCTGGGCTTTTTCTATTGATGATGTCGCAAAACAGGCACAATCCCTGGCCGGCAAAGGCTACGAAGCGCCCAAGAGCAACTTGCCCTCTGTGTTCCGTGAAATGAAATACGCGGACTATCAGCAGATCCAGTTTAACCACGATAAAGCCTACTGGAACGCGACCAACACCCCGTTTAAGCTTGAGTTTTACCACCAGGGTATGTACTTCGACACGCCGGTGACCATCAATGAAGTGACCGCCACCGCCGTTCGCCAAATCAAATACAACCCGGACTACTTCAATTTCGGCAATGTCCAGCACGATAAAGACACGGTCAAAGATCTGGGTTTTGCGGGTTTCAAAGTTCTTTACCCCATCAATAATAAAGACAAAAACGATGAAATCGTCAGCATGCTGGGCGCCAGTTACTTCCGCGTGATCGGTGCAGGCCAGGTTTACGGCCTTTCCGCGCGCGGTCTGGCGATTGATACGGCGCTGCCGTCCGGTGAAGAGTTCCCTCGTTTCCGTGAGTTCTGGATCGAGCGTCCGAAACCGACAGATAAACGCCTGACTATCTATGCATTGCTGGACTCGCCGCGTGCTACCGGCGCATATCGTTTCGTGATTATCCCTGGCAGGGATAGCGTGGTTGACGTGCAGTCGAAAGTTTACCTGCGCGATAAAGTCGGCAAACTTGGGGTCGCCCCACTGACCAGTATGTTCCTGTTTGGGCCTGCTCAGCCGTCGTCTGCTACCAACTACCGTCCTGAATTGCACGACTCTAACGGGTTGTCGATGCTGGCCGGTAATGGTGAATGGATCTGGCGTCCGCTGAACAACCCGAAACATCTGGCGGTGAGCAGCTATGCGATGGAAAACCCGCAGGGCTTTGGTTTGCTGCAGCGCGGGCGCCAGTTCTCCCGTTTTGAAGATATCGACGACCGCTACGATCTGCGCCCGAGCGCGTGGGTAACGCCGAAAGGGGAGTGGGGCAAAGGGAAAGTTGAATTGGTTGAAATTCCAACCAACGATGAAACCAACGATAATATCGTCGCTTACTGGACACCGGACCAACTGCCGGAACCTGGTAAAGAGATGAACTTCAAATACACCATCACCTTTAGCCGTGACGAAGACAAGCTGCATGCACCGGATAATGCCTGGGTATTGCAGACTCGTCGTTCTACGGGGGATGTGAAACAGTCAAATCTTATCCGTCAGCCAGACGGCACCATCGCGTTTGTTGTGGATTTCACTGGCCAGGACATGAAAAAACTGCCGCAAAATACCCCTGTCACTGCGCAAGCCAGCATTGGCGATAACGGTGAGATCGTTGAAAACACCGTTCGCTATAACCCGGTTACGCAAGGTTGGCGTTTGATGCTGCGTGTGAAAGTGAAAGATCCGAAGAAAACGACGGATATGCGTGCAGCGCTGGTCAATGCCGATCAGACCCTGAGTGAAACCTGGAGCTATCAGCTACCTGCCAATGAATAAGATAACTGAGTATATCGACGCGCTGCCGCTTCCGGATGAGAAGAAGGCGGCGTTGCCGACAGACAGTCTCCAGCGCGTGCATACCGCGCTGGATGCGGAACATACGCCATGGGAACGTGAAGATGACACCCCGCTGGGTTCTGTCGCTGCACGTCTGGAAGGCAGTTGGCCAGACTCTTTGGCGCAAGACCAGCTGATTAAAGATGATGAAGGGCGTGCGCAACTGCAGGCAATGCCGAAGGCAAAACGCTCCTCCATGTTTCCGGACCCCTGGCGTACAAACCCGATTGGCCGTTTCTGGGATCGCCTGCGTGGGCGCGAAGTCGCTCCGCGTTATCTCGCGCGTCTGACCAAAGAAGAGCAGGCTCACGAACAGAAATGGCGCACGGTCGGTTCCATCCGTCGCTATATTCTGCTGCTGCTGACGCTGGCGCAGACCGTGGTCGCAACCTGGTATATGAAAACTATCCTGCCTTATCAGGGGTGGGCGTTGATCACGCCAACCGATATGGCAGGCCAGGATCTGTGGGTTTCCTTTATGCAGCTACTGCCGTATGTGCTGCAAACCGGCATCCTGATCCTGTTCGCCGTGTTGTTCTGCTGGGTTTCTGCAGGTTTCTGGACCGCGTTGATGGGCTTTCTGCAACTGCTGATAGGCCGGGATAAGTACAGCATTTCGGCGTCGACCGTTGGCGATGAACCGCTGAATCCTGAGCATCGCACCGCGTTGATTATGCCGATCTGTAACGAGGACGTGGACCGCGTTTTCGCTGGCCTGCGTGCAACGTGGGAGTCGGTGAAAGCAACCGGGCAGCAACAGCACTTCGACGTGTATGTCCTCAGCGACAGCTACAACCCGGATATCTGCGTTGCGGAACAGAAAGCCTGGATGGAACTGATTGCCGAAGTGCAGGGCGAAGGTCAGATTTTCTACCGCCGCCGCCGCCGCCGCGTGAAACGCAAGAGTGGCAACATTGACGACTTCTGCCGTCGCTGGGGCAGCCAGTACAGCTATATGGTGGTGCTGGATGCTGACTCGGTGATGAGCGGCGAGTGCCTGACCGGGCTGGTGCGCCTGATGGAAGCGAACCCGAATGCCGGGATCATCCAGTCTTCGCCGAAAGCATCCGGTATGGACACGCTCTACGCACGTTGCCAGCAGTTCGCTACCCGCGTTTATGGGCCGTTGTTTACCGCGGGCCTGCATTTCTGGCAGTTGGGTGAATCGCACTACTGGGGCCATAACGCCATTATCCGTGTGAAGCCGTTTATTGAGCACTGCGCACTGGCGCCGCTGCCTGGTGAAGGGTCTTTTGCCGGTTCCATTCTGTCGCACGACTTTGTGGAAGCGGCGTTGATGCGCCGTGCCGGATGGGGGGTGTGGATCGCCTATGATCTGCCGGGCTCGTATGAAGAGCTGCCGCCCAACCTGCTGGATGAGCTGAAACGCGATCGCCGCTGGTGCCACGGTAACCTGATGAACTTCCGCCTGTTCCTGGTAAAAGGGATGCACCCGGTGCACCGCGCCGTGTTCCTGACCGGCGTGATGTCTTATCTTTCTGCGCCGCTGTGGTTTATGTTCCTGGCACTTTCCACAGCGCTGCAGGTGGTGCATGCCCTGACCGAGCCGCAGTACTTCCTGCAGCCACGCCAGCTTTTCCCGGTATGGCCGCAGTGGCGTCCGGAGCTGGCCATCGCGCTTTTCGCATCAACGATGGTGCTGCTGTTCCTGCCGAAGCTGCTGAGTATCATTCTGGTGTGGTGCAAAGGGCCAAAAGAGTTTGGCGGTTTCATTCGCGTGACGCTTTCACTGCTGCTTGAAGTTCTGTTCTCCGTGCTGCTGGCGCCGGTGCGCATGCTGTTCCACACGGTGTTTGTGGTTAGCGCGTTCCTGGGCTGGGAAGTGGTATGGAACTCACCGCAACGTGATGATGACTCCACGCCGTGGGGCGAAGCCTTTATGCGCCATGGTTCGCAGTTGCTGCTGGGGCTGGTATGGGCAGTGGGCATGGCCTGGCTGGATTTGCGCTTCCTGTTCTGGCTGGCGCCGATTGTCTTCTCGCTGATCCTGTCGCCGTTTGTATCGGTTATCTCCAGCCGCTCAACAATCGGTTTGCGTACCAAACGCTGGAAGCTGTTCCTGATCCCGGAAGAGTATTCACCGCCTAAAGTGCTGGTGGACACAGATACGTACCTGGAGCTGAACCGCTCGCGCTCGCTGGATGATGGTTTTATGCATGCGGTGTTTAACCCGTCCTTCAATGCGCTGGCGACAGCGATGGCAACAGCGCGTCACCGCGCAAGCCATGTGCTGGAAATCGCCCGCGATCGTCACGTTGAACAGGCGCTGAATGAAACGCCGGAGAAACTGAATCGCGATCGTCGTTTGGTGCTGCTAAGTGACCCGGTTACGCTGTCGCGGATGCATTACCGCGTATGGTCAGCCCCGGAGAAATATTTGTCCTGGGTTAGTTATTACGAGACGCTGAAGCTTAATCCGCTGGCGCTGAAGGCGAAGTAAGCCGACAATAAGGAAAATACCGGCCTGAGCGCCGGTATTTTTTTACCCACAAATGTTGAAGCGGGGTAGCAGGTGAAAGTGATAGTGGTCGTTGTGATGGCATGTTTGCTGAGCGGGTGCGGTAGCATCATCAGCCGGACGATCCCCGGGCAGGGCCATGGAAATCAATACTACCCGGGGGTGAAGTGGGACGTCCGCGACTCCGCGTGGCGTTATATCACCGTGCTGGACTTACCCTTCTCGCTGGTGTTCGATACCTTATTGCTACCTATAGATGCCCATCACGGTCCGTACGAGTGATCAGCGCTCGTCCCATTCGTCGGCAGCGGTCTGCCCCTCCTCTGTATCGAGTGGGGGTTC
The DNA here is from genome assembly GCF_050587465.1 of Kosakonia sp. N21. Lineage (NCBI taxonomy): Bacteria > Pseudomonadati > Pseudomonadota > Gammaproteobacteria > Enterobacterales > Enterobacteriaceae > Kosakonia > Kosakonia sp. N21. The sequence goes on along the minus strand of NZ_JBOBHR010000013.1, from coordinate 78,801 downwards.
AAGCTGAAACTCGCCTTCGTCCCATTCGTGCAGGGTGTTCTCCTCCAGCCACTCCTGGCTTATCTCTATTTCATCATACTCGCCGTCAAATACGCTTTGTGCCGCCTCGCCGCTGAGCATGGGCAGACATTCACCGGGTTCATCTTCATCGGCAAAAAATTCAGCCTGCCATGCGATATCACCGTCCTGCAGAACGTATTTCTGCACATTGAATTGCTGGACGTTCGCCTCTTCTTCATCCAGCTCAGGATTACTGGCGAGGAATTCTTCGCGGGCAGCATCAATTGCTTCAGAGAGCGTCGAGTAAAAATTCAGGTTGGAATCGGCCATATCTAACTCCTTAGCGAGAGGAAAAAAGGTATGCAGAAACCTATAGACGCTGGTATTGAGAGCGTCAAATTGCGAATTGTGTTGTCCGTAACGAATGCATGAAGTCAGGACAAAAAGAAGGGACGCACCGCCCGGAAAAGCAGTGCGTCTGACGGTCAATGGCTGATTTTCACTCCCGCGTCCTGCTGAATCACCGGGCCTTCCGCCACCTTGATATTGAGCCCTTTGGTCTCCAGTTCGGCGTTGCGTACGCGAAGACCACGCACAGCCTCAATATTGACGTTGGTGAAGTGGAACCCGCTGAGCGGTGCTTCCGGCGTGCCAATAATAAACGCGGCGGCTTTGCTGTTACCGGTGGAGGTTAAATTCTCGACTGTAATATTGCTGAAATGCGGCGTTTTGTATTTATCAAACGGCTGTTTGGCGTCGCTGTCGGGCGGGTAAATTTGCTCACCCAGCGTGAAGCCGCCGCCTTCGAGCATTTTATCCACCTCGGCTTGCACAATTGGCGCCGCTTTGTAATAGGCGGAAAACACCAGCGGGACTTCAACGTCGTGCATTTTTGTATTCCGGTAGATAATATTTTTCACCTCGCCGCCTTTACCCCGCGGGCTTTTTATCCGGATCCCGTACATCGATCCTTCAAACGTATTGTTTTCAACCAGTACGTTATTTACCCCGCCAGCACTTTCACTGCCAATCGAAATACCGCGCCCTTGTTTAAGCGTATTGTTTGCAATATAGATATTTTCCACTACGCCGTCCGGAAAACGGCTGTCCGGTTTTTCAGCTTTGATGGCGATATGATCGTCATTACAGTCAATAAAATTATGGGTGATGCGGATGTTCTGGCTATCGATAGGGTCGATGGCATCCGTGTTTGGCGCATGCCAGGGCGATAAAATGCGCGTTTTATTGACGTCAATATCGTGAGAATAACGCATGACGATATGGAAGCTGGGGGAGTGCGTGAGCGTGATCCCTTCTATCAGCACGTTACTGGATTGCTTGATATACACCAGCCGTGGGCGATCGGTTCCGCCTTTTTTACCCGTCGCGCGAATATTTTCCCGCCAGCGCTCCCACCAGACAGCCCCCTGGCCGTCAATGGTGCCTTCCCCGGTAATGGCGACGTTGCTGGCATTGGCAATGCTGATAAACGGCAACCAGCCATTTTCCGCTTCGGCATAGCGGGTTTGTTCATTGGCGCGCCAGGCGGCAATCTCGGTAGAGGCCACCAGCGTGGCGTCTTTCTCCAGCTTTAGCTGTACATTGCTTTTCAGAAACAACGGGTTGGTAAGGTAATTACCCCGAGGGATCAGCACGGTTCCGCCGCCAGCCTGGGCGCAATCATCAATGGCTTGTTGAATAGCGGTCGTATTGAGGTCGATTTGCAATCTGTGGCCTTCCGCGCCGTAGTGGGTGACGTTACACACTTTATCGGGGAATTTCACATCACTCGCACCAAAGCTGGAACTGAGGGGTGAAAGGGAGGCAATACAGGCGGTGAGGCAAGACAACGTGATCCGTTTACGCATGGAAACTCCTTATTGAAATGGTGTTTTTAAAAAATAACACCATCATTTCCTTTTCATGCGAAGCCAGCTCACGCTTTACTGAATATGGGTCATTCGCCTGATTATCTGCGCATTTTTTGTGCGCTGCGTCAGGCGAATTTCAGGCAAATGTCCATTGTGTCGCGGTATGGATTCAATCGTCAGTCGGCAGTGTTTGCTGTACTCGCGGGTGTTCTTTTTCCACGGTGGCGGAACGGGTCGGGCGTTGCAGACTGAACCACGAATAGAGGGCATTAAACAGAACGACGCCTGCCGTCACGCAGAACACCGCGCGGAAGCTGAAACTGGCGGAAATGGCCGCGCCAACCAGCGGGCCGGTGACATTACCGATATCACGAAATGACTGGTTATAACTGAAAATACGCCCGGCTATCTGATTGGTGGAGTTATACACCAATAGCGTCTGCACGGCGGGCAACAGCGCACCGTCCGCCGCGCCCAGCAAAAAGCGCAACACGCCCAGCTGCCACGGCGTTTGCACCAGCGACATGGGGATGAGTAACAGCACTGAAATCACCAGCGCAGCGACCAGGATCTTCTCCGGGCCGATTTTATCGCCCAGTTTACCCAGACGCGGTGCGCTGAGCAGGGCTGCAACACCGGGCACGGATGCAATCATCCCGCTGAGAAACGCAATATTGCTGACGTTGCCCGCCAGTTCACGTACATATAGCGTCAGGATGGGGGCGATGGAGCCAGTGGCAACCTGGATAATCATGGTGGTGATAAACAGGCTTAACACCAGTTTCGGGCTTTTGAGCGAAGCAAAAACCTCTCTGGCGTGCAGCATTTCACGTTTTGCCACCGGGACGAAATTTTCACGGATATAGCACAGCGTCAGCAGAAAGCAGATAAACAGCACTGAGGCGGTGATAAAAAAGACCATTCGCAGGCCCCACGTATCCGCCAGCAGACCGCCAGCAAGCGGCCCGAGAAGCGCGCCCGCCACGCCGCCGGTGGAAAGCGTACCGAGTGCCCAGCCGCTTTTATTCCGCGGAATTTGTGTTGCAATGAGCGCATTAGCATTAGGAATAAAGCCGCCCAGTAAACCGAGTAAGGCCCGCAGGATCAGGAACTGCCAGACGTTTTGCGCAAGCCCCATTAACGCCATGACGATTGCCATACCGAGTGCAGAACGCAACAGCATAATTTTGCGACCTTTTCGGTCGGCAAGCCCACCCCAGAATGGAGAGGCAATGGCGGAAAACAGAAACGTGATGCTGAAAACCAGCCCCGACCACATGTTCAGCGCACTGTGGCCGGTCACTCCTAACAGCTCAACATAGAGCGGTAAGAATGGCATCACCAGGCTAAATGCAGCGCCGGTAAGGAAACATCCAAACCAGGCAACAGTCAGGTTACGTTTCCAGTTTATCGGGACATCAGAGGATGGCATAACGATCCGTAACGGCGTTGTTTTAACGCACAGAGTAGTGATTGAATTTGGTAAGCACGCTAATTATGCGCCTGCGGGATGGTCACTGCAATGTGCGGCGGGAGTTATGTGTGACAAAAGAAAACAGCCCGCTCAGCGGGCTGTGTGCGATCAGTAGCGGGATGGAACGCCTTCCGGTCGGGTTTTAAAGCGGCGGTGCAGCCACATATATTGTTCTGGCGCCATCATAATGCAGCGCTCCACAACCTTATTCATCCATGCAGCAGTTGTTTGCGCATCGTCAAGCGGCGGGGAGCATTCCGCCTCCAGCATAATTAACTCATAGCCTTTGCCGTCAGGTTTTCGACGCGGAACAAATGGCACGATACACGCTTGCGACATACGTGCCAGCATCCAGGTACCGGAGGTGGAGGCCGCCTGCTCAACGGCGAAGAAAGGGGCAAATACGCTGGCGCGCGGGCCGTAGTCATGGTCAGGCGCGTACCAGACGACTTCCCCGGCTTTTAGCGCCCGAATCATACCCTTGAGATCCTTACGGTCGATCATGCTCTTATTGGAGCGCATGCGACCCCGGGTTTGTAGCCAGTCGATAAGCGCGTTGTCATTAGGCCGGTAAACGCCAATACCGGGCTCATTCATACCGAACATGCGGGCACCGATTTCCAGCGTTAAAAAATGGACGCCGATCAGCAAAATGCCGCGCCCTTGCGCCTGCACATTACGTACGTGTTCAAAGCCGGAGACATCCATCCAGCGCGCCATCCGACGATCGGACCAGAACCAGGCGATACCGGTTTCCATCAGACCCATGCCGACGGAGACGAAATTATCGTCCACCAGTTTTGCGCGCGCAGCGTCGCTCATGTGCGGAAAGCAGAGCTCGAGATTGCGTCGTGCAATCGACACTCTGCGCTTCATAGCGCGTTTTGCCAGACGGCCGATACCACAGCCGAGGCGATAAATCACGGGATAAGGGAGCTGAACGACTAACCACAGTACTCCGATGCCCAGCCAGGTTAGCCAGTAGCGGGGATGCAGAAGCGCTGCTGAGAACTTGGGTAAATGCGTCATGTTTGTCCTTTTTTAAGCAACAATTCCCTGTATTCTCTCATTTTTTCGGAATTAGCCAAAATCAGAGCGCACATAACGCCTGTTTTTGTGGGTAACTGTTGAAATGTGGTAATGAGAATGAGGAAAATGTAGCGCAAAATGTAAGGATGTAAATTATCCGTATTTGCTTTATGATGCCGCCGTTTTTTCACTCTTGCAGGATACGTACACCATGCCAGTGTTACACAACCGCATCTCTAATGATGAATTAAAAGCCCGCATGCTCGCCGAAACTGAGCCGCGCGTCACCGTTTCGTTTTATAAGTATTTCTCCATCATCGACCCGCAGGTCACGCGCGATGCGCTGTATCAGGCATTTACGCGGCTAAGCGTTTTCGGTCGTGTTTACCTGGCGCATGAAGGCATCAATGCGCAGATCAGCGTGCCGCAAAGTCGTTTTGCCGCGTTCCGCGACTTTGTTTATGCCTTTGACCCGGCGCTCGACGGGCTACGGATGAACAACGCGATTGATGATGATGGCAAATCTTTCTGGGTGCTGCGCATGAAAGTGCGTGACCGGATTGTCGCGGACGGGATTGATGATGACAGCTTCGATGCCAGTGATGTGGGTGATTATCTGAAAGCGGCGGACGTGAACGCGATGCTGGACGATCCTGAGGCCATTTTTATCGATATGCGCAACCACTACGAATATGAAGTCGGGCATTTCGATGGTGCGCTGGAGATCCCTGCCGATACGTTCCGCGAACAGTTACCGAAAGCGGTAGAGATGATGCAGGAGCACAAAGATAAGAAAATCGTGATGTATTGCACTGGCGGCATCCGTTGTGAAAAGGCCAGCGCCTGGATGAAGCACAACGGATTCAATAAAGTATGGCATATCGAAGGCGGTATTATCGAGTACGCTCGCCGGGCCCGTGAACAGGGGTTGCCGGTGCGTTTTATCGGTAAAAACTTTGTCTTTGACGAACGCATGGGGGAGCGCATTTCTGAGGATGTGATTGCCCATTGTCACCAGTGCGGCGCGCCCTGCGACTCACATACCAATTGCCTGAACGACGGTTGTCACTTGCTGTTTATTCAGTGCCCGGCCTGTGCGGAAAAATTCAACGGGTGCTGCAGTGAATTGTGTAAGGAAGAGCGCGCACTGCCGGAAGACGAGCAGCGTAAACGCCGTGCGGGACGTGAAAATGGTAATAAGATTTTCAATAAATCCCGTGGTCGCCTGAACACGACACTGGGCATTCCGGATCCGGAATAAGCGTAATGCGGAGAGGGCGCGCCCTCTCCGACGTCATTACTTCTGGCGAACGCCTTCAACAGAAATAATCAGCTCAACATCCTGCGATGCCGGACCTAAATCGGTGGTGATGTTAAAGTCTTTCAGCTTAATTTTCCCTGCTGCTTCAAAACCTGCACGCACGCCACCCCATGGATCATTACCCTGACCCATCAGTTTTGCATCCAGCGTGACGGGTTTCGTCACCCCGTTCAGGGTCAGATTGCCGGTGATGTCGAGACCGTCGCCATCTTTCTTCACCTCTGTCGACGTAAAGGTCGCTTGCGGGAATTTAGCCACATTCAGAAATTCCGCGCTGCGCAGGTGCTTATCGCGTTCAGCGTGGTTGGTATCCACACTATTGGTATTGATGGTGACGTTAACTTTATCGGCTGAAGGATTCGCCTCATCAAAGCTAAAGGTGCCGTCGAAATCTTTGAATGTTCCGTATAACCAACTATAACCCAGATGCTGAATACGGAAATTAACAAAGGCGTGTTGACCTTCTTTGTCAATTTTATAGTCTGCTGCCACGGCGGAACCGGTAGCAAATAACAGCGAGGCGAGGGTAAGTTCCGGCAGGATTTTCTTCATATTATGCTCCAGAGTCAGGTGACGATTTTCCCAGCATGCGCTTGAGAGTGACGTCTTTATCGATGAAATGGTGTTTTAATGCGGCAAGGCCGTGCAAAACAGAGAGCACGACAACGCTCCATGCCAGCCACAGGTGAACAGTCCCGGCCAGGTCGGCCTGTGCGCCTGCATCAGCCAGCGTTGCCGGAATCTCAAACAGGCCGAAGACGCTGATGGGTTTGCCGTCGGCTGTTGAAATCAGATAGCCGCTAACAATGATGCCAAACAGCAACAGGTAGAGCGCGATATGCGCGGCCACAGCGCTAATGCGCGTCAGAGGGGAATAGGTGGCAAGTGCGGGCGGTGGTGGGGAGAGGTAACGCCAGACAATGCGCACCACTAATCCGAGCATCAGTAGCACACCGATGCTTTTATGAAGCTCCGGCGCCTGGTGATACCAGCCGTCATAGTAGCTCAACGTGACCATCCATAAGCCCAGCGCAAACATGCCATAAACCGCGATTGCAACCAGCCAGTGCAGGGCAACGGAAATAACGCCATAACGAGATGGGGTATTACGCAATTGCATAATTGTTAACCGAAGTTAATAGAGGGTTAATTTAAAATGGCGTGAGTTAAATAATATTGCAACTGAAAATCGGTGAATTGAATTGCTATTTTTTCTATATCATTTTTTTTGAATGAGAACCGGCTGATATATTCAGTTGGTTAGAGAAAAATGATCATATATTCTGCCTCATATGAGATTTTTCTTACTTTCATGATATTGAAGCAATTGCGAAGGTTAATACGTTTATTAACTTTAATTAAATTAATGTAAGATTTTGTCAGTTATTATTGGCCAGGCCATACAATATAAATAATATCGATCGCGGCAATCAGTAACCACAGGGCAATATAAAGTATCAAATGCTCACGCACGTTATTAATTAAGTAATGGAACAGACGCCGCATGATGACCTCGTTATTAAGATGTTCAGCGACCTTAATTCACGGTCGCTGAAGAATTATCACGCAAAGCGTGTGAGAGAGAAGGGGGTCAAATCAAACTCCGTGCGGTTACCCGCCGCAAAGGCAGTGGCGATTTCGCCGAGCACGGGGGCGAATTTAAACCCATGGCCGCTCAGTCCTGTGATGATCAGCGTATCGGGGTGATCCGCCAGGGTATCGATAATAAAATCCTCATCCGGCGAGTTATCGTAGGTGCAAGAAGCCCCGTATAAACAACCACCGATGCCGGGCAGAAACTGGCGCAGGAACGCGAAGCATTCGGAGCCATCGCCAGCTTCATCACCAAAGGCTGTTCGCTGTTGCGGTTCAGAGATGAGCTGCCCGCCATTGTGGCGACCGATCTTCAGCGCATTATCGTCTGCCGGAAACCCGTAATACTGATCGCCATTGGCCATTTCGCCGGTAAATGCCGGGAAGCGATTTTTGGTGCTGTACCGTCCGTCTGCCTGGAACCAGGCGAAAACTTTCCGCACCGGCTGTATCGGCAGGGTGGGAAGCAACTGTTGAACCCAGGTCCCTGCGCTGACCAACACTTTCTTGCCGTGGAATGTTCCTTCCGGCGTGTCAATTGCGACGCCGTCGTCCGTATGATGCAGCGCTGTCACCGGGCAATTGAATAACTGTGCGCAACCGGCTTTTTGGGCAAGGTCGATCCAGGTTTTCACCGCCAGTTCGCAGTGCAGTACGCCGGAGTCAGCTTCAAACAGCCCGATATAGTCGTCCGGCACGCGGATCTCTGGCCAGCGCGCCATCAGAGACGGTGCGTCTAGCTTTTCTACCGCCAGGTTCCACTGTAAAGCACTCTGCGCGACATTGGCGAGGAAGCTGGAGTCCGCCGGGCCAATATTGATCACGCCAGTACGTTCGAATACGGTTTCGCCGCTTTCCGCCGCCAACTGATCCCAGAGTTGTTGGGCGCGCAAGACTAGCGGCACATATTTCTCACCCTCACCGTAAGCATGGCGAATTAAGCGCGTATCACCGTGATGGCTACCTTCCTTGTGCGGCGGCAAATGTGCATCGGTCATCAGCACATTAAGCCCGGCACGGGTGGCGTAATAGCCCGCCGCTGCGCCAACAGAACCGCTGCCGATAATAATCAGATCGTATTTCATGATGTTCTCCAGGTGAATGCTTTTTTCAGGAGGGTAAATAACATGGCGGTGTTATACAAGGGCGGAAATAAATAAGGCACCCGATGGGTGCCTGTTGAGTGGCTGAGAGGCATTATTTCTAATGTCTGCGGTACTCATCTTCCTGGTAATCGCCTGATTCAATCTTGGCAATGCCCGCTTCAAGGATCGAAATAAACTGGCGGGCGACATCCGTCGTTAGCCACAACGTCTGACCGACTTCGGTCTCTTCCTGTGTGGCTCTGTTTGGGGTCTGGTAGTGCAACCGGAGCATCAGGGCATCATAGCTATCCACTGTGCTGATGTCCCATCCGACCAGCGGATGGGTCTGGATGACTTCATTATTCTTTACCATCATAACCCCCATTTTGGCGTGTTTAATTAGACGACGACTTTCGAGGTTCAATGCGTGTTTTTTTTGAAGCCCTTTCAGTATACCAACAACTGGCAGGATAGATCGAATGAATAAACACTCTGCAACATCTTTTTTACGCTGATTGCGTTTTTTTGAATAACAGAGCGAGATCTTAATCACTCATTTTATTACTTGCCGACAACGTCATTAAACGCTTAGCAAAGAAACAAAAAAGCCGGGGCGACCCGGCAATAAGAACAAACTTAAAGAGAAATTATTCGGTGATAAACCAATCGTCAGCGCTTTCCCAGGTTTCCTGTAAAATTTCACTTATGCGATCTTTATCTTCTTTTGCACCACCGAGCACGGACAAATTGTTGGCGGCGGCATAGCGAACCGTGATTTTGTTTTCACGATCGGGGTAATAATTATTCAAACGACGGGATAATTCACCCGCCAGCGCATCAATGGCGCCCGGCGGTAAGGATGTGGTTTTGGCAATCGTCACTTCAATGCGCATAATAGCCCCCTGCGTTATTTACTGTATATTTATACAGTTAACTTATGCTTATTACAACAGGGGGCGTAAAATTTTTAACGCTTCACGTTCCAGCGTACCGTTTCTCCGGCAAGGAACGGTACCAGTGCATCGTCCGGCAGGGTAATGGTCTCTGGCACAACATGCTCTTCGCGCACCAGTTCGATAAAGGTTTCGTTGACCGGCAGACCGTAGAAACGCGGGCCATTCAGCGACGTAAACGCTTCCAGATGCGGCAATGCATTCATCTCTTCAAACACTGTTGCATAGTTGCCCAACGCAGTCGGCGCATTGAAACAACCCGCGCAGCCACAGCTGGCTTCTTTGCGATGACGGGCATGCGGCGCGGAGTCGGTGCCCAGAAATGCGCGTTCAAACCCGCTGGCGACCAGCTCGCGCAAAGCCTGTTGGTGGACATTACGTTTGAGAACAGGCAGGCAATAGAGATGTGGGCGTATGCCGCCAACCAACATATGGTTACGGTTAAACATTAAATGTTGAGGGGTGATCGTTGCTGCCAGCCGTTCGTTGCCCTCTCGGACATAATCCGCGGCGTCTTTAGTGGTGATGTGCTCGAACACCACTTTCAGGCCTGGCAGGCGTTTACGCAGTGGCTCCATCACGGTTTCAATAAAGCGCGCTTCGCGATCGAAAATGTCGATCTCCGCATGTGTCACTTCACCGTGCACTAACAGCGGCATCCCCAGTTTTTCCATGCGTTCCAGTACTGGCATGATCGCATCAATATGGGTAACGCCATGGCTGGAGTTCGTGGTGGCATTTGCCGGATAGAGTTTTGCCGCCGTGAAGACATTGTCGTTAAAACCGCGCTCGACTTCGTCGGCATCCAGGCTATCGGTCAGATAGCAGGTCATTAACGGCGTGAAATCGTGCCCGGCGGGGACGGCATCAAGAATACGCTGACGATAAGCACGGGCTGCGTCCACGGTGGTCACAGGGGGAACCAGATTGGGCATAACAATGGCGCGGGCGTAAGTTTCGCTGGTCCACGGCACGACGGTTTTCAGCATATCGCCATCACGTAAGTGGACGTGCCAGTCGTCAGGACGGCGGATTTTCAAAACCTGGGGTTGTGTCATTGGAATGCTCCGGCTGGTGAGGATCAGTTGTTTTTGCCGGGCACTAAGGATATGCGGAAACGTTTTCGTTTGCATCTTTTTCCTGAAAAAAAGGGCGCATTCGCGCCCTCAGAATCAGAATTCAGTCGGTGAAGGGGATGATAATCTCGCCCGGTTTCACCTCGATGCCTTTGGCGAATTTCTTCGCCAGCGCTTCGCCTTTGCTGTTGTCTTCTTTTAGCACATAGGCCGGGCGCTGATTAAAATAGCTGCGCAAAGACTGATTCAGGTAAGGCAACAGCGTCTGCAGAACGGTTTGCATCTTCTCTGGCGTGACTGTCGCATCGACCACTTCCATCTCCTGCAGGTAGATCGCGCCTTTCTCTTTATCAAATACCGGCAGCGCTTTCATTTTCAACTTGATCACCGCTTTTTGGTTGCCAAAGAGGGAGGTCATGTCCAGATTCGCATCGCCGGTAAGCGTCACTTTATTCGGCTCTTCGCGACCAATTCCGCTGGCCAGATTGTTCAGCACAATGTGTGCATCCGCGACACCCGGCACGCCGATATCTTTGGCGAAATCGTTACGTTTTTGCAGTGCCTGATTGATCTCCTGTTCGCTGATGGAATATTGGGTCAGTTGGTTACAGCCCACCAGCACGCCGCTCAACATTAATGCAGCGGCAAAAATGATTTTCTTCATGTGTTCCTCAACGTGGTCCTGATGCTTCAGTCCTGGGGAGTAGCATGCGTCACACGCCGCGCAAAGACCAGCGGAAAAAGCTGAATGCACGGGCGGAAGCGGGCGCTTCCGCCTGCAGAATCATCAGGCGCCCGGTTCCAGCATCCGTTGTTGCAGGCGTTTAAGACCAAACTGCCACAGCAGTGCGAAGAAGGTGATAAGGCCTATCAATGCCAGCATCATCCACGGGAGTTCCGGTTGATTAAAGGCTTTTCCGGCATCAAACAACCATCCGCCGCCTGCATAACCCAGCGCGCCGCCAAACGCCAGCCCTAAGCGACTGAAGCCCATATAACTTCCGCGCGCGCGGGCATCTGCCAGTTGCGCACCCAACGTTTCACGCGCGGGTTCGGCAATGATCGACCCGATATAGAACGTGCAAATGAGCGTGAACAATTGTTGCAACGAGCCCACCATCCCCACCGGCAGCAGACTAAACGACATCACCAACAGTCCGAACATCAGGCGGTGTTCCAGGCGAAAGCGTTTCTCGCTCCAGCGGGCAATCGGATAGAGCAGAGTCAACGACAGACAGGCCTCAATGGCATACATCCATTTCACCGCCGCCGGCGAACCGGCAATGTCGTTAACCATAATCGGCAGCATTAACATCACCTGTACCGCCAGCATGTAGTAGCCGGTCAACGTCAGTACATAGGTGACAAAGCGTTTGTCACGAAGTACGCGGCCAAGTCCTTCGCGCACTGGTGCTTTAACGGTCGACAATTTCCACGCGGGCAGTAGCCAGGCGTTAAACGCGGCGCAAAGAACAAACATTAACGCGCCCACGGCGCAGACGAGACGAAAATCGTATTGCAACAGCCAGCTGCCGAGCAGTGCGCCGACAACCGCACCGGCACTATCCTGCATCATCAGCAGAGAGAAAAAACGGCTGCGCTGGTTAGGGCGCACCAGTTTGACCACCAGCGCAGAACGCGGCGGATCGAACAGTGTGCCGCCAAGCCCGGAGAGCAGACAGGAGAGCCACAACACCCAGGGTTCATGCGCAACGCCCATGGCAATAAAACCGCCCGCGCGCATCAGCATGCCGGTGACAATCAACGGTTTTGCACCAAAACGGTCGGCAATCGCGCCGCCGAAAATCCCCAGCCCTTGTTGAATAAACTGACGCAAACCGAGGGCAATACCGACCATTAAAGCGGCCCAGCCCAGCTGATCGACGAAGCGAATGGAAATCAGGGGGAAAACGACAAAAAAGCCAAGGACGACCAACATATTATCGACAAGCAGGAAGTATTTACCCAGGCTCCTTGCCTGCGATATGCGCGCCATTTCCCCTCCGGGAAATCAGAAAGATAAGACAATCTTATTTTGCGGTTTCGCTACGGCTTTTCCCATATTGATGGTGACAATATTTTTTTATCAAAATCAGTCTTTGATTGAGAGTTTTCATCGAAAATGGCGCTTGACGCAGAAAATGCCATGTTGCTGTTTTCCCAGAGCGGCTATGCAAATGTATAGTAAAGGGAAGGGGTTAAAAAAGTTGTGAAATGGAAGGAGTGGTAATGCATGTTTGGCTATCGCAGTAACGTGCCGAAAGTACGCTTAGTAACGGACAGATTGGTGGTGCGCCTTGTCCACGACCGCGACGCCTGGCGCCTGGCGGATTATTACGCTGAAAATCGCCAGTTTTTAAAACCCTGGGAGCCCGTGCGCGATGAAAGCCATTGTTACCCTTCCGGCTGGCAGGCTCGCCTCGGCATGATCAATGAATTCCACAAGCAAGGCACCGCGTTCTATTTCGCGTTGCTCGATCCGGAAGAGAAAGAAATTATTGGCGTGGCGAATTTTTCTAATGTGGTTCGCGGCTCATTCCATGCCTGTTATCTGGGCTACTCCATTGGGCAAAAGTGGCAAGGACAAGGGTTAATGTTTGAGGCCCTGACCACTGCGATCCGCTATATGCAACGTACGCAACATATGCACCGCATAATGGCAAACTACATGCCGCACAATAAACGCAGCGGTGATCTACTGGCGAGACTCGGTTTTGAAAAAGAGGGCTACGCCAAATCGTATCTGTTAATCGACGGGCAATGGCGCGATCACGTATTAACAGCATTAACCGCGCAGGAATGGACCCCGGGTCGTTAAGGAGCAAAGATGAAGTATCAATTGAGCGCCGTGGAAGCACGGGTCATTGGTTGCCTGCTGGAAAAACAGGTGACGACGCCCGAACAATATCCGCTTTCTATTAACGGGGTGGTCACGGCCTGTAACCAGAAAACCAACCGCGAACCGGTGATGAATCTCGGCGAACACGACGTTCAGGACGTACTCGATGCGCTGGTAAAACGTCATTATCTGCGTACTGTCAGCGGTTTTGGCAATCGGGTGACAAAATATGAGCAACGCTTCTGCAACTCTGAATTTGGCGATCTGAAACTGACTTCCGCCGAAGTGGCGCTGATCACCACACTGCTGCTGCGCGGGCCGCAAACCCCTGGTGAGTTGCGCGGACGTGCAGAACGTATGCATCAATTTAGCGACATGGCGGAAGTGGAGAGTACGCTCGAGCATCTTGCGACACGGGAAGATGGTCCGTTTGTTGTGCGCCTGCCCCGTGAGCCGGGTAAGCGTGAAAGTCGTTTTATGCATCTGTTCAGCGGCGAGGTGCCGACGCTGGCTGGCGTCGTTGAAGCAGAAAGCCCGGCTGCGGACTCACTGTTGGCGCGCGTTGAAGCATTGGAAGATGAAGTCGCTGAGTTGAAACAGCGTCTGGATTCGCTTCTCGCACATTTGGGGGATTAACCGTGGCGACATTACGTATTGGTGTTGTGGGCCTGGGCGGTATCGCGCAAAAAGCCTGGTTGCCGGTGTTAGGGGCGGCGACAGACTGGACACTGGCGGCAGCCTGGTCACCCACCCGGGAGAAAGCCGAACGCATATGTGCAACCTGGCGTATCCCTTATGTGGATTCGCTCGCCAGCCTGGCGGCGCAGTGTGACGCCGTTTTTGTTCATACTGCCACCTCGTCACATTACGCCGTGGTCAGCGAGTTGCTCAATCTTGGCGTACATGTGTGTGTGGATAAGCCGCTGGCGGAAAATTTACAGGATGCGGAACGATTGGTTGAACTGGCCGCCCGGAAGAAGCTAACGCTGATGGTGGGCTTTAACCGTCGCTTTTCGCCGTTGTACCGGGATCTGAAGCAGCACATGCCGCAGGCCGCTTCGCTGCGTATGGATAAACACCGTAGCGACAGCGTTGGGCCGCACGATTTACGTTTCACCTTACTTGATGATTATCTGCATGTGGTGGATACCGCGCTGTGGCTGGCCGGGGGCGCTGCGCAATTGAATAGCGGTACGCTGCTGACCAATGATGACGGCGCCATGGTTTATGCTGAGCACCATTTCAGCGTTGAACATCTGCAAATCACCACCAGTATGCATCGCCGGGCAGGGAGCCAGCGCGAGTGGGTTCAGGCCGTTACCGATGGCGGACTGTTTGATATTACGGATATGCGCGAGTGGCGCGAAGAGCGCGGGCAGGGCGTGATTGCCCGCCCGGTTCCCGGCTGGCAGAGTACGCTGGAGCAGCGTGGCTTTGCCGGATGCGCGCGTCATTTTATTGAATGTGTGCAAAATCAGACAGTTCCCGAAACAGCCGGTGAACAGGCTATTCTGGCGCAACGTATCGTTGAAAAGCTCTGGCGCGAGGCGATGAGCGAATAACTGCCTGTAACATCTGGCGATAGTAATTCGCCTTTTTCCCTGTAGACTAAGCGCTTCGCTGTACACCAACGCCTGCATTGCAGGCGTTGTGTCTTATGGAAACCAGAATGAATCTATTAAAATCGCTGGCGGCTGTCAGCTCCATGACCATGTTTTCCCGCGTGCTGGGGTTCGCGCGCGACGCCATTGTGGCGCGGGTTTTCGGCGCGGGCATGGCGACCGATGCTTTCTTTGTGGCATTCAAATTGCCCAACCTTTTACGCCGTATCTTTGCTGAAGGGGCGTTTTCCCAGGCTTTTGTGCCGATCCTTGCGGAATACAAGAGCAAACAGGGGGATGATGCAACGCGGGTTTTTGTTGCTTACGTGTCCGGTCTGTTGACGCTGGCGCTGGCCGTTGTCACCGTCGCCGGGATGCTGGCGGCGCCGTGGGTGATCCTCGTGACCGCTCCCGGGTTTGCTGATACGGCCGATAAATTCGCATTAACCTCGCAACTGTTGCGTATTACCTTTCCTTATATTCTGTTGATATCGCTGGCATCGCTGGCCGGCGCGATCCTCAATACCTGGAACCGTTTTTCCGTTCCGGCGTTTGCACCGACGTTTTTGAACATCAGCATGATTGGTTTTGCGCTGTTTGGCGCACCGTATTTCCACCCACCGGTGTTGGCGCTGGCGTGGGCGGTGACCGCTGGCGGCGTGCTGCAACTGCTTTACCAACTGCCGCACCTGAAGAAAATCGGCATGTTGGTGCTGCCGCGCATCAGCTTCCAGGATGCGGGGGCGATGCGGGTCATTAAGCAGATGGGACCGGCCATTCTTGGGGTCTCCGTTAGCCAGATTTCGCTGATCATCAATACCATCTTCGCCTCTTTTCTGGTTTCTGGTTCCGTCTCATGGATGTATTACGCCGACCGTTTAATGGAATTTCCATCCGGGGTGCTGGGTGTGGCGTTGGGGACAATTCTGCTGCCTTCGCTATCGAAAAGCTTTGCCAGCGGCAACCATGATGAGTATTGCCGGTTGATGGATTGGGGGTTGCGGCTCTGCTTTCTGCTGGCGCTGCCCAGTGCGGTGGCGTTGGGGATTCTGGCGAAGCCGCTCACGGTGTCGCTGTTCCAGTACGGTAAATTTACCGCCTTCGATGCGTCGATGACGCAACGGGCGTTAATTGCCTACTCTGTGGGACTGATGGGGCTGATTGTGGTGAAGGTTCTGGCGCCCGGGTTCTATTCGCGTCAGAACATAAAAACGCCAGTGAAAATCGCTATCGTAACGCTGATCATGACGCAACTGATGAACCTGGCCTTTATCGGTCCGCTAAAACATGCCGGTCTCTCTTTGTCGATCGGCCTGGCGGCCTGTCTGAATGCCGTGCTGCTTTACTGGCAACTGCGCAAACAGAATATTTTTACCCCGCAACCGGGGTGGTCGAGTTTTCTGATCCGTCTGGTGATTGCGGTACTGGTGATGTCGGCTGCGCTGGTAGGCATGCTTTACGTTATGCCGGAATGGGCGCAAGGCACCATGCCTTATCGTCTGCTGCGTCTGATGGCGGTTGTGCTGGTGGGAATTGTCGCTTACTTCGCGACGCTTGCGGCATTGGGCTTCAAAGTTAAAGAGTTCGCACGCCGGACGGCGTAAACAGAAAGGCAGCCAGGGGACGGATCCCCTGGCTAAAAATCAGAATATGAACGGTCTGAACAGATCTAGATAGAGATTTTCTTTCCACCACGGTTGGCGGTAGAGGTATAACCATTCGCGCCGTAAAGCCCGGGTTCCTGATGCGGTTTCAGAACGTCCAGCGCTTGTTGATTGCGCGCGATTTGCCCTTCCAGCAACCATCCGTTGTGCTGGTTCAGGTCACGCAGATGCTGCGTCTTTTGGGTAATGGTTTGCCAGCGATCGGCGATATCGTCATTTGCGCTATGTTGCGCTTTCTGCGTCGCCCGGCGTTGTTGCTCAAGGTAGTCCAGAGTTGCGAGCAAGGAGCTTTTTTCTTCCGTAATACGCTGCAACGCGCTGCCATTAATATGGCCCACGGAAAGCTGTTTTTGCTCAGCATCCATCACGTCTTTAAGAGCGCTCAGGATAACTGTCATTTGATCGAGAATGTCTGACAGTCGGTTCATACTGTTATTTACTCTGCAAGTAACTCTTCGCTTCGTCAATCAGGGCATCGGCGATTTTGCCAGTGTCCATCTTCAGTTCACCATTACGGATCGCGGTTTTCAGTTGCTCAACGCGTTCTGTGTTGATGTCATTCGCCCCCGCCTGCATCAGCTTAGCCTGAGCGCCGCTGATGGTGACGTTGGTGCTGTTCGTCGTCGCGGATTTCTCCAGACGCGTTTTTTGCGTTTGGGTCTCGCTGGCTTCACGCTGTTGCACAGTGTTTACCGGCTTGAGGGGCGATGTGCGATCAATGCTCATTGTGTAGTCCTCACTGAGGTTCCCCGGCGTTTGGGGCCTGCTATCTGTAGTCGTTGCTTATATATCGGCAGCCGACGCAAATTCTTTAAAAAGATTATAGGTTAATCAGAATATTCCCATCAGCGTTCACAACCCCGCTGACAATCTGGCCTGAAGACATGCGCACACGGGCGTTTTGCGCCACCGATGCGTTGTTCAGAGCAAGACCTTCGCCGTTCACACTAAAGCCATCACCCGTCGCCACAACCTGTACACGCTGGCCCGCTTTTATACGCCATGTCTGGCGCAGCATAGACAGTTGAATCGGTTGGTCGGGTGCGAGATCGCGCAAACTTACCGCATCCTGCGCCTGGGTGATATCCAGCATCGTTCTCGGCGGTAACTGATCGAGACGGCCGCGCGCTAATTTCACGCTGCCCGGCTGTAACGTGCTGCCGCGCGCGACTGCCTGGGCGGCCACAACATAGTTACCCGTCGCCTGAACGCTCACTTGCAAATAGCGCTTTGCGCCTGCGCAATTCGCCAGAACACTCAGGTTACCCCACAGTTTAGCATTTCCGATGACGCTCAGCTCGGGCTGGTCGCAGGTGGGAAGCTGATTTTGCGGGGTGCGTATATTT
Source organism: Kosakonia sp. N21 (assembly GCF_050587465.1). Taxonomy (NCBI): domain Bacteria; kingdom Pseudomonadati; phylum Pseudomonadota; class Gammaproteobacteria; order Enterobacterales; family Enterobacteriaceae; genus Kosakonia; species Kosakonia sp. N21. The sequence continues at coordinate 60,949 of NZ_JBOBHR010000013.1, read as the reverse complement.
ACCACTACCTCATCACTAAATCCAGCAAGACGTTGAGCAAAGAAAGCGGTCAGTTTCGCCTGTAAGTCGGACGCCTGCGTTAGCGGGCTTAATAACAGTAAGGCCGCGGCCACACAGCCCTTCAGAGTGTTCATCGCAGACTCCTGCCTGTTGATGGAATGAGGAGATTTTAACCGCATGGCAAATCTATCAACGCAATAAATAGCGACGCATTTTGCGCTTATTCCAACGATAAGGCTTGCGTAAGGAGATTTAAGCTGTTGGCTAAATAATTGTCATCAGTGGGGGAGCCATGCTCGATAAACTTGATGCCGCACTGCGTTTTCAGCAAGAAGCGCTGAACCTGAGCGCCCAGCGCCAGGAAATTCTGTCGGCAAACATTGCCAACGCCGATACCCCGGGGTTTCAGGCGCGCGATATTGATTTCGCCAGTGAACTGAAAAAAGTCATGGAGCGCGGTCGTGCTGAAGAGAGCGGTGTTTCGTTGGCGCTGACCTCTTCCCGTCATATTCCTGCGCAGGCAATGACCCCGCCGTCCACCGATCTGCTGTACCGCATCCCGGATCAGCCCTCTCTGGATGGCAACACCGTGGATATGGATCGTGAGCGTACGCAGTTCGCTGACAACAGCGTGAAATACCAGACCGGCTTAACGGTATTGGGTGGGCAGATCAAAAGCATGATGAGTGTTCTGCAAGGGGGGAATTGATAGATGGCATTACTGAATATTTTTGATGTTGCTGGCTCCGCGCTGGCGGCGCAGTCCAAACGTATGAACGTGGCGGCCAGTAACCTTGCCAACGCCGACAGCGTTACCGGGCCGGACGGTCAACCTTATCGCGCCAAACAGGTCGTTTTCCAGGTTGATGCCGCACCAGGTCAGGCGACCGGCGGTGTGAAAGTCGCCGATGTTATTGAAAGTCAGGCGCCAGACAAACTGGTCTACCAGCCGGGTAACCCGCTGGCGGACGCTAATGGTTACGTCAAAATGCCGAACGTTGATGTGGTCGGGGAAATGGTAAACACCATGTCTGCTTCACGCAGCTATCAGGCAAACGTTGAAGTACTTAACACGGTTAAGAGCATGATGCTCAAGACCCTGACCCTCGGCCAGTAAAGGAGACGCACAGCATGTCTATCGCTGTAAAAGTTAATGACCCGACCAACTCCGGTGCTACAACCAGTACGACGGGTACAACCACAACCGGTACTAACAGCGCTTCCGACCTGCAGAGCAGCTTTCTGACATTGCTGGTCGCGCAGTTGAAAAACCAGGATCCGACCAACCCGCTGCAAAACAACGAACTGACCACGCAACTTGCGCAGATCAGCACCGTCAGCGGGATTGAAAAACTGAATACCACGCTGGGATCAATTTCCGGGCAGATCGATAACAGCCAGTCGCTGCAGGCAACCACCTTGATCGGCCATGGTGTGATGATCCCAGGGCAGACCATTCTGGTGGGTAACCAAACCTCTACGCCGTTTGGCGTGGAGCTGACTCAGGCCGCCGATAAAGTGACCGCCACCGTGACCAACTCAGACGGCACCGTGGTGCGCACCATTGATATCGGCGCGCTGAAAGCGGGCGTCCATACCTTTAGCTGGGACGGCAAACTTTCGGATGGCACGGCGGCGCCGGATGGCTCTTATAAAGTCTCCATCGCCGCCAGCACGGGTTCAACGCAGTTGGTTGCTCAACCGCTGCAGTTTGCGCTGGTGCAAGGTGTTACGCGCAATAGCAGCGGGAGCACATTAGATTTGGGTACCTATGGTACTACCACCCTCGACGAAGTACGGCAGATTATTTAAAGCCTTAACACTTATCAGGAGTAAGTCATGGCCTTTTCACAAGCGGTCAGCGGCCTGAATGCTGCGGCCACCAACCTCGATGTCATTGGTAACAACATCGCCAACTCCGCCACTTATGGCTTTAAATCCGGATCTGCGTCCTTCGCTGATATGTTCGCCGGTTCTAAAGTGGGTCTCGGTGTTAAAGTGGCGGGCATTACCCAGGACTTTAGCGATGGCACCACCACCAACACCGGTCGTGGTCTTGACGTTGCACTAAGCGGAAACGGTTTCTTCCGTCTGGTCGACAGCAATGGTTCTGTGTATTACAGCCGTAACGGCCAGTTCAAACTGGACGAAGACCGCAATCTGGTGAACATGCAGGGTATGCAGGTCACGGGCTACCCGGCTACCGGTACGCCGCCGACAGTACAGACCGGCGCGAACCCGACGGCTATCACCATCCCGAACACGCTGATGGCGGCGAAAACCACCACCACGGCAACGATGCAGATCAACCTGAACTCGACGGACAGCACGCCAAGCGTGACCACGTTCGACCCGACTAATGCCGACAGCTACAACAAAAAAGGTTCCGTCACTGTTTATGACAGTCAGGGTAACGCCCACGACATGAACGTCTATTTTGTGAAGAGTTCAACGGCGAACACCTGGAGCGTTTATACCCAGGACAGCAGCGTGAGCGGCAGTGCAGCAACGCTTGCGACCACCATGACCTTCAATACTAACGGCGTGCTGACGGGCGGTACTTCTGCCTCCATCACTACCGGCACCATCAACGGCGCAACCCCGGCAACCTTCTCGCTGAGTTTCCTGAACTCCATGCAGCAGAACACCGGTTCTAACAACATCGTTGCTACCACGCAGAACGGTTACAAACCGGGCGACCTGGTGAGCTACCAGATTAACGACGATGGCACCGTTGTTGGTAACTACTCCAACGAGCAGAAACAGCTGCTTGGACAGATCGTACTGGCGAACTTCGCCAACTCTGAAGGTCTGCAATCTGAAGGTGACAACGTTTGGTCTGCAACCTCTTCCTCGGGTGTTGCGCTGTTAGGCACAGCAGGTACCGGTAACTTCGGTTCGTTGACCAACGGTGCGCTTGAAGCATCAAACGTGGATCTGAGTAAAGAACTGGTGAACATGATCGTCGCGCAGCGTAACTATCAGTCGAACGCGCAGACCATCAAAACCCAGGATCAGATCCTTAACACGCTGGTTAACCTGCGTTAATCGTCTGACGGGATGGCTTAATGGATCACGCAATATACACCGCGATGGGCGCCGCCAGCCAAACGCTGAATCAGCAGGCTGTCACCGCCAGCAACCTTGCGAATGCTTCAACGCCGGGATTCCGCGCGCAGCTTAATGCGCTGCGTGCCGTGCCGGTCGAAGGGCTTTCGCTGCCAACCCGTACTCTGGTGGTGGCATCCACCCCGGGCGCCGATATGACGCCCGGCCAGTTGGATTACACCTCGCGCCCGCTTGATGTGGCGTTACAGCAGGACGGTTGGCTGGCAGTACAGACGGCGAATGGTTCGGAAGGATATACCCGTAACGGTAATATCCAGGTCGGCCCGACCGGTCAGTTGACCATTCAGGGTCACCCGGTGATTGGTGAAGCGGGTCCGATTTCTGTACCGGAAGGCTCGCAGATCACGATTGCCGCCGACGGTACGATTTCTGCGCTCAATCCCGGCGATTCGGCGAATACCATTGCACCGGTAGGCAAGCTGAAGCTGGTTAAGGCGGAAGGCAAAGACGTGGTGCGTGGCGATGACGGCCTGTTCCGTGTGAGCCAGGCTGCGCAGGCCACGCGTGGCACGACGCTGCAAGCCGATGCCTCTATCCGTGTGATGTCGGGCGTACTCGAAGGCAGCAACGTTAAACCCGTTGAAGCAATGACCGACATGATTGCCAGCGCACGTCGCTTCGAAATGCAGATGAAGGTGATCGGCAGCGTTGATGAAAACGCGCAACGCGCCAATCAGTTGCTGTCACTGGGCTAATAAACAGGATTACCTATGATCAGTTCATTATGGATCGCGAAAACCGGCCTTGACGCCCAGCAAACCAATATGGACGTTATCGCCAACAACCTGGCGAACGTCAGTACTAACGGTTTTAAGCGTCAGCGTGCGGTATTTGAAGACTTGTTGTACCAAACCATGCGTCAGCCTGGTGCGCAGTCTTCTGAACAAACGACACTGCCTTCTGGCTTGCAGATCGGTACCGGTGTTCGTCCCGTTGCAACCGAGCGCCTGCATAGTCAGGGTGGCTTGTCACAGACTAACAACACCAAAGATGTCGCCATTAAAGGGCAGGGCTTCTTTGAAGTGCTGCTGCCGGATGGCACCTCCGCGTATACGCGCGACGGCTCCTTCCAGGTTGATCAAAATGGTCAGTTAGTGACGGCGGGTGGTTTTCAGGTGCAGCCTGCGATCACTATCCCTGCCAACACCCTGAGCATCACCATTGGTCGCGACGGCGTGGTCAGTGTGACGCAGCAGGGCGCGACAGCGCCGGTGCAGGTTGGCCAGTTAAACCTCACCACCTTTATGAATGACACCGGTCTGGAAAGCATCGGTGAGAACCTGTACACCGAGACTCAGTCGTCCGGGGCGCCAAACTCCACGACGCCGGGTCTTAATGGCGCAGGTTTGCTGTACCAGGGGTATGTGGAAACCTCAAACGTAAACGTTGCCGAAGAACTGGTGAATATGATCCAGGTTCAACGCGCTTACGAAATTAACAGTAAAGCAGTATCGACGACCGATCAGATGCTGCAAAAACTGACGCAACTCTAAGGCGTTATCCGGTGCGGTAGTTGCTGCCGCACCGGAACCCTGATTTCGAAGATGAATGCAATGCAAAAATACGCCGCGCGCCGCTACCCGATTATGGCTTTACTGGCAGTGACTCTGACCGGATGTGCCTGGGTTCCTTCAAAACCTTTGGTAGAAGGAGCGACTTCCGCTCAACCGATCCCGGGTCCGGTGCCTTTAGTGAATGGCTCGATTTATCAGACCGCGCAGCCAATAAACTATGGCTATCAACCCCTGTTTGAAGACCGCCGTCCGCGTAATGTGGGCGATATGCTGACGATTACGTTGCAAGAAAACGTGAGCGCCAGTAAGAGTTCGTCGGCTAATGCCAGCCGTGATGGCAAATCCAGTTTTGGTATCGATACGACGCCTCGCTACCTTGAAGGCCTTTTTGGCAACGCACGAGCTGACCTGAGCACCTCCGGCAGCAACACCTTTGAAGGTAAAGGCGGCGCGAATGCCAGCAACACATTTAGCGGCACGTTGACCGTCACGGTCGACCAGGTGCTGATCAATGGCAATTTACATGTTGTGGGTGAAAAACAGATCGCCATTAACCAGGGCACTGAATTCATCCGCTTCTCGGGTGTTGTGAACCCACGCACCATCAGCGGCAGCAACACGGTTCAGTCCACTCAGGTGGCTGATGCGCGCATCGAATATGTCGGCAATGGCTACATTAACGAAGCGCAGACGATGGGCTGGCTGCAGCGTTTCTTCCTTAACTTATCGCCGATGTAACCGGGGTGAATTATGTTTAGATATCTGGCTGGAATCGCGTTGGTGCTGGTGGCGACTGTCGCCCAGGCCGATCGCATCCGGGACCTCACCAGCGTACAGGGCGTACGAGAAAACTCCTTAATTGGCTACGGTCTTGTTGTGGGGCTTGATGGCACGGGCGACCAGACCACCCAGACGCCATTTACCACGCAGACATTAAATAACATGTTGTCGCAGATGGGGATCACCGTTCCCACCGGCACCAACATGCAGTTGAAAAACGTGGCGGCGGTCATGGTTACCGCACAATTCCCGGCCTTTGCCCGCCAGGGACAGACTATCGATGTGGTGGTCTCTTCCATGGGTAACGCAAAAAGCCTGCGCGGCGGTACGCTGCTGATGACCCCGTTGAAAGGGGTGGACAGCCAGGTGTATGCGTTGGCGCAGGGCAACATTCTTGTGGGTGGCGCAGGTGCCTCTGCGGGTGGTAGTAGTGTGCAGGTTAACCAGTTGAACGGCGGTCGCATTACCGGCGGGGCGGTGATTGAACGCGAACTGCCGACGCAGTTTGGTGCAGGTAACACCATCAACCTGCAACTGAACCAGGAAGACTTCACCATGGCGCAGCAGATTGCCGATACCATTAACCGCAGCCGTGGTTATGGTAGCGCGACTGCGCTGGATGCACGCACCGTGCAGATCCGCACGTCCAGCGGCAGCACTTCGCAGGTTCGTATGCTGGCTGATATCCAGAATATGGAAGTGGGCACCACACAGCAGGACGCGAAAGTGATCATCAACTCCCGTACCGGCTCCGTGGTGATGAACCGCGAAGTGGCGCTGGATAACTGTGCGGTTGCGCAGGGCAACCTCTCCGTGACGGTGAATCAGCAAGCTAACGTTAGCCAGCCGAATACGCCGTTTGGCGGCGGTCAAACCGTTGTCACGCCGCAAACGCAAATCGATTTGCGTCAGAGCGGTGGGTCGCTGCAAAGCGTGCGCTCCAGCGCCAACCTGAACAGTGTGGTGCGTGCGCTGAACGCGTTAGGCGCGTCGCCAATGGAATTGATGTCGATCCTGCAGTCCATGCAAAGCGCAGGTTGCCTGCGAGCGAAACTGGAGATCATCTAATGTTGACTGACAGCCGGTTGATGAGTAGCGCGGCCTGGGACGCGCAATCGCTGAATGAACTGAAATCGAAAGCCGGACAGGATCCGAAGGCCAACCTGCGACCGGTAGCGCGCCAGGTGGAAGGGATGTTTGTGCAAATGATGCTGAAAAGCATGCGTGAAGCCCTGCCCAAAGACGGTATTTTCAGTAGCGATTCAACACGGCTGTACACCAGCATGTATGACCAACAAATTGCCCAGCAGATGACCGCCGGCAAAGGTCTGGGGCTGGCGGATATGATGGTGAAACAGATGACCGGCGATCAGTCGCCGGTCGATCCCGCCGATCAGATGCAACAGGTGCCGATGAAATTCCCTCTGGAAACGGTGACCAGTTATCAGAACCAGGCGCTGACGCAATTAGTTCGTAAAGCCATGCCAAAAGCGCCTGATGACAGTGATGAACCGTTGACGGGCGACAGCAAAGACTTCCTTGCCCAGCTTTCACTTCCGGCGCGTCTGGCCAGCCAGCAGAGTGGCGTTCCGCACCACTTGATCCTCGCGCAGGCCGCTCTCGAATCCGGTTGGGGTCAGCGGCAGATCCCGCGTGAGAACGGTGAGCCAAGCTTTAATATTTTCGGTGTGAAAGCGACACCGAACTGGAAAGGGCCAACCACCGAGATCACCACCACGGAATATGAAAATGGCGAGGCAGTGAAAGTCAAAGCGAAATTCCGTGTGTACAGCTCGTATCTTGAAGCGTTGTCTGACTATGTAGGCATGTTGACGCGCAATAAACGCTATGCGGCGGTCACGAATGCAGCGACGGCGGAACAGGGCGCACAAGCGTTGCAAAACGCGGGTTATGCGACCGATCCCAACTACGCCCGTAAGCTGACGAGTATGATCCAACAGCTTAAGTCTATGGGTGAAAAAGTCAGCAAAGCCTATAACAGCGACATCGAAAATCTGTTCTGAAATATCTCAAGTTTCGCTCTGGGTTGCCGATAATCGTCAACAGGACTCATGTCTGAAAGTGTATAAGGAACCTCCATGTCCAGTTTGATTAATAGCGCCATGAGTGGGCTCGCTGCAGCCCAGGCAGCGCTTAATACCTCTAGCAACAACATCGCCAGCTATAACGTGGCTGGATATACCCGTCAGACGACGGTGCTTTCATCGGCGAACAGTACACTGGGTGCTGGCGGATGGGTTGGCAATGGTGTGTATGTCTCTGGTGTTCAGCGTGAGTATGATGCCTTTATTACCAACCAGCTGCGTGCTGCGCAAAACCAGAGCAGCGGACTGACGACGCGCTATGAGCAGATGTCAAAAATTGATGATGTGCTCTCCGGCACCACCAATACGCTTTCGACCAGTCTGCAAGGCTTTTTCTCCAGTCTGCAAACGCTGGTGAGCAACGCCGAGGATCCGGCAGCCCGCCAGGCTTTGCTGGGCAAAGGCGATGCGCTGGTTAACCAGTTTAAGGTCGCCGACCAGTATCTGCGCGACCAGGATAAACAGATTAACCTGTCTATCAGCTCAAGCGTTGACCAAATCAACAACTACACCAAACAGATCGCCTCGCTTAACGATCAGATTTCCCGTCTGACCGGTGTTGGTGCGGGTGCATCGCCGAATGATTTGCTCGATCAGCGTGATCAGTTGGTCAGTGAACTGAATAAGGTTGTCGGCGTAGAAGTTAGCGTGCAGGACGGTAACACCTATAACCTGACGATGGCTAACGGATACACTCTGGTGCAGGGCAGTAACTCTCGCCAACTGGCGGCAGTGGCTTCCAGCGCTGATGCATCCCGTACCACGGTTGCCTATGTTGACAATACCGCCGGGAATGTTGAGATTCCGGAAAAACTGATTACTACCGGTTCGCTGGGCGGTCTGTTGGCCTTCCGCTCACAGGATCTGGATCAGACTCGTAACACACTGGGGCAACTGGCATTGTCATTTGCTGATGCGTTTAACCAACAGCACACTCAGGGTTACGACTCCGACGGAGTACAGGGCACCAACTTCTTTACCATTGGTGCGCCGTCTGCCTTAAGCAATACCAAAAACACCGGCACCGCCGCATTGACGCCAACCGTCAGCGACAGCACGGCCGTTCAGGCGACGGACTACAAAGTGGTTTACGATGGCAGCAACTGGAATGTGACGCGTCTGTCCAACAATACCTCGTTCACCGTCACGCCGGACTCGACCGATGGTTCGTTGAATTTTGACGGTCTTAAAGTCAGCGTGAGTGGCACTGCCGCGGCGAACGACAGCTTTACTGTTAAGCCGGTGAGCAACGCGATTGTGAATATGAGCGTGGCAATTTCCGACGAGTCGAAAATTGCGATGGCGTCTGTTTCCGGTGACGGTGCGAGCGATAACCGCAATGGGCAGGCGTTACTGGATCTGCAAAGCGCCAAGAAAGTCGGCGGTAATAAAACCTTTAACGATGCCTATGCCACGCTGGTGAGCGATGTGGGTAACAAAACCTCGACGCTGAAAACCAGCAGTACGACGCAGACTAACGTGGTAACGCAACTGAGCAACCAGCAACAGTCGATCTCCGGGGTTAACCTCGATGAAGAGTACGGCAACCTGCAACGTTATCAGCAATATTATCTGGCAAACGCGCAGGTTCTTCAGACCGCAAGCACGCTCTTTAATGCGCTGCTGGAAATACGCTAAGTAAGGGGTGAGCAATGCGTATCAGTACTCAAATGATGTACGAACAAAATATGCGCGGAGTAACCAACGCGCAGAGTAAGTGGCTGGCGTACGGTGAGCAAATGTCCACCGGTCAGCGCGTTAACCGCCCGTCTGATGATCCGATTGCCGCCTCGCAGGCTGTGGTGATCTCTCAGGCGCAGGCGCAGAACACGCAGTATGCCACCGCACGTACGTTCGCCACGCAGAAAGTGTCGCTGGAAGAGAGCGTGCTGCAACAGGTGACCACGGCAATCCAGGGCGCGCAAAGCACTATCGTGAAAGCGGGCAGCGGCTCGCTGAGCGACGATGACCGCGCTTCTCTGGCGACAGAATTGCAGGGCTATCGCGATCAGTTGCTGAACCTCGCTAACAGCACTGACGGTAACGGTCGTTATATTTTCGCGGGCTACAAGACGGAGTCTGCTCCGTATGATTCGGCAACGGCGACCTACAGCGGAGGTACGCAAGCAATCAGCCAGCAAGTGGATGCGTCTCGCACCATGGTGATTGCACATACCGGCGATCAGGTCTTTAACCATATCAGCAGCAACGCCACGCCAGAGCCGACCGATCCGTCAACGGGTTTGCCGGGTACGTCCGAAACGGACCTGTTCAAAATGCTGGATACGGCGGTTGCCGCGCTGAAAACCCCGGTCGCGGGTGATGAAACGGCGAAAGCGGCAGCACAAGCAGTCGTGGATAAAACCAGTCGCGGTCTCGGTAACTCCCTGAACAACGTCTCTACCGTACGCGCTGAGCTCGGTACGCAGTTGAACGAACTGGAAAGCCTTGATTCGCTGGGCGACGACCGTGCGCTGGGTCTGAAGCAACAGTCGAGTGATTTGATCGATGTAGACTGGAACGAAGTGATTTCGTCTTACACCATGCAACAGGCTGCATTGCAGGCGTCTTACAAGGCGTTTAGTGATATGCAGGGGATGTCGCTGTTCCAGCTCAATAAGTAACGTTTTCATTTTGGGCATGTCTGGAAACTGGGGCATGTTCGCTATGCCCGCTCCATCACCCCGGAGCGGGCTTTTTTTTCGTTTATGCTTTTTGTTCAGTTTGCTGCATCTGGCGGGCATCGATGAGGCGGATAGCCAGTGCGATGAGCCCGGACAGCGTTGCCAACACGACCACACCCTGCCATGAGGCGACGGAGTAGAGTTTGCTGCCCAGTGCAGAACCTGCCGCCATGCCAATAAACACGCCAGTAAACAGCAGCGCATTCAGCCTACCACGCGCTTGCGGCTCGAGACCGTAAACCAGGTTCTGGTGAGCAACCAGGCTGGATTGCAGACCCAGATCAAAACCGACGGCAGACAACGCAATCAGGATCAGTTGGCCGTGCGGGGGCAGAACGGGCAGCAGGAACATCAGGGCAAAAGAAACCGTCACCAGACCCGCACCCAATTGTGTCACTTTCTCTGCGCCCACTTTGTCTGCAAGTCCGCCAGCCAGCGGTGCGGCCAGTGCGCCAGCCGCACCTGCGATACCGAAAGTACCGGCGACAGCGCTACCTAGTTGATATTTTTCCAGCAGCATCAGCGCAAGGGTTGACCAGAACGCGCTAAAAGCGACAGAAAGAAATCCCTGCGCCATGGCTGCACGACGCAGTGATGGATAGCGTTGCCACAGGTGCGCCATGGATTTCATCAGCGCCGGGTAACTCAGCGTTGAGTGCGTGGCGAAACGCGGCAACACGGACCACATCAGGATACCAATCAGCGCAATGCTAACGGCTGCCATCTGGTACATCACGCGCCAGCCAAATGCCGCGCCAACAAAACCACTGACGGTTCTGGAAAGCAGGATACCGAGCAGCAGACCCGTCATTACCGTACCAACCATTTTCCCCTGTTTCCCCGCAGGTGCGAGGATCGCGGCAGCAGGAACGATATCTTGCGCCATGGTGGCCGCCATGCCTAACAGCAGGCTGACAATCAGCAGAGAGGGAAGGTGGCTGGTCAGACTGCATGCCAGCAATAACAGCGCCAGTGCCGTGCTTTTGAACAGGATCAGACGGCGGCGATCATGGCGGTCGCCCAGCGGCAGCAGAAACAGGATCCCCAGTGCGTAACCTGCCTGGGTCAGCGTGGGGACCAGCCCCATACCGTTGATTGTAAGATGCAGGTCGCTGCCCATCAGCGGTAACAGCGGCTGCGAATAGTAGATTGCCGCAACGCTGAATCCTGCGCCGAGCGCGAGGGCGAAAATGACCCAGCCAACAGCATCTGTCGAAAGAGAATGACGGTTCATATGATGGTTCCCCAGAAACGGTGTGTTTTAACCTGTGCGTAGCTAAGCTACGGTGTGGGCACATTTTTGCTTATCCCCGTATAGCGCGGTAGTCAGCGGAGTGGTAAAACGGTTATACGCATAACGTATAAAAGTGATTGTTATGAAACGGCAAGAGCGTATAGATAGAGTGGATCTGATGCGGACGTTTATCCGTATCGTCGAGGCGGGATCGCTGTCGGCAGCAGCGCGCCAGCTGGACACCACACAAGCGACAGTGAGCCGACGTTTGCAGTCGCTGGAAAGCCTGCTTGGCGTAAAACTGCTGCTGCGCACCACCCATGCGATGAAGCTCACGGATGATGGAGAACGCTGCTATCAGCATGCGAAACGCGTGACGGACGCATGGGTCGCACTGGAGGATGAACTGAGTCAGTCGGACGATGAACCGGTGGGAATATTACGGGTACGTGCACCGCATGCGTTTGGTCAGGAACAATTGCTGGGGCCGTTAACGCAATTCCTGGAACGCCATCCACAGCTATCGGTAGAGTGGATGCTTAACGATAAAACGGTGGATTTCCTCAGTGCAAATATCGATTGCGCCATTCGCGTCGGGGCAGAAGTTGACCCGGCGACCGTGTCGGTGTTGCTGGCAGAAGTGCCTCGCAGTCTGGTGGCGGCGCCCGCAGTGCTTGCGCGTTTTCCCGCAATAGAAACGCCACAACAGCTCTCCGCATTGCCGTGGATAGCGCTGAATACTTTTTACCAGCACGAAATCCATCTTACACATCAGCTCAACGGCGAGACGGAGCAGGTGGCGATTTCGCCCCGGCTTTATACAGACAGTCTGTATGCGGCGCGTAACACCGCCATTGCAGGGCTGGGGGTGGCGGTGATCTCCAGTTGGGCGGTGGAAGAAGAAATTCGTGCCGGGAAGCTGGTGGCGCTGTTGCCAGAGTGGCAGGCAGCACCGTTGCCGGTGCATCTGGTTTATCCGTGGGCACGTTATTATCCCGCACGGTTACGCAAGTTTCTGCAACTGATGCGGGAAGTGATGCCGGGGCTGGGGGGTATGCGCCAGCCAGCGCATCGGGCATAAAAAAAGCCGACCCGGAGGTCGGCTTTTACTGTCGGTCGGGTTAGTCGACTGACGGCGGTTTTGTCGCCGGCGCGGTAGCGGAGTGCGTGGCGCTGTGACCGCCTGCCGATCCTTTACCTGCGAATCCGAAGTCCGGACGTACCCAATCGCTATGACGCGGTGCTTCCGGCACATAGGCTGGCGCAGGCGCTTTAGTCATTGGTGCAGTGGCGATCTTACGTACCACCGGCGCAGCAACTGGCGCTGTAGCAGCGGTAATGACCGGCGCTTCGATGACAGGCGTCGCGGTTTCTTCCGTTACGTCTTCGGCAGCGGCGGTTTCAGCTACAGGCTCGGCAACCACTGCGGGTTGTGCAGGCTGCACCTCCTCAACCACTGCTTCAGCCACGGTACGATCTTCCTCAGCAAGCAGTTGCGGCTGATCTTCAACCGGAGTTTCAATCACTTCCGGATGCGTGGTTTCAACGACAACAGGCTCAGGCGCTTCAACCGGCGTTTGCGGTTCAGCCATCACTGGTTCAGCGGTTTCAGCTTCGGCCGTTTCAACCGGTGCAGGCGCTTCTACCACTTCAGTCGGCTGGCTGGAGACCAGTTGCGCTTCGGCGATGGCCGGAGCGACATCCTGCTCAGCGGCGATATTCTGCTCCACTTCGCTATCCTGAACCTGCTGCTCGTCCTGCGGACGCGCAACCGGGTAGCTGATCCACACTTTACCGGAGGCCATTTCCGGCGATGCGCAGGCAACGGTCAAAGGCATAGCGGACTGCAGCGGGTAGCGCTCATCGCGGTAGCGGCGACGGCGTTGACCGCTGACGCGCAGGTGGCGCGGGGAACGACGTGAGCGGCGCGGCATCGCGTTTTCACGCGCGTCTCCGTTCTCATCCTGTTCCTGCGCGATGGCACTGTCTGCAACGGCAGGCAGATCGACTTTCGCCAGTTCAGTGCGTTGTGCCGGTGCATCCTGGACCGTTGCCTTTTCAACAACGGCTTCTGCATTCTGCTCGCCAATACGCACTTTCTGGTTCAGTTGACGCTGCTTACGGCGCGGCATCGTCTGTACACGCTCTTCCTGTTCCGTTTCCGGTGCAGTTTGTTCGTCGTGGTTCAGCTCTTTCACATCCTGCTGCGCCTGACGTTTGTCATCATTACGGCGGCGATTGCGTTCGCGGCGCGGTTGCTGCTCGTCGCGCGGTTTTGCTTTATCAGCGTCTTCTGCGGCAACTGGCTGGCGAACTTCGCGGGCTTCGGCATTCTGTGGTGATTTTTCACGGCGATTGCGGCGATTTTCTTCGCGACCTTCGCGGTTGTCACGGCCTTCACGCGCTTCATTGCCTTCACCGCGGGAATCACGGCGCTCATTACGATCGCGACGGTTGCCCTGACGGGATTTACGACGATCCTGCTGGCGTTCTTGTTTCTCGCCCTCGTTTTTCTTCTCTTCTTCTTTCACTTCGACCGATGCTGGCGCGGCTTCGCCGGCAAACAGGCCTTTCAGTGCGGAGAAGAAACGGCCCAGCAGACCCGGCGTGGCCGGTGCGGCAACGGAGGCTGGCTGTGTGGTGGCAACAGGCGTAGCCGCAGGCGCTTGCGGTACTGGCGGCACATCCGGCATGACAAAGGTGGCCAGTGCCGGTTGTTCCGGACGCTTACGTTCGGGCACTTCTTCCTCAGACGGCAACGCCATCGCTTCCTCATGCAATTTCGGCAGCAGGTAGCTCAGGGTTGGGGTCTCTTCACCTTTACGCACGCGCAGTACGGAGTAGTGCGGGGTTTCCATCTGATCGTTCGGAACGATCACGCAGCGTACGCCACCCTGACGGGCTTCGATCGCGCTGACGGCGGCGCGTTTTTCGTTCAACAGGTAAGAGGCAACCTGCACCGGAACGATAGCATGCACTTCCTGCGTGTTTTCTTTCAGCGCTTCTTCTTCAATCAAACGCAGAATAGACAGCGACAAGGATTCGTTGTCACGAATGGTGCCGGTACCGCTGCAGCGCGGGCAAACATGATGGCTGGACTCGCCAAGCGACGGACTCAGACGCTGGCGGGACATCTCCAGCAGACCGAAGCGGGAAATATGGCTGATTTGGATACGCGCACGGTCCTGACGCACCGCTTCACGCAGACGGTTTTCCACCGCGCGCTGGTGACGAACTGGCGTCATGTCGATGAAGTCGATAACAATCAGACCGCCAAGGTCGCGCAAGCGCAACTGACGGGCAATTTCATCCGCCGCTTCCAGGTTGGTGTTAAACGCCGTCTCTTCGATATCGCCGCCGCGGGTTGCGCGAGCGGAGTTGATGTCGATGGCGGTCAGCGCTTCGGTCGTATCAATAACAATAGAGCCGCCGGAAGGCAGGCGCACTTCACGCTGGAAGGCAGACTCGATCTGCGACTCAATCTGATAGTGGCTGAACAACGGGATTTCACCGGTGTACAGTTTGATTTTGCTGCTGAAATCCGGACGACCCAGCGCGGAGATATGCTGGCGAGCCAGCTCAAGCACTTTCGGGTTATCGATCAGGATTTCGCCGATGTCCTGGCGCAGGTAATCGCGGAAAGCGCGCACAATCACGTTGCTTTCCTGATGGATCAGGAACGGCGCCGGACGGCTTTCTGCGGCTTTCTGGATGGCTTCCCAGTGTTTCAGACGGAAGCTCAGATCCCACTGCAGCGCGTCGGCAGATTTGCCTACACCAGCGGTACGGACAATCAGACCCATGCCATCCGGCAGTTCCAGACTGGACAGCGCTTCTTTCAGCTCGGTGCGGTCGTCGCCTTCAATGCGACGGGAGATACCGCCCGCACGCGGGTTATTTGGCATCAATACCAGGTAGCTGCCAGCAAGGCTGATAAAGGTGGTAAGCGCCGCGCCTTTGTTGCCGCGCTCTTCTTTATCGATCTGAACAATGACTTCCTGACCTTCGCGCAGCACATCTTTGATGTTCGGACGGCCATGGGCGTTGTAGCTGGCAGGGAAGTATTCGCGGGCGATTTCTTTAAGAGGGAGAAAACCGTGGCGCTCAGCTCCGTAATCAACAAATGCAGCTTCAAGGCTCGGTTCAATGCGGGTGATTTTACCTTTGTAGATGTTCGCTTTTTTCTGTTCGTGGCCCGGGCTTTCGATATCCAGGTCGTACAGGCGCTGCCCATCAACAAGGGCGACACGCAACTCTTCCTGCTGAGTTGCGTTGATTAACATTCTTTTCATCGTAACTTACTCATTATTCTTACATTGACGACTAAGCTGCGGGCATGATGACGCCTTTCCGGGGGAGAACCGATGGCCTCGTGACTATTCACGTCGCCAACCTCACGGTTGTCGTTCGCTTAAGAGGCGCAGTGTGTCGGCTGCCTGTATTTCCTGTGGAAAAAACAGCGCAATTATCAGGGGAACAGCCTGGGAAAAACTCTCCAGAGAAGATTCCATCTACCGGTAAGGACTGCAACCCGCAGCCCGCTAACTGCCTGAAAGTTCAATACGTCTTACGCCATTGCTGCGTGTATGATCGGACAGGCAAAACTGGTCATTCCGCTCATTTACTTGTTTTAGCAAAATTCAACACGGAAAACGGCAACATTATTCCTTGCGAACCCTGTTATAGCAAGCTGACTTTTACCATTTATCACCCGGTTACTCACAGTTTTTTCACCTTTGACTATGGATCGGTTTAATAACCGCCGAATCAACTGTGTAAAACGGAGCAAGCCAGGCTCAAAGGTAAATATAAGCATATAAAAATGAGTGGCGCTAATCATCCAGGCTATTTAGAATCGCCACCCATGAAAACTGAGACACCATCCGTAAAATTTGTTGCCATTTCCGCTGACGAAGCGGGGCAACGCATCGATAATTTTTTGCGCACCCAACTAAAAGGTGTGCCGAAAAGCATGATCTATCGCATTTTGCGTAAAGGCGAAGTGCGGGTGAACAAAAAACGCATTAAACCGGAGTACAAACTGGAAACCGGTGATGAAGTGCGCATTCCGCCAGTACGCGTGGCGGAGAAAGAAGAAGAGGCCGTTTCGCCGCATCTGCAAAAAGTCGCCCAGTTAAGCGAAGTCATTCTCTACGAAGACGATCATATCCTGGTGCTAAACAAACCTTCCGGCACGGCAGTGCATGGCGGCAGTGGTTTGAGTTTTGGCGTGATTGAAGGGCTACGGGCGTTGCGTCCTGAGGCGCGGTTCCTTGAACTGGTGCACCGTCTCGATCGCGACACCTCGGGTGTGCTGCTGGTGGCAAAAAAACGCTCAGCGCTGCGTTCCCTTCATGAACAGCTGCGCGGCAAGGATATGCAAAAAGATTACCTGGCGCTGGTGCGCGGGCAATGGCAGTCCCATGTCAAAGTGGTGCAGGCACCGTTGCTGAAAAATATCCTGCAAAGCGGTGAGCGCATTGTGCGTGTGAACAGTGAAGGCAAGCCCTCGGAAACCCGCTTTAAAGTGGAAGAGCGCTATGCGTTCGCCACGCTGGTGCGCTGCAGTCCGGTGACGGGCAGGACGCACCAGATCCGTGTGCATACGCAACATGCAGGGCATCCTATTGCTTTTGACGATCGTTATGGCGACCGTGAATTTGACAAGCAACTGGCGTCAACGGGTTTGTCACGCCTGTTTCTGCATGCAGCCGCGCTGAAGTTTACCCACCCGCACACGGGCGAAACGCTGCGCATTGAAGCTCCGCTGGATAATGCACTCAAGCACTGCCTGCAAGTCCTGCGTAATGCCAAATGATATTTCCCCTCTCGTCCGGAGAGGGGAACACTGCTTCGGTTAAGGTTTCAGCCATTTATCCAGCCACGGAAAAACCTCATCCTGCTGTTCCTGGTAGAACACGTGCCCCAGTTCTGGCCAGGTTTTTGTGACCAGTTTGTCTGCGGCGTTTTGCGATGACCAGACCTTCTCCACTTTTGTGAACGCTTCCTGCACGGCTTCAGCCGGAAACAGTTTGTCTTTGCCGCCGCTATAAATCAGCATGGGTTTCGGCGCGGCGATGCTGGCGATATCGGGAATGTCCATATGCGCCGGCATGCCGGGATGCAACATGTAAAAGGCGGATTGCCCGCGCAGAACATTATTCCCTGGCTGCATCAGACCATTGTAGGTGCCAAACCATGAAATCACGGCCGTCGCGGCGACCTTATCGCTCAGCCCCGCCAGTTGCCATGCGCGGAAGCCGCCCATAGAAAATCCCACCACGCCGATACGCTGGTTGTCCACCTGTGGATGAGAGGCGATAAAATCCACCGTGCGCATATCTTCATAAGCCACTTCTCCACCCAGTGAGCGGCCAAGGTTAAAATAATTGCTTGCCAGCGCCTGTTGCTGCTCGTAAACCATTGGGCCGCGATCGCCCCAGCCGGGGCTGTCAATAGCAATCACTGCATAACCGCGCTTCGCCAGTTCATCGCCAATAAATTTACCGCTGAAGAATTTGTCTGCCCAGGCCTGCGCGCTGGTCAGTTTTTCTGCATCACCCCAGGGGCGGACCACCTTCTCTTTGCCAATATCAAATTTTGACCCGTGATCGTGAAGCAATACGATGGCAGGGTGGGGACCCGGCGTTTTGGGCATGAGTAGCAGTGCGGCGATGCGATTGTCATCAGTGATTGTTATCGCCAGCTTTTCGGCGGTATAGCTGCCACGATCCTCTCTGGTAATCATGTGGGGGGCAAAAGGTTTTGTGGCATTTGGGGTGAGTAGCGCGTTGCGAAATAACTGGCGGCTGTGGGCTTGCCATTGCGGGAAATTGTTATATTTCCCGGATAACCAGGAATCGGGGTAACGCATCTGCGTTTTCAGCGTCTGCCAGCCAGCAGGCAGATTACCCTCGACAACGCCTTGTGTTTGCCACTCTTCCTGTGCACTGGCGCTAACTGACGCCAGCAGAGTTAGCGCCAGCGCCAGGCTGCGGGAAATATTCATCACCTCTCCTTTTAATTAAAACATTGTTTCAATATTGGCGATGAATGTAACGGCTGATTAAAAAAGAATCTGTGATCGGTAAAGCATTAACTTAACAGTGGGTTACAGTGCTCACGTCGCAGCATCTGGCATAAGGCAATTAACGGCAGCCCCACCAGGGTATTTGGGTCCCGACCGTCGAGACGCTCAAACAACGCGATCCCCAGGCCTTCGCTCTTAAAGCTGCCAGCACAGTTTAGCGGGCGCTCTTTGCGCACATAATCGTCGATCTCCTGCTCACTCAAGTGGCGAAAGTGGACATCGAAAGGTTCACATTCAGTCTGTAAATGGCCGGTTGCAGAATTATACAGCGCAAGACCCGTATAAAAAGTGACGATATTTCCACTGGCTTTCATTAATTGCTGGCGCGCATTTTCTTCCGTGTGAGGTTTACCGGTAATTTCACCGTCAAGCACACAGACCTGATCCGAACCAATAATCAGATGCTGGGGCCAGGCGTGTGCCAATGATTGCGCTTTTTCCTGCGCCAGGCGCAGGACCAGGTGGCGCGGAGACTCGCCAGCACGGGGTGTTTCGTCAGTTTGCGGCGCGGCGCATTCAAACGATAACCCCAGTTTTTCCAGCAGGGCGCGACGATACGGAGAAGTTGATGCAAGGATGAGAGCAGACATATTTTTTTCACCAAATATGGCTTAACAATGACAGGCATTTTAAACTGTAGGCCGCAATGTGTGCGAATTATTGGCAAAAGGCAACCTCAGGCTGCCTTTTTCTTTGACTCTATGACGTTACAAAGTTAATATGCGCGCCCTATGCAAAAGGTAAAATTACCCCTGACTCTTGATCCGGTTCGTACGGCTCAAAAACGCCTTGATTACGAGGGTATCTATACCCCCGAGCAGGTTGAGCGTGTTGCCGGGTCTGTAGTCAGCGTGGACAGTGATGTGGAGTGCTCCATGTCGTTCGCTATCGATAATCAGCGTCTCGCCGTGTTAACCGGAGAGGCGAAGGTAACGGTATCGCTCGAATGCCAGCGCTGCGGGAAACCGTTCACCCATCATGTTCACACAACGTATTGTTTCAGTCCTGTGCGTTCAGATGAGCAGGCTGAAGCACTGCCGGAAGCGTATGAGCCGATTGAGGTTAACGAATTCGGCGAAATCGATCTGCTGGCCTTGGTTGAGGATGAAATCATTCTCTCTTTGCCTGTAGTTCCGGTGCATGATTCTGAACACTGTGAAGTGTCCGAGGCGGACATGGTCTTTGGTGAACTGCCTGATGAAGCGCAAAAACCAAATCCATTTGCCGTATTAGCCAGCTTAAAGCGTAAGTAATTAAGGAGTAAGGTCCATGGCCGTACAACAGAATAAACCAACCCGTTCCAAACGTGGCATGCGTCGTTCCCATGACGCGCTGACCGCAGTCACCAGCCTGTCTGTAGACAAAACTTCTGGTGAAACCCACCTGCGTCACCATGTTACCGCCGACGGTTTCTACCGCGGTCGCAAGGTTATCACTAAGTAATCACGCGCAAGCGTGATGAAGCTTAGTGAGGATTTCCCCGCGTAAGCGGGGATAAACCGAACCAGGCTGCGACGATACCTTGACACGTCTAACCCTGGCGTTAGATGTCATGGGAGGGGATTTTGGTCCTTCCGTGACAGTGCCTGCAGCTTTGCAGGCACTGAACTCTAATTCTCAACTCAATCTTCTTTTAGTCGGCGATCCCGACGCTATCACGCCATTACTTGCCAAAGCTGATTTCGAGCAGCGATCGCGTTTGCTTATCGTTCCTGCACAGTCAGTTATTGCCAGTGATGCGCGCGCCGCGCAGGCTATTCGTAACAGTCGCGGTAGTTCAATGCGCATTGCGCTTGAGCTGGTGAAAGCAGGGCGCGCCCAGGCCTGCGTGAGCGCAGGTAATACTGGCGCGTTGATGGGGCTGGCGAAAATGCTGCTCAAACCGATTGAAGGTATTGAGCGTCCGGCGTTGGTGACGGTATTGCCCCATCAGCAAAAGGGCAAAACAGTGGTGCTGGATCTCGGCGCTAATGTGGATTGTGACAGTACAATGTTGTCGCAATTTGCGGTAATGGGCGCAGTTATGGCGGAAGAGATCCTTGGGATTACAAATCCGCGCGTTGCGTTACTGAATATTGGTGAAGAAGAAACCAAAGGCCATGACAGTATCCGCGATGCGGCTGCATTATTACGCTCGGTTCCGGCAATGAACTACATTGGCTATCTGGAAGCGAATGAATTACTCACCGGCAAGACGGATGTGCTGGTTTGTGACGGTTTCACTGGAAATGTCACATTAAAAACCATGGAGGGTGTTGTCAGAATGTTCCTTTCGTTGCTGAAATCTCAGGGCGAGGGGCAAAAAAGGTCGTGGTGGCTGATTTTATTAAAGCGTTGGTTACAAAAAAGCCTGACAAGGCGATTCAGTCACCTCAACCCCGACCAGTATAATGGCGCCTGTCTGTTAGGATTGCGCGGCACGGTGATTAAGAGTCATGGTGCTGCCAATCAGCGAGCGTTTACCGTCGCGATTGAACAGGCAGTGCAGGCGGTGCAGCGGCAGGTTCCACAACGGATTGCCGCTCGCCTGGAATCTGTGTACGCCCATCCTGCTTCGTCCGCATCAAGCGACGAAAACCAGAGTGTGTGTATATTACCCGAGAGTGACTGAGCGTACATGTATACGAAGATTATTGGTACCGGCAGCTTTCTGCCCGAGCAGGTTCGAACAAACGCCGATTTAGAAACAATGGTGGAAACGTCTGACGAATGGATTGTCAGCCGTACAGGGATCCGTGAGCGTCGCATCGCCGCTGCAAACGAAACTGTTTCGACCATGGGCTTTGAGGCCGCTAAACGCGCGCTGGAAATGGCCGGCATCGATAAAGACCAGATCGGTTTGATTATTGTTGCGACGACATCCGCAACGCATGCATTCCCCAGCGCGGCTTGCCAGATTCAGAATATGCTGGAGATCAAAGGCTGCCCGGCGTTTGATGTCGCTGCAGCCTGCGCTGGTTTTACCTATGCGCTGAGCATTGCCGATCAATATGTTAAAACCGGTGCGGTGAAACATGCGCTGGTTATCGGTTCTGATGTGCTGGCGCGTACGTTGGATCCGGAAGATCGCGGCACAATTATTCTGTTTGGCGACGGCGCTGGCGCGGTCGTACTGGGTGCCTCTGAAGAGCCGGGTATCATCTCTACACATCTGCACGCGGACGGTAGTTATGGTGAACTGCTAACGTTACCGAATCTGGATCGCGTGACGCCGGAAAATTCCGTTTACCTGACAATGGCGGGTAATGAAGTCTTTAAAGTTGCGGTCACTGAACTGGCGCGTATTGTTGATGAAACATTAGCGGCCAATAATCTGGAGCGCAGCGAGCTTGACTGGCTGGTGCCGCATCAGGCTAACCTGCGAATTATCAGCGCGACAGCGAAAAAACTGGGTATGTCGATGGACAATGTTGTTGTGACGTTGGATCGTCACGGCAATACTTCTGCGGCTTCCGTTCCCAGCGCGCTTGATGAAGCGGTACGCGACGGGCGCATTAAACCGGGTCAGTTGATCCTGCTCGAAGCGTTCGGTGGTGGGTTCACCTGGGGCTCCGCGCTGGTTCGTTTCTGAGTATAAGGATAAAAACATGACGCAATTTGCATTTGTGTTCCCTGGGCAGGGTTCCCAAACGGTTGGTATGTTGGCTGATATGGCTGCAACTTACCCGGTGATTGAACAAACGTTTGCTGAAGCCTCTGCTGCGCTGGGCTATGATCTTTGGGCGCTGGTACAGCAAGGCCCAGCGGAAGAGCTGAATAAAACCTGGCAGACGCAACCGGCACTTTTGACGGCTTCCGTCGCGCTGTGGCGCGTATGGCAGCAGCAGGGTGGCAAAACACCTGCGTTGATGGCGGGACACAGCCTCGGTGAATATTCTGCGCTGGTGTGCGCAGGCGTGCTGGCTTTCGCTGACGCGGTTCGCCTGGTTGAGCTGCGTGGTAAGTTTATGCAGGAAGCCGTTCCGGAAGGAACGGGCGCAATGTCGGCAATCATCGGTCTCGACGATGCGTCGATTGCCAAAGCCTGTGAAGAATCCGCTGAAGGTCAGGTGGTGTCGCCGGTGAACTATAACTCACCGGGGCAGGTCGTCATTGCGGGGAATAAAGAAGCGGTTGAACGCGCTGGCGCAGCCTGTAAAGCTGCTGGCGCGAAACGTGCTCTGCCATTGCCGGTCAGCGTACCGTCTCACTGCGCGTTGATGAAACCCGCGGCAGAAAAACTGGCCGCTGAACTGAACAGCATTACATTTAACGCCCCGCAAATCGCGGTAGTGAATAATGTGGATGTGAAGTGCGAGACAACGCCAGACGCGATTCGTGACGCGCTGGTGCGTCAGCTTTATAGCCCGGTGCAGTGGACGAAGGGCGTTGAGTTTATGGCGGCGCAGGGCATTGAGCACCTGTATGAAGTTGGCCCGGGTAAAGTCCTCACTGGTCTGACAAAACGTATTGTTGACACCCTGACTGCCTCGGCCCTCAATGAGCCGAATGCGATGTCAGAGGCACTTGCGCAATAAAAGAGGAAAACCATGAGTTTTGAAGGAAAAGTCGCGCTGGTTACCGGTGCAAGCCGCGGTATTGGTCGTGCAATTGCTGAGACGCTTGTTGCGCGTGGCGCAAAAGTCATCGGTACTGCGACCAGCGAAAATGGTGCTAAGGCGATCAGCGATTATTTAGGTGCGAACGGCAAAGGTCTGTTGTTGAATGTGACCGATGCAGCATCTATCGAATCCGTTCTGGAAAATATCCGCGCGGAGTTTGGCGAGGTTGATATTCTGGTTAATAATGCCGGTATTACCCGTGATAACCTGCTGATGCGCATGAAAGATGACGAGTGGAACGATATCCTCGATACCAATCTTTCATCTGTTTTCCGTCTGTCAAAAGCGGTAATGCGCGCTATGATGAAAAAGCGTCATGGGCGTATTATCACTATCGGTTCTGTGGTCGGTACCATGGGAAATGCTGGTCAGGCCAACTATGCTGCGGCTAAAGCGGGTCTTATCGGTTTCAGTAAATCGCTGGCGCGTGAAGTCGCGTCCCGCGGTATTACGGTGAACGTTGTTGCTCCGGGCTTTATTGAAACGGACATGACGCGTGCGCTGTCTGATGATCAGCGTGCGGGTATCCTGGCGCAGGTTCCTGCGGGCCGTCTTGGCGGCGCTCAGGAAATCGCCAGCGCGGTTGCATTTTTAGCCTCTGACGAGGCAGGTTACATCACTGGTGAAACCCTGCACGTCAACGGCGGAATGTATATGGTTTAACCACGATGAAATTTATTTGCGTTATTAGGGGGAAAAGCCTCAGAATAGCGTAAAATCGTGGTAAGAACTGCCGGGATTTAGTTGCAAATTTTTCAACATTTTATACACTACGAAAACCATCGCGAAAGCGAGTTTTGATAGGAAATTTAAGAGTATGAGCACTATCGAAGAACGCGTTAAGAAAATTATCGGCGAACAGCTGGGCGTTAAGCAGGAAGAAGTTACCAACAATGCTTCCTTCGTTGAAGACCTGGGCGCTGATTCTCTTGACACCGTTGAGCTGGTAATGGCTCTGGAAGAAGAGTTTGATACTGAGATTCCGGACGAAGAAGCTGAGAAAATCACCACCGTTCAGGCTGCCATTGATTACATCAACGGCCACCAGGCGTAAGTGAACATCTCCAGGCGGTCACTCGACCGCCTGAGTTTTATCTAATGTAATCCCACGAATCTCTTTATTTATCCCTCCCTGGAGGACAAACGTGTCTAAGCGTCGTGTAGTTGTGACCGGACTGGGCATGTTGTCTCCTGTCGGCAATACCGTAGAGTCTACCTGGAAAGCTCTCCTTGCCGGTCAGAGTGGCATCAGCCTGATCGACCATTTCGATACTAGCGCCTATGCAACCAAATTTGCTGGCTTAGTAAAGGATTTTAACTGTGAAGACATCATCTCGCGCAAAGAACAGCGCAAGATGGATGATTTCATTCAATATGGAATTGTGGCTGGCGTGCAGGCCATGCATGATTCTGGCCTCGAAGTCACCGAAGAGAACGCATCCCGTATTGGCGCAGCGATTGGCTCCGGCATTGGCGGTCTCGGCCTGATCGAAGAAAACCACAGCTCTCTTGTCAACGGTGGACCGCGCAAAATCAGCCCGTTCTTCGTTCCGTCGACGATTGTGAACATGGTGGCAGGTCATCTGACTATCATGTTCGGCCTGCAAGGTCCGAGCATTTCAATTGCAACGGCGTGTACGTCCGGCGTGCATAACATCGGTCACGCGGCGCGTATCATTGCTTATGGCGATGCTGATGCAATGCTGGCAGGTGGTGCAGAGAAAGCCAGTACCCCGCTGGGCGTTGGTGGATTCGGCGCAGCGCGCGCACTCTCCAACCGTAATGACAACCCGCAGGCGGCAAGTCGTCCGTGGGATAAAGACCGTGATGGTTTTGTACTGGGCGATGGCGCCGGTATCATTATGCTTGAAGAGTACGAGCACGCGAAAAAACGCGGCGCGAAAATTTATGCAGAAATCATCGGGTTTGGCATGAGCAGTGATGCCTACCACATGACTTCTCCGCCGGAAAGCGGTGCGGGCGCTGCGCTGGCCATGGTCAATGCATTGCGCGATGCGGGCATTGAGCCGGGTCAGATTGGCTATGTGAACGCACACGGTACCTCCACCCCAGCCGGTGATAAAGCTGAGGCTCAGGCGGTGAAATCGGTATTTGGCGATGCAGCGAAACGTGTGATGGTGAGCTCCACCAAATCCATGACCGGCCACCTGTTAGGTGCCGCGGGCGCTGTTGAGTCTATCTACTCAATCCTCGCGCTGCGCGATCAGGCCATTCCACCAACCATCAACCTGGATAACCCGGATGAAGGTTGCGATCTGGACTTCGTGCCACACGAAGCGCGCCAGGTCAGCGGTATGGAGTACACCCTGTGTAACTCCTTTGGCTTCGGCGGTACTAATGGTTCGCTGATTTTCAAAAAAGTCTGATTATCTCAGCCATATTAAGGCCCGCTTGCCGGGCCTTTTCTATTCGGTTTTCTCCGCTTGTTCTCTGCTTTTCATCCTGCCAAACTGTCCGGCCACGCATAAGGAGCCTCCATGTTCTTGATTAATGGCATTGAGCAGCAAACGCTTGCCGCCACTGACCGGGCAACACAATTTGGCGACGGGTGTTTTACCACTGCACGTATTATTGACGGGCAGATCCAGTTTCTCGCCGCGCACCTGCAACGCTTACGGCAGGCATGCGAGCGTTTATTTATTCCGTTCGTCGACTGGCCAGTACTGGAGTGGGAGATGAACAGGCTGGCGAAAGAAAGAGACGATGGCGTTGTAAAAGTCATCATCAGCCGCGGCGCAGGCGGTCGTGGTTACAGCGCGGCGAACTGCATTACCCCTACGCGCATCCTTTCTGTTTCTGCTAAGCCGGCGCATTACGAACGCTGGCGGCAGAATGGCGTGACGCTGGCGCTTAGCCCGGTTCGCCTTGGGCGAAACCCTCTGCTGGCTGGTATCAAACATCTTAATCGGCTGGAGCAAGTACTGGTCCGCGCTCACCTGGAACAGACTGATGCTGATGAAGCGCTGGTACTGGACAGCGATGGCTGGCTCACTGAGTGCTGTGCGGCCAATCTTTTCTGGCGTCAGGGCAGGGATGTCTTTACTCCCCGCCTGGATCAGGCCGGTGTTGATGGCATTATGCGCCAATATTGTATGCGGCAACTGGCATCTTCAGGTTTTAACGTTGTCGAAGTGAATGCGCGGCAGGATATGTTGCGGCAAGCGGAAGAAGTGCTTATTTGCAACGCGCTGATGCCGGTAGTCCCGGTTCGGCAGTGGGGTGATCTCCACTGGACCGCGCGCGATGTGTACTACTTTTTATCCCCCCTGTGTGAGCAGATAAATCAGTCATGAAGAAAATGTTACGCGTTGTTCTCCTCCTGCTGGCGGTGATGGTTATCGCAGCGGGAGCGGGTGTGTGGAAGGTTCGCCAACTGGCTGACAGCAAGATCCTGATCAAGGACGAACTCATTTTTTCTCTGTCGGCCGGAACGGGTCGTCTGGCGCTGGGTGAGCAGTTGTATAACGAGAAGGTGATCAACCGCCCGCGGGTATTCCAGTGGTTGCTCAAGCTGGAGCCGGATCTCTCGCACTTTAAGGCCGGGACCTATCGTTTTACACCGGGTATGACCGTTCGTGAAATGTTGCAGTTGCTGGAAAGCGGTAAAGAGGCACAATTCCCGCTGCGTTTGGTCGAAGGCATGCGGTTGAGTGACTACCTTAAACAGCTGCGTGACGCGCCGTGGATCAAACACACACTGAAAGATGATGATTACGCCACCGTCGCGCAGGCCCTGAAGCTGGAACATCCGGAGTGGGTGGAAGGCTGGTTCTGGCCCGATACCTGGATGTACACCGCTAACACCACTGATGTGGCATTGCTGAAGCGCGCGCATCAAAAGATGGTGCGGGCCGTTGAGCAGGTCTGGGAAGGGCGTATGGAGGGGCTGCCCTACAAAGACCAGAACCAGTTGGTTACCATGGCCTCGATTATCGAAAAAGAGACTGCCGTGGCCAGTGAACGCGATCAGGTCGCATCGGTATTTATTAACCGCTTGCGCGTTGGCATGAAGCTACAGACCGATCCGACGGTGATCTACGGGATGGGGGCGCGTTATAATGGTAAGCTGTCGCGCGCCGACCTGGATACACCGACAGAATACAATACCTATGTGATAAGCGGCATGCCGCCGGGGCCTATTGCTATTCCGGCCGAAGCATCGTTGAAAGCGGCGGCGCATCCGGCGAAGACGCCGTATCTCTATTTTGTGGCCGACGGCAAAGGCGGGCACACGTTTAACACCAATCTCGCCAGCCATAACCGGTCAGTGCAGGAATATCTGAAAGTACTTAAGGAAAAAAATGGGCAGTAAATACATTGTCATTGAAGGGCTTGAAGGCGCCGGTAAAACCTCGGCACGTGATGTCATTGTGAACACGCTTAAAGAATCAGGCGTGGGCGAGATGGTTTTCACGCGTGAGCCAGGTGGGACGCTGTTGGCGGAAAAACTGCGTAGCCTGGTGCTGGATATTCGCTCTGTAGGTGACGAAGTCATTTGCGATAAAGCTGAAGTGCTGATGTTTTATGCTGCCCGGGTACAGTTAGTTGAAACAGTGATTAAACCAGCACTGGCGCAAGGTCAGTGGGTCATTGGCGATCGGCACGACCTTTCCACCCAGGCTTATCAGGGCGGTGGTCGCGGCATTGATCAGGCGATGCTGGCAACCCTGCGTGATGCGGTGCTGGGGGATTTTCGCCCGGACTTAACCCTCTATCTTGATGTGACGCCGGAAGTGGGGTTGAAACGCGCGCGTGCGCGTGGCGAGCTGGATCGCATTGAGCAGGAATCGCTGGATTTCTTTAACCGGACGCGAGCCCGTTACCTTGAGCTGGCGGCGCAGGATGACACCATTCGCACCATTGATGCGACCCAGCCGTTGGAGGATGTTATGCAAAATATTCGTCAGACCATTATTGCGTGGGTCCAGGAGCAGGGCGCATGAGATGGTATCCGTGGCTGCGGCCGGACTTTGAGCAACTGGTCGCCAGTTATCAGGCCGGACGTGGTCACCACGCGTTACTGATCCATGCATTGCCAGGCATGGGGGAAGACGCTTTGATCTATGCGATCAGCCGTCTTTTGTTATGCCAGACGCCACAAGGGCATAAAAGCTGCGGCCATTGCCGGGGTTGCCAGCTTATGCAGGCAGGCACGCATCCGGACTATTACACGCTGACGCCGGAAAAAGGCAAGACCGCACTGGGTATTGATGCGGTACGCGAGGTCAGCGAAAAATTGTATGAACACGCGCGGCTGGGCGGCGCAAAAGTGGTATGGATCCAGGATGCCGCGCTGCTGACGGATGCGGCCGCGAATGCGCTGCTTAAAACCCTGGAAGAGCCTCCGGCGCAGACATGGTTTTTCCTTGCCTGCCGTGAGCCCGCGCGATTGTTGGCGACTTTGCGTAGCCGCTGTCGTTTACATCACCTTGCGCCTCCTGCGGAAAACTATGCCAGCGCATGGCTTGGTCGTGAAGTGACGGCTTCGCCTGAAACGCTACTGACCGCACTTCGCCTGAGTGCAGGATCACCCGGGGCCGCGGAAGCATTATTGCAGGAAGAGCACTGGGCGCAACGGCTGGGGCTGTGCCAGGCTGTCGATACAGCGCTGCAAAGCGGTGACTGGCTGGCTGTGTTACCTGCGCTGAACCATGAGCGGGTTGCTGAGCGTCTGCAATGGATGTCAGCGCTGTTTCTGGATGCGCTGAAAGTCCAGCAAGGCGCGACCTTGCTCAGTAATGTGGACTCCTCTGCGCTGGTGCACGCTCTTGCTCGCCAGATGCGCGGCGAAACGTTGCACGCGCTCTTACACGCGTTGTTTACCTGCCGGGAGCAGTTGCTCAATGTACCCGGTGTGAACCGCGAACTTTTGCTGACCGATCTGTTGTTAACTCTGGAACGCTACCTGCAACCAGGTGCTGTGCTTCCCGTATCTCATCTTTAAGAGAGACATTATGTTTTTAGTCGACTCGCACTGCCATCTTGATGGTCTTGATTATCAGTCTTTGCATAAAGACGTGGATGACGTGCTGGCGAAAGCCGCCGCGCGTGATGTGAAATTTTGCCTTGCTGTTGCCACCACGCTGCCGGGATACCGCACTATGCGAGAGTTGGTAGGAGAACGGGACAACGTGGTGTTCTCCTGTGGCGTGCACCCGCTTAATCAGGACGAAAGCTATGAGGTCGAGACCTTACGCCAGCTGGCAGCCGAACCCGGTGTGGTAGCGATGGGGGAAACCGGCCTCGATTATTTTTATACCCCGGAAACCAAACCGCAACAGCAGGTCTCTTTCCGCAACCATATCCGCATTGGTCGTGAGCTGAATAAACCGGTTATTGTGCACACCCGTGATGCCCGCGCCGATACGCTGGCTATTCTGCAGGAAGAGAAGGTGACCGAGTGCGGCGGCGTTCTGCACTGTTTTACGGAAGATCGCGAAACGGCGAGTAAGTTGCTGGATATGGGCTTTTATATCTCGTTCTCCGGTATTGTTACTTTCCGCAATGCTGAACAGCTTCGCGACGCGGCGCGTTATGTACCGTTGGATCGACTGCTGGTGGAGACAGACTCTCCGTATCTTGCGCCAGTACCCCACCGTGGCAAGGAAAACCAGCCTGCCATGACCCGAGATGTAGCCGAATATATGGCGGTTTTGAAGGGTGTTTCCGTTGAGGAACTGGCCCAACAAACCACGCAAAACTTTGCCCGTCTGTTCCATATCGATCCCTCCCGCCTGCAATCCGCCTGAAATTTCAGCTTATTTTAGGGCTCGTAATTAATAAACGATCAGAGTAAAGTTCACCGCCATAAAAAAGGCGGTGATGGACGATTTTCATTCGAAGGCATGCGGCTTTTGTAAATTAACGTGAGTTTTGCAGCGCGCGCTGGCTGAAACGTGATAGCCATCAAACAAAGCCAAATCGATTTATTTTACTCTGTGTAATAAATAAGGGGCGCTTAGATGCCCTTCCCACGGCGCGGCTCTCCCCCCGCGCCAATGCGCAAAAGCGTAGAAAAAAGCACTAATACTCAGGAGCACTCTCAATTATGTTTAAGAATGCATTTGCTAACCTGCAGAAGGTCGGTAAATCGCTGATGCTGCCAGTATCCGTACTGCCTATCGCAGGTATCCTGCTGGGCGTCGGTTCTGCAAACTTCAGCTGGCTGCCAGAAGTGGTTTCCCATGTTATGGCCGAAGCGGGCGGTTCCGTTTTTGCCAACATGCCACTGATCTTCGCTATCGGTGTTGCACTGGGCTTCACCAATAACGACGGTGTTTCAGCTCTGGCTTCGGTTGTTGCTTACGGCATCATGGTGAAGACCATGGCTGTTGTTGCGCCGCTGGTTCTGCATTTACCTGCTGAAGAAATCGCCGCAAAACACCTGGCTGATACCGGTGTTCTCGGGGGGATCATCTCCGGTGCGATCGCAGCGTACATGTTCAACCGTTTCTACCGTATCAAGCTGCCTGAGTACCTGGGCTTCTTCGCCGGTAAGCGTTTCGTGCCGATCATTTCCGGTCTGGCCGCGATTTTCACCGGTGTGATCCTGTCCTTCATTTGGCCGCCGATCGGTACCGCTATCCAGACGTTCTCTCAGTGGGCTGCTTACCAGAACCCGGTTGTTGCGTTCGGTATCTACGGCTTTATTGAACGTTGCCTGGTGCCGTTTGGTCTGCACCACATCTGGAACGTACCTTTCCAGATGCAGATCGGTGAATTCACCAACGCAGCAGGTCAGGTTTTCCACGGCGATATCCCGCGTTACATGGCAGGCGACCCGACTGCGGGCAAACTGTCTGGCGGCTTCCTGTTCAAAATGTACGGTCTGCCGGCTGCCGCTATCGCTATCTGGCACTCTGCTAAACCGGAAAACCGCGCGAAAGTGGGCGGTATCATGATCTCCGCAGCGCTGACCTCGTTCCTGACCGGTATCACCGAGCCGATCGAGTTCTCTTTCATGTTCGTTGCACCGATCCTGTACGTCATCCACGCGATTCTGGCGGGTCTGGCATTCCCGATCTGTATCCTGCTGGGTATGCGTGACGGTACGTCGTTCTCTCACGGTCTGATTGACTTCATCGTACTGAGCGGCAACAGCAGCAAACTGTGGCTGTTCCCGGTTATCGGTGCAGGTTATGCGGTTGTTTACTACACCGTATTCCGTGTGCTGATTAAAGCGCTGGATCTGAAAACCCCTGGCCGTGAAGAAACCACTGAAGAGAGCAAAGCTGGCGCAACCAGCGAAATGGCTCCGGCTCTGGTTACGGCGTTTGGCGGTAAAGAAAACATCACCAACCTGGATGCGTGCATCACGCGTCTGCGTGTCAGCGTTGCTGACGTAGCGAAAGTGGATCAGGCTGGCCTGAAGAAACTGGGCGCTGCGGGTGTGGTTGTGGCTGGTTCCGGTGTGCAGGCGATTTTCGGTACGAAATCCGATAACCTGAAAACCGAGATGGATGAATACATCCGTAATAACTAAGTCATAGTCTGGGGAGACTGAGGGAGCCTGATGGCTCCCTTTTTTATGGGTTGTGATGATGCAAGAGCGTAAAAAAAAGGGAGCCATCAGGCTCCCTTCGCGTTTAACACGGTTATCAGAAACTGTAGTTCGCGCTGATAGAGAAGTTACGCGGCGCGCCATAAACCCCATAGGTGCCCAGATAATCGTAATACTCTTTATCGAACACATTGTTCAGGTTTGCCTGAATCGCGAAGTTTTTAGTGGCCTGGTAACGGGTAAACAGGTCAACCACGGTGTAGCCGCTCTGGGTGATACGCATATTGCCATTCGGGCCTTTAATATCCTGCCAGCTTTTGTTTTGCCAGCGCGCGCCGCCGCCAAAAGCAAGCTCAGGCAGCATCGGCAACTGGTAGCGGGTAAACAATTTCATCGTCGTACGCGCTTGCTCCGGGTTAACCGCAACCCCGTCGCCATCTTCCGCCATAAAGCGGCTGGCGCCGAAAGTCAGTTGCAGGTTGTCGGTCAGTGCGCCATTCAGTTCAAATTCAACCCCTTTGCTGACGGTGCCGTTCACGGATTTATACGCCGTCTGGCCGCCAGAGTTCGGGATGTACTCGCCCGTCGAGACAGCAACGTGATCCTGCTCGGTGCGGAATACGGCAAACGTTGCCGTCAGGCGCGTGTTAAACCAGTCGCCTTTCACCCCGGCTTCGTAGCTTTTACCTGTCGTCGGGTCGAGGAACTCGCTGTTGATATCGCGCTGGCTTGAAGGCTCAAAGATAGAGGTATAACTGCCGTACACAGACCAGGTGTCATCGATGTCATAAATCAGCCCCGCATACGGCGTCACATCATCGGACTTGCTGTTGCGGATTTCATCCGGTTTACGTTCCAGGTTGTATTTTGCGCTCCACTCGGTGTAACGCGCCCCCAGAATAAGGTGGAGGGGATCAGCCAGCGAGATACGGGTTGCAGCATAGACGGATTTCTGGCGGATCACATCCCGCTGATAGAGCGTCCAGTCTGACCAGGTTGGGTCAGCGAGCGTATTGCCGTTGTAACGATTAATATTACCAACGTCCATCAGACCGGAATTGTCATTAACCGGGTAAGAGTTGTCATAGTTATTACGCTGACGGCTGTAGCTGCCGCCAAACATCACTTCATGTTGACGACCGAAGAGATCGTAACCGCCGCGCACGAACGCATCTACGGAGTCCTGCTTACGCTCACCGCGGTTCCAACCGCCCCAGGCGCCTTGCCACTGCGAGGCATCGAAGAGACCGGTGTTTTTATCCGGATAGCCATCGATATACATCAATTTGCTGTCGAAATTGGTTTCCGCATGCATGGCGTTAACTTTCGCTTCCCAGCCGTTATCAAAACGCTGCGTCAGATTGGCGAAAATTTTCGTGGAGTCCACATTTGAGTAGGCCCAGTCAGCTGCTGTGTTGAAACCACGGCGGAAATGCGTACGGCTACCATCGCTGTACATCGACGGGACACCACCCCAGGTCGGGCTGTCTTCCTGGCTTTCCTGATAGTCATATCCCACAGACAGGGTGGTGGAATCGGTGAGGTCTGCATCCACAACACCGGTGATGAATTTTTTGCGGTAATGGTTACGCTCAATCCACGAATCTTTATCCTGGTAGCCGGTGATCATGCGACCACGCACATTACCGGACTCTGTCAACGGTGCTTGTAAGTCGAGAACGTAGCGTTGATTATCCCAACTACCGTACGTTGCGGTTGCGCTGCCTTTGAACTCTTTGCTGTCCGCATGCTTACGCACCATATTGACGTAGGCTGACGGGTTACCGGTGCCACTCATCAGACCAGCTGCGCCGCGCACCACTTCAATCTTGTCGTAAATGGCGGTATCGCCAGCGGTATCGCCAAAGTTCCAGCGGTTATCAAGGAAGGTTGGCATATCTTCATAGGCAAAGTTACTGACGAAGAAACCACGCGCAAAGAAATTTGTCCGGTGCGAGTCGATGCGCGAGGCGCTTACGCCAATGGTGTTATCCAGAACCTGCTCAATCGTGTTCAGTTGCTGGTCTTGCATACGCTGCTGACTTACCACGCTCACGGATTGCGGAATATCGCGCGGCACCAGCAACAGTTTGGTGCCGGTTGTCGTGGTTTTAACGCTGTAATCCTGATCCTGACTGTCGGCGGTGCTTAGCGCTGCGCCGTCTACGACCACGGTATCTTCAGATGCTTTATCAGCCGCAAAGGCAGCAGAAGGCGCCAACGCCAGGGCAATGCACGCGGCGAGCAGAGAAGGTGTGGCGGCTACCGGACGCGCTGCGTCCCTGGCGTGATGAGTGAAAGACATGAATAAACCTTAATGGTGTGTTAGAGGGAGTGCCCGGCAGCGATACGTTGTCGCGTCAGGCGGATTTTTTAATTTGCCTGGTATTAGTTGCGCATGAAAATGCAAATGCGAAATATACGCATTCACTCCATTGATGTAAACAGATGTAAGATTTATTACTGAAATGCTGTTTCACCGTAGTGGAACGGAAGGGTTGGCTATTCCTGCGTCAGAGGTGCCTGAAAGCGGAAAGAAAAACAGCGTTTTGGTTGAAACGACAAGAGAAACTCGATCATACTCTAGGGCAAGTAATTGACGACGGCTGCGGGCATCTTCCCGCGCTCAAAAAAGGAAAACGTCATGGCCGAAGAAACCATTTTCAGTAAAATTATCCGCCGCGAAATTCCGTCAGACATTGTGTATCAGGATGAGCTGGTCACCGCTTTTCGTGACATTTCCCCGCAAGCCCCCACGCATGTGCTCATTGTGCCGAATATCCTGATCCCTACCGTGAATGATGTGACCGAAGCGCATGAACAGACGCTTGGGCGTATGTTGACGGTGGCGGCGAAAATCGCCCGTGACGAAGGTATCGACGAAGACGGTTACCGTTTGATCATGAATTGTAATCGTCATGGCGGGCAGGAAGTTTATCATATTCATATGCACCTGCTTGGCGGACGGGCGCTTGGGCCGATGCTGGCTCATAAAGGCCTGTAACATGACCACAGGGCGTGTTGCCTTATTACTGGCGGCGTTGACGCTGGCGGGTTGCAGTTCGCGTCCGGCGATTCCGGTTGCCAGCAATCAAACGCTGGTGATGGAGTCCAGTATACTGGCGGCGGGCATTACCGCGCAGCCGCCGACATTAAGCACCGAAGAACTCCAGCCATCCGCGTCTTCGCGGCTATTTAATGAGAGGCAACAACCCGTTACTGTGCATTATCGTTTTTACTGGTATGACGCCAGAGGTCTGGAAATGCATCCCCTGGAAGCGCCGCGTAGCGTGACCATTCCGGCGAATTCCGGTGTGACGCTCTACGGGAGCGCCAACTATCTGGGCGCGCGCAATGTCAGACTTTATCTCTACCTGTAAGGGGTGACTCTTGATTAAAACACTTGGACGCTACGCACTACTGACCACTTTCGCCATGCTGTTGTCGGGCTGTATCATTCGCGGTGAGCAACAACCCGCGCCCGTCGATCAGGCCGGGGGAGGAGAGCAGCAACCCACGCAACCGCAGCCGCAACAGCCGGTACCGACGGTGCCTTCTGTCCCGACACTGCCGCAACAGCAGCCAGGCCCGATTGAGCATCAGGATCAGACCGCGCAGCCAACGCCGCGTGAACGTCACTATGACTGGAATGGCGCGGTGCAACCGATGGTGGGCAAAATGCTGCCCGCGAGCGGTGCAACAGCGGGAAGCGTACTGCTGGTGGATAGCGTAAATAACCGCACTAATGGATCCATCAACACCGGCGAAGCCACCGAGGTGGTGCGTAATGCGCTGGCCAACAACGGTAAATTTACATTGATCACCGCACAACAACTGGCCGTGGCGAAGCAACAATTGGGGCTTTCACCGCAGGACAGTCTGGGGACGCGCAGTAAAGCGATTGGCATCGCCCGCAATGTTGGCGCGCAATATGTGCTCTACTCCAACGCGACCGGCAATGCCAACGCACCGGGCCTGCAAATGCAATTAATGCTGGTGCAGACCGGCGAGATTATCTGGTCAGGTAAAGGTGCGGTTCAGCAACAATAAGCAAACGCGTGACGACATTCTGTCACGCTATTTTCCGCAATACGCTCCCGTCGCCAGCCAGAATACCGGACTCAGCGGCGGGAGTTGTCTTATCAGCGATGGCCAGCACATGCGAGTGCTGCGCCAGCGGCATCAGGGCACATCTTCACCTTTCCGGCGACAGTACCGGGTGTTTAAACATTTACCGTCGGCGATTGCGCCGCGTGCCTATCTCTACACTGGCGAGTGGATGGCGATCGACTATCTGCCCGGTGAAACAAAAGCGGCGTTGCCATCCAGCAGCGAACTCGCGATGTTACTGTATGATTTACACCGCCAGTCCTGTTTTGGCTGGCGTATAACGCTGCTACCACTGCTTGAAGGATACTGGCAACGCTGCGCGCCTGGCCGGCGAACGCCGTTTTGGTTACGGCGATTAAAACGGCTTCGTCAACAAGGCGAACCGATGCCGCTGCGACTGGCGCCGTTACATATGGATGTGCATGCGGGCAATCTGGTTCATGGTCCGCTAGGGGTAAGGCTGATCGACTGGGAGTATGCGGGCGATGGCGACATCGCTCTCGAACTGGCCGCCGTATGGATGGACAACGACGCACAGCGGCGAGCGCTGGTGGATGACTACGCACGGCGTGCGGTTATCGCACCGGCTCAGTTATGGCGGCAGGTAAGGCGCTGGCGACCCTGGGTTCTGATGCTGATGGCCGGCTGGTATGAGTGCCGCTGGCAGCAAACGGGTGAACAACAATTTATTACGCTGGCGAATGAAGTATGGCGTCAGTTGCAGACTGAAGGATAAGAGAGGTGAGTGTGGGTCCGGTCATGTTGGATGTGGAAGGGTACGAACTGGATGCGGAAGAGCGCGAAATTCTGGCGCATCCGCTGGTGGGCGGCTTGATCCTCTTTACCCGTAATTATCACGATCCGGCGCAATTACGTGAACTGGTACGCCAGATCCGCAGTGCGTCACACCATCGTCTGGTGGTGGCTGTCGACCAGGAAGGGGGGCGCGTACAGCGTTTCCGCGAAGGCTTTACCCGGCTGCCTGCTGCCCAGTCTTTTGCCGCATTACATGGGCTGGAAGAGGGCGGTCGTCTGGCGCAGGATGCGGGCTGGTTGATGGCCAGTGAAATGATTGCCATGGATATCGACATCAGTTTTGCCCCGGTGCTGGACGTCGGGCATATCAGTGCGGCAATTGGCGAACGTTCTTACCACGACGATCCGCTAAAGGCGCTGGCGATGGCAACACAGTTTATTGACGGTATGCACAGTGCGGGGATGAAAACCACGGGTAAACACTTCCCCGGACACGGTGCCGTGACGGCGGATTCTCATAAAGAAACCCCGCGCGATCCGCGCCCGCAAGCGGAGATCCGCGCCAAAGATATGTTGGTCTTCCGCCAGCTTATTGAGCAAAACAAGCTGGACGCGATTATGCCTGCGCATGTGATTTACACCGATATCGATCCACGTCCGGCCAGCGGTTCGCCCTACTGGCTGAAAACCGTATTGCGCGGTGAACTGGGGTTTGACGGCGTGATTTTCTCTGACGATCTGTCGATGGAAGGCGCTGCGATTATGGGCAGTTATGCAGAGCGTGGACAGGCATCGCTGGACGCCGGTTGCGATATGATCCTGGTCTGCAATAATCGTAAAGGCGCAGTGAGTGTGTTAGATAACCTGTCGCCGATCAATGCAGAGCGTGTTACACAATTGTATCATAAAGGTTCATATTCTCGTCAGGAGTTGATGAGCACGGCGCGCTGGAAGGCTGTCAGCCAGGAGCTGGAGCGGTTACACGAGCGCTGGCAGGAGCAGAAAGCGGCTCATTAACGCCTGCGGACGCGATGTCGAAGTGGTGAGGATACCATGATTATCTATTTACACGGTTTTGACTCAAACAGTCCCGGCAACCATGAAAAGGTGCTGCAGTTACAGTTTATCGATCCGGATGTGCGTCTGATTAGCTATAGCACGCGGCACCCGAAACACGATATGCAGCACCTGCTGAAAGAAGTGGATAAGATGTTGCAGTTGAATGTCGATGAGCGCCCGCTGATTTGCGGCGTAGGACTGGGTGGATACTGGGCGGAGCGCATTGGCTTTCTGTGTGATATTCGTCAGGTGATCCTCAACCCCAACCTGTTCCCCTATGAGAACATGGAGGGCAAAATCGATCGCCCGGAAGAGTATCAGGACATTGCCACGAAGTGTGTGTCCAATTTCCGTGAAAAAAATCGTGACCGCTGTCTGGTGATTTTGTCGCGTAACGATGAGGCGCTGGACAATCAGCGCGCGTCGGATGAGTTGCACCACTACTACGAGATTGTCTGGGATGAAGAACAATCTCACAAATTCAAGAACATCTCTCCACACCTTCAGCGTATCAAAGCGTTTAAAACCCTCGGTTAATCCCCCTCCGGCAGGTTATCGCCTGCCGGTATTTTGTCTCTTTCCCTTTCTGTGCCCGCATTCTTTGGCAATCCAACTACACTTGTTCATCTTTTAGGCATCAAAACTTGATGCATATCAATTTTGGTATGACCATTGAACCTTACGTGTTATTCTCATCGTCAATGTTGGTTTGCAAGCACGTAACTCTTTGTTAACTAAAAGCTATTTGTATAACTTTTAGTTAACAATTGGTTAATATTTTAGGGGGTCACTTTGACTACACCATTGAAAAAGATTGTAATTGTGGGTGGTGGTGCTGGCGGTCTGGAGCTGGCAACGCAGTTGGGTAAAAAACTCGGCCGCGGTAAAAAAGCCAAAATTACGCTGGTGGATCGTAACCACAGCCATTTATGGAAACCGTTACTGCATGAAGTCGCAACGGGTTCACTGGATGAAGGCGTTGATGCGCTGAGCTACCTGGCGCACGCGCGTAATCACCATTTCCAGTTCCAACTGGGTTCCGTGGTGGACATTAACCGTGAAAGCAAAACTCTGACGCTTGCGGAGTTACGTGATGATAAAGGCGAGTTGCTGGTGCCGGAGCGCAAGCTGGCCTATGACACGCTGATCATGGCGCTGGGCAGCACATCTAATGATTTCAACACGCCGGGCGTAAAAGAACACTGCATTTTCCTCGATAACCCGCATCAGGCGCGTCGTTTCCACCAGGAGATGCTGAACCTGTTCCTGAAATACTCCGCGAATCTTGGCGCTAACGGCAAAGTGAACATTGCGATTGTCGGTGGCGGCGCGACAGGGGTTGAGCTTTCTGCAGAGCTGCATAACGCGGTGAAACAGCTGCACAGCTATGGTTACAAAGGTCTGACCAATGACGCGCTGAACGTAACGCTGGTCGAGGCGGGAGAGCGTATTTTGCCTGCATTGCCGCCGCGGATTTCCGGCGCTGCGCATAGCGAACTGACCAAAATGGGCGTGCGCGTACTGACGCAGACCATGGTCACCAGCGCTGATGAAGGCGGTTTGCATACCAAAGATGGCGAATACATCAAAGCCGATCTGATGGTGTGGGCGGCAGGTATCAAAGCGCCTGACTTTATGAAAGAGATTGGCGGTCTGGAAACCAACCGTATCAATCAATTAGTGGTTGAGCCAACGCTGCAAACCACGCGTGATGCGGATATCTATGCCATCGGCGACTGCGCCTCCTGCGCCCGTCCTGAAGGCGGCTTTGTTCCTCCGCGCGCCCAGGCAGCCCACCAGATGGCCAGCCTCGCCCTGCATAACATTCTGGCGCAGATCAAAGGCAAACCGCTGAAATCTTACGTGTATAAGGATCACGGTTCACTGGTCTCTCTGTCGAACTTCTCGACCGTCGGCAGCCTGATGGGGAACCTGATGCGCGGTTCGATGATGATTGAAGGCCGTATTGCCCGCTTCGTGTACATTTCACTGTATCGTATGCACCAGATTGCACTCCACGGTTATTTCAAAACCGGCCTGATGATGCTGGTGGGCAGTATTAACCGGGTAATTCGCCCACGTTTGAAACTGCACTGATGTGTTTGGCTGCTCCGGCGAGATCATCGCCGGAGCAGTATTTCCTTCTGTCCTGGACCGTTATCGAGGTTCAGACAACTCTGAATATCCGGGTTTCTCCCCTATATATCCCATTTTTTCCTCTCTTTCCGATTGGCTTAACGACCGCTGAAGTTGCAAAATTGTTGCTAATAGCAAACGAGGGAGATAATCCTGTGAATAAATCAATGTTAGCGGGTATCGGGATTGGCGTGGCCGCTGCACTGGGCGTTGCCGCGGTTGCCAGTTTGAATGTATTTGACCGTGGTCCTCAGTATGCGCAGGTGGTTTCCGCCACGCCAATCAAAGAGAGCATTAAAACACCCCGTGAGGAGTGCCGTAACGTCACCATGACGCACCGCCGTCCGGTACAGGATGAGAACCGCATTACCGGTTCTGTTCTGGGCGCAGTGGCGGGTGGGGTGTTGGGTCACCAGTTTGGCGGCGGCCGGGGTAAAGATGTTGCTACCGTCGTCGGCGCGTTGGGCGGCGGCTACGCCGGTAACCAAATCCAGGGTGGGATGCAGGAAAGGGATACCTATACCACGACCCAGCAACGCTGTCAGACCGTGTATGACAAATCCGAGAAAATGATCGGTTACGACGTGACGTACAAGATTGGCGACCAGCAAGGAAAAATCCGCATGGATAAAGATCCGGGAACGCAAATTCCGCTGGATAACAATGGTCAGCTTATTTTGAATAACAAAGCGTAAAACAGAAGTACTCTGCATGTTGGCTCCTCAATTGCTCAGGCTGAGGAGCCTTTTTTCATGAAAAAAGCCTTGCATCGCAGCAAGGCTTTTTAACGGTCAAATGAAGTCGTGTTGGCGTATTACCAGCAGGCCGGTGATTAAAACAGAAATAAACGCAAACAGTACCGAACCACCACACAACACCCACAAACCACATAACAATGTTATTACTATTAACACTTTGATGAATGGTAATAGCAAAATCATGTTCATTTTCCTTATGCATGTGTTAAGTACAGTGAAATGCCCTATATCAACGGTAAAATTCAGTACAACAGGTAGAGCGAGAGTAAGGGAAAGTCGTAGCTTAGCGCGTCTTCATGACACTTATGATTTGTGTATCACCCATACTAATCATTAGCAGAGCAATAATCACAATTAATCATAGCAAAGCGGGGAAAAACACTGAAAGTTTTTACCTATTGTTAAGATAGGTTTTGTCTATCGTGAAAGTCAACCCGGCAAGCGACGTGCCGCCGGGTATAAACCTCTCAGAGTTTGATCAGATCCGGCCACAAACGCAGCGTAGTTCGGGTAATTTGCAGCAACTTTTCACAACTTGCGCCTTCGCGCGCGCTAATTGACATGCCCTGCAATATACAACCCAGAAACTGCGCCAGCGCCTGCGGATCCGCGTCTGCGGGGATTTCCCCACGTTGCTGGCGTTGCGTCAGGAACGTGAGCAGCGTTTCTTCCTGCTGCGCGTGCCGCGATTTGATGGTCTTCGCAATCGCCTGTGAAGAGGCCGCCAGCGTTGCGGAGGTGTTGATCATAAAACAGCCGGCTGGCGTATCCGTACTGGTGAAACATTTCGCCACGGCGGTGAAATAGTCCAGTAGCGCCTGCTCAATAGGTTTTTCCTCGCAGTGCAACGGAGCCTCGTGTTGCGTGGCGAAACGCGCGATATAACGGTCCAGTACCGCGCGGAACAACCCTTCTTTATTGGTGAACTCTGCATAAAGCGTCGGTGCTTTCGCGCCGGTCGCTTCTACGAGATCGGATAATGATGTGGCTTCGTAGCCATGCTGCCAGAACAGCGTCATGGCTTTGTCGAGCGCCGCTTCCCTGTCGAACACTTTCGGTCGGCCACGGCTTTTTTTGCTGCAACTGGTGATCTCAGTCGTCATAGTGCCGCTTACCTTTGTTGGTTTGCTGAGCAGTCATTATAAAAACATTCTGTCAGCCTGACCAGCGGCAAAACAGCACAAATTAATAAATCCTATGGTTATGAATTTTAAGCAATTAATATTTTAACTAACGATCGTTACAAAAAGATGTTGACGCGTGACGTAGATCACAACTACCATTTATCTATCGATCGTTAACTTATTCGTTGGCGACATCCATCATCTGCATACAGGTAAACAATCATGACAAACGTAAAAGCACTTTTCGCCGCCGCGGTACTCAGTTCACTCTCTTTTGCCAGCATGGCTGCGGTTGAAGTTCAGTCCGCACCGGCGGGTCAGCAGGAAGTTGCCACTGTTGGCGTTACTGCCAGCACGAATCTCTCTTCTGTTGAAGATAAACTGGCGCAGAAAGCTGAACAGATGGGTGCGAAATCCTTCCGCATCACTTCTGTGACCGGTTCCGATAACCTGCATGGTACTGCGGTTCTCTACAAATAAGGTCGCCCCTCACAGCCCTTATGCCACTGCCATAAAAAAGGCCCTGCACATGCAGGGCCTTTTTGCGTATCAGGTCAGGTTACAGCATCTGTACCGACGGGTCGGCCTGGCGGGTAACATCAACAGGCATGCCGGAGCGAATTTCCATTGCGTGGGTCATCACTTGCGCATCGCTGCGCGCATCATCCTGGAATGCCTGCATCGCTGCATTCAGCACAATTGGCAGCGTTTTCGGATCGTCATCAATGGATTTTGATAACGGTTGATGGACTTCCACCAGCCGTCTGCCGTCAGGCTCAACCGAGACTTTAATTGGGGTATTGATAATGTTCACTGGCGTGCCCGGAGAGACCGCCGCGTAGAGGGCGGAAATATCGCCATCGCGCAGGCGGATGCAACCGGAGCTGACCCGCATCCCGATACCGAAATCGGCATTGGTGCCATGCAGCAGATACACGCCGCCGAAGGCTGCCAGGCGAATGGCGTGATGCCCCATCGGGTTATCCGGCCCGGCAGGAACCACGGCAGGAAGATCGATGCCTTGCGCTTTATAGCGCGCCCGAATATTGGCGGTTGGCGTCCATGTGGGGTTCGCACGTTTATCCGAGACGGTTGTT
This sequence comes from Kosakonia sp. N21, assembly GCF_050587465.1. NCBI lineage: Bacteria > Pseudomonadati > Pseudomonadota > Gammaproteobacteria > Enterobacterales > Enterobacteriaceae > Kosakonia > Kosakonia sp. N21. Next base: position 18,251 of record NZ_JBOBHR010000013.1, on the reverse strand, counting down.
ACCATCGTGGGGGTCAGCGTATCGCCGCCCAGTTGACCAATACCGATCGGGTAGACAATGACTTCATTTTTACCGGGCGGATAGTAATACAGACGCAGTTCGGCCAGGTTAATCACAATTCCTTTACGTGGCGCGTCCGGCAGCAGGGTTTGCAGCGGGATCGTCAGTACGCTGCCCGCGCGTGGTACATAGGGATCCACGCCGGGGTTGGCCTGCAGCAGCGCCAGAAAACCGACGTTGTACTGCTTTGCGATGGCTTCCAGTGAGCCGCCATCGTTTTGCACTACGTGAAAACGGTTCTCGCCAACGACGCGGCTCCCGGCAGGCGGCAATGGCCAGCTATTTGCCCGTGCGGGCAGAGAAAGGGCGACCGTCGCAGCAACGGCGAAGAGCGTTACCCAGTGAGCAAAACGGGAATTTTTGATCATGACCATAATCCATGTAAATCATAAGGTTATTGTTATGTAGAAAACTAATGGGATTATGGTGCGCCAGCGTGTCGGGAAGTCCTGGCGTAGTGCAAAATATTTGTAAATGTTGCGTTTTAAACACAAACCGGGCCTGATGGCCCGGTTGCGTAATGATTGTCAGGCAACGGCGTTTTCGGCTAACTGCTGCATAAAGTTACGCACCCAGTTCATGCGGGTTTTGCGTTCACCCAGATCCTGCATGAATTTCAGCCGCGTTGGGCCATCAAGGCGGAAGTGTTGCGGCTGCTTCTGCAATAAACCAATCAGCCAGGTCGGGTTGACGTGATTTTTTTCGTTGAACTCAATCACACCGCCTTTTTCGTTACCCTCCAGCTTACGGATGCCAAGCTTCTGCGCCTGCTGGCGCAGCAGGGCGATGTCCAGCAATGTCCGCGCTGCATCCGGCAGCAGGCCAAAGCGGTCAATCAGCTCGACTTTGATCTCTTCCAGCGCATTGTCGTCTTTTGCACTGGCAATACGTTTATAGAAGGACAAACGTGTGTTCACATCCGGGATAAAGTCATCCGGCAGCAGCGAAGGCATGCGCAATTCCACCTCCGTTTGCTGGTTGGTGAGATCTTCCAGCGAGGGTTCGCGCCCCGCCTTTAATGCATCAACGGCGTTTTCCAGCAGCTCCATATAGAGCGAGAAACCAATGGTTTCCATCTGACCGCTCTGATCCTCACCCAGCAGTTCTCCGGCGCCACGGATCTCCAGGTCGTGGGTCGCCAGCGCAAAACCAGCACCCAAATCTTCCAGCGAAGCGATGGCTTCCAGGCGTTTTTGCGCGTCTGTCGTCATCGCTTTCGGATGCGGAGTTAACAACCAGGCATAGGCCTGATGATGCGAACGCCCCACACGACCGCGTAACTGATGTAACTGCGCCAGCCCGAAGTGGTCAGCCCGCTCAATAATGATGGTGTTGGCGGTCGGAATATCGATCCCGGTTTCAATAATGGTGGTGCACACCAGTACGTTAAAACGCTGATGGTGGAAGTCATTCATCACCCGTTCCAGTTCGCGTTCACGCATCTGCCCGTGGCCGATAGCAATACGCGCTTCCGGTACCAGTTCCGCCAGCCTGTCTGCCGCTTTCTGGATATTTTCCACGTCGTTATACAGATAATAGACCTGGCCGCCGCGCAGTACTTCACGTAGGATCGCCTCGCGCACCACTAGGCTGTCGTACTCGCGTACAAAGGTTTTCACCGCCAGCCGGCGCGCCGGTGGGGTGGCGATAATCGACAGATCGCGCATCCCGCTCATTGCCATATTGAGCGTACGTGGGATTGGCGTTGCCGTCAGGGTCAGGATGTCGACATCGGCACGCATCGCTTTGATGCGCTCTTTATGACGCACGCCAAAGCGGTGCTCCTCATCGACGATCAACAAGCCGAGATCTTTCAGTTTGACGTCGCTTTGCAGCAGTTTGTGCGTGCCAATCAGGATATCTATTTTGCCTTCAGCGGCCTGTTCCAGCACCTGCGCCTGCTCTTTGGCGCTGCGGAAACGGGAAAGCATCTCAATGCGTACCGGCCAGTTAGCGAAACGGTCGCGGAAATTATCAAAATGCTGCTGAGCGAGCAGGGTGGTTGGCACCAGTACGGCCACCTGTTTATTGTTTTCCACCGCGAGAAATGCTGCGCGCATTGCCACTTCGGTTTTACCGAAGCCCACATCACCGCACACCAGACGGTCCATCGCCAGCGGCTGGCACATATCGCTGAGCACCGCGTTGATGGCCTGCGCCTGATCCGGCGTGGTTTCAAACGGGAAACCATCGCAGAATAGCTGATACTGTTCGCGATCGTGTTTAAAGGCAAACCCCGCCTTAGCCGCGCGCTGGGCGTAGATGTCCAGCAGCTCTGCCGCCACGTCACGCACTTTTTCCGCCGCTTTTTGCCGCGCCCGCGACCAGGCATCGCTGCCCAGTTTATGCAGCGGCGCGTTCTCTTCCGCACCACCGGCGTAACGGCTGATCAGATGCAGCGACGACACCGGAACATACAGTTTGGCGTCGTTGGCGTAGGTCAGCATCAGGTACTCATTTTTGATGCCGCCCGTTTCCAGTGTGGTCATGCCGGCATAGCGCCCGACGCCATGCTCCAGGTGCACCACCGGCTGACCATCGTGCAGCTCGGCGAGGTTGCGGATCAGCGTGTCCGGGTTGATGGTGCGACGCGTGTCCTGACGGCGGCGGGCAACGCGCTCGCCCAGCAGATCGCTTTCGCAAATCAGCGCCCGGTTGCGCAGCGTATCGATAAAGCCATGTTCGGCTGCGCCAATCATCAGCCAGCTACCCGCGCTGGTGGCTTCGTCAAGACGCAGGATCCGTTTGGGCGCAACCTTAATACGCGCCAGCAGTTCAATTAATGCTTCGCGGCGGCCTTCACTTTCCACCGAGAACACCACCGGGCCGCTAAAGGACTCAAGGAATTTGCGCAGGTTGTCCAGCGGGGACTTTTGCTGCGCCTGCACAGAGAGATCCGGCAACGTCTGGTAACCCAGGTTAACGTGCGCGGCTTTCTTCGCCAGCTGTTCACTTTTAAGCTGGATACGCGGCCACTTATTCAGCTCGCTGAATAACGCATCGACGCGCAACCACAGGGCATCCGGCGGCAGTAGCGGGCGCATCGGGTCGACACCGCGGCTCTCGAAGCGCGCTTGCGTCTCTTGCTGAAAACGCTCGGCGCTGGCTTCCAGTGAACCGGTATTCACCAGCAATGTGTTGGCCGGGAAGTAGCTGAACAGCGGCTGCAATGGCTCACTGAAAAACAGGGGCTGCCAGTATTCTATCCCCGCGGGCAGGGTGCCCTTACTGACCTGCTGATAGATATGTTCAGCATCGCGTTTGACGTCAAACTTGTCGCGCCACTGGCTGCGGAACAGCTCAATCGCGGTTTTGTCTGTCGGGAATTCATGCGCTGGCAATAAGTTAATCGCTTCAACTTCTTCCAGCGTACGCTGTGTATCGGTGTCGAAAAGACGCAAACTGTCGATTTCATCATCGAAAAAGTCGAGGCGGAACGGTTGCTCGCTGCCCATCGGGAAGAGATCCAGCAATGCGCCGCGGGTGGCGTACTCGCCGTGTTCCATCACCTGGTCAACGTGGCGGTAACCCGCGCTTTCAAGCTGAGTGCGCAACTGGTCGCGTGACAGACGCTGGCCTTTTTGCATCACCAGCGCGTGGCCGTGCAGGTAGCTGTGCGGGCAAACGCGCTGCATTAACGTATTAACCGGTACAATCAGCACGCCGCGCTGCATGGCGGGCAGTTGATACAGGGTCGACAGGCGCGAAGAGATAATTTCCTGGTGCGGTGAGAAACTGTCGTACGGCAACGTTTCCCAGTCCGCGAGGTTCATCACCAGATTGTCGGTAAATTGCCCAATCTCATCCTGCAAACGCAATGCGTTTTGCATATCGGGTGCGATTAACACCACCGGGCCCGCATGGCGTTCAATGATTTCCGCCACTTCGGTGGCGCAGGCTGCACCGGTGAGTTCGCCAAACTGGCGCTGATCGCCTGCTTTTGTCGGCAGAGAATAACGGTATTGTTCAGGCATAGAAGGTGTCGGAGTTCCTTATGGATATACCCCCATATGGGGGCATATCACTGATACGCAATCCCTTTATTATCTGCGATTGCATTGTTTTAGCCAAGGCGAACGCGTGGGTTTAGCGTGTGGCAATGGCCGGGCGAAGCTTCGCCGGTGGGGTGAAAAAAACATCAGCAAACAGTGCGGTGGAGATTTTCCGCACCAGCAGTCCAGCCAGCGTACAAATCAGTAATGTGACGAAAGGGTAGATCAGCAATAGCGCCAGTTCCATCGTTGGCGGCCAGACACCGGCATTCAACGGTTTGATTAACGCCAGGCTGAAGCCTTCAATCAGAATGCGGTGGGTGGTGTAAATCGCAATGGTGTTCGAGCCAACCACATTCAGCAGGCTGTTTTCACTCGGCGGGAAGCGCTGCTCCAGCTCCCGGAACAGGCGCATGATGCCGACAATCGACAGCAAACAAAGCGGCAATGGCATGTTAAACATCCACAATCCAAACGCCACCACCAGCGCGACTGCGAACAACAGTGCGTAACGACGTATCGCCACGGTTTTCACCCACTCCATGACCGCGTTGCCATACCAGGCACCGAGGGTATAGAAGATCATATTGCGCACCACGCTGTTCATCCCCCACCAGGGTAGCGGCAGATAATTAATGGTGAGGCTGGCGAGGATCATCAACGTGAGTAGGGGGATTTTCCAGTTGCTTAACAACTTACAAAGCGTGAAATAGACGATTAATGCGTACAGATACCACAGACTGGTGCTGGCGGTGAGCATCCCCTGTAAGAACTCTCTCCAGTTGTCGGCGTACGCGGCATTCGACGCGTTACTGAGGTCGCGATCCGGCGCCAGCCAGTCATTAATATGGCTAAGTCCGACCCATTGCAGCACGCCCCAGAGCGCCAGTACATACACAATGCTCCAGATCCGTTTGTCGATGGTCTCTTTCCATGGAACCTCGTCGATATAGCGACGGATCAGGTAACCCGAGATAAAGAAGAACACCGGCATGCGAAATGGCGCGAGGTAGAGGTTGAAATAGATCCAACATTTCGCCAGCGTTTCGGACCAGGGGTGCTGAAAGAGGTCAAGATGCGGGTAAAAAGTAATGACTGAGTGGTATATTACCACCAGGCAAATACATAACCCTTTGATTTGATTAATCCATAATGTTTTCTGTTTCATTCGTTTTCTTGCCTGTTTTGCCTTAATTTCGGCTATTTATCCTGGGCAGGGGGGGAGGGGATGTAATGGGGAAGTGTCTGTATTTATTGATTTTCGGATTAAGGCGAGGGACGTTGGTCGCGCGCCAGGCAAACAATGGCTGTTTTGCAGGAAACTGCGAGCCATTATTAATTTGATTTTCCGGCTTTTTTTCGAAACTTCGTGACGAAATCTTACGGTTTCACTCATTTACGCTCTGCGCTTTCGCTTATATACTTCTCAATCTGCTATCAGCAATCAGACGGATTTCATGTACCAGCCTGTCACACTCTTCATAGGTCTGCGCTATATGCGTGGGCGCGCAGCAGACCGCTTCGGTCGCTTTGTCTCCTGGCTGTCAACCATTGGCATCACCCTTGGCGTTATGGCGCTGGTGACGGTGTTATCAGTAATGAATGGCTTTGAGCGTGAGCTGCAAAACAACATCCTGGGGCTAATGCCACAGGCGATCCTCTCTACGCAAAACGGCTCTCTTGATCCGCAACAGCATCCCGCAAACCAGTTGAAACTGCAGGGCGTCACCCGTACTGCGCCGTTGACCACTGGCGATGTGGTGATCCAAAGCGCACGCAGCGTGGCGGTCGGCGTGATGATGGGCATTGACCCGACGCAAAACGATCCGCTGACGCCTTACCTGGTCAACGTGAAACAGAGCGACCTGCAAGCGGGCAAATACAACATCATTCTCGGCGAACAACTTGCGGGCCAGTTAGGCGTTAACCGCGGCGATCAAATCCGCGTGATGGTGCCTTCCGCCAGCCAGTTCACGCCGATGGGGCGTCTGCCAAGCCAGCGTCTGTTCACGGTCATCGGGACGTTCGCCGCAAACAGCGAAGTGGATGAGTACCAGATGCTGGTCAACATCGAGGATGCATCACGTCTGATGCGTTACCCGGCGGGTAACATTACCGGCTGGCGGTTGTGGCTTAACGAACCGCTGAAAGTGGATGTGCTCAGCCAGCAGTCGCTGCCAGAAGGGACGAAGTGGCAGGACTGGCGCGATCGCAAAGGCGAGCTGTTCCAGGCCGTGCGCATGGAAAAAAACATGATGGGGCTGCTGCTCAGCCTGATTGTTGCGGTCGCGGCGTTTAACATTATTACTTCTCTTGGCCTGATGGTGATGGAAAAACAGGGTGAGGTGGCGATTTTACAAACGCAGGGCCTGACGCCGCGCCAGATCATGGCGGTATTTATGGTGCAAGGGGCCAGCGCCGGCATCATCGGCGCGCTACTCGGCGCGGTGCTGGGCGCACTGCTGGCCAGCCAGTTGAATAACTTGATGCCGATTATCGGCGCACTGCTGGATGGCGCTGCACTGCCCGTAGCGATTGAGCCACTGCAGGTTGTTACGATTGCGCTGGTGGCGATGGCCATTGCGCTGCTCTCTACGCTTTATCCTTCCTGGCGCGCTGCCGCCACTCAACCCGCTGAGGCTTTACGTTATGAATAAGATCCTGTTGCAATGCGACAACCTGTGCAAACGCTATCAGGAAGGCAGTGTGCAAACCGACGTGCTGCACAATGTCAGTTTCAGCATGGCGGAAGGGGAACTGATGGCGATTGTCGGTAGTTCCGGTTCGGGTAAAAGTACGCTGCTGCACCTGCTCGGCGGGCTGGATACGCCGACCTCCGGCGATGTGATTTTCCGCGATCAGCCGATGAGCAAACTCTCTTCCACCGCCAAGGCGGATCTGCGTAACCGCGAGCTGGGCTTTATCTACCAGTTCCACCATCTGCTGCCGGATTTTACTGCGCTGGAAAACGTGGCGATGCCGCTGCTGATTGGTAAAAAGAAACCGGCCGAGATCGACAGTCGCGCGCGTGAAATGCTGCGTGCAGTGGGTCTGGAGCACCGCGCTACTCACCGCCCGTCGGAGCTTTCCGGCGGCGAACGCCAGCGTGTGGCGATAGCCCGTGCGCTGGTCAATAACCCGCGTCTGGTGCTGGCGGATGAACCGACCGGTAACCTGGATGCCCGCAATGCCGACAGTATCTTCCAGTTGCTTGGCGAGCTGAACCGTTCGCAGGGTACGGCGTTTCTGGTGGTGACGCATGATTTACAGCTGGCGAAGCGCATGAACCGTCAACTGGAAATGCGCGATGGTCGCTTGAGCACTGAAGTCTCCCTGATGGGGGCCGAGTAATGGCTTCGCCTCTGTCGTTATTGGTTGCCTTACGTTTCAGCCGCGGACGCCGTCGCGGTGGGATGGTTTCGTTGATTTCGGTGATCTCCACTGTCGGTATCGCGCTGGGCGTGGCGGTGCTGATCGTCGGTCTGAGCGCGATGAACGGTTTTGAACGCGAACTGAATAACCGCATTCTGGCGGTTGTGCCGCACGGTGAGATCGAGCCGGTGAACCAGCCGTGGAACGACTGGAATACCGCGCTGGAAAAAGTGAAAAAAGTGCCGGGCATTGCGGCGGCGGCACCCTATATCAACTTTACGGGGCTGGTGGAAAGCGGCGCTAACCTGCGCGCGATTCAGGTCAAGGGCGTTGATCCGCAGCAGGAAACCGACCTCAGCGCGTTACCGAAATATATCCAGGGCGACGCCTGGCGCAATTTTAAAGCCGGTGAGCAGCAAATCATTCTGGGGAAAGGCGTGGCTGATGCGCTGAAAGTGCAGCAGGGCGACTGGGTCTCCATCATGATCCCGAACTCTGACGACGCGCATAAGCTGTTGCAGCCCAAACGCGTGCGCCTGCACGTCACCGGCATTCTGCAACTCAGCGGTCAGCTTGATCACGGTTTCGCGATGATCCCGATGGTGGATGCGCAGCAATATCTGGAGATGGGCGGCAGCGTTACCGGCATCGACATTAAAGTCAACGATGTCTTCAACGCCAATAAGCTGGTGCGCGACGCGGGCGAAGTCACCAACAGCTATGTTTATATCAAAAGCTGGATCGGCAAATATGGCTATATGTACCGCGACATCCAGATGATCCGCGCCATTATGTATCTGGCGATGGTACTGGTGATTGGCGTGGCCTGTTTTAATATTGTCTCCACGCTGGTAATGGCGGTGAAAGACAAGAGCGGCGATATTGCGGTGCTGCGTACGCTCGGGGCGAAAGATGGTCTTATTCGCGCCGTTTTCGTCTGGTACGGTTTGCTGGCCGGGTTGCTGGGCAGCCTTTGCGGTGTGGTGATTGGCGTGGTGGTTTCACTACAATTAACACCGATTATCAATGTGATAGAGAAAATTATCGGTCATCAGTTCTTGTCGGGCGATATCTACTTTATCGACTTCCTGCCGTCGGAACTTCATCCGCTGGATGTGGTGTACGTTCTGGCGACAGCGTTGGTATTAAGCCTGCTGGCGAGCTGGTATCCGGCGCGCCGGGCGAGCAATATTGATCCGGCGAGAGTGCTGAGCGGGCAGTAATCCCGGTGTGAGCAGGGCCACAACGAAGGAGTGGCGATGAATTACGGATTTGATATTGGCGGCAGTAAAATCGCGTTAGGCGTCTTTGACGCCAACCGACGCTTACAGTGGGAAACCCGTGTCGCCACGCCCCATGACAGTTATACGTCTTTTCTGCGCGCCATTGCTGAGCTGGTTGCGGAAGCGGATGCGCGTTTCGGCGTGAAAGGCACGGTCGGCATCGGTATTCCCGGCATGCCGGAAACCGCCGACGGTACGCTGTATGCCGCCAATCTTCCCGCCGCCAGCGGTCAGCCGCTGCGTACCGATCTCAGCGCGTTACTGGAGCGCGAGGTCCGGCTGGATAACGATGCCAACTGTTTCACTCTCTCTGAAGCCTGGGATGATGAATTCCGGCGCTATCCGCTGGTGATGGGGCTGATCCTTGGCACGGGTGTGGGCGGCGGACTGGTGGTGAATGGCAAAACCGTGACCGGGCATCGTTTTATCACTGGCGAGTTTGGTCATATCCGTTTGCCCGTCGATGCGCTGGGGCTGATGGGGTTTGATTTTCCGCTTACCCGCTGCGGCTGCGGCAAAATCGGCTGTATTGAGAACTACCTTTCCGGCCGTGGTTTTGCATGGCTGTACAAACACTTCTACCATCAGTCATTGTCCGCGCCGGAGATCATCACCCGCTGGCAGCAGGGCGAGGCGAAAGCGCTGGCCCATGTCGAACGGTATGTCGACTTGCTGGCGGTGTGTCTGGGCAATATTCTGACCATTATCGATCCGGACCTGCTGGTGATCGGCGGTGGTTTATCGAATTTCAGCGCGCTGACGCAATTGCTGCCGGAGCGTATCCGCCCGCATCTGCTGCCAGCGGGCGAGGTGCCGCGTATTGAATGCGCACGCTACGGCGACGCAGGCGGTATGCGCGGCGCGGCGTTTCTTCATCTTACTGACCCGTCCTGAGAGGATGCCATGCAATCGCGACGTTCACATCGTCTCAGCCGTTTTCGCCGTAACAAACGCCGCTTGCGTGAGCGGTTACGCCAGCGCATTTTTTTCCGTGACACAATGGTGCCTGAAGTGATGGAAAAACCGAGAGTCGTCGTATTGACCGGGGCGGGTATCTCCGCCGAGTCCGGGATCCGCACCTTCCGTGCGGCAGATGGGTTGTGGGAAGAACATCATGTCGAAGATGTGGCGACGCCGGAAGGCTTTGCCCGTAACCCGCAACTGGTGCAAACCTTTTATAACGATCGCCGCCGCCAGCTCCAGCAGCCGGAAATTGTGCCCAACGCCGCGCATCTGGCGCTGGCCGAACTGGAGCAGGCATTGGGGGATCGCTTTTTACTGATCACGCAAAATATCGACAACCTGCATGAGCGCGCCGGAAATAAACACATCATCCATATGCACGGCGAGCTGTTGAAAGTGCGCTGTTCCCAGAGCGGGCAGGTGCTGAAGTGGACCGATGATGTTACCCGTGACGACAAATGCCACTGTTGCCAGTTCCCCGCGCCGCTGCGCCCGCACGTAGTGTGGTTTGGCGAGATGCCGCTGGGCATGGATGAGATCTACAGCGCGCTGGCAATGGCAGATGTCTTTATTGCTATCGGCACGTCCGGCCATGTCTATCCTGCCGCCGGGTTTGTTCACGAAGCAAAACTGCATGGCGCGCACACCGTTGAGCTGAACCTCGAACCGAGCCAGGTGGGCAGCGAGTTCGAAGAGAAACATTACGGGCTGGCAAGCGTGGTGGTGCCGGAGTACGTCGAAAAACTGCTGAAAAAGCTGTAATGCGAAAACCGCTCCTCTCCGGCGGGAGAGGAGGGCGGTTTACAGCGCTTTTTGCAGATTGATCACCGTGCGGGCGTTGGAGGCACTGGTGGCCAGCACATCGATCACCCCGGTGCGCAGCGCGCCGAGAATAGCCGTTGCTTTGGTGCTTTCCGATGCAATCGCGATAACGCAAGGAATCGTGCGTAGCTGCTCCAGACTCAGGCCAATCACCCGATCGTTCATCACCGTGTCGACCGGGGTTCCCTGAATGTTGAAAAAGCTGTAACCGGCCAGGTCACCCACCACGCCCTGTTCCTGACGGGCGGTAATGATCTCCTGCGGCGTAAACCACCCCAGTTGCACCATAAAGCTGTTTTCGTTCATATCCCCGAGACCAATCAGCGCAATGTCTGCCTTGCTCGCCTGCTCGAGGGTGGCTTTGATCAGGCGGTTCTGGATAAACGCCTCGCGCAATGCCGGGGTTTCCACATAGGCCGGCGCATACAGCGTTTCACTAAACCCGTTGAATTTACGCGCCAGATTACGGCTGATATGGTCGGCGTCGATAAGCTGACCATCGCGCTTGGTACCGCCGATACCGCAAATAAAGCGGCAGGAACGCTCCGGGAAAATACCCACGTGATTGGCCACTGCCGCCACATTACGCCCCTGGCCGACGGTGACGGTCATGTCGTTTTTCAGAATGGTGGCAAGATAGTTGCTGACCAGTGCCGCCACTTGCTGGCGCTGCTCATCCTCATCATGATGATCAAGGGCGATTAACGCCCGTTTGATACCAAAATTTTGAATGAACTGTTGTTCAATCTGCGAACTAAAGACCGGGTGATATTTAACGTTGATTTCAACGATCCCCTTGTGGCGGGCTTTTTTCAGCAGCCTGCCGACTTTAATACGCGAGATGCCAAACCGCTGGGCAATTTCTTCCTGGGTCTGTTCCTGCTCGTAATACGCGACGGCTATTTCCGTCAGAAGTTCGTAATCAGAGTCTTGTTCAGCCATCGCATTGTTTTTCCATTGCCGATATCTCCTTAATACTACTGCGCTTTGGCGATAAAATCCTGCACTACGCGTTGCACAATTGCGCAATACCCGGCGGCATCCCATGCGGCCCGGCCAATAAACAAACCGTCAATATTGGGCTGCGCCGCCAGTTCCGCGCAATTTTGCAGATTGACGCTGCCGCCATACAGTAACGGGATCTTATGCCCATGCTCTTCGCCGTACAGCGCACAGAGCGCCGTGCGCAGCGCCTGGTGGATCTCCGCAGCCTGTTCTGGCGTGGCCGGAACGCCCTGTTCGCCAATCGCCCAGATCGGTTCATAGGCGATGAGCGTTTGCTGCGCTTGCGTGGCGCTCAGGCCATACAGCGCGATTTTCATCTGCCGCGTCACGGTTTCAATGGAGACACCCCAGCGTTTCTCATCGGCGCTGTCACCAATGCAAACCAGCGGACGCAGGCCGTGGCGCAGCGCAGTATGGACTTTGGCGTTGATGGCGGCATCGGTTTCATTGAACGCGCCGCGTCGTTCAGAGTGCCCCATCTCCACCAGCGTGGCGCCGGTTTCAGCAATCATGCTGGCGGAGATCTCGCCGGTCCACGCACCGGCTTCTTGCTGATGCATATTTTGCGCACCGGTCAGGCACGGCAACGTATGCATGCGAAAGAAGTCACTTACCGGTTGGATAGCGGTAAACGGGGGAATGAAGAAGGGCTGAATGGACGGGTGCATCACCGGTGGTAAATGGGTGGCGAGCGCCTCGCAGTAGGCCATCGCTTCCGACAACGGTTTATTCATTTTCCAGCTTGTGCCAATCATCAGGCTTTTCATCTTTAACTCCATTTCCTTGCTAATCAAAGACCTGTGCAATGTGTTATGCATCGGTTTGCTTAATTTGAACATTTATTCATTGCATGAACATATGTTAGATCACATTTTTGCGATCAAAAATGGGTCACGAAATTTTATGTGATCTCCATCACTCATCGTGGGAAAAACATCGGTTAACGTTATGTTCATATGATTTACAAGTGAACATATGAACGAGTAGCGTTCCATTACCGAGAGGTCCGACGATGTCTGTAGATAAAAAACCCGTTGTAGCTGTCACCATTGGCGATCCCGCCGGGATTGGTCCGGAAATCACCGTAGCGACGTTGATGGACAAAAGTGTGTATGACGAGTGCAAGCCATTCCTGATTGGCTCCATCCCTATCATTCAGCGGGCGATGAAAATCCAGGGGTGCAATTTCCCGATCAATAAAATCACCCATCCGGATCAGGCGAAATACAGCTGGGGTACGCTGGATGTGCTGGAAACTGGCGACTATGACTGCGACAGCATTGTCTGGGGTAAAGTCCAGCAACTGGCGGGAAAAATGTCGCTGGATTATGTTATGAAATCCATCGAACTGGGGATGGCGGGGCTGATTGATGTCGTCTCCACAGCGCCCATCCACAAAGAAGCCATCAAACTGGCAGGCTGTAAGTTGCCTGGCCACACGGAAATTTACCAGGTCGAAACGCGTTCCGATTACGGTTTGACGATGTTCCATGTGCATAACCTGCGCGTGTTCTTTGTCAGCCGCCACATGGCGCTGAAAGATGCCTGTGACTACGCCAACAAAGAGCGCGTACTGGCCTGTGTACAGCAGATCAACCACGAGTTCACGGCGCTCAACATTAAGAACCCGCGCATTGCGGTCGCGGCGCTTAACCCACACGGTTCCGACAACGGTCTGTTTGGTCATGAAGAAGCCGATAATCTGATCCCGGCGGTGAAAGCCGCGCAGGCGGAAGGGATCAACGCCATTGGTCCGGTCCCGGCGGACTCCGTTTTCCATCTCGGCAAACTCGGCAACTACGACGCCATCCTGTCGCTGTATCACGACCAGGGGCATATCGCCTGTAAAACCCTCGATTTTGAACGTTCGATCACCATTACCTTCGGCCTGCCGTTTATGCGCAGCTCGGTCGATCACGGTACGGCGTTCGACATTGCCGGTACCGGCAAAGCAGGCACGGTGAGCATGCTGGAGTCTACGGTGGTCGCCGCGCGCTACTGGAAAATGAAGCAGCACTAACACGCTGAGCATGACCTGGGGACAGAGAATGGAAAACTATCTGTTAATTAGCAAAGGCAGTAAAGGCTGGGGCGGGCCGCTGAAAATTTCGCTCGCCCAGCCGAAAAAAATCGCCTATATCACCGGGGGCATTCGCCCCCCTGTCGTTGACCGGCTGTGCGAACTCACGGGCTGGCCGTCGGTGGATGTCTTCAAACATGGCGAACCGGCGGAAAATGAGATCGGCGTGATGGTGATCGACTGCGGCGGCACGCTGCGCTGCGGGCTGTATCCGAAACGCGGTATTCCGACCATTAACCTGCACCACACCGGCAAGAGCGGCCCGCTGGCTGAGTATATCCACGAAGAGATCTATGTCTCCGGCGTGACGCCAGCGTGCATTGAACGGGTCTACCCGGCGGGAGAGGGGGGAAAACTGGGGATCGTCGCCGACGATTTGACCGGTGCAACCACCGTCGGTGTGCTGCTGGCGCGCAGTGGGCTGAAAACGGCGGCATTTTTCGACACCGAGTCGTTCGCCCGCAACGAAGTGGATTACCCGGCGATGGTGGTCAGCAGCGACAGCCGTCCGTTACCGAAAGCCGAAGCCCAGCAGCGCGTCAGCGCCGCGGTACAACAGCTTAAATCGCGCGGCGCGCACTACTTTACCAAACGCATCGATACCACGTTGCGCGGCGGTATTGGCTATGAGATTGACGCCATGCTGGCGCTGTTGCCGCAGGAAACGGTGGCCGTTGTGGTCCCCGCCATGCCGCAGTCCCGGCGCATTCTGGTCGGCGGATATTCGGTGATTGATTCGGTAGCGCTCTCCTGTACCGATGTGGCGCGCGATGTCCGCACACCAGTGACCGAGTCCTGGGTGCCGGGGTTACTGGCTAATCAAACGCAGCACCATGTCGGCCATATTGCTCTGGCGCAGGTGATGCAGGGAGATGCACAAATCCAGCAGCAATTGCAGGCACGGCAGCAGGAAGGCGTGCGTGTGATCGTGGTGGATGCCATTACGCTGGATGACGTGGATGCGATTGCCCGCGCCGTGGTCACGCTGAACTGGAATGTGCTGGCTGTCGACCCGGGGCCGTTTACTGAGCGGCTGGCGGTGCATCGCGGGTTAATGCGCGAAGACAAACGACTGACGCAGCCGTCGCTGCCCCGCAGTGCGCAGCGCGGTTCGGTGGTGATTGTGGCCGGAAGCGCAACACCTGTGACGAAAAAGCAGCTCGGGCACTTAATTGCGCACGACGATCGCGTATGCCATATCCCGGTAGACGCGGAACTGCTTGTCGATCGGCAAAACGCCGCCGAAATTGAAATCAGCCGCATTGTGCGCCAGGCGCACCAGTGCGTCACCACGCATAAAAATGCCTTGTTCGTTTTTGAGTCAGCGTTAACGGGCAGGTTGCTGGATCTGCGGGAAGAGGAGCAACGTTTCAATCTTGACCACGGTCAGGCGGCGGAAAACATCAATAAGGGTCTTGGTAGCATCGTCAAAGAGATCCTCAATTGTGCGCCGGAGGAGATCAAAGGCATCTATATGACCGGCGGCGATACGATGGTTAATGTCCTGAAAGAATTGGGCGCTACCGGCATTGAGATGATCGACTATGTTATTCCACAAACCGATATGGTGCGTATTATCGGCGGGGAGTATGCGGGGCTGGTTTGCGTGGGCAAAGGTGGTTTAACCGGACCGGAAGATATTATCAGCACCATTGTTGAACATATTTATAAAGAATCACTGCAATAACAAATATAACAATATGCGACGCGAACAACGTTCGGGCAGTGCGTCGTGAATATTCACTCTTGTATCCTGTATGCGAGTTACACCCTATGAATATTAATATTTTTGACAAAATGAATAAGGTGCCAGGTGGGCTGATTATTATCCCCCTGGTGGCGGCTATTTTGCTGAATACATTTACCCCTCAGGTATTAAGCATCGGAGGCCCGACTACGGCGTTATTTAAAGTGGGTTCCAGCGCCATGATGGGCATATTTCTGCTGATATGCGGAACGTCGATTAATATTCGCCAGGCCGGGCTACCCTTGTACAAAGGGGCGGTGTTGCTGCTGCTTAAATGTGTGGCCGGGGCGCTGGCGGTCTGGCTGGTCGGATCGATGTTTGGCCCGGTCGGATTTCTCGGCATCTCTACGCTGGCGTTTGTCGCCTGCCTGACCAGTTCGAACAGCTCTCTCTATATTGCGCTGTGCAGTAATTACGGCGATGCCAGCGACGCCGGGGCGATTTCGGTGTTCTGCGTGAAAGATGGCCCCTTCGTCACCATGATGGTGCTTGGCGTTAGCGGGCTGGCCAATATTCCTTTTGCCGCACTGTTGTCGATGTTGATCCCGCTGTTAATCGGCATGCTGTGGGGCAACCTTGATGAGCGATTCAAACAGCTTTGCGCCTCTGCCCAGCCGCTGATCATCATTATTATGTCGTTTGCCATCGGCGCGAACTCCAGCATCAACACGGTGTTTACCGCCGGGTTATCGGGTATTGTGCTCGGCCTTATCTCTGCCTGTACCGGCATTATTTTCTACTTCCTTTATAACCTGTTCCTGAAGAAGAAAACGGCGCTTGGCGCCGCGCTGGGCACCACGGCGGCCAGCTCGGCATTAACCCCGGCGATGGTGGCACAGGCGGACCCGTCGTTGGCGGTCTATGTGGATGCGGCGACGGCGCAACTGGCGACCGCCAGTATCATCACCATGCTGACCGCTCCGGTGCTGGTGGCCTGGTTTGATAAGCGATTGAAAGCGCGCGCGCCAGCGGTGGAGGTGATCAAACCCGCTGAAGAGAAGTCATTGCCGCTCTCGTCGCAGGTCAGTAGTAAAGGAAATAAATAAATGTCATTGCCGTTGTACCAACTGGAGGTCACGCAGGTCGGTGATTTTGTCGCAGAGTATTTACAGCAACATAAATTAATTCTCTTTGCGGAACCGGTGCCGACGGATATTGCTGAATATTGTGCAATACACCGGCCGGGTAAATTTAACGCAGTATTATTACCCGGCCAGAAAGTTACCCTTAATTCTGTTATTTATCGTATTACTGCCGTTGGCAGTGTGGCAACGGCAAATTTAAAACAGCTTGGACATATTACCCTTAATTTTGATGGCGAGATTGACGCCGAATTACCCGGCACGGTCCACCTCTGTGGGCCGACGCCAGAGATGATTCTCCCCGGGGACCAGATTTGTATTTACCGTGAATAATTTGAGGACACTGTTATGAAAACAATCGCCATTGGTGCGGATGATGCGGCCTATGCGTTTCGCGATGCTATCGTCAATTATCTGGCAGAGCAGGGTATCACTGTCGTTGATTACAGCAGCGATAAACGAACCGACGCGAATTATTATCCTGACGTTGCCCATGAAGTGGCGATGGCCATTAAACAGGGAGAGCACGATCGCGGCATTTTAATTTGCGGCACCGGCATTGGTATGAGCATTGTGGCGAATAAAGTGCCGGGCGTGCGCGCGGCGCAATGCCACGACACCTTCTCCGCCGAGCGTGCGCGTAAAAGCAATAATGCGCAAATCATCACCCTGGGCGCGCGGGTGATTGGTGCCGAGCTGGGGAAAAAAATCATCCAGGCGTGGCTGGAGTCGGAGTACGAAGGGGGCGGTTCTGCGGCAAAAGTGGAGCGCATTGACTATTACCAGAATCAGCATGCCAGAGATTAACGGAGCCTGTGATGAACCAATTAAGCGCGTTAAAAGAGATGACCGTCGTTGTTGCCGATACCGGCGATATTGATTCGATTAAAAAATTTGCCCCGCAGGATGCCACTACCAACCCGTCACTGGTGCTGAAAGCCGCGCAGCTGCCGCAGTATCAGGCGCTGATTGCCGATGCGGTGGGCAAAGCACGCCGTCAGGGCGGCAGTGCCGAAACGCAGTTGATCAATGCCTGTGATCAAGTCGCTGTGGATATCGGCACGGAAGTGCTGCGCCATGTGCCGGGGCGTATTTCCACCGAAGTGGACGCCCGTTTTGCCTGGGATCGCGGGATGTGTGTCACCCGCGCACGTAAACTGATTCAGTTGTACCAGGAAAACGGGATCGCGCCATCGCGCATCCTGATCAAGCTGGCGGCAACCTGGGAGGGGATCCGCGCGGCTGAAGAGCTGGAGCAAAGCGGCATTAACTGCAACCTGACGCTGCTGTTCTCTTTCGCCCAGGCACGGGCTTGCGCAGAAGCCGGGGTGTTCCTGATTTCACCGTTTGTGGGACGTATTTACGACTGGTATCAGAAAAACGCCCCGCAATCTCCGTACAGCGCAGAGAACGACGCCGGGGTGAAATCGGTACGCGACATCTACCAGTACTATAAAGCCCACGGCTACGACACTGTGGTGATGGGCGCCAGTTTCCGGCGGATAGAACAGATTCAGGCATTAGCGGGCTGCGACCGTCTGACCATCTCTCCGGCACTGCTGGATGCGCTGGCGGTGTGTGATGCGCCGCTGACCCGGCAGCTTCATCCGGGTTGCGTCAGCGAAACCCGCCCCAGCCCAATGACCCAGTCTGAGTTTCTCTGGCAGCATCATCAGGATGCGATGGCGGTTGAAAAACTGGCCGAAGGGATCCGCTTGTTTACGGCTGACCAGTTGAAGCTGGAAGAGATGATCCGCCAGATGCTCTGAACCGCCGCAAGGAAAAAAGATGAACACAGCAAACCTACAACGGCGCATTTGCGCCAATGCCCTGCGCGCGCTTTCG
>NZ_JBOBHR010000012.1:0-136343 GCF_050587465.1 Kosakonia sp. N21 | reverse complement strand
ATTCCTTGTGAAAAAATCGGTGAAACTAACCGGTGAAGCGTAACCAGCGCAAAATAAAGTCGGTAATCTGTTCAATATTGTTCAGATCCAGCACTGGAACGCTGATTTCCAAAGGTTCATCGCTGGCCACAGCGATAACATGCTCATCCAGTATGAGTTCTTGCAGACTATGTCCGCAGTTTTGTCGCCAAAGCAGGATCTTTGCTACCGCTTCATGCTTAAACCCTTCCACCAGAACCACATCCAGTGTTGAGGCATCCATCCGACTGACCAGATACGCCAGGTCCAGTTCTGTATCATCCGGTGTTTCCGTCATCAAAGCCCAGCGCTGAGAACTTGCCACCAGCGTTTGCGCCGCCCCCGCCTTACGCAATTCATAACTGTCTTTGCCAGGCTTATCGACATCCATATCGTGATGGGTATGTTTGATTAAACCCGGTCGGATTCCGTGTGCGCAAAGTGCCGGGATCAGTTTTTTTAGAAGAGTTGTTTTACCTGTACCGCTCCAGGCTGCAATAGCGAGTAAAGGGATCATGAATTCTCCTGCCAGTGAGCGAGATCGTCTGGTGTATTTACATTGGCAAATGCGATTTTCACATCACTAAAATCTACAGGATGTCCGCCTGATTCACGCATAAACACCATTACTCTGCGTTCCCCGCGCGCCAGGTAGTCTTGTAACGCTGGCAAAATGCGTCTGTTAATCAGAGCAATAGCTGGATGATCTCGCTCGCCATCATGCACCCACACCGCCGGGGCCTGTTGACGTTGATCCCGCAACCGGGCGAAAAGATTCTCTGGCACATAAGGCGTGTCGCAAGGACAAAACAAAAACCACTCACTGGCTATTTGCTGCATTACCGAAAGTATTCCTGCCAGCGGGCCGGGAAAATCATTCATACTGTCAGACACCACGGTCAGACCACTGGCACGGTAGATATCGAGATTGCGGTTGGCGCTGATCACCACGTTTTCAACCTGCGGCGCCAGTCTCTGCGCGACATGTTGCCATAAAGGCTTCCCGTTCAGCTCCAGCAAACCTTTATCTTTTCCCCCCATGCGCGAGGCCTTTCCTCCCGCCAGTACTACGCCGGTTACTGCACTGCTGTCCGTCACAGTTATCGCCTCTTTTATTGTGGGATTGACCCTGCTAACGTGTCTGTACCAAGAGTAAGGAGCACGACCATGAAATGTAAACGCCTGAACGAAGTTATCGAACTTCTCCAGCCTGCATGGCAGAAAGAGCCGGAACTGAATTTACTGCAATTTTTGCAGAAACTGGCGAAAGAATCAGGTTATGACGGCGAACTGGCTGATTTAAGTGACGACATTCTGATCTATCACCTGAAAATGCGCGATTCCTCGAAAGATGCGGTGATCCCTGGGATTCAAAAGGATTATGAAGAAGATTTCAAAACTGCTCTGCTGCGCGCTCGAGGCGTGATTAAAGAGTAAAAGCTTGTAAGCGGTGCCACCGAAAACGCTGCGAAATGATATCCTGAATCATTCGTTGTATTTTCGGATGACAGGATGACCTGTAACGCTTTTACTTTCCAGACACTACACCCGGATACCATCATGGATGCGCTGTTTGAGCAGGGGATCCGGGTGGACTCCGGTCTCACTCCGCTCAACAGCTACGAAAACCGTGTCTACCAGTTTCAGGATGAAGACCGCCGCCGTTATGTGGTGAAGTTTTATCGTCCCGAACGCTGGTCAGCAGAGCAAATCCTCGAAGAGCATGAGTTTGCCCTTGATTTACAGCGTGATGACGTTCCCGTTGCCGCGCCGCTTGCCTTTAACCACCAGACATTGTTGACCCATAACGACTTCTTTTTTGCGGTTTTCCCCAGTGTTGGTGGCCGCCAGTTCGAAGCTGACAATCTCGATCAGATGGAATGGGTTGGGCGGTATCTTGGGCGTCTGCATCAAACCGGCAGTAAAAAACGCTTCGCCCATCGACCGGACATTGGGGTAAAAGAATATTTACTTGAACCACGCCAGCTCTTTGAAACAACTGCGCTAATCCCTGCGGGTTTAAAAAGCGAGTTCCTGTCTGCAGTTGATAAGCTTATTGATGCAGTTATGGCGCAATGGCACAACCGCTTTAATCTGCTGCGCCTGCACGGTGACTGTCATGCCGGGAATATTCTCTGGCGCGACGGACCGATGTTTGTCGATCTGGATGATGCCCGCAATGGTCCTGCGATTCAGGATCTGTGGATGCTGCTGCATGGCGATAAAGCTGAGCAGCGTATGCAGCTTGAGATGATCGTTGAAGCTTATGAAGAATTCAGCGAGTTTAATCACGCCGAATTAGGCCTTATTGAGCCGCTTCGCGCTATGCGGATGGTCTACTATCTTGCGTGGCTTATCCGTCGTTGGGGCGATCCGGCATTCCCCAAAAATTTCCCCTGGCTGAACAGTGAAGATCACTGGCGCAGGCAGACATTGAGTTTCCTTGAGCAGGTGAAAGTTCTGCAGGAACCCCCTTTAGCATTAACACCCATGTATTGAACGGAGAGAGTTAACCATGAAGAAGATTTGGCTGGCGCTGGCAGGAATGATTCTGGCATTTAGCGCCTCTGCGGCGCAGATCACCGACGGCAAGCAGTTTATTACTCTGGATAAACCCGTGGCTGGTGAGCCGCAGGTGCTTGAGTTCTTCTCGTTCTACTGCCCGCATTGCTACGACTTTGAACGCGTATGGCATATTGCCGATGCGGTTAAGCAAAAGCTGCCGGAAGGCACCAAAATGACCAAGTATCACGTAGAGTTTCTTGGTCCGTTGGGTAAAGAGATGACGCAAGCGTGGGCGGTAGCGATGGCGCTGGGTGTGGAAGATAAGATCACCGCGCCAATGTTTGAAGCGGTGCAGAAAACCCAGATCGTTCAGTCGGTTGCTGATATCCGCGACGTCTTTATCGCTGCGGGTGTGAAGGGGGAAGAATATGATGCCGCCTGGAACAGCTTTGTGGTGAAATCGCTGGTTGCTCAACAGGAAAAAGCCGCTGCCGATCTGCAGTTGCAAGGGGTTCCGGCCATGTTTGTGAATGGCAAATACCAGGTTAATCAGCAGGGCATGGATGGCAGTAGCCTGGATGCCTTCGTGAAAGATTATGCCGACACGGTGAAATTCCTGGTCGAGAAGAAGTAAAAGAAAACGCCGGTCATTGACCGGCGTTTTTGTATTGTGTCTTTATCGCATCGATGTGTTCGTCTTTACCTGCCCATAGTTTATTCAGCCACTGCTGAAAACCACGCTTAAAATTCTTATCGCTGACGTAGTCCCCGTGTAGCTCTTCATTTACCGGGAGCAGGTTAACGCGTACAACAATGCGAGTCAGTTTACCGCTGAGCATATCCTGGAAAGGGGTCTTATCGTTTTCCGGGTAGCATAACGTCACATCCAACAGCTTATCGAATTGCGTCCCCAACACATTTAACGCCATGGCGACACCTGCGGCTTTTGGCGGCAGCAGGTTTTTATAGGGGGAGCGCGTCTCGCTGCGTTTCTCTTCGGTAAAACGCGAGCCTTCAACAAAATTGACTATCGTGGTGGGGTGATGGCGAAACTTCTCACAGGAACGGCGTGTCGTTTCCACATCTTTGCCACGGCGTTCAGGATGGCGGATCAAATACCCCCTGGAGTAGCGGCGCATAAATGGCATATCCAGCGCCCAGCAGGCAAGGCCGATAAACGGAACCCAGGCCAGTTGTTGCTTGAGGAAGTATTTATTCATCGGGATATGTTTGCGAAACAGCACGCACAACACCACGATATCCGCCCAGCTATGATGATTACAGATCAGCAAATACCAATTCTTTTTATTCAGGCTTTCCAGCCCTTCGACATCCCACTTTAAATGCGGATTAAGATACAGCAGCCAGGAAAGCCCTTCGCACCAGCAGTACATCATGAAATTACAGAAGGTTGAGATTGCACGCCAAAGCGCCGGAACCGGGAGTAATAGTTTGAGTATGCCGGCAATAATAATCGGCACGGAGCAAGCGACAGTTACCAATATGGTGAGCAGGACACTCAACGTAAGAGTGAATACTGCAAGCAATCTCGACATAGTTAAATTATTCAGAAAGTTAGCTGCTGAAGGCGCACCTGAGAAAAGCGCAATGGGCGATTTTATCAGAAAACAGAGTGCAGGAATGCTTAAACCTTGCTGGTAGTACCTGGTTATGCTGGCGTGGGAAAAGCAAATCATCTTTTCTTATATCCACATAGCTTAAATTGTCATCATAAAGCCATAAGGATCCTTTTCACTGTTTTAACTATATGAAATAAAAGGTTTTGTATAATTCTGCGATCTTAATTAAGACACAAAAGTCCAGCCTGAAATAAACTATGCACAAACTTATCCACAGGTTGAATATGCGAGCGATCCCGACGATCGCGAAATCTTTGCCGGCAATTGCCGCGAAAAATTCATGTTTCCCCCGGTCTGTGGCATCCTTGGACCATAAATTGATAAACAGGCACGGACATCATGGTTCAGATCCCAGAAAATCCCCTTATCCTTGTTGACGGTTCGTCTTACCTCTATCGCGCTTATCATGCGTTCCCCCCCCTGACCAACAGCGCGGGCGAACCCACAGGGGCGATGTATGGCGTACTGAATATGCTGCGTAGCCTGATTTTGCAGTACCAGCCGACACATGCCGCGGTGGTGTTTGATGCAAAGGGAAAAACCTTCCGTGACGAACTGTTTGAACATTACAAATCGCATCGCCCGCCGATGCCGGATGATCTGCGTGCGCAAATAGAACCCCTCCACGCCATGGTCAAAGCCATGGGATTACCGCTGTTGGCGGTTTCCGGCGTAGAAGCGGACGATGTGATCGGCACGCTGGCGCGCGAAGCAGAAAAAATGGGGCGCCCGGTGCTGATCAGCACGGGTGATAAAGATATGGCGCAACTGGTCACGCCAAATATCACTATGATCAATACCATGACCAACACCATTCTTGGTCCAGATGAAGTGGTCACCAAATACGGCGTTCCACCGGAGCTGATTATCGATTTCCTTGCACTGATGGGCGACTCTTCGGACAACATCCCAGGTGTACCTGGCGTCGGTGAGAAAACCGCACAGGCGCTGCTGCAGGGGCTTGGTGGTTTAGACACGTTGTATGAGCAGGCGGATAAAATCGCTGGCCTGACTTTCCGCGGTGCGAAAACCATGGCCGCGAAGCTGGAGCAGAGTAAAGAGGTGGCTTACCTCTCTTATCAGCTGGCAACGATTAAAACCGATGTTGAGCTGGAGCTGACTTGCGAGCAGCTTGAAGTACAGCAGCCTATGGCGGAAGAGCTCCTCGGGTTGTTCAAACAGTATGAATTCAAACGCTGGATCACCGATGTTGAAGCCGGTAAGTGGTTGCAGGCAAAAGGGGCGAAACCGGCAACGAAACCTCAGGAAACCATTACGGTAGACGCCAGTGCGGATATCCCGGCAGCAACGCTCTCTACGGATAACTACGTCACTATCCTTGATGAAGAGACGTTGCAACAATGGATTGCAAAGCTGAAAAGCGCGCCACTGTTTGCTTTTGATACCGAAACCGACAGCCTGGACAATATTAGCGCCAACCTGGTTGGGCTCTCTTTTGCCACTGAACCGGGCGTTGCGGCATATGTGCCGGTAGCGCATGACTATCTGGATGCGCCGGACCAAATTTCCCGTGAACGCGCATTGGAGCTGCTCAAGCCGCTGCTGGAAGATGAAAAAGCCGTTAAAGTCGGGCAGAACCTGAAATACGATCGCGGCGTGCTGCAAAATTACGGTATTGAACTGCGCGGTATTGTGTTTGATACCATGCTGGAGTCCTACACGCTGGATAGCGTAGCGGGTCGCCATGATATGGACAGCCTCTCTGAACGCTGGCTGAAACACAAAACCATCACCTTTGAAGAGATTGCCGGCAAAGGTAAAAATCAACTGACCTTTAACCAGATCGATCTGGAACAGGCCGGTCGCTACGCAGCGGAAGATGCTGACGTTACCTTGCAACTGCATCTGAAGATGTGGCCGGAACTGCAAAAAAACGCCGGGCCGCTTAACGTGTTTCAGAACATTGAAATGCCGCTGGTGCCAGTGATCTCTCGCATCGAACGCAACGGGGTTAATATCGATCCTGCGGTACTGCATAAGCACTCGGAAGAGCTGACCCTGCGTCTGGCAGAGTTGGAGAAAAAAGCCCATGAGATCGCCGAAGAGCCTTTTAATCTTTCGTCCACTAAGCAGCTACAAACTATCCTTTTTGAAAAACAGGGTATTAAACCGCTGAAGAAAACGCCGGGCGGCGCACCGTCTACGTCGGAAGAGGTGCTGGAAGAGCTGGCGCTTGACTATCCACTGCCGAAAGTGATCCTTGAGTACCGTGGGTTGGCGAAACTCAAATCAACCTACACCGATAAATTGCCGTTGATGATTAACCCGAAAACCGGGCGCGTCCATACGTCGTATCATCAGGCGGTGACGGCGACAGGGCGTTTATCTTCAACCGATCCCAACCTGCAAAATATTCCGGTGCGCAATGATGAGGGCCGACGTATTCGTCAGGCATTTATCGCACCGAAAGATCATGTGATTGTCTCTGCGGACTACTCGCAAATTGAGCTGCGTATTATGGCCCACCTGTCGCGCGATAAGGGCCTGCTGTCGGCATTTGCCGAAGGGAAAGATATTCACCGCGCGACGGCGGCGGAAGTGTTTGGCCTGCCGCTCGAAAGCGTCAGTAATGAGCAGCGCCGTAGCGCCAAGGCCATTAACTTTGGTCTGATCTATGGTATGAGCGCGTTTGGTTTATCACGCCAGCTCAATATTCCGCGCAAAGAGTCGCAAAAATATATGGACCTCTACTTTGAGCGCTATCCGGGCGTGCTGGATTATATGGAACGCACGCGTGCGCAGGCGAAAGATCGCGGTTATGTCGAAACTCTCGAAGGGCGCCGACTTTATCTGCCGGATATCAAATCCAGTAATGCGGCCAGACGAGCCGGAGCAGAACGTGCGGCAATCAACGCACCGATGCAGGGTACGGCGGCGGATATTATTAAGCGCGCGATGATTGCGGTAGACGCATGGTTGCAAAGTGAAAAACCTCGCGTTCGTATGATCATGCAGGTTCACGATGAACTGGTGTTTGAGGTGCACAAAGACGATCTTGAAGCGGTGTCAAAAAAGATCCATGAACTGATGGAGAGCAGTACGACGCTTGACGTGCCGTTGCTGGTGGAAGTCGGGAGCGGACAAAACTGGGATCAAGCGCACTAAGTCTACGGCGGATAAGGTTCTTTTTTGTAAGTAAGCAACAAATGACCGGGAGTTTTGTGATGATCATTAGAATTCCCTATGTAAAAATTGAAAAGAAATTACAAAAAGTGCTTTGTCCGGATCCAAAAAGGGAGTAGAGTTATTTGCGTAGGGTACAGAGGTAAGATGTTCTATCTTTCAGACCTTTTACTTCACGTAATCGGATTTGGCTGAATATTTAGCCGCCCCAGTCAGTAATGACTGGGGCGTTTTTTATTGTGCAAAAGAAAGAAAAAACGCGGCGGACGCCGCGTGATGGAAGGGATTACTCGTTACTTTCTTCAACCGGCGGCAGCGAGCTAAACCAGGTGTCCAGCTTTTCACGCAATTTGTCCACGCCCTGTTTTTTCAGGGAAGAGAACGCTTCAACCTGAACGTCTCCCTGGAAAGCGAGCACGGCTTCACGCACCATATTGAGCTGCGCTTTGCGCGCGCCGCTGGCAAGTTTGTCCGCTTTAGTGAGCAGCACCAGCACCTGAAGATTGCTGTCTACTGCCCACTGGATCATCTGCTGATCCAGATCTTTTAACGGATGGCGAATATCCATTAACACCACCAGACCCTGCAGGCACTGGCGTTTTTCCAGATACTCCCCGAGCGCGCGCTGCCATTTGATTTTCATCTCTTCCGGCACTTCTGCATAGCCGTAACCCGGCAGGTCGACCAGGCGTTTGCCGTCGGCGACTTCAAACAGGTTAATAAGTTGCGTACGGCCCGGAGTCTTTGATGTGCGCGCCAGGTTTCTCTGGTTTGTCAGCGTGTTAAGCGCACTCGATTTTCCTGCATTGGAGCGGCCAGCAAAAGCCACTTCGATACCGGTGTCGGCGGGTAAGTGGCGAATATCAGGCGCACTGGTGACAAAGTGCGTCTGTTGGTAATTCCAGTTAGTCAAAATGGTCGTCTCCATCTGAAAGCATGCGGCGATTATACCTGAACTGCTGCAAAAGGCTGTTTTTCTCGTCAGAAACTCACCTGTAAGCCGTTGTCTTAAGTGTTGTAAGAGATTGGCTATTCCTGCTATGCGAACTTTCAGAGAAGTTGCAGGCACCCGAAACCGGTAAACTATTTTAAATCAATGAGTTGGTTTTAAAGAATTTTCCTAATTTATCGGATCGAGGCATCTAACTGCTTGTCAGTTTCGCTCAGAAGGGTAAAGTAACTCGCAGGCCAGGAGGCTAAAGAAGGAAGGATGACTCAAGGAGTGAGGGGTCAGGAGCGCCAGGAGGCGAAGACAGGACAAAACGTCTGGAGACGTTTACACGGAAAAGGAACCCCAACAGGGAATGTTCGACGCTAATGGAAAAACAGGGCTGGTTGATAGCGCACACGGAATGTAGAACCCATTATGGGTTGAGGGTCAAGAAAAAAGGCGACAGTTTGCACTGTCGCCTTTTTTCTTTGCTTGCTTTCTGCTAGATTCCGCCGCAATTCTATACTGAAGAAAACGACTTAAGACGACCATCATGAAAAAACCGTCCACCCAACCTCGCGGCAAAGTACGCCGTAAAACACGTGAAGAATTGAATCAGGAAGGCCGCGATCGCAAACGTGACAAAAAGCATCGCGGTAATGCTTCTGGCAGCCGCGCGAACGGTGGTGCTGAGTCTTCCGGCTCCGGCAAGGGTAAACCGCAAAAAGATCCGCGCACAGGCAGCAAAAAACCGATCCCACTGGGCGTTACCGAACCCCAGGTTAAAAAGCACCACAAACCTAAGAGCGAGAAACCTATGCTTTCACCGCAGGATGAGTTGGAGATGCTGGAAACGGATGAGCGCCTGGATGCGCTGCTGGAACGTCTGGAAGAGGGCGAAACCCTGAGCGCGGAAGATCAAGCGTGGGTGGATGCCAAACTGGATCGCATTGATGAGCTGATGCAGAAGCTGGGTCTCTCTTACGATGATGATGAAGATGAGGAAGAAGAAGAGCGCAAGGAAGATATGATGCGTCTGCTGAAAGGCGGCAATTAATCCTTTTCTATGGGCCTTCCCGTCCTGCTTATAACCCTTCCGGTTATATGTTATCTGGTGTGGTTATTCGTTAAACTACAGCGGTTGTCGCGGCGCAAAGTGTGGCTGCGCAACCGGCTTATGACCCGCAATGAGGTCAGGCCGGGCCGCCGGACCCGCCAGCGGCGTCATCGGAAGGAGTAAGCAATGTCAGAGCATGTGATCGACTGGGACCTGGCCCTCATCCAGAAATATAACTATTCCGGGCCGCGTTACACCTCATACCCCACCGCGCTGGAGTTTTCCGACGCTTACGGCGAAGAGGATTTTCAGCGTGCTGTTGCGCGTTATCCGGAGCGTCCGCTATCGCTGTACGTTCATATCCCGTTTTGTCACAAGCTGTGCTATTTCTGCGGCTGCAATAAGATTGTTACCCGGCAGCAGCACAAAGCCGATCAATACCTGGACGCGCTGGAACAAGAGATCGTTCATCGTGCGCCGCTGTTTAAAGGCCGCCACGTCAGCCAGTTGCACTGGGGCGGCGGTACGCCAACTTACCTGAATAAAGCTCAAATCAGCCGCCTGATGGGGCTTCTGCGAGGGCATTTTGCCTTTAACGATGAAGCGGAAATCTCGATCGAAGTCGATCCCCGTGAAATTGAGCTGGACGTTCTCGATCATCTGCGCCGCGAAGGTTTTAATCGCCTGAGCATGGGCGTGCAGGACTTTAATAAAGAAGTCCAGCGGCTGGTGAACCGCGAGCAGGATGAAGATTTTATCTTCGCGCTGCTTAATCACGCCCGGAAAATCGGTTTTACTTCGACCAATATCGATCTGATTTATGGGCTGCCAAAACAGACGCCGGAAAGCTTTGCCTTTACGCTACAACGCGTGGCAGCGCTGAGCCCGGATCGCCTGAGCGTGTTCAACTATGCGCATTTGCCGACGCTGTTCGCCGCGCAGCGCAAAATCAAAGATGCCGATCTGCCTTCCGCCCAGCAGAAGCTGGATATTTTGCAGCAAACCATCACCTCGCTCACCACATCGGGTTATCAGTTTATCGGTATGGATCACTTTGCCCGTCCGAATGATGAACTGGCTGTGGCGCAGCGTAACGGTGTGTTACACCGCAATTTCCAGGGTTACACCACCCAGGGCGATAGCGATCTGCTGGGGCTGGGCGTTTCCGCTATTAGCATGATTGGCGACAGCTACGCGCAAAACCAGAAAGAGCTAAAACACTATTATCAGCAGGTGGACGAACGCGGTAACGCGCTATGGCGGGGGATTGCGCTGACCCGTGATGACTGTATTCGCCGTGACGTGATCAAAATGCTGATCTGTAATTTCCGTCTGGCGTTCGGTGCAGTGGAAAATGTCTGGGGAATCGATTTTCGCGACTATTTTGCCGAAGATTTGCGCTTGTTAGCGCCGCTGGTGGATGATGGGCTGGTGGCGGTTGATGAAGCCGGGTTGCAGGTAACGGCGAAAGGGCGTTTGCTGATCCGCAATATTTGCATGTGCTTCGACGCTTATCTGCGCCAGAAAGCGCGGTTGCAGCAGTTCTCAAGAGTGATTTAGCGAGCGTGTTATCAGGCCTACAACAGGGTGCGTAGGCCTGATAAGCGCAGCGCCGTCAGTAAGACTAGCTAAACAGCCCAACCAACGCGGCGCAAAGCACAGCCGCGATGGCTGTTTGCGGTGTATGGCTTGCAGACGCGCCAGCTTCGACGCCTGTCGTAACCATATTGATGAATGATTCCAGCATGATGAACTCCCCCGTGAACGGGCAAGATCATACTTAACTACGGGTAACAGTAAAGTGTGAAATCGCAGCAATTTGCACTGACTATTCAATCTTTACACTTCTGCCGCCGTCTACTCCATTCCCAGCTCTTTCAGCTTACGCGTCAGGGTATTGCGGCCCCAGCCGAGCAAGCGTGCCGCTTCCTGTTTATGGCCCTGCGTATGCCGCAATGCGGTGGTCAGCAGCGTCCGTTCCATCTCCGGTTGCGCTTCAGAGAGCAGATTTTGATGACCGGAACGCAGCGCGCGATCCGCCCATTGCGCCAGCAGGGTTGCCCAACTGTCCGGCAGACTCTGTGACGGGTTATCCGGCGTGGTTGTTTCGAAAAGCTCGGCAGGCAGATCCTGAATCAGGACTTCCTGACCTGCAGCCATTACCGTCAGCCAGCGACAGGTATTTTCGAGCTGACGCACGTTCCCGCCCCAGGGCAGACGCGTTAATGCCGCTTCCGTTTCAGGGTGGAGTTGCTTGGTTTCCACCCCCAGTTCACGGGCAGCAACCTGCAAAAAGTGCCGCGCAAGGCGAGGGATATCTTCCCGACGTTCGCGCAGTGGCGGCAAGTGCACGCGAATAACGTTCAGGCGGTGGAATAAATCCTCACGGAATTTCCCTTCCTGAACCCGCAGCTCAAGGTTCTGGTGCGTAGCTGCGATAATGCGCACATCGACTTTTACCGGTGCATAACCGCCCACGCGATAGAACTGGCCATCAGCCAGCACGCGCAGCAAACGGGTCTGCACATCCAGCGGCATATCGCCGATTTCGTCGAGAAACAGCGTCCCGCCGTCGGCCTGTTCAAAACGGCCCTGACGCACGGTGTTCGCGCCGGTAAAGGCCCCTTTCTCGTGACCAAACAGTTCAGACTCGATCAAATCTTTTGGTATCGCGGCCATATTCAGCGCAATAAACGGCGCTTTTACCCGTGGGCTATGGCGATGCAGCGCATGTGCGACCAGCTCTTTACCGGTCCCGGATTCACCGTTAATCAGCACGCTAATGGACGAGCGCGACAGGCGACCAATAATGCGGAATACATCCTGCATTGCCGGAGCTTCGCCGATGATGTCGGTTGTCGGACCGCTGGCCTGTACATTACGCGGTTGCTGCTGTTCCTGATAATGGCTGATTGCGCGCTCGACCAGCGCAACGGCTTCATCAATGTCAAATGGCTTGGGCAGATAATCAAACGCCCCTTGTTGATAGGCGCTGACGGCGGCATCCAGATCGGAATGTGCGGTCATAATGATGACCGGAAGCATCGGATGGCGCTGCTTTATCTGTTTCAGTAACGCAAGTCCATCCATCCCTGGCATACGAATATCCGAAAGCAGTACATCAGGGGTTTTGGTGGTTAGCGCATCTAGCACTTCATTGGCACTTTCAAATGTTGTACAACTCAAGCCTGCCCCGGTGAGCGCGCGTTCCAGCACCCAACGGATGGAGCTATCGTCATCAACGATCCAGACTATCCCTCGTTGCATAAACACCTCTACTTCCGAATAGGCAGGTAAACCGAAAATTCGGTATGTCCTGGCCAACTGGTAAATTCAATTTTGCCAGAATGTTGATCGATCAAACTTCGTGCGATAGATAACCCAAGTCCGGTACCGCCTTCACGCCCGCTCACCATCGGATAGAACAGCGTATCCTGGAGATGCGAAGGAATGCCCGGACCGTTATCTT
The DNA here is from genome assembly GCF_050587465.1 of Kosakonia sp. N21. Lineage (NCBI taxonomy): Bacteria > Pseudomonadati > Pseudomonadota > Gammaproteobacteria > Enterobacterales > Enterobacteriaceae > Kosakonia > Kosakonia sp. N21. The sequence goes on along the minus strand of NZ_JBOBHR010000012.1, from coordinate 123,579 downwards.
CCACATCTATTCTCGCCGCCAGGCGATAGCGCACACCGTGCAGCGTTAACTGGAAAGCGGTACGGGTACGTAAAATGATCTCGCCACCTTCCGGTCCCAGCGCTTGCAGCGCGTTGCGAACAATATTCAGTAAAACTTGCTCGATTTGGTCGGGATCGTGAGCCAGTTCCGGCAGGCTGGGATCGTAATCGCGGACCAGCGTGACGTTATCCGGCAGTTCCATTGACACCAGATTCACCACACGTTCGGCAACCTTATGAATGCTTTCGGTAACATGCATTCCAGGCTGTTGCGGACCAAGCAGACGATCCACCAGGTTGCGCAGACGGTCGGCCTGCTCGATGATCACTTTGGTATATTCCAGCAATGCCGGATCGGGCAGCGCTTTACTCAGCAATTGCGCGGCGCCACGTAGTCCACCAAGCGGGTTTTTGATTTCATGGGCCAGTCCACGCACCAGGTCGCGTGCAGCGACTTGTTGGGCATGCTGGAGCTGCTCCTGACTCAGACGTCGCTGGTTATCCATCGGCGCCATTTCCAACAGGATCAGCCCCTCCGGCAAACGTTGCGCCGTCAGTGAAAGAATGTGTGAACGCCCGTCAATGACGAGTGTGACTTCGTTATCGGTAAACCCCTGTCCGGCGTGCAGACTTTCCCGCATCAGATCGATGTTCAGTGAGAAGTAGCTCAGTAATTCAGGTAGAGGTGTGCCAAATAACTTACGTGAACTCTGCGCCAGCAATTGTTGCGCAGCCGGGTTCGCGTAATGCACTGCCAGTTCATCATCAACCAGCAAGATGCTGTTGATTAAAGAATTGAGGATCTGCCCAGCATCGGGCAGCACGCCACTTGCCATTCAGCAGTCTCCCGGATAGTTGCACTAATTTAGTGCAGTATAGCTTTTTATCGGTAAAAAGCGCGATAGATCAGGTTGTTGGTGGAGAAAAAAGCCCATCCTGGGATGGGCTAAAAAGTTCCACGGCAACAAATCCTCTGGCGTCGTTCTCGACGTAACTGCGTTGGCTGCCTTCGCTCACCCCGGTCACATAGTTATCTATGCTCCCGAGGGTTTGCTCAGTTGCCGCCTTGCTACGACAAGAAATCCGCTGAGTATTAAATTTATTAAACGCTGTAGTACAGTTCGAACTCTACCGGGTGCGGCGTCATGCGAACGCGGTCGTTTTCTTCGATACGCAGCGCGATGTAGGCATCGATCGCGTCGTCGGTGAATACGCCGCCAGCAGTCAGGAACTCGCGGTCAGCGCTCAGTGCGTTGAGTGCTTCTTCCAGAGAGCCTGCAACCTGCGGGATTTCTTTCGCTTCTTCAGCCGGCAGATCGTACAGGTTTTTGTCCATGGCTTCGCCCGGATGGATTTTGTTTTTAATACCATCCAGACCGGCCATCAGCAGTGCTGCGAAGCACAGGTACGGGTTCGCTGCCGGATCCGGGAAACGCACTTCAATACGACGCGCTTTCGGAGAAGCAACCACCGGGATACGGATAGAAGCAGAACGGTTACGGGCAGAGTAAGCCAGCATTACCGGAGCTTCGTAACCCGGGACCAGACGCTTGTAGGAGTTGGTGGTCGGGTTAGACAGGGCGTTGATGGCTTTCGCGTGTTTGATTACGCCGCCAATGTAGTACAGCGCTGTTTCAGACAGGCCTGCATATTTGTCGCCAGAGAACAGGTTGGTGCCGTTCTTGGACAGGGACATATGGCAGTGCATACCGGAACCGTTATCACCGAACATCGGTTTCGGCATAAAGGTCGCGGTTTTACCGAAACGGTGCGCAACGTTGTGCACAACGTATTTGTAGATCTGAATTTCGTCCGCTTTTTTGGTCATGGTGTTGAAGCGGGTTGCTACTTCGTTCTGACCAGCAGTCGCCACTTCGTGGTGGTGAGCTTCAACAACCAGGCCCATTTCTTCCATCACCAGACACATGGTGGAACGCAGGTCCTGAGCGGAGTCAACCGGTGGAACCGGGAAGTAACCGCCTTTAACTGCCGGACGGTGACCTTTGTTACCACCTTCGTATTTGGTAGAGGAGTTCCATGCGCCTTCGATATCGTCGATAGCGACGCTGGAGCCGGAAATGGAGCTGCCGAAGCGAACGTCGTCAAACAGGAAGAATTCCGGCTCTGGCCCGAACAGAACGGTGTCTGCGATACCGGTAGCGCGCAGGTACTCTTCAGCACGTTTCGCGATGGAGCGCGGGTCACGGTCATAACCCTGCATGGTGCCAGGTTCCAGGATATCGCAACGGATGATCAGCGTAGGTTCTTCGTAGAACGGGTCAATGACAGCGGTAGTCGCGTCCGGCATCAGTACCATGTCGGATTCGTTGATGCCTTTCCAGCCACCAATCGAAGAACCATCAAACATTTTACCTTCTTCGAAGAAGTCGGCATTGACCTGATGGGCTGGGATAGTGACGTGCTGTTCTTTACCTTTAGTATCTGTGAAGCGCAGATCAACAAACTTCACTTCGTGCTCATTCAGCATCGTCAAAACGTGTTCAGCGGACATACTTAAACTCTCCCGGATTTGTCATTGTCGTCGTGGTAACGAGGTCTTCAAATACTACGTAAACCTGGCGTTGTTGCCGTAAAATAGTTAAAGCGAAATCTATGCCAACTTTTAAATGCCCCTAAAAAGGCGTTATCATGCACGGTATAGTGCAAAAGGGCTGCACCATGATGGTTAAGCTGCACCAATATAGTGCTTCAATGTGAACATTGGGCACTATATTGGTGCAATTTTCGTTAAATGCCCCTTTTAACGCTCCGTGAAAGCGATCACAAAGCAACTCTGCAATACTTGTTTGCGGAGGATGTTTGTGATCCTGTTTAGTCCTTCGATTAATACGTGTACAATAACGCGCTATTTCTAATGCCTGAGGCAAAGTTGTGATCGAAAATCTGCGTAACATCGCCATCATTGCTCACGTTGACCATGGTAAAACGACCCTGGTTGACAAGCTGCTGCAGCAATCCGGTACGTTCGACGAACGTGCTGAAACACAAGAGCGTGTGATGGACTCCAACGATTTGGAGAAAGAGCGTGGGATTACCATCCTCGCGAAAAACACCGCTATCAAATGGAATGATTACCGTATCAACATCGTTGATACCCCAGGGCACGCCGACTTCGGTGGTGAAGTTGAGCGTGTGATGTCCATGGTTGATTCCGTGCTGCTGGTGGTTGACGCATTTGACGGCCCGATGCCGCAAACGCGCTTCGTGACCAAAAAAGCATTTGCCCATGGCCTGAAACCGATTGTGGTAATCAACAAAGTTGACCGCCCTGGCGCGCGTCCTGATTGGGTTGTTGACCAGGTCTTTGACCTGTTCGTTAACCTGGACGCGACCGACGAGCAACTGGACTTCCCGATCGTTTACGCTTCTGCGCTGAACGGTATCGCGGGCATGGACCACGAAGACATGGCTGAAGACATGACCCCGCTGTACCAGGCGATTGTTGACCATGTACCGGCACCGAACGTTGATCTGGACGGCACTCTGCAGATGCAGATCTCTCAGCTCGACTACAACAACTACGTTGGTGTAATCGGCATTGGTCGTATCAAGCGCGGTAAAGTGAAACCGAACCAGCAGGTCACTATCATTGATAGCGAAGGCAAAACCCGTAACGGTAAAGTCGGTAAAGTACTGACTCACCTGGGGCTGGAGCGTATTGATAGCGAAGTCGCAGAAGCGGGCGATATCATTGCGATCACCGGTCTGGGCGAGCTGAACATCTCTGACACCATCTGCGATCCGCAGAATGTAGAAGCGCTGCCGGCGCTGTCTGTTGATGAACCGACCGTGACCATGTTCTTCAACGTCAACACCTCTCCGTTCTGCGGTAAAGAAGGTAAGTACGTGACTTCACGTCAGATCCTCGACCGTCTGAATAAAGAGCTGGTGCACAACGTTGCGCTGCGCGTGGAAGAAACCGAAGATGCGGATGCGTTCCGCGTATCCGGTCGTGGTGAACTGCACCTGTCCGTTCTTATCGAGAACATGCGTCGTGAAGGTTTCGAAATGGCGGTTTCCCGTCCGAAAGTTATCTTCCGTGAAATCGACGGCCGTAAACAAGAGCCGTTCGAAAACGTTACGCTGGACGTTGAAGAGCAGCACCAGGGTTCTGTGATGCAGGCGCTCGGTGAGCGTAAAGGCGACCTGAAAAACATGAATCCGGACGGTAAAGGCCGCGTACGTCTCGACTACGTGATCCCAAGCCGTGGTCTGATTGGCTTCCGTTCTGAGTTCATGACCATGACCTCCGGTACCGGTCTGCTGTACTCCACTTTCAGCCATTACGATGATGTTCGTCCGGGTGAAGTGGGTCAGCGTAACAACGGCGTACTGATCTCCAATGGTCAGGGTAAAGCGGTTGCGTTCGCACTGTTCAGCCTGCAGGACCGCGGTAAGCTGTTCCTGGGCCATGGCGCGGAAGTTTACGAAGGCCAGATCATCGGTATTCACAGCCGTTCTAACGACCTGACCGTTAACTGCCTGACCGGTAAAAAACTGACCAACATGCGTGCGTCCGGTACGGACGAAGCCACGGTTCTGGTTCCGCCGGTTAAGATGACTCTTGAGCAGGCGCTGGAGTTTATTGATGATGACGAACTGGTCGAGGTTACTCCTCAGTCCATTCGTATCCGTAAACGTCACCTGACTGAGAACGACCGTAAACGCGCAATGCGCGGTACGAAAGAAGAGTAAGACCGCTTCTTTGCCAGTAAATGAAAAAGCCGCTGAAGTCAGCGGCTTTTTTTATGGCGGTATGTTTATCAGAAGCTGTATTTCACGCCCAGCATACCTTGTGTGTCACTGTAGCCTTTGGTCCCCACCTGCTGAGCAACGTTGCCCCACAGTGTCAGGTTTGGTGTAACCCGGCCTTCTACGCCTGCTTTCAGTTCAGCGATATTATTCGTCCCGCTCATGCTGTTGCTCACGTCATCCATTTTCACCCGGGTAGTCTGCGTGTTGTGGATCCAGTTAACTTCAACAAACGGCTGCAACTGGCGGTCTTTGCCTGCATCAACCGGGTTACGATCGCTGAGGTAAGCTTTCACGCCAAGGCGGGTCATCAGATTGCCACTGCTTTCGTCTTTCACTCGCGTGCCGTTCTGCTCGCGATGCTCACCTGCTTTAACGCCCATCCAGACCAGCTGGGCTTTGGGTTGGATCCAGAAACTGCGCTGTTCATTTTCGCCGACTTTAAAGCTGTAACCGGCTTCAACCGAAGCGGTGATGCCCTTGGACTTATATTTTTCAGTCGCTTGTTCCTGGCCTGTCACGTCGTTATCAAACCAGTTATAGAGTGCCCAGCTATCAACATAGGTACCTGTTTTATCCGCTTCATTGGCATACCAGGTACCGTACAACCCTACGCTGTAACCGGAAACTTTCCCGCGAGAGTGGTAGCCGGTAAGGTTCGATTTGGTGGTGTTGCTACTGTTGGCATAGCCCGCCATTGCACCCACATGCCAGCGGTCAAGACCGTCTGTGCTCCACTGCGCCAGATCGCCCCCCAGTTGCATAACATAGCGGTTACTGCTGGTTTTTAACTGACCACTGCCGTCTTTGAAGCGGGTATGACCGCCAACATTACGCAGCCACAGGCTGGTGACTTTCTTCTCGCCAGTGAGGACATCGGTGTACTGTGTTTCACCCAGGCGATCGTGCAGACGGGTCATGAACAGCGTATTTGCCGCATAGTTGTTGGCCAGATAACTACCGAATTCAGGGCGATACTGATGCTTACCTGCCGGTGTAACCGGGTCAACCGAAGGCGGCACAATTGGGCGCTCAGGTCCAACCGGATCAGGCTCAGGTTCCGGCTCCACATCTTCGATCTTGCTGGTCAGGTACCAGTTGTTGGCTTTCTGCACCACGTTATAGTCATAGCCCCCGGCAACGATACGGCCTGCTTTTTCAAAGGTACCGGCGGAGTTACCCTCGACGTCGATAATTTCGATACCTTCAACAGTTTGCGCCCCTGTCCCGCCAATATTATTAATGGCGACAAAGGTGTTACCGGCGGTATTCCCTTTAACAATCATTTTGTCTGTTTCAGAGGTGTCGTCAGCCAGCACGGTATTAAAGGCGAGTGTACCGCCGTTACCGGTGTAATCACCGTTCACCGTCAGCGTCTTCCACAACCCGTCGTTATCATGCAGAACATTCACCACCGCACCTGAATCCAGCGTCAGGCTGGTCAGTGTCGAGCTGTCAGTCATATTCCAGACGGCATTGCTCATGGTGAGCGCTGTTGTTGCTGCACCGGTAATATAAGATGCGCCATCCCATAATGAGTTGTCCCGCATCGACAGCAGAATGGCGCTGTTATCGCCGGATGAGGAAATATCGCCATCGATGGTGAATTTTCCGCCGGCTGAGGCATCGATCACCCCGCCGCTGAGGGTCGACATTGCATAGTTATTACTGGCTTTGTCACCGGCCATGGTAATGGCTGCACCGCCGGCCAGATTGATTTTCCCCTTCGACAACGCATGCAAGCCGGAGGATGCGGTACCGCTGTTGTTATTAATTGCGATTGATGCGTTATCGCCGAGATTGACGATCGCATTGGTGGTGTACACCCCGTAAGCGCCAACACCGTTGGTCGTTATGGACGCATCTTCAGCTAAAGAGATAGTTGAAGAGCCGGCGGCATAAATCGCGTTTGCGCCATCGAGATTGGTGGTGATATCGGCATTCTTGCCCAATTCAATCTTCGATGAAGATCCCGCGTAGGCGCCATAAGCCTGCTTACCATACGTTTCAATGACTGCATCCTGGCCCAGGCGGATATAAGAACCGCTTTGGTATGCGCGAATACCTTCTGCATAGTTGCCGCGGGTAACGATATGTGCGCGATCGCCAAGGATGATATTGTTTTTCGCCGCGGTGGCGTCCTTGATGGCATAAGCGGTAACGCCGCGCCCGGTGTTACCGGTGGTTTCAATATACGCATCGTTGCCAACGTAGATGTTGGCAGAACCAAGGAACCCCTGACTGAAAGAGCTGTAACCGGCGTTAATTCCGTCGCCGCTGTCTCCGTTAACGTAAATTTTGGTGCGATCGCCCGTTATTACAAATACCGGGTTATCTGGCGTGTTGGTACCGTGTGTACGGATCCCGTCAACATCTTTGCCATTATTTGCCGCAACTTTGGATTGTGTATAAATCGTTAAGTCATCGCCAAATATGACCCCAGGGCTGCCCGTCGTCGAATTCTGAATAACAGTAACGGTATGTTCAAATGCTTCGGCTCCGGGGCCATTCAGCGTAATACCGTTACCATAAATTGGGATGCTGCCAGTGTTCCATTGATATACATAGTTAGGATCGCTGGTGTTTTTACTGTAATTTGCACTTGCGCCGGATGGAATAAGCGCCTGGATTTCAGCTGGTAAATCAGAAACCAGACCCGTTGCAGGCAAGTCATTGAAATTTAAATACGCTGCGTGGACTGGAATGAATATTGATGCCAGAGCCGCAGAAATAGCGATTGCTATTGGCGAATATTTTGTTGAATGTGACATATTTTCCTCCCCGCAGGGAATAAGGCACCCACCGCATTTGAATGGATATGTGGGTTTTTAAATTAAATATATAAATTTTGTGGCTGAATCAGGATATAAGCTTTTGAATTGTCTTAACCCTTAATATCTAAACACAAGATGTATCTACTCACGTCAAACTGTTTATCTCTTCAGTTAATACTTGCTCCTGTTCACGTTATGTGTTTTTCTGAAGCAAATATAAATTCAAATGATGTTATCTTTTAATCAATTAGCCTTATTAAATATTTTTAATTCTCATCTAAGAAATTAATTTTTAACTCTTTGGATTTACTGGGTTTAGATGGTTTTCTTAGTTTGTTAAACCTATAGTTGTGGTGAATTATTTTAATTTTTTGCTAAAATTAATCTGCACCGTTTTAGGATGAATTTTTAAACGGTAGCCCTGCCGAGGAAAGGAAAAATTGTATCTCATTAATAATTTAGTGGAGTTTAACCCTGACAGTAAAAGCCTGACGAATCGTTTGACTGGCCGTACTCTTCATTTGCAGTTACCAGCCAGCCTCTGTTTCCTTTATCTAATAACGCATCCTGGAGAAGTGATTTCTCAAAATGATTTGATGAAGGTTGGATGGGGAGACAGAAACGATGTCACTACGCCTAATGCGTTTTATCAGGCAATCCTTACTCTGCGTAACGCGCTGGAGGTGGCCGGTTTGCCTCGTGATGTGGTAAAAACCATTTCGCGACGCGGGCTCACCCTTTCAACCACTGTAAGCGTTGAAGTGCTTAATACGCCACAAACCGTAGCAATACATACAGTTCCGCAACCAGTCGTGCAAATAAGCGAACCGGTGCCGGTAATCAACGCGAAAAAAAACTATCAACGTTGGCTTATCGCCAGTGTGGTGATACTGATTCTGCTCAGCGTAATAAATGGCTGGATGCTTTATAACGCCCACTTGCCAATGCCTTTTAAGGATTATCTCTCTCTTAGCGCAGCCCCCTCTTCAGGTCATGACTGTAGAATATTTTACGCTGCGAATGAGCGTACTTCGGAGTACTACGCTAATTTGCTTAATAAAAATCCTGGGTTATGCGCAAATAACGATTACTTGTTTTTAACGGGTTACAGTCAGGCCGATCGCATTGTGGCGTTTGCCTGTGATAAAGATGCGCGAGTAGATAAGACGGCTTTTTGTTCCTCACATTATTTTTGGACACGTGAGCAATGAAAAAATATCTCAGCATGATGTCACTGTCTGTTGCGCTGTTAGCCGCAGTGATTACCAGCGGCATGCTCTTGTATTCTCACCTCACCGCACCGCCTTTGCAGTGCGTGGGAACGGCTGAATGGCATGTCGGCAAAAACCGATTTGTTGGAACACTCTCTTTTCGCATGAGTGAGGGTAAAGGTATGGCCGTGATGACCGGTAAGCTCTTTGGTCAGCAGGTTTCGGAGGTTAATCGGAGTATCTATTTCCATTACAGCCAACAACTGCGTTCGCGCGTGTTAAGCAACGACCGGATTGTGAAGACGTTCGCCGATACGGCAGATGAGTCGGATATAAATGATACCTTGCCGGGTTTTTACCGGACGCCGGAAAGATCGCTGAGCCTGATGATTGAGGAATATGAAGGGGCGTACCTTTTTTCTACCTCAAATGTGCCTTCTTTGTACTGCCGAAAAACGTAAAGATGAAGATATGCTGAGTGTCCGATTATGCGCATAGTCAAAGTTAACCTTTCCCGCTACAGTTAATTCTCAACGGCTGGCAAGGAGAGAGAAATGCTCTATATCTTTGATTTAGGTAATGTGATTGTCGACATCGACTTTAACCGGGTGTTGGGCGCCTGGAGCGATTTCAGCCGCGTACCGCTGGCAACGTTAAAGCAGAGCTTTAACATGGGTGAGACGTTTCATCAGCATGAGCGTGGGGAGATCAGCGATGAGCATTTCGCCAAAGCGATGTGTGAAGAGATGGCGCTTCCTTTGAGCTATGAGCAGTTCTCTACCGGCTGGCAGGCAGTGTTTGTTGCTTTGCGTCCGGAAGTGATTGACATCATGCACAAACTGCGCGCGCAGAGACACCGGGTTGTGGTGCTGTCCAACACTAACCGCCTGCACACCACCTACTGGCCGGAACAATACCCGGAAATTCGCGCAGCGGCGGATCATATCTACCTCTCCCAGGATATGGGAATGCGCAAACCTGAAGCGCGTATTTACCAGCAGGTGTTGGCGCTTGAAGGTTTTTCTGCCGACGATGCCGTCTTTTTTGATGACAATAGCGACAATATTGCCGGTGCTAATCAGCTCGGGATAACCAGTATTCTTGTCACCAGTAAAGCGACGATCCCCGACTATTTTGCGAAGCAGCTATGTTGAGAAATGCCCGGCATAAGGCGAAGCACCATACACGCCCGCTGTGGTCATGGCTGAAGTTGCTCTGGCAGCGCATTGATGAAGACCATATGACGACCCTGGCGGGGAATCTCGCCTATGTCTCCTTGCTCTCGCTGGTGCCTTTTATCGCCGTGGTCTTTGCGCTGTTTGCCGCATTTCCGATGTTTTCTGACGTCAGCCTTCAACTGCGCCACTTTATCTTTGCCAATTTCATTCCCACCACCGGGGATGTGATTCAGAATTACATTGAGCAGTTTGTGGCTAACTCCAGCAAGATGACCGCCGTTGGGGCGTGCGGGCTGGTTATCACTTCGCTACTGCTGATGTACTCCATAGACAGCGCGCTGAACGCAATCTGGCGCAGTACGCGTGTGCGCCCGCATGTTTATTCGTTTGCGGTGTACTGGATGATCCTGACGCTTGGGCCGCTACTGGCAGGGGCCAGCCTGGCGATCAGCTCTTATCTGTTATCGCTGCGCTGGGCCAGTGAATTAAACAGCGTAATTGATAATGTGTTGCGCATTTTCCCGCTGGTTTTGTCGTGGCTCTCTTTTTGGTTGCTGTACAGCATTGTGCCGACCACCCGGGTGCCAAATCGTGATGCGATTGTCGGGGCGTTTGTCGCGGCGGTGTTGTTTGAACTGGGGAAAAAATGCTTCGCCCTGTACATTGCCATGTTTCCCTCTTACCAGCTCATTTATGGCGTGCTGGCTGTCATCCCCATTTTGTTCCTCTGGGTCTACTGGACATGGTGCATCGTCTTGCTTGGCGCTGAAATAACTGTCACTCTCGGTGAATACCGAAAACTCAAAAAAGCAGCACAACAAGAAGAAGCAAACCAACCATGATTGCATTAATTCAACGCGTTTCCCGTGCGAGCGTAAGCGTGGCGGGTGAAGTGACGGGTGAAATCGGCCCGGGACTTTTGGTGTTGTTAGGGGTCGAAAAGGAAGACGATGAACAAAAAGCGAACCGCCTGTGCGAGCGTGTGCTGGGGTATCGCATTTTTGGCGACGCGGAAGGGAAGATGAATCTCAATGTCCAGCAGGCCGGTGGGAGCGTGCTGGTGGTGTCGCAATTCACGCTGGCGGCGGACACGGAACGCGGAATGCGTCCGGGATTTTCCAGAGGCGCAGCACCGGAAAAAGCGCAGGCGCTTTACGACTATTTTGTTGAACGTTGCCGCAGCCAGCAGATGGTAACGCAAACGGGACGATTTGCTGCGGACATGCAGGTCTCACTGGTCAATGACGGCCCCGTAACATTCTGGTTGCAAGTATGAGCCAGCTTGTGGCGTGGCCCCGGGAAACAAGAGAGAATACAGCTATGTATCACCTTCGCGTACCGCAAACAGAAGAAGAGTTAGAGACTTATTACCACTTTCGCTGGGAAATGCTGCGCAAGCCGCTGCACCAGCCGAAAGGTTCTGAGCGTGATGCCTGGGATGCAATGGCGCATCACCAGATGGTTGTCGATGAAGAAGGCAATCTTGTGGCGGTAGGGCGGCTGTATATCAATGCGGATAACGAAGGTTCGATTCGCTTTATGGCGGTGCACCCGTCCGTGCAGGATAAAGGGCTGGGCACGCTGATGGCGATGACGCTGGAGTCGGTTGCCCGTCAGGAGGGGGTGAAGCGTGTAACCTGTAGCGCCCGTGAAGATGCGGTGGCGTTTTTCGCCAAGCTGGGGTTTGTGAATGAAGGTGAAATCACCGCACCGCAAACCACGCCGGTCCGCCATTTCCTGATGATCAAACCCGTCGCCACCCTGGATGATATTCTGCATCGCGGCGACTGGTGCGGGCAGTTACAGCAAGCCTGGTATGAGCATATCCCGCTGAGCGAAAAGATGGGGGTGCGTATACAGCAGTACACCGGGCAGAAATTTATCACCACCATGCCGGAAATCGGTAATCAGAACCCGCACCACACACTGTTTGCCGGCAGTTTGTTCTCTCTGGCGACACTCACCGGCTGGGGGCTTATCTGGTTGATGCTGCGTGAACGCCACCTTGGCGGCACCATTATTCTTGCCGATGCGCACATTCGTTACAGTACACCGATAACCGGCAAACCCAGTGCGATTGCCGATCTTGGTTCGTTAAGCGGCGATCTCGACAGACTGGCGCGTGGCCGTAAAGCGCGGGTGCAGCTTCAGGTCGAACTGTTTGGCGACGACAAACCCGGGGCGATTTTCGAAGGCATTTACATTGTGCTGCCTGCCAAACCTTTCGGCTCGTATATTGAAGGCGGCAACGAAGAAGAGTAAGCGCCTATTGCGCCTGTTAACACAGGCGCATTGCCTTTTTGCCGCATTACCCGGCAAAGAAAAACCACGCAGTTTTAATGTATCCATCCTGCACTTCATAGACCGCCATATTTTCAATCACAGCATCGCCCATGCCGTAGATTTTTTCGTGATCGAACACCTTATTGCCCATCACGGTGCGTGACAGTAGCTCAGCCCGTAAGGCCGGATTGTTAAACCGATGCTGCGCGTAAAAGTTGCGCAGCGCTTCACGGCCTTGCAAAGTGGGTTCGTCTGCTGGCATGCGCCAGGCGGTAAAATCTTCACTAAAGCATGCGGCAAATGCGTCAATATCGTGCGCATTGTAAGCGGCGAACTGTTTTTCTACCGGAATGACGACAGACATCTGCTTTCCTTGTGTTGTGTAGTTATGCCCGGGCGACGCGGGCGGCAACGTCTCTGATGACATCTTTTGCTGCCTGGCTGATGCCCGCCAGTTGGAAGAAACCGTGAATCACCCCCTGATAGCGTGACCCGGTGCAGGTGACACCCTGTTCCGTCATATGTTTATAAAGCGCCTCGCCTTCATCACACAACGGATCAAATTCGCCAGTGATGATATGTACCGGCGGCAGGCCATTAAAATCATCTCGCCACAAAGGGCTGACATCCGCTTGCAAGCGGTCGGCATCGCCAAGATACATGTCATAACCTGAGAGTAAGGCATCGCGGGTTATCACGTAATCAATGCCATTAAAGGCATAGCTATCGAAGTAGGCGGTCGCGTCCAGCATCGGATAGATAAGGATTAACTGTGCGGGCTGCCAGTTGCCCGCCGCCTTTAACCGCAAGGCCGTAACCAGCGCCAGATGCCCGCCTGCGCTGTCACCCGCAAGGGTGATTTTTTCCCGGTTAATATTCAGTGCTTCGGCATTCTTCCACACAACGTTAGCGCCTTTTTGTGCGTCGTCGTGTGCTGCAGGCCAGGGATGTTCCGGGGCGAGGCGATACTGAACGGCAATGACCCGACAGCCGCTGTAGTAAGCCACCTGGCGAAGCTGATTATCGTGGGTGGCGAAACCGCCGCTAATAAAACAGCCGCCGTGGTAGTAAATCAGTGCCGGTAGCGCTTCGCTGGCATCCAGCGGAGAAAAGATGCGCAGCGTTATGCCATCCAGAGTCGTATCTGCGACCTGCACGCGGGTTTCCGTCTCTCCCGCAAGTACCGTGCTGGCGATATAGCCTGCGCGTCGTTCATCAATACTCTTTGCCCGCGCTGACGGGCGACCGGCGGCGATAAAGTCGCTCACCAAACCGGCGATCCCCTTTTCCAGTGCCATTCCGATAACCTTATATCTGTATAAATATCCAGTTTTATAGCCTGGTTTTAGCGAAATGGGAATGGACGATGTTTAACAATCAGTGCCAACGGCAACGGGAAGCGAAACAGAGGAGGAGGGTGAAGAGCAGGCAACCCTTGCCCGGATGAGGCAAGGGTTATGCAGTTTTATTCCCCTTCGCCAGGGAATAAGAACGGGTTGATGGAGCTGCGGGCAAAGCCTTCCTGCTCCATGCGTGCGTCGAGCACCAGCGAGGCCAGGTCATCTGCGACCGGCTCTACGTTTGGATCTTTTTCCTGATAGAGAATTTTCAGGTAGGTGCCGCAGTCGCCACAGCTTTCGGCTTTGATTGCTGCCTGCTCGTTATCCAGCGACCAGTAGTGTAAGTCGCGAGTCTGCTCGCAGTTGCTGCATTTTACGCGCACCACATGCCATTCGGTCTCACACAGGTTGCAGTGCAGGTAACGCAGGCCCTGAGTCGTGCCAATGTGCACAACGCTGGAGACTGGAATCGAACCGCACACCGGGCAGAACTGGCGCTGTTCGCCATATTCAGCACGGGCTTTACCCGGGATCAGCGTAGCCATTTGCGACCAGTAGAGCGACAGCGCCGCCCAGATAAAGGGCGCTTTATCGCTGCTCACTGAGGCGAAATCGGCGGCAAACAGTGCGCTGGCCATCGCTTCCAGTTCTTGCGCCGAGGCTTTTTCCAGATTCTCGATCACGGCCAGCGCAGGGCCGCTCATTTCGGGTTTGAGCTCTGCAATCAGTGAATGCAGCAGCTTGTGCCAGTGCGCGTCGCGCGGCAGCACGTGAATGTCCAGCGGCGGCTTACCCTGTTCGGCGGCTTCTTTGATGCGCGCCGTCAGGTCCATCTGCAAAGGATGGTCGTACAGCACCACTTCCTGAGCATGGGCGATCAGCGCGGCAAAGCGCAGGTAATCACCCAGCGGGTTACTCTCGGCCAACTCACGCAGACGCTCTGCGCGGCGGTTATAGAGATTTTTCAGTCTGGGGAATAATAACGGCGGAATCACTTCCGCCGTGCGTTTATCGCTCTTCTCCAGCGCATCTTGCGGGATTATGCGAATACTCATTCAGTTGATTTTTCCGTTGTCTTGCGAACTTCCCGGTACCAGCGCGGGTGATGTTTCTTCGCCCATGAGCTGGTAACCCAGCCTTCCACCATTGCGGTTATGGTGCCTTTTACCCACAATGCGGCGTAAATATGCACCATAATAACCACAATTAGCGCGACTGCGGCAAATGAATGCACCATCAGGGCAATTCGTATCACCGGAATCGGGAACGCTGGCGCGAAGTAAGGGCGCCAGATAACCACGCCGCTTACCAGCAGCAACACCAGGAAAATAATTGCCGCCCAGAACACACACTTCTGGCCGAAATTATAGCGCCCGGTGTCACCCACTTCCTCATTGACGACAATCTTACGAATATTCTTCGCCCAAAAGATATCATCCCTATTGATGAGGTTATGGTGCCAGTAGCGGAAAAACATGATTATAAACGATGCGAACATCACCACACCGACGAACGGATGGAGAATGCGCGCCAGCTGCGGCGTACCGAGAATGCCCATCAACCAGTTGAAGGAGGGGAAGAAAAATCCCAGTCCGCTCACCGCCGCCAGCACGAAACAGAAGGCGGTGACCCAATGGTTGATGCGCTCAGGCGCCGTGTAGCGCACGATGGTGTCACGTTTTTTCATTTGCGCACCTCGTCTTTCTCTTCATGCAGGTTGTCATCTTCCTCGTCTGCACGGTTCGGACCGACACCGACATAGTGGAAGATGCTGGCTGCGAAGGTCGCCGCAAAGCCGACCGCCGCAAGAGGTTTCCAGATCCCTTTCCAGAATTTAACCGTAGCGCTGATTTGCGGGTTCTCCGGCAAGCCGTGGTACAGATTCGGTTTGTCGGCATGATGCAACACGTACATAACGTGTGTCCCCCCCACACCAGCCGGATCGTACAAACCTGCGTTATCGTAACCACGGGTTTTCAGTTCCGCTACGCGTTCGCCCGCCAGTGTTTTCATATCCTCTTTGGAGCCAAAGTGGATAGCGCCGGTTGGGCAGGTTTTCACACACGCTGGCTCCTGGCCTACGGTGACACGGTCAACGCACAGCGTACATTTGTAGACGCGATTGTCTTCCGGGTTTAAACGCGGTACATCGAACGGGCAACCGGCGATGCAGTAACCGCAGCCAATGCACTGCTCAGACTGGAAGTCGACGATACCGTTGGCATACTGAATGATAGCCCCTTCCGACGGACATGCCTTCAGGCAGCCAGGATCGGCGCAGTGCATGCAGCCATCTTTGCGGATCAACCATTCCAGTTTGTCGTTCTGCTCCACTTCCGAGAAGCGCATCACGGTCCAGGATTTAGCGGTCAGATCCGCCGGGTTGTCATACACCCCGACGTTATGCCCCACTTCATCACGAATGTCGTTCCACTCAGAACAGGCCACCTGGCAGGCTTTACAGCCGATACAGGTGGTGACGTCGATAAGCTTCGCCACCTCCTGCTGGTGATCCCGCGCCTGTGGCGCGGGGGTGAAACCGTTAGTCGCGGAACGACGGATGATGTCTTGCGATTGATAAGCCATAAGTCGTCTCCGTTACACCTTTTCCACATTCACCAGGAACGCCTTAAATTCAGGCGTTTGGGTGTTCGCATCACCAACAAATGGTGTCAACGTGTTGGCGATAAAGCCTTTCTTCGCCACACCCTCATAACCCCAGTGGATTGGAATACCGATGGTATCGACATCCTGTCCGTTCACTTTCAGCGTGCGGATACGTTTGGTCACCACCGCCTTGGCTTTGATATAGCCGCGGTTGGAGGAGACTTTCACGGTATCGCCCTGCACGATGCCCAGTTTGCCTGCCAGTTTTTCGCCGATTTCCACAAACTGCTCCGGCTGCGCGATAGCGTTCAGCAGCGCGTGCTTGGTCCAGTAGTGGAAATGCTCGGTCAGACGATAAGTGGTGCCAACGTACGGGAACTTATCGGCTTTACCCATCGCCGCCATGTCGTCTTTGAAGACGCGGGCAGCCGGGTTAGACACCACGTTCGGGTGCAGCGGGTTCGTGCCCAGCGGCGTTTCAAACGGTTCGTAGTGTTCCGGGAATGGCCCTTCCGCCATCTTATCGATAGCAAACAGGCGGCCCATCCCTTCCGGCTGCATGATAAACGGTCCGACGTCACTGCCCGGTGCGGCGGTGCTGTAGTCCGGAATATCCACGCCGCCCCATTTCGCGCCGTCCCACTTCAGCAACTGACGTTTCGGATCCCAGGGTTTACCCTGCGGGTCCGCGGAAGCACGGTTATACAGAATGCGGCGGTTAAGCGGCCACGCCCATGCCCAGCCCAGCGTATTGCCAAGCCCGGACGGGTCCGCGTTATCGCGACGCGCCATCTGATTGCCGTCCGGCGTCCAGCTACCGGCGAAGATCCAACAGCCACTGGAGGTGGTGCCGTCATCACGCAACTGCGCGAAGGAGCTAAGCTGCTGGCCTTTTTTCACAATCACTGCGCCGGTTGCCGGATCGGTGATGTCCGCCAGTGCTTTGCCGTTGCTCTCCATCGCCACTTCTTCCGAAGCCGGTTCATGTGGAGTGGAGTAGTTCCAGGTCATACTCAGCACCTGTTCCGGGCACGCGCCGCCCTCTTCGGCATACATCTTGCGCAAGCGCGTGAAGATGCCGGCGAGGATCTCGCCGTCGGTTACAGATTCGCCCGGGCCATCTGCGCCTTTCCAGTGCCATTGCAACCAGCGTCCGGAGTTGACGATAGAACCGTTTTCTTCGGCAAAGCAGGTGGATGGCAAGCGGAACACTTCGGTCTGGATTTTCGACGGATCGACATCGTTCGACTCGCCGTGGTTTTGCCAGAACGTTGAGGTTTCGGTATTCAGCGGATCGATAGTGACAAGGAATTTCAGTTTCGACAGTGCCGCCACGACCTTGTTCTTGTTCGGGAACGACGCTACCGGGTTAAAGCCCTGACAGAGATAGCCGTTAACCTGGCCTTTGTACATCATGTCGAAGTACTGCAGAACGTCGTAGCCTTTGTCCCACTTCGGTAACCAGTCAAAGCCCCAGCTATTCTCCGCAGTCGCTTTGTCGCCAAAGAAGGCTTTCATCATCGACACGAAGAATTTCGGGTAGTTACCCCAGTAGTTCACCTGGCCTTCCAGCAACGGTTTTGGCGTGTTGGCGGCAAGGTAAGTCTGGAGGGTGGTCTGTTTTTCGTTGGGTAGCGTCATATAGCCGGGCAGGCTTTGCGACAGCAGACCAAGATCCGTCAGCCCCTGAATATTGGAGTGGCCGCGCAAGGCGTTGACGCCGCCGCCCGCCATTCCCATGTTGCCCAGCAGTAGCTGGATCATCGCCATGGTGCGGATGTTTTGCGCGCCAATGGAGTGCTGTGTCCAGCCCAATGCATACAGGAACGAGGCGGTTTTATCGTGCACGCTGGTTTCGGCGATGTATTCGCACACCTTCAGGAAGTCCGCTTTTGGCGTCCCGCAGATGTTTTCAACCACCTCCGGCGTGTAGCGGGAAACGTGCTGTTTCAGCAGATTCCACACGCAGCGCGGATGGGTGAGGGTGGTATCGCGTTTGGCGAAGCCTTTCTCATCCAGCTCGTAGTTCCAGCTGGTTTTGTCGTATTTGCGTTTATCCGCGTCGTAGCCGGTGAACAGGCCATCCTCGAAGCCAAAATCTTCACGCACGATCAGGCTGGCGTTGGTGTAGGCCTCGGTGTATTCGCGGTTGTATTTTTCGTTGGTCATCAGGTACAGCAACACGCCTGACAGGAAGGCAATGTCAGTACCGGAACGAATCGGTGTATAAAAATCCGCTACAGAAGCGGTACGCGTAAAGCGCGGATCGATAACAATCAGCTTCGCGCCATTATGGATCTTGGCTTCCATCGCCCAGCGGAATCCCACCGGATGCGCTTCAGCCGCGTTCCCACCCATCACAATGATAAGGTTGGCGTTTTTCATGTCGACCCAGTGGTTGGTCATCGCACCGCGACCAAATGTAGGAGCAAGACTTGCTACCGTAGGTCCGTGTCAGACACGCGCCTGGTTGTCGACGGCTAACATGCCGAGTGCGCGGGTAAATTTTTGCGTTAAATAACCGGTTTCATTACTGGAAGCGGATGCACACAGCATCCCGGTGCTCAGCCAGCGGTTAACGGTGGTGCCTTCGGCATTTTTCGCGATGTAGTTGGCGTCGCGATCGGCCTTAATCAATTTGGCGATGCGATCAAAAGCATCATCCCAGGTAATCCGCTGCCATTTATCTGAGCCTGGCGCACGGTATTCGGGATATTTCAGGCGGCTTTCCGAGTGGATGAAATCCACCAGACCTGCACCTTTCGGGCAGAGCGCGCCACGGTTAACCGGATGATCGGGGTCGCCCTCGATATGGAAGATGGATGATTTGGCGTTTTTTGCACCGTCGCCGAGGCTGTACATCAACAGCCCACAGCCAACGGAACAGTATGTGCAGGTATTACGGGTTTCACGGGTGCGCAGCAGTTTATATTGCCGCGTTTCCGCCAGTGCAACGCCTGGGGCAAAGCCCAGCGCCGCTGCCGTCGTTCCTGCCATACCGCCAGCACAGATCTTAAAGAACTGCCTTCTGCTGACCTGCATGGTTTGCTCCTGGTTTCGACATTACTCTTATCGTTTTTACTTTGCGGTAGAAGGCGCAAAGGTTCAGAATTGCTGTTATTCCCTCTTTTTACGAGGGATATGCAGTTGAGGATACCACAATGTTGGTACGCTTGTTCGGTGGCGGTTAATACAAAGTGAACGAATTGCGCGAAGAAAAGCACAAAAATGCAACATCAGTCACAGGCGCACGTCAGGTGTCTCTGTGGAAACGTGATGACTTGCAACATGCAACGCCCGATATGCTGGCGGAAGAGGTTCCCGTTGCGCTGGTTTACAACGGGATTTCTCACGTGGTGATGATGGCATCGCCAAAAGACCTCGAGTGCTTTGCCCTGGGTTTCTCCTTATCCGAAGGGATTATTGAAAACCACACGGAAATCTACGGCATGGATGTGGTCCCTTCCTGTAATGGACTCGAAGTGCAGATAGAACTCTCCAGCCGCCGTTTTATGGGGCTGAAAGAGCGTCGTCGCGCGCTGGCCGGGCGGACCGGTTGCGGCGTCTGCGGCGTTGAGCAGCTTAATGATATCGGTAAGCCCATTGCTCCCCTTCCGTTCACTCAGACCTTCGATTTAGCCGCTCTTGACGCCGGACTGGCGCATTTAACCGACTTTCAGCCCGTTGGCCAGCTAACAGGCTGCACCCATGCGGCCGCGTGGATGCTACCGTCCGGTGAGTTAATGGGCGGGCATGAAGATGTCGGGCGTCATGTGGCGCTGGATAAGCTGCTGGGCCACCGCGCCCGTGAGGGTGAGCGCTGGTCGTCAGGTGCGGTGCTGGTTTCAAGCCGTGCCAGTTATGAAATGGTGCAAAAGTCCGCCATGTGCGGCGTTGAGATCCTGTTTGCGGTGTCTGCGGCGACCACGCTGGCAGTGGAAGTGGCGCAACGCTGCAATCTAACGCTGGTGGGTTTTTGCAAGCCAGGCAGGGCGACGGTCTACACTCATCCGCAGCGACTGATGGGTTTATAAAACAGTCAAAAATTTTGAAAGATGACAGCAAATCCTTCCGCTTTTTGTTGAGTGAGAACAGGTCTAGTATTTATTTCATCGAGGCACGGTGCCTCACTCAAACAAACTAACGTAAGGGTTTATATCATGAAAAGCATCAAAACTTTTGTCGCAGTTATCGCTCTGGCTACGTCTTTCGGTTCTTTCGCTGCACAGACTGTCTCCGCAACGGATACCACTCTGTCTGGCGCAGAAGCGAAAATCGCTGCTCAGGCTCAGCAGGCGGGCGCATCTTCTTACCAGATCACCGAAGCGTATAACGGCAACCAGGTACACATGACTGCCGAACTGACCAAATAAGTCCTGCATTACTGTCGAAAGAGCGCCTGCGGGCGCTTTTTTTTTGCCTTAATGGATGCCTGCAAGGCGCAGTAATGCGGTTACCACTGCGGCAGAAACGATCACCACAATCAACGGCATCTTCCGCCAGGCAAGAAATACCGCAAATAATACCCCCAGCAGACGGGCCATCCCGGCGAAATGTTCACCTTCATATAACGTCGCTGCCAGCGCTACGGCGAACAGCAGTGTGGTGGCTGCATCGGAGAGCAGCGCTTGCGAACGTTCGGAGAGCGCCAGCCTGTTTCCGAGCTTTGTCCCCCCCAGACGCATCAGGTAGGTTCCCACTGACAGGATAACGATACCGCCGATGATCAGCGAAACACTGGCCATTATTTTTTCCTCGTCAGTAAACCCAGTAATGAGAGCAGAACCGGTAATCCTACTGGCGTAAAGGGGACCGCAGCCAGTGACGCCACCGCACCGCTGGTAGCGCGAATAAGTGTGGTTCTCTTTTTCAGCGCCGGCAGTACCAGCGCCAGCAAAATAGCCGGAAAGACGGCGTCGAGGCCGATGGTTTCGGGTGCGGGGAGCAGCTTGCCGACGGCAGCGCCGACCAGCACGCCTCCGGGCCACAGCAAGGCAACGCCCAGTCCACAAAGCCAGTAGGCCGCTTTACGCTGTTCCGGCGTTTTTTGCGACAAGCCGAACACCACACTTTCGTCATTCATAATGTGGCAACCGAGAAAACCCGCCGTGCCTTTACCTACCAGTTCACGCACCGTCACCCCGAAAGGTATATGGCGGGCGTTGACGAGCAGACCGGCCACAGCGGCCGCCAGTGGATTACCGCCGCTGGCGACAATGCCAATAAACATAAATTCGGAAGCGCCCGCCAGCACTGACATCGAAAGCGCAAGGGGAACCCAGAGCGGAAAACCATAAGCCATGGCCAGTGAACCGTAAGAGACGGCGACCACGCCGACCGCCAGGCAGACGAGAATGATGGCCTTAATGGTATCGCCGCTGAGATGTGAAATGTGTTTTTTGAACATAGATGATAACCATATCGAACGATTACTCATTATAATGAACATACCCGGATCGTTTTTCAAGATGAACGATTCGTTCTTTTTAATGAACGATGGAGTTGTGTATGACACAGCCAATCAGCGTTATTGCTAAAAGTCTGGTGCGTGAACGCCTGCGAACCGGGCTTTCACTGGCGGAAATTGCCCGTCGCGCTGGTATTGCAAAATCCACACTGTCTCAACTGGAAGCTGGCAACGGTAACCCGAGCCTGGAAACGCTCTGGTCGCTGTGTGTGGCGTTGGATATTCCGTTCGCGCGCCTGCTGGAGCCACAAGGTGCTAAAACACAGGTCATTCGCCGCGGTGAAGGCGCAAAAGTGGTGGCTGAACAGGCCAATTATCAGGCGATTTTACTTGCAACATGCCCGCCTGGTGCGCGGCGCGACATTTATCTGTTACAGACGCAACCTGGCGCAGATCGTATTTCACATCCCCATCCGGTCGGTTCAGTAGAACATATTATTGTGACACAAGGTCGGGCGCTGGTTGGGTTGACAGAAACGCCGGAAGAACTGAATGAAGGCGATTATATTTGTTACCCGGCGGATCAGGAGCATATCTTTAAGGCGCTTGAACCGGATACCCAGGCCATTTTGGTGGCGGAACAGAATTAATATTCTATATAAGGCGACAACGCATTGGCGTTACTTAATTGTGTATCGCCTTTTATTATTAATATTGATGTGGTGAATTTAATTTTGAATATTTAACTTAAAAAATATTTATTTTTTTTGAGGTGGTATTACCAGAACTTTAAATAAGCAAAATTGCTTTACATCAATTATTCTCGACTGTATGCTTTGCATCCAATTTTAGAATTCGTTGCGTGATGCAAGTTTTATGGTTTTATTCTACAACACATTATAATGGAGGCATAGCATGCTCAGGATGAGTCATTCTTTTTCGGTATTATTTGCTTTTGGTTTAATGAGTGCACCGTTAGTTTCTCAGGCCAATAATATTGTTTATTTTATGGGGGAAGTGAGTGAGCAAACCTGTACTATTAAAATTAATAATAGTGCTGCTTCACCCATCGTTCTTTTACCTACGGTAAGTAAAAGTCAGTTGGCCAGTTCAGGCTCAACCGCAGGCGATACGCCTTTTACTGTTACGTTGGATAGCTGTAATTCCCAGGGCACCACCGCGGGTATTGTTTTTGTTGCGAATGAGGTTGATGGTCGTGATTTAAAAAACATTGCGACTCGTTCACCTGCGACAAATGTCGCAATTCAGTTGTTAGAGGGTGCAACAACATTAAGTTTTACCGGTAATAAGGCGCAGACGGCAATGCAGAATATAAGTGGTGGTGCAACATCCGCCAATTTTGATCTGGTTGCACGTTACTATGCGACTGGCGTGGCAACGGCTGGTACCGTAGAAGGCCAGGCGCAGTTTGCAGTGACGTATCTGTAATCACTTTCAGGCGGTGCTGCTTCGGCAGCGCCATTTTCTGGTTTACATCAGCATGTTTAGAGAT
Organism: Kosakonia sp. N21; assembly: GCF_050587465.1. Taxonomy (NCBI): domain Bacteria; kingdom Pseudomonadati; phylum Pseudomonadota; class Gammaproteobacteria; order Enterobacterales; family Enterobacteriaceae; genus Kosakonia; species Kosakonia sp. N21. Next base: position 100,473 of record NZ_JBOBHR010000012.1, on the reverse strand, counting down.
TGGTTAGTCAGAGTGCGGTTTACGTTATGCGTCCTTTCGTTGGTGTGCAGCAATGTTTACGCCAGTGTGACAATGCTCGGCACCCGGGTTATCTATCCTGCGGATGCGAAAGAGAAATCCCTGACATTTAATAATACCGGTGAAGCGCCGGTCCTGGTTGTCGCGTGGACGGATATTAATAATCCTGAGTCGACACCTGAAACAGCTGATGCTCCTTTTATTGTGATGCCGCCTATTTTTCGTATTAACGGTAATCATACGCACGTTATGCGATTGAAATTTACCGGGAAAGCTTTGCCGCAGGACCGGGAGTCGCTTTTTTGGCTAAATTTTTTGCAGTACCCGGCAAAAAATGATGCCGTTAACGATGAAAATCATTTAACACTGTTGGTAAAAAGCAGACTGAAAATATTTTACCGACCACAGGGGCTCTCTCAGGATGCAAATAAAACACTCGATGCAATTAAGATCAGTAAACAGGGTCAGTTGATAGATGTAAAAAATACTACCGCATATTATATTTCTGTACTTGATGCTTTCGTTGATGATGGTAAGAAACAAAAGAAAATTGAAAATGCCGAAATGATCGCACCTTATGCGTCTGTCCGATGGATATTGCCTGATCATAGCGGTAGTTATTTAACGATTAATGCAATAAATGATTATGGCGGAGTGTTCAGTAAGGTTTATTCGCTTCCTCATTAAGGTTTCGATTCGACAATGAAAGTACTGTTCAGTTCGGATGATTTAAATGTATCAGTACCGTTTATATTTTTGTGCTTTATTCCTTCTTATAGTAATGCAATCGCTAACCGCGACAGCAAAAGATAATGCTTTTTACTTTGATGCCTCTCTATTAAGAAACAGTGGATTATCCAGCGATGATCTACAGAAACTGAACGAGGATACGTTGATAGCGCCAGGAAGTCATTCTCTGGATATTTATCTTAATGGCACGTTTATTACCCGTACAGAGATTCAGTTTTCACCACGCGGGGGAAACGTTGAGCCCTGCTTTTCTCATAAATTAGTCTCCATGCTGCGTCTGAAGTCATTGCCAAAGGAATCGGGAACCTCTTGCTACTGGCCTGATGATAACGTGATGCAGGGTACAACGGTTAAGTTCGATCAGGCGCAACTGCGTATGGATGTGTTTGCACCACAAGCATTGTTAAAAACGACACCTCGCGGCAGCGTGAGTGAGGAAAGCCTCGACGCCGGGGAGAGTATGTTGTTTATCAATTATATGGCTAACCAGTACCACGTAACATCGCGCCGCTATAACACTCGTACAATGGATTCATCCTGGCTAAATCTTCATGGTGGGTTCAACCTGGGATTGTGGCGTTATCGTCAGCAATCCAACGTAAACTACAGCACCACTGACGGCAGTAGCTGGAACACCAGCCGCCGTTATGTACAGCGTGCTATCTATCCCTTACGCAGCGAACTGACTTTAGGAGAAGGTTATACCGATGGCCAGCTCTTTTCCGGCATTGGTTTTCGGGGAGTGCAGCTGTCATCGGATACGCGAATGCTACCAGACTCGCTTCGTGGTTATGCGCCTGTAGTGCGGGGTATCGCAAAGACGAATGCAAAAGTCACCATATTGCAAGACCAGACCACGCTCTATGAAACCACTGTAGCCCCTGGGCCTTTTACCATTGACGATCTCTATCCAACCCATTACGCAGGGGATTTAACCGTTGTGGTCACTGAAGCGGATGGCAGTAAGAGTACCTACAGCATGCCTTACTCTTCACTGGCGGAGTCGATCAGGCCCGGTTTATCGCGCTGGTCATTTACCGTGGGAAAGGTACAGAACATTGATGCAGGGAATACCTTCAGCGAAGTGGTCTGGCGACAGGGATTAACTAACGCACTTACGCTCAATGCCGGTAACCAATTGGCGACGGGATATATGGCCTGGTCTCTCGGTGGCGTGTATAGCTCGGCAATCGGGGCATTAGGGGTAAACAGTTTTTATTCTCTGGCGCAGCAGGATGATGGCAACCGCGCAGGCTGGATGTTACGGCTGAACTACAGCAAAGCACTGCCGCAAACCGGAACATTATTTACCCTGGCCGCATCCCGGTATGCAGCTCAGGGTTATTCTGAACTCTACGACACCCTGGGATCGCGTTATGCGCACGGTCAGAGGCAACAGTGGCAGTCATCAACCTGGAAACAGCGCAGCCGTATTGAGTTTTCCGCCGCTCAGCCATTTGCTTCGTTTGGCAATATGAATGTGTCTGCATCATGGCAGGACTATAGTGATGGAAAACAAAGGGATAAGCAGTACCAGCTAAGCTGGAATAAGCTGTTTGATTATGGGATTTCACTAAGTGTTAGCGCAGCCAGAACCTATAACATTACGCCTGGAATCGGCAATAACGCAGACGCATTCTCGTTACGCCGCCGTATGCAAACGATGTGGTCTCTCTCTCTATCCACTCCACTTGGTCAGCGTCGTTCTTCACCCGTGCTATCAACCAGCGCAAGTCGTTCGTCCGGCAGTGATGGCAGCGACGGCGGTTATCAATCAACGCTGAGCGGCATATATGGCGAGCACGATGATCCCCTGAGCTATAGCCTCAATTTTTCCGCCGACAAGAAAATGGAACAAGCAGGGTGGGGAGCCAGCCTCCAGCGCAGTTTCCCGTACGTCAATGCCGCAACATCCTGGTCGACAACACGTAATTACTGGCAGGCTTCGGGTTCGTTGCTTGGGTCCATTGTCGCCCATAAAAGCGGCGTGACGCTGGGTCAGTGGGTGGGGGATAGCTTTGCTTTAATCGATGCCCCTGGTGCCAGTGGTGCAGAGGTCATTGGTGGGCAGAGGGCTTACGTTGATGCATTTGGTTATGCGATTGCCCCGTCGTTGGGCGCTTATCAAATCAACCAAATTGCCCTGGATCCTCGCAATATGGCTGATAGCGTCGAGTTACAAACCATGAAAATGCAGGTCGCGCCTTATGCTGGCGCGACAGTGCGGTTACGTTTCAACACGCTGCAAGGGCAAGCCATGTTGATCACCGCTCTGCGCCCGGACAATACCATCATACCGATGGGAACAAGCGTGTATGACGAATACAACAACAGCACCGGAATGGTGGGGCAGGCGAATCAGATCTATCTGCGCTCACACGAAGAAAAGGGTGAGTTGCGGGTGCAGTGGGGGCGTAGCCCGGAAGAGACCTGCCGTATTGCGTGGCGCGCCCCGACCTTGCCAGAGCCGCTGGCTCTGATGAGATTACCTTGCCGTTAATTCATGGAGTTTCCGATGACATTTATACGGATATGCTTGCTGATTCTTTCTTTGTTTACCTGTTTATCCCTCAATGCAAGGTGCGTTAAAGGGCCTGACTTTGTCCGTACCGTCGCCAGCGGGTATGGCGTAAGTCTTGCGCTTGGCACCATTAATATAACCAATAACAAAGTTCAGCCTGTCGGTTCGCTTCTGGCTTCAAATGTGGTGCGTTTTTCCGACAACCCGCGTTTTAAAAAAGGTCCGGACAGTATTCTGTGGGTCTGCGATCGTGCGGATGTGAATAATATCTATGAAATCATCGCGACCAATGGCAACGACCGTAACGGAGGGCATTTTGAGGTTGGGTCGTTCGATGGCTACCCAAACTACTACGCAACGCTTTTCCGCAATGTTGGCATACGTCTGACCCATGTAAATTCCGGTCGTGTGTTTACGCGTAACTATCAGCGCATTCCGTTGCAAAACTATGCCATATCGCCGGATGGCCTGAAAATTCATATCCGGGTTAAAGATTTTAGCCCTATCCGCGCAGATCTGATCCGGGTGAGCTTAACGACTCCCCGTGGGCAGTCCCCCTTTGACTGGTGCGGTAAGGCCGAACAACTGACTTCCGGCACCTACACCTGTACGCAACCGAATGGATATGTTTCCTTTTGCTCGCCAGGCAGCCCGGCGGCGTATTGCGATACAGGAGACTCCTCCACCAGTTATGTCGGATGGGGGCTGGACAACTGGATGGGGATCAATATGGGCGGTGTCGCGCCGATGGCGGAACTGGTATCAAAACGGACCTGCACTGCCAAAAGTGTCACGCCGGTGGTCACATTTCCCCCGATCACGGTCGATGCGCTAAACAATGGCGGAAAGTCGCAAGGCATGTTTACCGTGAATATCCTGTGCGAAGGGCTGACGGGAACCGGGACGGTTAGCGGCCTGACGGCGCTGGGCATGCAGGTACCCTATGAAAATTACCAGGCTGCATTGCGACTGAACCTTGTTAACAGCTCTGGCGGTGTCAGCTATTTGCTTCCCACCGACCTTGGGGTATCCGGTATGGCGAGTGGCGTTGGTATCCAGATTGCCAATGCTAATGACGGCATGATACGTAACTTTATTGGCTGGCAACGCTGTAATGCCGCCCCCTCCTATTGTGCTGCCGGTGAGGCGGGCGGGTGGTACGACGCGCGGGATGGCGCCCGGGTCGTCAATAACGGAGGGACATTAGGGATCAGCGAATATGCGATTAATTTCAATGCATATCTTTCCCGCATTGGTAATCAAACCGTCCGCGCGGGTCAGGTCTACGCCAGTGCGCAAATCCTGGTGAAAGTACAATGATGCGCTTGCTCGCGGGGGCTGGCGCGCTGGTTGCGGCAACGGTGTTTTCTGTTCACGCTGGCGTAACGGCGTCTTCTTCGCGGGTGATTTTTACCGAAGGTCAGGCGCAACAGAGTCTGATGTTGGTAAATACCAACGACTGGCCGGTGATGGTGCAGACATGGGTGGACAACGGCGATGCTAACCCTGCGCCCGGCAGTGTTAACGCGCCGTTTGTCTCCGTTCCGCCGCTCTTTTCCCTCGCTCCGCAAAGAATGCAAGGGATCCGTCTGATCTACAACCAGTCGCCGCTGCCAAAGGATCGCGAGTCTGTGTTCTGGCTCAATGTTTATGAGATCCCGCCAGGCTCACCAGCGCGTTCTTTACAGGCGCAGAGCGTGGTACTGACCATGAATACGCAAATGAAAATTTTCTGGCGTCCGAAAACGCTGGGCGCACCTGAAAACCTGTCTGAGAGAGTCCACTTCAGATTGGAAGACCTCAATGGAAAGTGGGAGATCATCTGCCAGAACCGATCGCCGTGGCATGTTTCGTTCGCGACGATCACCTTGCTTGTCGCGGGTCACGCTTACAGCGTGGAACCGATGCCGGACATGATGGTGGCGCCCTACGGCGAAAAACGCTATTCCGTAGCGGCTGAGGCCGCAAGAAATCGCGCGTTGCCTCTGCGGGTTCGCGCAGAAATCATTGATGATGATGGGAATATCTCGGTGAGCGAATTTCCCCTCTCCGGTGAAGAGAGGGGAAAGTAATACGCCATCAGGCCAGATAAAACACCTCTTTAAGCTCCGCGCTAACCGGGCTGTTATCCGGGTTTGCGGGCATCACATCACGCATATGTTTCCACCAGCGCTGGCACACCTCGGTATCAGCAACGGCGTTCCAGCGTTCTTCGGATTCAATCTCCACGGTGGCAAACAGCAGGTTGCGCGCGTTATCGAGGAAAATCGCGTAATGATGCGCGCCTCCCGCTTTCAGCGCGGCTTCCAGTTCCGGCCAGATGGGATTATGACGACGTTGATACTCTTCGTGTGCATCGGGGTTCACCTGCATCACAAAGGCTTTACGGATCATAATGCCTCCAGGTACAGTTCACGGACTTCGTCACGGCTGGCGGTGCGCGGGTTACACGGTGCGCACGGGTCTGCCAGCGCTTTATCCAGCCAGCCTTCGATATCTTCTTTTGTGACGCCCAGTTTGCTGAAACCGGAAGGGATCCCCACACGCGTACTCAGTGCGCGAATGGCGTTAATGGCTTCCATGCTGGCGGTTTCATCGCTCATTCCTTTGGTGTCTACCCCCATTGCCTGCGCGACGCGGGCGAAACGCGTTACGGCATTCGGTCGGTTAAAGTTTTCGATGATCGGCAGCAGGATAGCGTTGCAAACGCCGTGCGGCAGGTTGTGCGTTGCGCCGGGTTGGTGAGCCAGCGCATGCACCAGACCGAGACCGGCACTGTTAAACGCCATGCCCGCAAGATACTGACCAAACGCCATTTGCTCACGCGCTTCGAGGTCATGACCGTTATCTACCGCTTTCGGCAGCCACAGATTGATGAGACGAATCGCTTCCAGTGCATTGGCATCGGTTAACGGGTGCGCGCCAACGGAAACATAGGCTTCAACGGCGTGGGTCAGGGCGTCCATCCCGGTGGCTGCGGTCACAGAGGCGGGAATGTCCAGCATCACGCTGGCATCATCGACGGCGATATCCGGAATGATGTTAGGATCGATGATCACTTCTTTGACCTGACGGGCGGAATCGATAATCACCGCATTGCTGGTCATCTCTGCCGCCGTACCGGCGGTGGTATTGATGGCGACCAGCGGTACGCCGGGGTTTTTTACTTTCCCAACGCCGGAATACGCCGTGGAAGGACCCGGGTTGGCAGTGAGGATTTTTACGGCTTTCGCGGTATCAATTGGGCTGCCGCCGCCAAAGGCAATCACGTAGTTACAGCCGGCATTTTGATAGGCGGCATAGCCTTTCTGCACCAGCGCTTCGGTGGGGTTCGGGAATACTTCATCAAACAGATGGTAAGCCATGTTATGTTCCTTGAGCGCGGCGAACAGGCTATCCAGCAGCCCCATTTTCACCAGTTGCCCGTCGGTCACGATCAGCGCTTTACCCCACTGTTTGTTCGCCACCAGATTCACCATATCGCCAATCGCGCCTGCGCCATGCAGGCTGATTTTGGGTAGTGCTAACATAAAGCTCATGATTTACTCCTTGATTTGCTGTGATTTTTCCCGGTGGCAAGATTCCCTGTCGCCGGAGGTATTCTGTTTTGCCCGCTGATCAGGCCTGTACCGCGTTACATTCGCCTGCGCTGGACGATCCGGCGGGTAATAATCGGCAGTGAAATCACCACGATCAGCATTGCGCCGACGACAATCGACATCACAATGCCCGGCACGTTGAGCAGGCTCAGGCCAAACGTCACCAGCCCCATCAGGAAGGCGGCAATGATCACGCCCACCATGCTGCCGGACCCCCCGAGAATATTGACGCCGCCAAGTACCGCCATCGTCACCACGGAAAGCTCCCAACCCAGCGCCAGCGTCGGGCGGGTACTGCCGAGGCGCGAGGTCAACAACACCGATGCCAGGCCCGCCATCAGCCCGACCAGGGCAAACAGGATCAGGTTATGTCGCTTAACATTGATACCGGAGTACCAGGCGCCGGTCGGGTTATTGCCAATGGCGTAGGTCCGGCGACCAAAGTTGGTTTTATGCAACAGAAAGGCAAACATCGCCGCCAGCACAATAAACAGCGCAAACTCAAACGACAGCGCGCCCCAAACATAACCCTGGCCAAACCAGGCGAAACTCTCAGGCCAGGTGTTCAATGCCTGATCGCCAAGCAAAATGTACGTAATGCCGCGATACAGGCTCATGGTGCCGATGGTGATAACAATTGAAGAGAGGTTAAAACGCGTCACCAGGATGCCGTTACACAGCCCGCATAACAGCCCGACGCCCAGACCTACGCACACCAACAGCGGTGTATCCATACCCGCCTGGGCGCAAAATCCCATTACCGTTGAGCTAAGCGCCATGGTGGACGCGACGGAAAGATCGATTTCCCGGGCGATAATCAGCATCGCCATCGGTAAGACAATGATCGCCTTCTCGGTAAAGTTGAATGTCGCATCCGACAGGTTCCAGATATTGAGAAAGTAGGGCGAGGCGAGGGCGTTGGCCACAAAGACCGCCAGCGTTACCGCCAGTAAAAAACCTTCCCAGCACAACAGCCGCTGAAAGCGTGATGCTGCGGCGGGTTCCGGTTTTACCGCGTCGGACGTCAGTATTTTGCTCATGATTTCACCGCCTGTTTCTGTCGCGCCAGCGCTGCATCACGCAGGATCAAGCGACCTTTGCGCTTGTTGCCGCGTTCGTTGAGCAGAACCGCAATCACAATCACCGTGCCGGAGATAGCCATTTGCCAGAAGGGAGAAATACCGATGATGGGTAGGGCGTTATTGATCACACCAAGAAACAGTGCGCCAAGCAGGCAGCCCGTTACGCGCCCGGTTCCGCCCATGGTGCTGATGCCGCCAATCACACAGGCTGCCACGACCTGCAGCTCAAAACCGTTAGCCACATCGACATACGCCACGGCAAAACGGGAAATCCACAGATAACCGCAAAAGCCTGCCAGCGCGCCGGAAAGGCAGAAGCTAATAAACTGCATTTTCCCGGCATTGATCCCGGTGTAGTACGCCGCAGTGGCGTTTCCGCCAGCGGTGTAGAGTGCGCGCCCGGTGCGGCTATAACGCAGGAAATACCCCACCAGCAGCAACGCCGCGACAGCGCACCAGCTCAGAACCGGGAGCCCTAACACGCCCGATCGCGGCAGGCCGAGAAAATCAGCGCTCATTTGGTTGGCGTTCACCCAGCCGCCGCCGGAGAGTAAGAAGATCATCCCGCGGTAGATGCTCATGGTGCCGAGGGTGACGACAATCGCCGGGATCCCCAGTTTCCACACCAGCAGACCGTTGATCATGCCCATCACCAACCCGAGCACAGTCGCCAGCAGCAGCAGTGACCATACCGGCACATCCGGATGGTGGAAGTTAATCAGCGCGACAATCATGCCCGTCAGCGCCAGATTCGCCGCCATCGACAGATCGATCCCTTTGGTGAGCAGCACCATCATCTGCCCAAGAGCGAGAATGATCAGAATGGCGGTATCGTTGAACATTTCGACGAGATTGCCCGGACTGATAAACGAGGGCACCCTACTGCCAATGACCAGCACCAGCAGCACAATCACCCCGGCCAGCAAGGCTTCACGGTGTTTAAGCAGTTGTTGCCACATTATGCCGCCTCCTTACCTGCGCCGCTGGCGGCGCTGACAATGATTTCCGCTGTGGCGTCGCCTGCCTTGTATTCCGCCACCATCAGGCCTTCGTGCATCACAATGACTCTGTCTGCCATGCCCATCACTTCAGGCAGTTCGGAAGAGACCATGATCACCGCCAGCCCGTGCGCCACCAGTTCAGACATAAACTGATGCACCGCCGCTTTTGAGCCGATATCGATCCCTTTCGTGGGCTCATCGAGGATAATGACGTCCGGGTGGGTGGCGAGCCATTTGCCGATCACCACTTTTTGCTGATTGCCGCCAGAGAGGGTTTCCACCGCCTGCCGCCAGCTAAACGCTTTTACCTGTAAGCGGCGGGCATACTCATCCGCCAGCGCCGATTCGCGGGTATCGTTCAACACACCGTTGCGGTTTAATTTGCTGAGCTGCGGCAGGCTGATGTTCTGGGCGATGGAGAGTTCAATAATCGCGCCCTGCTTTTGCCGCTCTTCGGGCACACACACAATGCCCGCGTTAATGGCATCGGCGGGTTGGCGAAAATGCACGGTTTTACCGTGCAGAAGAATGTCGCCGGATGAGGGGCGTGAAACGCCGGACAGGGCTTGCATCAGCTCGGTGCGGCCCGCGCCGACCAGGCCATAAAAGCCAAGGATCTCGCCCTGGCGTAGCGAAAAGGTAATGTGAGCAAATTCGGTGGGATGACACAAATCCCTCACTTCCAGCACCGTTTCACCCGGTTCGCAATGCACTTTGGGCCAGCTCTGCGTAATGGCGCGCCCAACCATCATTGCCACCATTCGCTCTTCGCTGATGGTGTTGATTGCCCCGGAATCGACATACACCCCATCCCGCAAAATGGTGTAGTGATCCGCCAGTTCAAAAATTTCATCAAATTTGTGCGAGATAAACAGGATCGCTTTACCTTCCTGTTTCAGGCGCTCGACGATTTGGTAAAACTCCAGAATCTCATGCTGCGAGAGCGCGGCGGTGGGTTCATCCAGAATGACCACCTGCGCTTCAAACGACAACGCGCGGGCAATGGCTACCATATGCCGCTGCGCGATACTCAGCGTTTTTAAGGTAGCGTGCGGATCGATCTGCACTTCCAGCCGGGTGAGAATCTCCCGGGCTTTCTGGTGCATCGCGGGCCAGTCGAGTTTCTTCAGAAGCCCTTTATAGAGGTACTGGCCGACAAAAATGTTCTCGGTCACGGAGAGTTCATCGAACAGAACCGTTTCCTGGTGAATGGCGGTGATGCCCATCTTATGGGCGGACTCCGGCGTAGGGAGTGAAATGGGGATCGCTTTGTAGAGGATTTCGCCCTCTTCAGGTTGGTAAATGCCGGTCATCACTTTGACCAGTGTGGATTTCCCTGCGCCGTTTTCACCGATGAGAGCGGTGACTTTTCCGGGCCAGAGATCGAGCTGTACATTCTCAAGGGCGCGCACGCCAGGAAAGACTTTGGTGATGCCCTTAAGGGATAGCAATGGGGTGGATGCCGTCATGAACGTTCTCCAGGTCTTGTATTCCCCCTCCCTGCGGGAGAGGGAGAAAGGGATCAGAAAATCTTTGAGAACTTATCAATGTTGCTGGCATCGTAGACGAAGGGCTCCGCCATCGCGCCGTTGCCATCGGCATCCAGTTTGACCTTGCCGAGTTTACCCATGCTGGCTTCGGTTTTGGTCGCCGTTCCTTTCACCAGATCATCGGCTAAATAGGTTGCGGCATAGCCAAGGTCGATCGGGTTCCAGATAGCGAAACTTTTACTGGCCCCGGACTTAATTGCCCCCGCCATTTCAGACGGCAACCCGAGGCCGGTGACATACACTTTGCCGATTTTGCCCTGATCTTTTACCGCCTGTGCGGCGGCAACAATCCCGACGGATGACGGCGAAACGATCACTTTCAGGTCCGGGTAGGATTTCAGCAGACCCACCGCTTCGCGGTAACTTTTATCCGACAAGTCATCACCGTAGGCGACATTCACCAGGTTGATGGACGGGTATTTCGGCAGCACCTTTTTCATCTCCGCAATCCAGATATTCTGGTTGGTGGAGGTCGGTGTGGCGCTGAGAATAGCCACGTCGCCTTTCTCGACGTTCAGCGCTTTTAGCGCGTCAGCGGCGAGTTTGACGTTGGTTTCGCCAATCAGAGCGTTATTGGACGGATTCAAATGGATCTGTCGCCCGGCTTTGGCGACGCCGGAGTCCCAGGAAACCACTTTGATACCGCGCTGCATGGCTTTTTTCAGTACCGGCACGACCGCATCCGGATCGTTGGCCGAAATGGCGATCGCATCCACCCCCTGGGCGATCAAACCATTCAGGACTTCGATCTGGGCTTCGGCCGTGGTGGTGGTCGGGCCGGTATAAATGACTTTGACGTCTCCTAACTCTTTGGCTGCCTCCTGTGCGCCGGTATTTGCTGCTTCAAAAAAGCCATTACCTAAAGATTTCGCCACCAGGGCGATTTTTACTTCAGCGACAGCGGAACCGGACAACGCCAGAATGGCAACGGTGAGGATCAAGCTTGCTTTTGTTTTCATTGCTTTTACTCCACATAAGTTAGTGTTTGTAGGGCTTGCAGGTGACAGAGTTCGCCCCGTCTCAGTGAGCGGGGCGCGATGTTGTTATTTGTACAAATCAATGGCGGATTGCAGCGGGGTCACGCCAAAGCGTTTGCCCAATGCAATCAGTTCTGCTTGCGAGATGGTCTGTTTCATTCCACCCATCGAATAGATTTTTACCAGCACTTCCGCAGACTTCTCGGCGGTGTCGATCAGACCGAAGGTTTCATCCAGTGTCGGGCCGCTGCCAAAGACGCCGTGGAAGGGCCACAACACCAGCGAATGTTTTTGCATATCGGCGGCAGTGGCCTGGCCTATTTCGTCAGTGCCTGGCACCATCCACGGCAGAATGCCAACGCCGTCCGGGAACACCACCAGACACTCGGTACTGCCTTCCCACAATTTGCGGGTGATCAGGTCGGCGTGGTTTTCCAATACGTAGGTCAAGGCAATCAGGTTGGTGGCATGGCAGTGCATGATCACGCGATCTTTGCCGCCGGTGGCTTTGATACGTTCACCGTGAGACAGGAAGTGCGCAGGCAGCTCCGAGGTCGGCACCGCTTCGTGCGTTAGCCCCCACAGAATGTGGTAACCCGCGCCGTCGCTGTCCACCTTGACCACGCCTAAATTTGCCGCCGGATCGAGCTGTACATTGCGGAAGAATTTGCCGGAACCGGTGACGATAAACGGTGTGTTAGCCAGTAACGGCATCGGCTGGCTCAGGGCGATATAACGCGGTTTTTGATGAAAATCCGCGGCAAACGGGGCGATGTCCGCCTCATCGAGACGCAACGTCAGGTTGCCGCCGTTGCGCTCATCCCACCCTTTCAGCCATGCGTCGGAGGTGGCTTTGATCATGCCCTGGACGAACCAGGAATCAATAATGGTCTGCATAGTCTTGTGGTTCCTGTTAATACGGTGCGGGGTTTTCCCCTCACGCTGACAATGGTTTGCTCCCTCTCCCTTGCCGGGAGAGGATCAAAAGGGTTACCCGCGTTTGCGTAATACGTTTTTCTCATACGCCCGCACGCTTTCCAGCCACTGGCTGCCTGCCGGGGTGTCGTGGCGCTGGCAATACATTTCCCATACCGCCTGCCATGGCAGGGATTTCTGCTCTTCCAGCAGCGCGAGGCGCGCGGTGTAGTCGCCATCGGCTTCCAGTTGGCGCAGTTGATCAACCGGCTCCAGCAGCGCGCGCAGCAGCGCTTTTTTCATATTGCGGGTGCCTATCACCCAGGCGGCAATACGGTTAATAGAGGCGTCGAAGAAGTCGAGACCGATGTGCACGCGGTCAAACAGTTTGTGGCGAATGATTTCACTGGCGATGGCCTGGGTTTCGTCATCCAGCAGGACCACGTGGTCGCTGTCCCAGCGTACCGGACGGCTGACGTGCAGCAGCAGGCGCGGCACATACAGCATGGCGGCGGAGATTTTGTCGGAGATCACTTCGGTCGGGTGGAAGTGGCCGGCATCCAGGCACAGGGCGGTCTGGCGGCTGGTGGCATAGCCCATATAGAACTCGTTGGAGCCAACGGTGTAGCTTTCTGCGCCAATCCCGAACAGTTTGCTCTCCACGGCATCGATATGGTGTGCCGGGTTCAGTTTTTCGCTGATCGCCTCGTCGAGCGCATTCAGCAGGCGTTGACGCGGCGCCAGGCGGTCGACGGTGACATCTTTCATGCCGTCCGGGATCCAGATATTCATCACCGACGGCGTCCCCAGTTGTTCACCGAACCAGGCAGAAACGCGGCGGCTGGCTTTTACATGGTCAATCCAGAACTGACGGATCTCGTCGTTCGCGTGCGAGAGGGTAAAGCCATCGGCGCTCAGCGGGTGCGAAAAACAGGACGGGTTAAAATCCAGCCCCAGTTTGTTGGCTTTTGCCCATGCCACCCAGTTTTTAAAGTGTTCCGGTTTGATTTCGTTACGCGCGACAGGCGCATCAGCCTCATGATAAATCGCGTGCAGGTTAAGGCGTTTTGGGCCGGGGATCAGACTCAGCGCCTGCTCCAGATCGGCACGAAGTTCCGTGGCATTGCGCGCTTTACCCGGGTAGTTCCCGGTGGCCTGGATACCGCCAGTCAGGCTGCCTTCCGGGTTTTCAAAACCGGCAACGTCGTCGCCCTGCCAGCAGTGCATGGATACCGGCAGGCGATCGAGCTGACGCAGCGCCTCCTCGACATCAATGCCTACCGCGTCGAAACGCTGTTTAGCAATTTCCCAGGCTTGTTCAAGTTGAGTGGTCATGCGCATAGCTCCTTTGTCTGTCGTTTTTGCTGAAAGCGCGCGACGTAGCGGGCGATTTCATTGTCAGGATTAGGGGTAAATGTGATCAGGGAGTGGTTAGCCACCACCACCTGGCGAAAATCATCAACGTTGCTGAGTTCATCCAGCGTCATCAGTTGCACGCCAATATTGCCGAGCGTGGAGGCTTCTACCGGGCCAGCCACCACGGGCAAACCACAGGCATCTGCACAGAGCTGGTTCAGCAACTGGTTCTGGCAACCGCCGCCCACCACATGCAGACGGGTAAAGGGTTTGCCGCGCAGGCTTGCCAGCTCGCCCAGCACATCGGCATACAGCAGCGCAAGGCTGTCGAAGATACAGCGCGCCAGCTCAGCCGCGTTTTGCGGTGCCTGCTGGCCTGCTTCCCGGCAAGCAGCCTGGATTTCGGCGCTCATGTTGTCCGGGTTGATAAAGCGATCATCGTTGGGGTTGATGATGAACTGGCAGGCGGGGAGCTGTTCCGTTTGGGCAATCAGCGCGGGCAGGTCGGCGATCGCCTGTTCCTTCAGTACGCGTTGCAGCAGCCACAGCCCCATAATGTTTTTCAGCACACGGTAGCGGCCTTCTGCACCGCCTTCGTTGGTAATATTGGCCGCCAGCGCGTGATTGCTGGTGTAGGGGGTTTTGCTTTCAAAACCCATCAGCGACCAGGTGCCGGACGACAAATACGCGGCATCTTTATCCGCCAGCGGTGCAGCAATGACGGCGCTGGCGGTGTCATGGCTGGCGACGGCAACCACCGGGATGGCGTTGTTCTGCGGGCAGATCCACTGACCTATCACATTGCCCGGATGGGTGGGCGTGCCGAACCAGTGAGCCGGAACGCCAGCCCAGTCCAGCAGCGTGCTATCCCAGTTATCGGTGTTGATATTGACCAGTTGCGTGGTGGTGGCGTTGGTGTACTCCCAGTTCAGATTGCCGGTCAGCCGGTAACTGAAATAATCCGGGATCAGCAGCGCATGGGCGGCTTGCTCCAGCAGTTCTGGCTGCTGCTCCGCCAGTGCACGCAGTTGATACAGGGTGTTAAAGGGTAAAAACTGAATGCCGCTGCGCAGATAAATGTCGGTTTTGCCCGGTGCCTGCATCGCACGTTGCATCACGCCGTCGGTACGGTCGTCGCGGTAAGCGATGGGTAAGCCCACGCGCTCGCCTTTGCTGTTGATCAGCACATAATCCACGCCCCAGGTATCGATGCCGATGCTGTCAGGTTGAATGCCTGCTTCACACACTTTGTGCAGCCCCTGGCGGATCTCCGCTTCCAGGCTGTCGATATCCCAGCAATCGAAACCCTCTGTTTTTTGCAGACAGTTAACGAAACGGTGGATTTCGCGAAGAGTGAGTGTGCGTTGTTGGCGATCGTAACGCGCCAGCATTACACGTCCGCTGGAGGCGCCTAAATCAACTGCAACACAATGGCGAAAAGTCATGATCGGGTCCTTCTTAGAGTCATTGCAGACAGTCTAAAAAAGGGCGATGCGTCGTACCTTCTTGTTACGGACAGCGGCGATTTCGCGCTGGCAAGAAAGCAAAGGTGAACGTGAGAGAGTTCACAGTTTCCAGTTCTGGTGGGGTTTTGGGCCATTGTGACCCTTGCCACATTTCCCGATCTTTCCGGCCGTTTCTTGAAAAAACGGCAGGCTATGCGCGAAATGCTGTCGAAAATTTAAGGTGAGGTTGCGAACCCTTAATTACTATTTTGAGAACTTTTCTCATTGTTGGGTTGGGGGCGAGTATGACCGTACTTCATAGCGTGGATTTTTTCCCGTCAGGTAAATCACCTGTCGCCATTGAACCGCGATTACCCCAGGCGGCATTTCCTGAGCATCACCATGATTTTCATGAAATTGTGATTGTTGAGCATGGCACAGGGATCCACGTTTTTAACGGTCAGCCCTACACCATCAGCGGTGGGACGGTCTGTTTTGTCCGCGACCATGACCGGCACTTGTATGAACATACTGACAACCTTTGTCTGACCAATGTTCTGTACCGTTCGCCGGATGCATTCCAGTTTTTATCCGGGTTAAATCTGCTGTTGCCGCAGGAGCAGGACGGGCACTATCCCTCGCACTGGCGGGTGAATCAGCACACTCTGACCCAGGTGCGCGCCATCATCAGCCAGATGGAAGAGATGGATATGGAGATGGATACGCACGGTATCGCTAACCGCGAGATCCTGTTTATGCAACTGCTGGTGTTACTGCGTAAAAGCAGCCTGCAAGAGGGCGTCGCGAACAATGATGCCCGGCTTAATCAGTTGATGCTGTGGCTGGAAGATCACTTTGCGGAGGATATTTGCTGGGAGTCGCTGGCAGAGCAATTTACGCTCTCTCTGCGCACGCTACACCGCCAGCTTAAGCAGTCGACCGGCCTGACCCCGCAGCGTTATCTCAACCGTTTACGGCTTATCAAAGCGCGGCATATGCTGCGCCATAGCGACGACAGCGTGACGGATATCGCCTTCCGCTGCGGCTTTGGCGACAGCAACCATTTTTCGACACTGTTTCGTCGCGAGTTCGACTGGTCACCGCGGGATATCCGCCAGGGGCGCGATACGCTGCTTCAGTAACGAGAAGGCTATCACCGATTTTTTGCCGTAGTTCCGCTAATAATCACAGGTTGTTCACGGCAGAGGTGACGTTGTGGCAGGTCAGTTAATTCTTCGTAAAGCGGACTTCTTCCCCCGCACCGGACAGGCGGTGGCGGTAGCGGATCGCTATCCGCAAAATGTCTTTGCCGAACATACCCATGAGTTTTATGAACTGGTGATGGTATGGCGCGGCAACGGCCTGCATGTGCTTAACGATCGCCCTTATCGCATTACCCGTGGTGACCTGTTCTATATCCGCGCGGAAGATTGCCACTCCTACGCGTCGGTCAACGACCTGGTGCTACAAAACATTATTTACTGCCCGGACCGGCTGACGTTGAACCTCGACTGGGCAGCGCATATTCCCGGGCTTAATGGCTCGCCGTGGACGCCACACTGGCGCATCGGTAGCACCGGTATGGCGCAGGCGCGACAGGTCATTACGCAACTTGAGCACGAGAGCGCCAGGCCCGATCCCCTCGACAATCTCATGGCGGAAACGCTGTTTGCACAGCTGGTGTTGACGCTAAAACGCCACCGTTTCGCCACCGATAATCTTGCCGCCACCCACAGCGAAGCGCTGCTGGATAAGCTGATTACCGCGCTGTCCGGCAGCCTGAATCGCAGCTTTGTGCTGGAGCAGTTCTGTGAGCAGGAGCAGTGCAGCGAGCGGGCGCTGCGCCAGCAATTCCGCAGTCAGACCGGGATGACCATCAATCACTATTTGCGCCAGTTACGCATTTGCCATGCGCAGTATCTGTTGCAGCATTCCGAGCAGATGATCAGTGAGATTGCGATGCAGTGCGGGTTTGAAGACAGTAACTACTTTTCGGTGGTGTTTAGCCGGGAAGTGGGGATGACGCCAGGTCAATGGCGTCATCGTAGTCGGGTTGCCGCCTGATCAGTTAGCCATGCCGAGGCCAACGATATTGGCCGCGACAATGATCACCACGCAGCCCAGGCTCAACACGCTCACGGGGCGTCTGCCCGCATTGTTCCACTCTTTCAGCACCAGTCCAACAATACCGCCGCACAACACGTAGAAGCTCATGTGCAGCATCCAACTGATGTAGTCATACTGCGCCGGAATACGCGCGTGACCCCAGGCGTAGAAGAAGAACTGCAGATACCACATCAGACCGCCCAGCGCAGAGAGCAGGATGTTGCTGATAAGCAGTGGTTTTGCCAGCGAGAAGTCGGCTTTTACCGACAAGTTCTTCACTTTTGCCAGACGAATAAAGCAGAAGCCGAGGTTGACCAGCGCGCCGCCGCCCATGATCACCACATAGCTTGGCAACGCCGTATAGAGCGGATCGATACCCAGTGCCGCTGCGGCTTCGTGCATCGGTTTGGCGGCATTCATGGCAAAGGACATCCCGGCAGAGAAGACGCCGCACATGATGGCCAGCGCCAGCCCTTTTTTCAGGCTGAACTCTTCGGCCTTGATACCCATTTTGCGCTCTTTCAACTGGCCTGCACGGATGACGATAGCCACGCCGATAAGGGCAACCAGCACGCCCAGCAGCGTCATACGACCGCCTTCGGTGCCAATCAGCACAGAGAAGTTACCGTTGATGATCGGCGTCATCAGCGTACCGACAATCAGCGTTATGCCAATGGCGATACCAATGCCCATCGACATGCCCAGGTAGCGCATGGTCAGGCCATAGTTGATGTTACCGATCCCCCACATTGCGCCGAACAGGAACACCGGCAGCAGCGTGGAGGCATTAAACGAGCTGAAATAGGCCCAAAAATCCGGCAATAACAGCGCGCTGATTGTCCAGGGAAGGATCAGCCAGGAGACGATGCCGCCGACTGACCACATGGTTTCCCAGGACCAATGTTTCACCTTTTTAAACGGGGCATAGAAACAGGCTGCACTGGCTGCACCTATCAAATGCCATAAAATACCCATCGTAATCGCGTTACTCATTTTCAATCCTCTTTGTTTTTATCGCCGGGATACGAGCAGCCGACCCGATGAGTGTAAAAATCGGTCAGAGGATTAACCTTGAGGCGTTTGCCGCGTAACGGCGAGAGCTGGCAATCAGCGCGTTATGGAGGTGAGCAGCTTCACAGTTTCAATAACATAACCAAAAGTTATAACCTTATAAAAACTACGGCATTGATAAACATTTTCAATATCATTTAATTAACTATAATGAACCAACTGCTTACGCGGCGTTAACACAGTAGCCGCTTACACCTTTAATGGAGATGATTATGAGCTATACATTGCCTGCTCTGCCGTACGCGTATGATGCCCTTGAGCCGCACTTCGACAAACAAACGATGGAAATCCATCACACCAAACATCATCAGACTTATGTGAACAATGCAAACGCAGCGCTGGAAAGTCTGCCGGAGTTCGCAAATCTGTCTGCTGAAGAGCTGATCACCAAACTGGACCAGCTGCCGGCGGACAAAAAAACCGTTCTGCGTAACAACGCAGGCGGTCACGCGAACCATAGCCTGTTCTGGAAAGGTCTGAAAAAAGACACCACTCTGCAGGGTGACCTGAAAGCGGCAATCGAGCGTGATTTCGGTTCCGTAGATAATTTCAAAGCAGAATTCGAAAAAGCAGCAGCAACCCGCTTTGGTTCCGGCTGGGCCTGGCTGGTGCTGAAAGGCGACAAACTGGCGGTGGTTTCTACTGCAAACCAGGACTCCCCGCTGATGGGTGAAGCGATTTCCGGCGCCTCTGGCTTCCCGATCGTGGGTCTGGATGTGTGGGAACACGCTTACTACCTGAAATTCCAGAACCGCCGCCCGGACTACATCAAAGAGTTCTGGAACGTGGTGAACTGGGACGAAGCTGCTGCGCGTTTCGCGGCGAAAAAATAAGTCTGTTTCGTCACTCACCGTAAGGTGAGGCAAAACCCCCGCCAGGCGCTGCCGACGGGGGTTTTTTTATGTCGCTTTACATGAGTGCAGACAATAAAAACGATGATCCTAAAATAATGAAATATTGTTTCGTTATGCATGATTGATCACTTTTCTCACCGGAAACGGGTTCTAACATCACCTCATCGGCGCTGAGTGTTTTTTGCCCGGCGCAGCAAAATCAGACGGTTTTGACGACAGGTGAGAATATGCAAATCAAACGTGCAATAGAGAGAATTCCGGGCGGTATGATGCTGGTTCCCTTGTTCATCGGTGCGTTGTGCCACACCTTTGCGCCGGGAGCGGGGAAATATTTTGGCTCTTTTACCAACGGTATGATCACCGGTACGGTGCCGATTCTGGCGGTGTGGTTTTTCTGCATGGGGGCGTCGATCAAACTGAGCGCGACCGGTACGGTGCTGCGGAAATCCGGTACGCTGGTGGTCACCAAAATTGCCGTGGCATGGGTGGTTGCGGCGGTGGCGTCGCGCGTGATCCCGGCGCACGGTGTTGAAGTCGGATTTTTTGCCGGGCTGTCGACGCTGGCGCTGGTGGCCTCGATGGATATGACCAACGGCGGGCTTTATGCGTCGATCATGCAGCAATACGGCACGAAAGAGGAAGCCGGGGCGTTTGTGCTGATGTCGCTGGAGTCCGGCCCGTTGATGACGATGATTATTCTCGGTACTGCGGGTATCGCCTCGTTTGAGCCGCATGTGTTTGTCGGCGCGGTATTGCCCTTCCTGGTGGGGTTCGCACTGGGTAACCTTGATCCGGAACTGAGGGAATTCTTTAGCAAGGCGGTGCAGACGCTGATCCCGTTCTTTGCTTTCGCATTGGGTAACACCATCGATTTAAGTGTGATTGCACAAACCGGGCTGTTGGGCATTTTGTTAGGTCTGGCAGTGATTGTGATCACCGGCATTCCGCTGATTCTCGCCGATAAACTGCTTGGTGGCGGGGATGGAACCGCCGGGCTGGCGGCCTCCAGTTCTGCGGGCGCGGCGGTAGCCACGCCGGTGCTGATTGCCGAAATGGTGCCGGATTTTAAAGCGATGGCGCCAGCGGCTACCGCGCTGGTGGCGACCTCGGTGATCGTCACCTCGATTCTGGTGCCAATTTTAACCTCAATCTGGTCACGGAAAGTGAAAGGGGCAACCGCGGAAATCGCGATACGTAATGCAGTGAAATAACGGCAGGCCGGATAGCGCGACGCTTATCCGGCCTGTGTCGTTATTGAATACCGAAGAGGCTATCAACCTGGTGGCGCTGCTCCTCATTCAGTGCGCCGCCAGGGTTGCGCGCAATCGGCGTGCAGTAGCCAAACTTGCGTGACACCACGGTCTTAATGGTGGTAACAAAATCATCGCCGATGGCGTAAATCGCCATAAATTTGCCTATCTCGCGCTGTGCGTCCTGTAACGTTGGTAAATCGCCCTGTCGCCAGGCTTCGCGGGCTTTGACAAACAGCTCCGGCATAACGTTGTTCAGCCCGGAAATCACCCCGGCGCCGCCCGCCAGCAGGTTGGGAATATAATATTCGTCATACCCGGACAGCACGGCGAAATCGTCGCGTACTTTCTGCGTCGCGAGAATGATATTACGCGTATGCGACTGGCAATCCACCGTGTCTTTAATACCGGCAAAATCCGGGAATTCCGCCGCCAGGGTTGCCACCAGGTCGGCTGTCAGATCGCAGCCGGTGCGCGCCGGAAAGTTATATGCAAACCACTTACCGCTAATCGCCTTACCCAGCGCCCGGAAGTAACTTAACAATTGCGCTGGCGTTTGACCGTAATAGTAAGGGGGCAGCACCATAACGGCTTCGTAGCCGGTGCGCCAGGCTTCATCGGCCATACTCAGGATATCGTTGAAGCAGGTCGACGAGACGTTGGCGACCATCGTGCCGGGAGACATCGCCCGCGCTTTGCGGATCAATAATAGCCGCTCGTCCATCGAGAGAGAGGCGAATTCACCGATGCTGCCCATCAGCAAAATGACATCAATTTTCGCCGCGCTAAGACGGGCAATATGTTTGCTCAGTCCGTTAAGATCGACTCGTCCTTCGCCGTCCATGGGGGTGATGGAAGGGCACCAGACGCCGGAGAATGGGGGTTCGTGGGTCACAGCACGGTCTCCTTATTGAATGAAATAGCGTTTCAAATATCAGATTAAGTGATAGCACGTCTGTGAGGGCAGCATGGCAACCGGGGTCGCATTTCTGCACGTTTACTGCACAAAAAATGTGGTCTAATAGTGGCGTGATTCAACACTATCCAGGGAGTGAATATGCGCCATCCGGTTGACGTCTTTATTGGCAAAGTCAGGGATTATGCAGGGAGTCGGCCCAGCGCCATCGCCAAATTGCAGGTTGAAGGTGAACTGATGCTTACCGACACCGGGCTTGCAGGAGATGAGCAGGCTGAACAGAGTTACCACGGTGGTGCGGATCGCGCGCTGTGCCACTATCCGCGCGAGCATTATGCGTGGTGGGCTGCGCGTTTCCCTGAGCAGGCATCGTTGTTTTGCGCCCCGGCGTTTGGCGAAAACCTTTCCACCACGGGGCTGACTGAGCAAACGGTATTTATCGGCGATATTTTTCGTTGGGGTGATGCACTCATCCAGGTGACGCAACCGCGCTCTCCCTGTTTTAAACTCAATTTCCATTTCGCTATTAGCGATATGGGCGCGCAGATGCAGGCAAGTGGCAAAGTTGGCTGGCTCTATCGGGTGATTGCAGCGGGAAGGGTATCCACAGATGCACCGCTGGAGCTGGCATCCCGGTTGAGCGACGTCAGCGTATATGATGCTGCGGCCATCGCCTGGTATCAGCCGTTTGATGATGCGCAATATCACCGTTTACTGTCGGCGGCGGGGCTATCGGCAAGCTGGACGCGTACGATGCAGAATCGGCGTATTCACGGCAAAATTGAAGATAATTCCCGGCGACTGTGGGGAAAATAGCAAGGTAGCGCCCCCTCCTTGACGGAGAGGGCGTATGGCTAAGCGCGTTTGTACAACGGTAGCCAGAGCGTTAAGCGTAAACCGCCCAGCGGACTATCGTCGGCTTTGACCCAGCCGCGATGCTGCTGGATAGCCGTTTCCACAATCGCCAGCCCCAGACCTGTACCACCGGATTCCCGGTCCCGGGCTTCGTCGGTACGGTAGAACGGGCGGAAAATCTGCTCCCGATCCTCCGGGCTGACGCCAGGGCCGTCGTCATCGACGTTAATGGTGATGCCGTCTTTATCGACGGCAAAACTCACTTCGATTTTGCTGTGCGAGTAGCGCAGCGCATTACGCACGATGTTTTCCAGCGCACTTTCCAGCGCGTTCGGGTTGCCATACAACGGCCACGGACCGGGCGGGAAGCTGACCGTCAGGGATTTACCCATCTGTTCTGCTTCGAAAGCGGCGTTATCCAGTACCTCTTTCCACATCTGGTTGGCTTTGACCGTTTCGCTCACCAGCGCGTTTTTCTGTTGATTCCGCGACATTACCAGCAGGTCGTTGATCATGCCATCCAGCCGCTGCGCCTCGGTTTCGATGCGCTCCAGCTCTTTGCTTTCACCGCTGCGGCGGCGCAAAAGCGCGGTGCCCAACTGTAAACGTGTGAGCGGTGTGCGTAACTCATGCGAGATATCAGACAACAGACGCTGTTGCGCCGTCATCATCCGTTCCAGTGCTGTCACCATCTGGTTAAAACTGGCCCCGGCGGCAAGGAATTCCTGCGGCCCGGCTTCCAGTTCTGGGTGCTGTCGTAAGTTGCCCTGTGCGACTTCATCCGCCGCGTTTTTCAGCTTACGCGCGGGTTTCGCCAGGCTCCACGCCAGCCATAGCAGCAGCGGTGAGCTGATCAGCATCGTGACGATCAGCAATAACAACGGGCGGTCAAACAGCAGGTTGATAAAGTCAGACTGTGAACTGCCGGCGGGGCGTATCAGGTAGAGTTGGTAGTTGTCTTCCCCGTCACGTACGGAGAACGGCCCGACCATTTCGACCCGACCATACTTTTTCTTCTGCGGATGATCAGAGTTATCCGCCTGGCCGATAAAGTTACGGATTATCTGCATTTCGTTGCGTTCGGCGCCGATAACGCGCCCTTCGCTGGTGACCAGCAACAAGCGCTGACCCGGCGGCGCCCATTTGTCGATAGCGCGGAAAAGCCTGCGCCACCACATCAGGTCGTTCGGCGGGTCATTAGCCAGTTCCGCTTCGACATGCTGTTCAATCATCACGCCCTGACGTTGTTCGCTGTCCAGCAGCTCCGTCATTTGACGGGAGTCCAGCTTTGGCACCATCAAGACCAGCATCAACACCAGTGCCAGCGTTAACCAGAAAATGGCGAAGATGCGGGCGGTCAGGCTGCCTATCATGAAGCGGAAACCATCAGATAACCGCGCCCGCGCAGAGTTTTAAACCACGGATGCCCATCTTTGCGATCCGGCAATTTGCGGCGCAAATTGGAAATGTGCATGTCGATGGCGCGATCAAACGGCGTTAAGCGTTTGCCGAGCACTTCCTGACTAAGATGTTCACGGGAAACCACCTGGCCGAGATGCTGCGCCAGCAGGTAGAGCAACGTGAATTCAGTCCCTGTTAGTTCCAGGGCGTGACCATCAAAGCTGGCTTCCTGGCGGCCCGGGTTCAGGCTCAGTGCATCCACTTCAAGCGTAGGCGAACCGTTATCGCTGTTTTGCTGCTGTTCACTCCAGTGGGAGCGGCGCAAAATCGCCCGGATACGCGCGACCAGCTCGCGATCGTTAAACGGTTTTGGCAGATAGTCATCCGCGCCCAGCTCCAGGCCGAGAACGCGATCAAGCTCGCTGCCGCGTGCAGTCAACATAATCACCGGCGTCTGGTGTGTCTGACGTAGCTCTTTAAGGGTATCGATACCGTTTTTCTTCGGCATCATTACGTCGAGCAAAAGCAAATCAATACTGTCATCGAGGAGGTCAAGCGCCTGTTCCCCATCGTGAGCAACGAGCACATTAAAACCTTCCATGTCGAGTAGCTCTTTTAACAGGGATGTAAGCTCTCGGTCATCATCTACTAAAAGAATTTTATTCATTGTTTAAATACCTCCGAGGCAGAAATTACGTCATCAAGAGTCGCTAATCCATGACTTTACGTTGTTTTACACCCCCTGACGCATGTTTGCAGCCTGAATCGTAGACTGATTCTCGTTGATACGCGATACGGAAATATTACTGGAGTAAATGATGCGCAAAGTTACCGCTGCCGTCATGGCCTCAACGCTGGCGTTAAGTGCAGTTAGCCAGGCGGCTGGAGTCGTAACAGGCGATAACTGGCATCCTACCGAAGGATTCGCGCAGCGCAGTGTTCAGAGCCATATGTTCGACGGTATTAATTTGACCGAACATCAGCGTCAGCAGATGCGGGATCTGATGAGACAGGCGCGGCACGATCAGCCTCCAGTTAATGTTAGCGAAATGGAGACAATGCACAGCCTTGTCACCGCAGAAAAATTTGATGAAAACGCTGTGCGCGCCCAGGCGGAAAAAATGGCGCAGGAACAGGTAGCCCGTCAGGTTGAAATGGCAAAGGTCCGCAACCAGATGTACCACCTGCTCACGCCGGAGCAGCAAGCGGTTTTAAACCAGAAGCATCAGCAACGGATGGAACAACTGCGCGATGTAGCGCAGATGCAGCAAAGTTCCCCGTCGACAGTATTGAGTAGTAGCAGTACCCGGTATTACCAGTAACAAACCCTGTTTTCCTTGCCATAGACACCATCCCTGTCTTCCCCTCCATGATGGAGGGGTTTTTTTTATCAATCACTTACACCTGAGTCTAAGAATAACAGCCACTTAGAAAAAGCTGTAACGGTCTGGAACGGTTTCAAAACCCTCTGAGTGTGGACACAATGTGGACACTCAGAGAGATAATTTATACCGTCACTCCTCCGTTAAGAGGGTTCAACGCGACAGCATTTTGCAGGTAGTCAGGTGCAAGGTGCGCATAGGCCATTGTCTGCTGAATGCTTGCATGCCCGAGAATCTGTTGCAGGGCAATAATATTTCCCCCGTTCATCATGAAATGGCTTGCGAAAGTGTGGCGCAGAATATGTGTTGCCTGATTGGGTGGAATGTCAGGTTTCACGTTGCGCAATACCCCGCAAAATTTTTCATAATCAACTCTGAACAGCTTCCCGCTGGCTTCCTCTTTCACTTTCGTTTCAAGCTGCGCTGAGATAGGCACGGTTCGCTTTTTGCCGTTTTTCGTTTTCAAAAAAGTAACCCTGCAACTGGCTATTTGCGCCGGTTTTAGTGTGGCTACCTCTGTCCATCTTCCGCCAGTGCTAAGGCAGACGAGGGCAACGAGCAAAGCATCTCCGCTCAATACTCCTAACAGCTTTTCAATTTCTGACTTATCCAGAAACGTCATTTCCGGGTTGGCTTCTGCCAGTGGAGGCAAACCATGCACGGGATGTTGCCCGGCAAACTCCTCTAACTGGATCAGCTTCGTAAACATGCCCGATAGACGGTACATATCACGATTTATTGTTGCTGCGCTGATACCTTCCCGTAAACGCATTGAGCGGTAATCCATCAGGCATTTCTTGCTTAATCTGCTGACTGGCAGATCTCCCAGCCCATTGATGGTTTTGAGCAAATGCCCTCGCTCTTTTTTTCCGTGTTCGTGGTTCTGCCCGTGGTATTGCCACCATGCATCTAACAACTCGGTTAGAGTGCGTCGGTCAGTCCGTCGGCCAGCCCATTCCTTTTGGGGGGCGTTCGCCAGCGTGTAACGCTCAAATGCGATAGCTTCAGCCTTTCTTTCAAACTTCCGGCGAATGCGACGTCCTTCGCGCCCGCGCGGTCTAATGTCCACTTCATAGCGACCATCATCGAGCTTCTTAATTGCCATAAGAAAGCCCTCCGGCGCAGGATTCACCATCTTGGTAACAAATGGTGAAAATGTAATGTTTATATAGTGTTAACCAGTCCGTTTCTCTGAGTGGTTTGATTCTGTTGGCTCTTGCCCATTGTGTGCGATAGCCGGTGCGATTTGACCAGCTTGTGGGGCAGTTTTGTCAGTCATTAACCAAAGGGCATATTTCTGAAATTGTGGGTGTGTCGTAATTTTGAGCAGAGCGTTACCTCCTGGCTCGAAATTACCTGTTTCATACTTTTTCAACGTGCTAAGGGGCAAGTCGATGATTTTGCAAAACTTAGCCTGACTTAACCCCTCTGCTTCTCGTAAGGCTTTTACCTTCGCGCTTAATTTCATTTGACATGGAACCTATATGTGTCCTAAATTTTCCGCAAATGGAACCTATATGTGTACCATTTTGGGCGTGAGTCCAGCCCGTCAGGAACGTTCCTGAGCGGTTTTGAAGGGGCTGGATCCGACAAGATTAGCACGAGAGGTGTGTTTTATGGACGCAAATAACTATTTGATCCAGTACCCAATTGAAGCGGTACATCCTGATAAGTTCGCCGAATTACTCGGAAAGCCACGCAGTGCAGTCATTGAAATGCTGAAAGCGAACAAGTTGCCTGTTGTTGAGTTTCGCGATCCATCTAAACCGAATGCCCGCGCAGGCGATAAGCTGGTTTTCATTCCTGAGTTCAATCGCGGCGTACGTGAAGCGTTTTACAACAGACCAGTTGAGCAGCGTGACGCGTGGCTGTTGTGGATGGGGCTTTGATCATGAATGAGCCTCGTTGCATTGCTCAGCTATTGCGTAACGAAAGCTCAAGGGCGATAGATTTCACTATCACCCACGGCAAGGGACGCAAAGGCATCATCATCCGCACCAAAAAACCGAGCACTCTAAGCGCTGTTTTTACTTTTCTGAAATCCCGGAGGTTCTGGAAATGTCTGTGATGACTCTCGGTATTGTGTCCGGTCAGCCAGCCGGTTTGCGCAGCTTGGTCAGCAAATACCTGGCCGCTCCTCGCTGGCAAGATTCTTGCGATTTTTATAATCAGATGATGGAGCGTGAGCGCTTAACCGTTTGTTTTCATGCGCAGTTGAAACAGCGCCATGCGACCATGCGTTTTGAAGAAATGAACGACGTCGATCGCGAGCGCCTGATCTGTGCAATTGACGAATTACGCGCAGCGTTTTCCCGATTCCGTCAGGTTGGTATCAGCCAAACAGCTTACATTGGCAGGTTAACAATAAGCCAGCGAAGAACTTTATTTATGCATGCTGGTTTAACAGAAAATGAATTTAACCAGCCTTACTGGCGCATTAATGACGATTCCTGTTATTGGCGCGATAAATTATTTCGAGCGTTGCGGGAGTTATTCGGCCTTTTTGAGCATGCACCGACAATATTAACCTCGGTTAAGCCTGAACAATATCTACATTAAATAATTACCGTTAATTTTTAACGCACTTAATTGTGCGGGGCTTCTTTTTATCTGGAGAAAGTCATGCATACAGTAACAGGAACGCAGTGCGGTAAATTCTCATTAATGCTACAGCAGGCCAAAACGGAAGCACAGACCGACGCGGCTACACGCTTTTCTTCTCATCTTGACGCCTTAATACGCCACATAACAAGTGCTGAGTTATCTCGTTTAGAGATTGTCGAGTTACTCAGTCAGGAGTCAATCAAGTTTCATAATATCGGCTTGTCTCGCGAGGAGTGCCTTTAATGTCACTCGTACACACCGTATTACTAAATAACTGGTTGAAAATCACGCTTCTGAAAAATAACGAGTTTTCGCTTGCTGATATTAAACGCGACAGGGAAACCGGTGCGAAGGTTGAATCAGTCATCGCTATTTATTCCTGTGAATTAAAACTGTTTTCGGACGTAATAAATCTACTCGTTAAGCGTGCGATTTTTCATAAGCAAATCTCCTCGTTGGATGAAGTTACAGAATTAACTACCGAGCTCATTACGCACTGCGTAAGTGAATTTAAAACACTAAGCAGAATTAGAGGATAACCAATGCCAGATTATATGGATCTCGTTCAAGAACGGCAGACCGAGTCACTGACCCGCCAGGTTAACGCCGCGCGGGTAAAACCCTGCGGCGCTGCTGCGTTTGTTTGTGAAGAGTGTGAAGCTCCGATTCCTGCTGATCGCCGTGCTGTTTATCCGTCTGCTACTCGCTGTGTTTACTGTCAGTCAGCACTCGAGGCGAAAGCAAAACACTATCGGGGGCACGTATGAGCATTCGTATCGAGATTGGCGAACGCTATGTTGTCACCAGTGATCGCTTTCAGTTCATTTTGCAGGAAAAAAAGACCGCTGAAACAGGTAAGAATGCGGGTAAGGAGTGGCTCGATGTTGTCGGCTATTACCCCAAATTAAACCAGCTCGTATCCGGATTGGTGTATCACGATCTTTTCACTGGCGACGCCACCTCATTTGAGGCACTAAGCACGCAGGTTGAGCGGCTCAGCCAGCAATGCTTAACGGCTTTCGGCTCAAATGGGCGTTGAAGTTCGGGGGCGTTACGCCCCTACACCGCCGCCACCATTTGCAAAAGGCACCGGTAAAGAATTTTCCGGTGCCTATTCATGGAACGCGCCGCGAGATGCTATTGGGCGCGATAGACCCCTTACACGTGACGAGCTGCGTCAGGTGCAAGGTGTTTTGTCCAAGATTGACCGCCTACCTTACTTTTTAAGTTCCCTCTTCACATCGCGTTATGAGTACATCAGGCGTAACAAAAGCCCGGTTCACGGGCTCTATTTTCTCAAGTCGACATTTTTACTCCGTTTATGGCCGCGCATAGAGCGAGTAAATCAGCGCAACGAAATGAATACTCAGGCGTCGTTGCTGTTTCTGGCGGAAAGCGAAAATTATGCGCGTTTGCCGGGGATGAACGATAAGGAACTGAAAAAATTCGCGGCGCGTATCGCCTCGCAGTTTTTCGTTATGTACGAAGAGCTAAGCGATGCATGGGCGGAGGCGCACGGCGGTAAAGAATCGCTTTTTACCGATGAGGCGCAGTCTCATCTTTACGGTCATGTCGTTGGTGCTGCTCGTGCTTTCAATATCACTCCGCTTTTCTGGAAGAAGTATCGAAAAGGGCAGATAACAATCCGCCAGGCCTTTTCCGCTGTGGCTCGGCTGATTAACGATGAATGGTGGATTAATCAACTCAAAGCGCAACGTATGCGCTGGCATGAAGCTCTTTTAATTGCTGCCGGTGAGGTTAATAAAGACCGCTCGCCGTATGCCAGCAAAAGCGCAATTCGCGATGTGCATGCACGCCGCCTGGCTAATCTTGAATACCTCAAATCTTGTGATCTGGAAAATAAGGTGACGGGTGAGCGTATTGATCTCATTAGCAAAGTCATGGGGAGTATTTCTAACCCGGAGATACGACGCATGGAGCTTATGAATACCATCGCAGGAATTGAGCGTTACGCCGCTGGCGAGGGTGATGTGGGGATGTTTATCACATTGACCGCGCCGTCGAAATATCACCCGACGCGTCAGGTCGGCAAGGGTCAAGATAAGACCGTGCAGCTTAATCACGGCTGGAACGATGAGGCCTATACCCCGAAGGATGGCCAGCGTTATCTATGCCGTATCTGGAGCCTGATGCGCACCGCTTTCAAAGATAACGATTTACAGGTTTATGGTATGCGTGTCGTCGAGCCGCATCACGATGGCACGCCACACTGGCATATGATGCTTTTTTGTAAGCGTCACCAGCGCCAGGACATCACCGAAATTATGCGGCGTTATGCCCTCAAAGAAGATGGAGACGAGCCAGGGGCGAAACGTAATCGCTTTCAGGCTAAACATCTGAATAAAGGCGGTGCGGCTGGGTACATAGCGAAATATATCGCAAAAAATATCGACGGTTACGCACTTGATGGCGAGCTCGATAATGATACCGGAAAGCCGTTAAAAGATACGGCCTCGGCTGTTACCGCATGGGCGTCAACGTGGCGAATTCCTCAGTTTAAACCGATTGGCTTGCCGACAATGGGCGCATATCGTGAGCTGCGAAAATTACCTCGCGGTGTTAGCGTTGCTGATGAATTTGATGAGCGTGTCGAAGCGGTTCGCGCGGCGGCTGATAATGGTGATTTTGATTTGTATATCGCCGCACAGGGTGGGGCAAATATCCCGCGAGATAGTCAGACTGTGCGCGTAGCCCGAAACGTGACTGATGAGGTCAACGCATACGAGGAAGATATTGAGCGTGTGGTCGGAATTTACGCACCGCACCTCGGAGCGCGTCATGTCCACGTTACCCGATCATCGGATTGGCGCATTGTTCCAAAGCTTTTAGCCGTTGAGCCTTTGACTTTAAAAAGCGGCATCGCCGCGCCTCGGAGTCCTGTCAATAACTGTGGAAAGCTCACCGGCGGTGACGTTCCGGTTATGACTCCTACACCGTCTGAGCATGCCGCAGCGGTGCTAAATCTTGTTGATGACGGGGTTATCGCATGGGATGACCCCGAAGTCGTGACAGTGTTCAGGAAAGCTCTAAAGCTAGGGGTTAAACCTCAGAACAGGCAGCAAATGCATGGCTCACAGTTAAAACAGGATGAACTAGCACCATCACGACGTTTGACCAAATCGCAGCGTCACCAAATTCCACGCATCAGGTTTGACCTCGCACAGCATGGCATAGCGCCGGAACTATGGGAGGTGGATGTACTGGCGCGAGGGGCGACGGTGACATACGACGGGAAAAATTTTTCATATCCGGTTGCAGAGGGATGGCTGGGGCATCCAGATTGGTCGATGATAGAATATATTAAATAGTCAAAAACATGATAATAAACACTGCGGAAATTATATTTAATATATGGGTGTTTACTATCCGAAAATTTCATGAACAACAGTATGGTTAAGACTAAGTTATCATTTGACAGAATGTATATTCTGGTGGAATGATTTTTTACTAAGCTAGCGAAGAATGGTCAAGATCGTGTTAATTGTGTACGTATACAATGAGTATATTGCGGAGGGTGAAAATGATAAATAATGCTTTTATCCTTACTCAGGAAGAGTTGGATTTGATTGATTATACTGTATTTTTAGATGTGCCTATCACTTTTCATAAGCATGAAATGAAAAAAAATCTGGCTGAGATAGTTTCCCCTGAATTGAACCCCAATGAACATAAATTAGCATCATTGTTGTCTGTATTATATGATTTTAATTTAGAGATTATTGGTGATTCATCTGTTTTTGAACCTCGAAGCATATTTGGAAATGAACGGTCAATATTGCCTGAGGATTTTAATGATAGATTTAATGAATGCCTTTTAAATATATCAAAAAAGATAAGCAATCCTTTTTTGCTTTCAAGGATATGTGATGTCATTTGGTGTAATAATAAAAGAAATAGAGATATTGCAGTTAAAGCGATAGACGCATATGCAATGATGATAAATAAAACTGCTGATATGTTAATTCTAAATAACAGTAACATAACACAGGATGATTTAAATGTTTTTTTATTTATCCGAGAGTACATAGCAAGGGGGTTGTTTATCAACTCTAGGGTTTATTCAAGAAAATCAGGTGGTAATGAAAATATTACACAAGCAATTCATTTTCTTTATAACACTCAAAATGAGAAACTAATATTTGAAGGTTTCAATTACTTAACATTGATTATGGCAGAGTATTACCCTAAAGGTGATAGGTTACAATACGCTAAAAATGCAGAAGCAATGGCTGAAGCGCATCGCGAAAAAAAATATTATGATGCTGTCAAAGCACTATATATGACTAGTGCACGTATTTATGAAAAAAATGGTCAACCGGATAGCGCCAAAAGGTGTCGATTATGTTCAGCAAGTATTAATATTAACGTGGCTAACGGTCGGGCTGATAAAATGGGAAGGGTTGCATGGCTAAGAACTGCAATTTCAGAATTAAGGCAGTATGGTGGCGATGCCCAATTGATTGATGGTTTAAAAAAACAACTTACTGATTTAAGAGAAGAAGTAAGGAGCGAATATGTTACGGTTAGCCATCCTATTGATATTAGTGAGTTAGTTGATGGTACAGAAAAAAGTCTTAGAGATCGTAGCTTAGCAGATATTTTCAAGGCGGTGATAGCTGAAACCCCTATTGAAAATATTGAAAATATGAGAGATGAGGTTAACGAATCAGTCAAGAGAAATGTTTTTTCAAGTTTCTTTGGAGTAGAAGTGCATGACGAGGCGGGGCGTAAGGTACACAAAGCCCTTCCCTTAAATATTAAAGAGGGCATAAATGATGAGGCAGTTATAGATCAATACTTGAGAACTTTTGAAATTGGTCATCAAATTTTTGTTAACGGTGTCTTTGAACCTGCACGGTACATACTTTCTCAAGAGCATAATTTAACGTTATCAACATTTAGTAAATTGGTTGCATATAGCCCTATTATTAAGCCAGAATTTAAAGAGGTCTTTAATCTAGGATTTTATAGACTTTGGCAAGGTGATTACATTGGTGCTAGCTATATCTTAATTCCGCAAATGGAAGGAATGCTCCGTCATTACTATGAGCTTAGTGGAAAAGATGCTACTCGATACTTGGATAAGGAGTTAGAAGAATCAACTAGCATTTCAATTTTGCTTGATAAATGCAGGGATGACATTGAAAGTATCTTTTCCAAAGACCTGGCCTTAACTATCGATCTTGTTTTTAATAGAAAAGGCGGCCCAGTATTAAGGCATAAATTAGCACATGGCAATTTGTATGCAGGATACTGCTTCGCAGAAACAACAACTTATGCTTGCATTCTGATTTTTTATCTGTGTGCCTATCCGCTACTACCACATTTCGAAAAGATTTTTGACTGACAAAAAATGCATTATATAACTCGATAATATAGTAATAATTCACATGCATGTTAGGCTGCATGAGCTTGCATGTGATATACCGTTCTGATTTAGGAGCTCAGTGCCAGAGCTGGCTTGGTTTTGTGTGCTAAATGCAACTGCATTAAAACCGACCCGTAAAGCGGGCAGGCGTGGCGGGGAAAGCATTGCGCGCTGGGGCGGGTATTTATTTATTTTTTTCGCGCCTGAGCGCGCCGCTGTCGCGTTGTCACGGCGTAAGGCATGTGTGAGCGTGTCGGGAATGTTGCGCGGCGTGTGGCGTCTCTGAGACTGTCAGGGCGGGGGCATGAAAAAGCCGCCCGCAGGCGGCTGTGATGGTTTACGCGTTGTCGTCCTCAAGGCTGTATTTTTCAAACCGGATGATCTCGTCGCCCGCCCACTCGTTGAGCTCCAGAAATCGCGACTGCAAAGGCTTCAGCTCATTACGCACAAACACCTTTGCCACCTTCTCAACGTCGCCAATAGAGCCCGCCGTCTCGGGCTTGGCTCCCATCAACTGGAACGGCACGCGGTGCGCGTCGAGCAGATCACCGGCGCTGACTTTTTTGATGTTAAAAAAGTCGTCTTTGGTGGCGACTTCCGACAGCGGCACGATCTTAATGCCGTCGGCTTTTCCGTTCGGCGCGTAAAAAAACAGGTTCTTAAAATTACCGAGCCCTTTCGAGTCGCGCATCGCCTTGCGCAGCGCTTCAACATCCGTGCTGCTCTGCGCCGCGTCGGTCACGTACATGATGTAACCCGCGTGCGCCCCGTTCTGGTAATACTTGCGGCGAAACAGCGTTGCCGACTCATTCAGCCAGGCCGAATTAAGCGCGCTGAGATATTCCGGCATCCCGTAAAGCTCCTGGTTGATGTCCGGCTCCAGCAGGTGGAAAACCGACCCGGGCGCAAACTGGTGCGGCTGCGTGAAGTTCTGAATAAACCAGTAGGTGTCGTCCTCCACGCCGCGCCGGGTGTATTTCGCCGGTGAGGTTTCATATTTGACCGGTCTGCCGGACAGGCTTAACCGCGTCTCAATAAACGCGTTGCCGAAAACGATGTAATCCAGGGCGAACCGGCTGAAATCCTGCCGTGACAGGCGGGCATGCGGGATAAATGTCGATACCAGAATATTGCGCTTAACGTACATCGGCGAGCTGTGGTGAACGGCGGCGCGCATGCTTTTCGCCAGGCCGGAAAAACTGAGCGGCGGCTCGTACCACTGACCGTTGTCGATGCACTCCACATAATCCAGGATTTCGCGTTTATCGAGTACCGGCACCGGCTCGCCGAAGGTAAATGCCTCCATACTCTGCGCCGGTGCGGCGGTCTGCTGGCGTGCCGCCTGGGTCAATTTTCGTTTTTTGTTTTTGCTCATCAGTTAAAATCCAGAATGGAAGAGGATTGCTGGCCGGTGGCGGCGGCCAGCGGTTCGTTAATCAGTACGTGCATGGTTGCCCAGGCGAGATCCGCATGGCTGGCTTCTTCGGTGCGGCTGGCCTCATAGGTGGCGCTGCGCCCGCTGCTGGTCATGGTTTTACGGATGGACATAAACGACTGCGTGATGTCGGTCGCGCTCACGTCGTATTCCAGGCAACCGCGCGTGATGGTGTCTTTGGCCTTGAGCACCATTGCGGTTTTCATTTCCGGGGTGTAGCGGATATCGCGGGCGGCGGGATAGAACGATCGCACAAGCTGGAACACGCCCTGACCGAGCCCGGTCGAGTCGATGCCGATGTATTCCACGTTGTATTTTTGCGTGAGTGCGCGGATAGACTCCGCCTGTGTGGCAAAGTCCATTCCTTTCCACTGGTGGCGCTCCAGTATGCGGAACTTGCCCCCGGCAACCACCGGCGGCGCGATAACCACACACCCCGCGCTGTCGCCACGGTGTGACGGGTCGTAGCCAATCCACACCACGCGGTGACCAAATGGCCGGTCGGCGAACGGGGCGAAGTCCTCCCACTCTTCCATAGTGTCGACCATGCATCGCTGCAGTTCTTCAAACGGAAACACCGACGCTTTGTCGTCGACAAACTCGCACATAAACAGGTTGCGGAAGTCGTCGGCGCTGTTTTCCTGCCGCAGCGCGTCCAGGTCAAACAGGGTACAGCCCCCGGCGAGCGCGTCCTCAATGGTGACAATCTGCCGCCACTGCCCGTCAGCGCAGGCCACACCGCGCGCTAACGCGGCGTGACTGATATCAATATCAACCCGCTCGCTGGCGCTGGCGCGCCCACGGTTAAACAGGTCGCCCGACCAGAACGGATAGGCACCATGCCCGAGCGAGGAAGGGGTCGAAAAATAGGTCGTGCGCAGGTGTTTTTGTGAGGCCATGCCCGACGCCACTTTGCGCAGTTTCTGAAAGTTGGGGATCCAAAAAATTTCGTCGACATACAGGTCACCGTTATGGCTCTGCGCGGTGTTGCTGTTGGTGCCGAGAAATAACAGCTCCGCGCCGTTATTGCCGATGACAATCGGGTCGCCGGTCAGGTCGACATCGACCAGGCGCGCAAAGGCGATGATGTATTTTCGGAACACATACGCCTGTGTTTTGGACGCCGATAAAAATATCTGGTTATGGCCGGTTTTCAGGGCGCGTAACAGCGCCTCGCGGGCGAAATAAAACGTTGCGCCAATCTGGCGGGATTTGAGAATGTGCCTGATGCGGTGCTCAAGCCCGGCCTTATGCCAGCCGAGTTGATACCCGAAGGACTGGTCTAAGAAAATTTCCTCCAGCTTTTCGACGGCTTCCTCGCTGAAAAAATTCTTTTTCGGCTTTTTGCGATCCCCTTTGTTGCGGTTGGCCACGTTCGGATTGAGATCCGCCTCATTGCCCGTCTGGCCATAGCGGTTAATGCGGGCAAAGCGTTCCATCTGGCGTGCCAGAAAATCAGCGACTTTGAAGTCGTGCGCGGTCATGTCCGGCTTGGCGTAAAGCTGGATGAGCCGCGCCTCTAACGTATTTTCGACGCGGTTTAAGGGCGCGGTGTCGTCCCAGCCGTCGCGCTGTTTCCAGCTCTGAACCGTGGGGCGTTTGGTCTGCAACATTTCCGCGATTTGCGGCACGGAAAACCCCTGCCAGTACAACAGCGCCGCCTGTCGTCGCGGGTCATTTAAAAGTGTCGTGTCGGTGGTGATGGTCATGCCTGCCTCGCCGTTGTTGGTACACGGCAAGGCTACTTAAGCGCGGTCGGTGATTCGCTAAGGTGCTGATGTGTCGCGGGCAAGCCATCCGTGACTGATGGCGAACCAACGGACGAGCCGGGAAACTACCCCCTGACAAAACGTGATCCTTTCTCACACAATCAGGACTCCTGACGATGGCAAAAAAAGTATCAAAATTCTTCCGTATCGGCGTCGAGGGTGACACCTGTGACGGTCGCGTGATCAGCGCGTCGGATATTCAGGAAATGGCCGACTCATTTGACCCGCGAGTCTATGGCTGCCGCATCAACCTCGAACACCTGCGCGGCCTGTTGCCGGACGGTGCTTTCGCCCGTTATGGCGATGTGGTCGAACTGAAAGCGGAGAAAATCGAAGACGATTCCGCGCTGAATGGCAAGCTGGCGCTGTTCGGCAAAATTGCCCCGCTCGACACGCTGGTCGATATGGTGGCGAAAGGCCAGAAGGTTTACACCTCAATGGAAATTCAGCCGAACTTTGCCAACAGCGGCAAGTGTTATCTGGTTGGCCTGGCGGTCACTGATGACCCGGCAAGCCTCGGCACTGAATATCTGGAATTCTGCCGCACTGCGAAACACAACCCGCTTCAGCGTTTCAAATCCAGCCCGGAGAATGTTTTCTCTGTTGCCACCCTCGCCGAGCTGGAATTCGAAGACCAGCCCGAAACCCTGCTGAACAAACTGACCGATTCCGTAAAGGCGATTTTCAGCCGCAAACAGACCAGCGATGACGCGCGTTTTCACGACGTGCACGAAGCGGTGACCACTATCGCCGAGCGCGTGCAGACCAGCGAAGACAGCGCCGGAACGCGCTTTACCTCGCTGGAAGCGGAGCTCGCCGCGCTTAAACAAAGCGTGACCGACGAGGCCGCCAAAAACAGCGAGCAGTTCAGCACGATCACCGCCACCCTGGACAAAACCCCCAGCCAGACACAGCCGCGCCGGAAACTGAGCACCGGCGGCGATGGCGCGGATGCCACCCTGACCGACTGCTGACCGGCCTCCCTTTTTAAGAACAGGAATACAGAGACAATGCGTAAAGAAACCCGTTTTAAATTTAATGCGTATATGAGCCGCCTTGCAGAGCTGAACGGCGTAAGCGTCGAAGACCTGAGCAAAAAATTCAGCGTTGAGCCGTCGGTAACACAGACGCTGTTTGACAAAATCCAGCAGTCTTCCTCCTTCCTGCAGCAAATTAATATGGTCGTGGTGCGCGAGCTGACCGAGGAAAAAGTCGGCATCGACGTCAACGGCACGATTGCCAGCACCGCCGACACGGCAAACGGTGACGAGCGTAAGACCGCCGATTTTTCGAAGCTGGACGCTTACCGCTATTTCTGCCACCCGGTGAACTTCGATTATCACCTGAGCTATAACAAGCTTGATTTGTGGTCGCGCTTTCAGGATTTTCAGATTCGTATCCGCAACGCGATCATCAAGCGTCAGGCGCTGGACTACATCACCATCGGCTTTAACGGTGTGAGCCGCGCGGCAACCTCTGACCGCAAGGCAAATCCGCTGTTGCAGGATGTCGCTGTCGGCTGGTTGCAGAAATACCGCAATGACGCACCGGAACGTGTCATGAGCAAGGTTGTCGACGAAAGCGGCAAAGTGATTTCCGAGAAAATCACGGTCGGTAAAAACGGCGTTTACAAAAACCTCGACGCGCTGGTCATGGATGCGCATGAATCACTGATCGAAGAGGTTCACCGCGAAAACCCGGAAATGGTGGTGATTTGTGGTCGCCGTATTCTGACCGACAAATATTTCCCGATGATCAACAAATTCCAGCCCAACAGTGAACAACTGGCCGGTGAGCTGATTATCAGCCAGAAAACCATCGGCCAGTTACAGGCCGTGCGTGCGCCGTTCTTCCCGGCGAGCAGTATTTTTATCACCACGCTGGATAACATTTCGATTTACCTCTACGA
This sequence comes from Kosakonia sp. N21, assembly GCF_050587465.1. Classification (NCBI taxonomy): domain Bacteria; kingdom Pseudomonadati; phylum Pseudomonadota; class Gammaproteobacteria; order Enterobacterales; family Enterobacteriaceae; genus Kosakonia; species Kosakonia sp. N21. Next base: position 62,318 of record NZ_JBOBHR010000012.1, on the reverse strand, counting down.
AGACGGTCACCGCCGTCACATCATCGAAAATCCGAAGCTCGACCAGGTGGAAAACTACGAACAGGTGAAAGTCGATTTCGTGATTGAAGACTACGAAGCCGGGTGCCTGATTGAAAACATCGAGATCCTTGAACAGGCCGAAGGTGACACCCCGGAAGCGGATATCGCGAAAGTGTTTGCGGCTGAAATGGCGGAGGCCATGAAAGCACTGGCAACCGCCTCCACTGCCACCCCGGCCAGTACCGGCGAGGGAGCGTAACAGATGGCGAGCCCCGCACAGCGTCACGCGATGCGGGTCTCGGCCATGAAGGCAGCGCAGCGGGAAGATAACCCGCTGCGCCATGCCACCCCTTATGAGCAGATGCTTGTAAAGCTGGCCGCAGACCGCAGGACGTTAAAAGAGATCCATTCGAAAGAGCGCAAGGCAGAGAAAAAGCGCGAACTGTTGCCGTTTTATCTGCCCTGGGTAACCGGCGTGCTGGAGAACGGCACCGGCACGCAGGACGCCATTCTGATGACGGTCATGCTGTGGCGTCTCGATGCCGGTGATATTCCCGGCGCGCTGGAGATTGCCCGCTATGCACTGCGCTACAACCTGTCGATGCCGGAAAACCATCACCGCACCGCGCCTTACATGTTGGCCGAAGAGGTGGCGCTTGCCGCACTGCGCGCCCGTGACGCCGGTCAGCCGGTGGATGCGGCAGTCCTTCTCGACACCCTCACTCTGACCCGCGAGGCAGACATGCCCGATGAGGTGCGCGCCCGTCTGCATAAAGTCGCCGGGCTGACGCTGCGCGATGCCGGTCAGCCCGCTGATGCCATGACGCACCTGCAACGCGCGATACAACTCGACCACAACGCCGGGGTGAAGAAAGAGATTGAGAGCCTTACGCGCGAGCTGAATCCGAAACCTGTTGCCGCGACGCCTGCGCCCGAAAAGCCCGCGAAAGCCGCACAGCAGAAAAAAACAGTCACACCGGTGAAACGCGGGCGGGGTCGCCCCCGCAAAGTCGCCGGTTAAAAGAACGCGCCCCGCGCTAGGGCGGCACGCCGGTTAATGAGGGTGTTTCACCTTATCAGCGACCGGCGTCCACCGCCCACCCTTTCAGAGGTAGTCATGCAGACAGTGATTATTAACAAAACCGAGGCGGCTGAACCGGGTAACACGGTCGTCATTCCGCCGCCAGCGGGCGACGAGCCGGTTATTAAAAATACGTTTTTCTTTCCCGACATCGACCCGAAGCGCGTGCGCGAACTGATGCGCCTTGAGCAGACCATCGCGCCAGCACGACTGCGTAACGCCATCAAAACCGGCATTGCCGAGGCGAACGCGGAGCTTTACGAGTACCGCGCCAGCCAGATTAAGGCGGGTTTTGCGCGCCTGGCCAATGTGCCGTCGGATGAGATCGACGGCGAAAGCACACGGGTTTTTTATTACGAGCGCGCGGTGTGTGCGATGGCAACCGCCACGCTGTACGAACGTTATCGCGGCGTGGATGCGAGCGCGAAAGGCGATAAAAAAGCCGACAGCATTGATACCACGATTGATGAGCTGTGGCGGGATATGCGCTGGTCAGTGGCGCGCATTCAGGACAAACCCCGCTGCATCGTGGGGCAAATCTGATGAAGGTGTATGCGCTTCAGGGCGACACCCTCGACGTTATCTGCGCCCGGTATTACGGGCGCACTGAGGGGGTGTTCGAAACGGTGCTCACGGCTAATCCGGGGCTGGCTGAGCTGGGCGCGGTACTGCCTCACGGCGTCGCGGTGGAGCTGCCAGAGATACAGACCGCAGCGGCACGGGAAACGGTGAATTTATGGGACTGAGCATGGAGAAAATCACCGCGTGGCTGGCGTACTGGATAAGCGTTGCGCTCACCTTCTTCGGTGCGATGACCCCGCAGGACTTCGCCGCGTATTTTGGCGCGCTGGGCGTGGTGCTGACGGTCGGCGTTAACTGGTATTACCGGCGCAAAAGCTACGCCCTGTTAGCGCTCCAGGTCAGACAGGGCAGTCTTTCCGGGGAGGTAATGAGCAATGTCATCAATCGTTAAGCGTTGCAGTGTGGCCGCCGTGCTGGCACTGGCGGCACTGGTGCCCGATTTTCGTTTACTCCATACCTCGCAGGACGGTCTTGCCCTGATTGCAGACCTTGAGGGGTGCCGTCTGCGCCCCTACCAGTGCAGCGCGGGCGTATGGACATCGGGCATCGGCCACACTGCCGGGGTCACGCCGAAACGGGATATTACGGAACGGGAAGCGGCGCAAAATCTGGTTTCTGACGTGCTGACGGTTGAGCGCAGCCTTGAGGTCTGCGCGCCGGTGGATATGCCGCCCCGCGTGTATGACGCCGTGGTCAGTTTCGCCTTTAACGTCGGCACCGGCGCGGCGTGTAAGTCCACGCTGGTTTATTTCCTGAACCAGAAAAAGTGGGGACAGGCATGCGATCAACTGTCGCGCTGGGTCTACATCGACGGCGTTAAAAATACCGGGCTCGAAAACCGCCGCAAGCGCGAGCGGGATTACTGCCTTAAGGGGGCGGAATGAAAACGTTAATCGTGTTGCTGATTCTGGCCGTCGTTGGCCTGCTGTGGCTGCGCCATGAAAACGGCACCCTTCGCGCGTCGTTTGATAAAGCCGGCCGTGTCGCCAGTGAACAAAAAACAACGATCGGCATGCTGAAAAATCAGCTCACTGTTGCCCGTACCGTGGCGGATAACAACGAGCGGGCGCAGGTGGATTTGCACCAGAAACTGGACGCCGCCGCAGGGCGGGAGGCGCAACGGGAAGAGGCGATTAAGAGGTTACTCAATGAAAATGAAGCGTTCCGCCGCTGGTATGGCGCTGTGTTACCTGATGCTGTGCGCCGGTTGCACAAGCGCCCCGCCTGCGCCAGTGCCGGTGATTGTTTACAACGCCTGCCCGAAAGTCAGCCTTTGCCCGATGCCGGGAAGTGATCCATACACCAACGGCGATTTGAGCGCCGATATCAGGAACCTTGAGCGTGCGTTAGAAAGCTGCGCGTTACAGGTTGAAGCCGTCAAAAAATGCCAGGATGAAACCGATGCTGAAACCCGACAGTCTGCGCAAAGCCCTCAGTAATGCGGTGCCGGAGCTGCGCACCAACCCCGAAATGCTGCGACTTTTTATCGACAGCGGGAGCATTGGCGCAACGCTTGCCGCGTCCCTCTCTTTTGAAAAACGCTACACCCTCAACGTGGTGGTGACCGACTACACCGGCGATATTGATTTGATCCTCGTTCCGGTGATGGCCTGGCTGCGTGAGTACCAGCCGGACATCATGACAACCGGCGAGGGGCAGAAAAAGGGCTTTACCTTTTATGCCGACATCAACAACGACAGCAGCGTCGATATCAGTATCAGCCTGTTACTGACCGAGCGAACGATTGTTAAAGAGGTTGATGCCGCACTGCATGTAACCACTGCCCCGGAGCCACCGCCGCCGGAGCCGGTAACACGACCGCTGGCGATGTATGCCGGTAATGATCTGGTGAGTCAGTGGCATGAATGAGCTTAAGCCATTTGAGGACAAGCTCGCGGGGTTGCTTGCGGCACTGTCTCCCGCTGGCCGTCGCCGTCTGACTGTCGAGATTGCGAAGAAACTGCGCCAGCGCCAGCAACAGCGGATTAAATCGCAAAAAGCGCCCGACGGGACGCCATACGCACCACGAAAAAGCCAGCCGATACGCGCAAAGAAAGGCAGGATAAAACGGGAGATGTTCGCAAAGCTGCGCACGAATCGTTACCTGAAAGCCAGCGGTAATGACAACGCAGCAGTTGTTGAATTCACCGGCAAAGTGCAACGCATTGCCAGGGTACATCAGTATGGGTTGAAAGATAAAACTGACAAAAATAGTTATACAGTACAATATCCTTCCCGCCCGTTACTTGGCTTGTCAGATGATGTTTTATCTTTGGTGGAGACGACTATAAATATTCACTTGTCAGCTTAAATAAGCATTGTTAGGCGGTTGGTTAGGCAAGGGAATCGAGCTTCATAAAGGCGGTGCATTTAAAATGCACCGTGTATGTTTTTTATTTTTTAATATTGGCAGCAAGTTTTCTTATATCCTCAAAGAATGAAATTTTCCTTTCGTCTCTAATGTTAAATTTGGCTGTTTTGTAAAAAGAATTTTCAAAGTCGCGTGAATTCCGCATCGCGACTAGAATTTGTGTTAGATATGAAATAAGGACTTGTCTAGGGATGCCACTAAGGCGAAAATTTTCGATGGCTTCGGTGGGGAATACTTTAATTCTGTTAAGTATCAACTCCCGGTGTTTAATTAAAGCATGCTCAAGTTGTTTTATGGAGTTGATGCCAACGAAATTTAAATTATTCAAAAGAGAGTCTAACTCTTTTGGGGTTTTTCCTTTTAACAGAGGTATCGCGTGCATTGAGGTAAATTCAAGCGCTAGTTCATCGAGTAATTTGCTTTTGTCAATATACTCTCGTAATGAGACTAAATCTAATGTGTCTTCCCCTTTCCCGCTTTTCAATACGTTTGCGATTTCTTCCTTTCGCGCATTTATGCTTTCTTTTATCTTTATGAATTCATCGTCCGCAATTTCTAACAAGCCAGCAAGTCTGGAGAAATATCTTTTGATTTCATTAGGCAGGCCGTTTGATTTATAGCCGATGTCATGCTCGATCTCTGCCCACGCATGCTGGAGTATTGAGCGTATTTGAATTTCCGCCTTAATATCTTTATATGACGCATATTCTTTTAAGATTGTGCGGTTTTTATTTAAACTCACAACGTAATGTAACGATAGATAACCAAATCTGTCAGGTTCTAATGTAACCCTTTTGTCGATTGAGTTTTCTCTATCTATAACAAATTCACTTTCAATTAACTTTGCAAGTTGATCTACATCATCTGAGTAGTGGGTTATTATTCTTGCGCCAACTATGTCAGTAATATCCTCAATGCAATTGTACTTGGCTTTGCTTAGTATTTTATCAGCAAGGCTGTCTCTGGTTTTTACTCTTGCGTCCAAAGAGTGAATTGAATAACCGCCATCACGAATTAAAGTGTTTAGCAGAGATTTTAGCGACAATGCATAAGAGTCATAAGTGTCTTTGTTCGTATCATAACTGGTTAGTATTTCATTCATAACAATACCCAAAAATTTCCTTTCTCTGTAAATATATAATTGTATTTATCATTACTTTACATTCAAAGTTGTGTCAACTGTAGCAAAATACCATTGCATTGCAGTAAGAAGATGTTCAAGGCATTTTTTTGTTCATGAACACACTAGCAAACATTAACGAACTTGCCCGCGCCATCCGCAATATGGTACGCACCGGCTTTGTGGTCGAAACCGATCTTAATGCCGGTCGCTGCCGTGTGCAGACCGGCGGCATTGTTACCGGCTGGCTTAACTGGCTGACCCAGCGCGCCGGGCGCTCACGTTCGTGGTGGGCTCCGTCCGTCGGTGAACAGGTGTTAATTCTGGCCGTGGGTGGTGAGCTTGATACCGCCTTTGTGCTGCCGGGTATTTTTTCCGATGAGAACCCCGCCCCGTCTGCCTCGGCGGATGCCTGGCATATTTCCTTCCCGGACGGCGCGGTTTTTGAATATGAGCCGCAAACCAGTGCGCTGACGGTCAGCGGGATTAAAACCGCTGACGTGACGGCATCGGAATCCGTCACCGTCACGGTGCCGGTGGTCATGGTCAAAGCCTCCTCCCGTATCACGCTCGATACCCCGGAAGTGGTCTGCACCAACAAACTGATCACCGGCTCGCTGGAGGTACAGAGCGGCGGCACGATGCGCGGCAATATCGAGCACAGCGGCGGCGCACTGTCGTCTAATGGCAAAGTCCTCCACACCCACCAACACCCCGGCGACAGCGGCGGCACGACAGGAGCGCCATTATGACCGCCCGTTATCTTGGCATGAGCCGCAGCGATGGCCGCACACTCACCGATGCGGAGCACATCAGCCAGAGCCTGGCCGACATTCTGCGCACGCCGGTCGGATCGCGCGTGATGCGCCGGGAATATGGCTCGCTGCTGTCCTCCATGATTGACCAGCCGCAGACCCCGGCGCTGGAGCTGCAAATAAAAGTCGCCTGTTATTTTGCGGCGCTGAAATGGGAGCCGCGTATCACGCTAAGCACGGTGACAACGGAGCGTCAGTTTGATGGCCGCATGGTGGTCAGCCTGACCGGCGAGATAGCCAGCACCGGCGAAACCCTTTCGTTAACCTTTCCCGTGAGTTGATACCATGCCGATTGTTGATTTGAGCCAGCTCCCCGCCCCGGATGTGGTTGAGGCGCTGGATTACGAAAGTATCCTCGCCGAGCGTAAAGCGACGCTGGTTTCCCTCTTCCCGGAAGAGCAACAGGACGCCGTTGCCCGTACGCTCTCGCTTGAATCCGAGCCGCTGACAAAATTCCTTGAGGAAAACGCTTACCGCGAAGTGATCTGGCGCCAGCGGGTTAACGAAGCTGCCCGCGCCGTCATGCTGGCGAGCGCTGCCGGTAATGACCTTGACGTGATGGCCGCCAACAGCAACACCGCGCGCCTGACCATCACCCCGGCGGATGATACCGCCGTTCCTTCTGTGGCGGCGGTGCTGGAATCCGACGCGGATTTACGTTCACGCGCGCAACAGGCGTTTGAAGGGTTAAGCGTGGCGGGGCCGGTCGGCGCTTACGAGTACCACGGGCGCAGCGCAGACGGGCGTGTCGCCGATATCTCTGTGGTCAGCCCCACTCCGGCCTGTGTGACCATCACCGTGTTAGCCCGCGAGGGTGACGGCTCCGCCGGTGCTGACCTGCTGGCCGTGGTGGAGACAGCCCTTAACGCCGAAGACGTGCGCCCGGTGGGCGATCGCGTCACGGTTCAGGCGGCTGAGATTGTGCCGTATCAGGTTGCCGCCACGCTGTATTTTTACCCTGGCCCCGAAGCGGAGCCCATCATCACCGCCGCAAAGAAAAAACTGGAGGCGTATATCACCGCGCAGCACCGGCTCGGGCGCGATGTCCGCCAGTCGGCCATTTATGCCGCCCTGCATGTTGAAGGGGTGCAGCGTGTAGAGCTCACTGCGCCACAGGCTGACATCGTGATCGGTAAACATCAGGCCTCCTATTGCACGGCCTATACCCTCACCGCAGGGGGAGCCGATGAGTGATGACCGCCTGTTGCCCGTCGGCTCCTCGGCGCTGGAAGTCGCCGCCGCAGCCGCAGCGGCGGAAATCATCCGCGTGCCGGTGCCGCTGCGTACCCTGTGGGATCCGAAAACCTGCCCGGTTAACCTGCTGCCTTATCTTGCCTGGGCGCTGTCAGTAGACCGGTGGGATTCAGCCTGGCCGGAAGCCACCAAACGCAACGTTATTGCCGCCTCGTTTTACGTCCATCAGCACAAAGGCACCATCAGCGCATTGCGTCGCGTGGTCGAGCCGCTCGGCTTTCTGATTGAAATTAAGGAGTGGTGGCAGCTCAACGAGGAGCCGGGAACCTTCCGGCTTGTTGTCGGTGTGCTGGACGGGGGGATCACCGATGAAATGTATCAGGAGCTGGAGCGGCTTATTGATGATGCAAAACCGGCCAGTCGCCACTTAACCGGCCTCGCTATCAGCCTGAGCACGTCCGGCAATGTCCATGTTGAGGCCGGAAGCTATGACGGCAATTCACTGACGGTTTACCCCTACACGCCGGAGCAAATCGCTGTTGGCGGTGATTACTTCCCGGCCTCGGCCATTCTGTTTATTGATAACCTGAGAGTTAACGCATGACCGCGAAATTTTTTGCAATTCTGACCAATCAGGGCGCGGCACTGCTGGCGAACGCCGCCGCGCTCGGCACGAAACTCAACCTTACACAAATGGCCGTCGGGGACGGCAACGGCACGTTGCCCACACCGGACGCGGCACAAACAAAGCTGGTCAATCAGAAGCGCATTGCGCCGCTGAATATGCTGAGCGTTGACCCGAACAACGCCAGTCAGATTATTGCCGAGCAAATCATCCCCGAAAACGAGGGCGGATTCTGGATCCGTGAAATCGGGATTTATGACGATAACGGCGTGTTAATCGCGGTGGCAAACTGCCCGGAAACCTACAAGCCGCAGTTGCAGGAGGGGAGCGGGCGCACGCAGACAATACGCATGGTGCTCATTGTCTCCTCAACCGCCGCCGTTACGCTGAAAATCGACCCGTCGGTCGTGCTGGCGACGCGTCAGTATGTTGAGAGCAATACGACTGAAGTAAAAGCCTATGCTGACGATCTGCTGAAACAGCACAACGCCGCCGGTAACCCGCATCCGCAGTATGCCCCCCTAGCCAGCCCGGCATTGACCGGAACGCCGACAACGCCGACGCCTGCGCCGGGGGATAATTCCAGAAAAATTGCGACGACTGAGTTTGTACAGTCTGCGACTGCCGGCATTGTCGGGCAGTCGAGAAACGCGGCGATGAATCTGACCGCCGCCAGTGCCTCAGTCACCTGGTCGGCAGATGAGTTAATCACTGAAACCGCACCGGGAGGGCAACAATACAGGCTGAATGGCCTGAATCTGGTTTTTAATGGAGCCGTCACCGGCGCGGGTGGCATGGATGCGGGTACATTACCGGTTTCCGGGTTTGTGGCTTTGTATGTGATATACAACCCCACCACTGGCGCAAAAGCCCTGCTGGGGTTTAATGCCACCGGAGTTAAAGCCAGTGAGATCTATCCGGGCGGCGATATGCCAAAGGGTTACACGGCGAGTGCCTTAATTTCTGTTCTCCCGACGAACAGCCAGGCGCTGATATCCCCGTTTATTCAGATCGGGCGTTCGGTATCCATACCGCAACAAACCGCTGTCAGCACAACCGCGCCCCCGTCGTCGTTATCCGCGCTGAATATTTCCGGGATTGTTCCAAAAAATGCGGTGTCTTGCAGCGGGTCTGTTTCTGCGTCGACATCAAACACCGGCCAGACCGTATCCGGGGCGTTGAGCGGTGCAGGTATTCCGGCAACGATTGGCAATAAAGGCTTTGGGGCAATAACGATGGTTACCGCACCCTATTGCGATCTTTCAATCATGACCGCCCAGACCATTTACTGGGGGGTGAATACGACCGGCGGCTCGCTGACCGGGGCGCTGACCATTTCGGAGTACAAGTTATGAGTAAGGTTTTTGTTCAGTACCGGGACAGTAAAAAGGCCGAAATTATTGCTGTTTTTTCCTGTTCTCAGGACGCCGCCCGCTACCCTAATCAGGGCGAAGTGGCGACGGAGAGTGATATTTATCAGCAATATATTGCTTCGGTTCATTCATTAATTCCCGTGGCTGCGCTGTCCATGCCGTCATGATGCAGTGAATAAAACAGCCTTGATGAGAATCGCGGCTTTTTATCATTATATTTAACTCAAGTCATCTTGTTCTTTTCAGTTATTAAATGGGTTTTCGCCATCAAGAGTGATGGCGGTGTTTTTTTTGTTTTTATGGTGTGTTGATTATTAAGAGGGTGGGTTTGCTAAAATTTAGTTTTGAATCCTGCGTTGGGAATAAGGTTTTTGTCGAGTTCTCGAAAGAGTTCTATAGTCGGAAGGTTGTCCATAAGTTCAAATTCTGCAATGTATTTTTTAAAGTTCTCACCTCTATTTGTATAAGCGTTATAATACAGAATATATAGTTCCTGATTCGATATTTGTGCTCGTGCTAGACGCGTATATAGCTCTTTGTTTTCAATATCTGATTCCGACAGGAATCTAAATATGTTATAAAGAAACCTGAAGTAATGTGCTAGTTGATACCCCTTTTTATAATAAAACTGGTTAAATACCTCAGGGATATGATGTGTTGTCATATGTTGTCTTTTTTCTTCTGCTTTGAACATTTCATTTAATTCGAGTTGCATTTCTTTTATTGCGACTCGACCATATACTGTTTTATCATCTTTTTCTAAGTGAAAGGAAATGTTGTCAACTATTTGGTTGTGCAAGTGCAGCATCTGAAAGAATGAGTTCTCAAAACCTTGCTTGATTAATTCTTTTCTGTTTTCTTCTTCATCTTTTTTTTGACGGTTAAATTCTTGTGTTTGATAATACAATGTAAGTACAACCCCAATAAATGCAAGTGCGGAAAAAAATGATGTTAAAGCGCCGAAGCTATCGCCAAATACACCAGCTTTCTCCATTGTTTCTTTGTTGAAATTGCTTGCCAAACAAAATAGTGCCACTGCATAAATGCAGCATATTAATATTGCAAGGGCTATCCATCTTGCTATTACAGATTTTTTCATATTTTTCTCCATGTAAGATTTAATTGGCGTGTATTGTCATTTGGAAATAATGTTATGAGAATAAATTATTAACTTAATTATTAAAGGCGCTTGGCGTTTATGGCTAGTGTGAAATAGTGTTATCGAGATAATGTATAACCCATTCGCATTAAACATGCCAGCGTTATGAGATATTAATATTCAGGGGTTATGGTAACAACCCAAACAGGTAGTTGTTACAACCATTGTAGAACCAGCTTAAGTCGCATAATTGTCAGCCTGCCCTAAAAATATCACTCACCCCAACACCACGGAGTTAAACGGATGAGTGATTATCATCATGGCGTGCAGGTCGTCGAGATTAATGACGGCACGCGCGTTATTTCCACGGTCTCGACGGCGATTGTCGGTATGGTCTGTACTGCCAGCGATGCCGACGCGGCGACGTTTCCCCTCAATGAGCCGGTACTGATTACCAGCGTACAAAGTGCCATTGCGAAAGCCGGTAAAAAAGGCACTCTGCGCGCCGCGCTCCAGGCCATCGCCGACCAGGCTAAACCGGTCACCGTTGTCGTGCGTGTCGAAGAGGGCACCGGCGAGGATGAGGAGGCTGCATTCGCGCAGACGGTTTCCAATATCATCGGCACCACGGACGCCAGCGGCAAATATACCGGGCTGAAAGCCCTGCTGACTGCCGAGGCCGTCACCGGCGTCAAACCGCGCATTCTCGGTGTGCCGGGTTACGACACGCTCGAAGTGGCGACCGCGCTTGCGCCGGTCTGCCAGAAACTGCGCGCCTTCGGGTATGTCAGCGCGTGGGGCTGTAAAACGATTTCCGAGGCCATCCGATACCGCGACAACTTCAGCCAGCGCGAACTGATGGTTATCTGGCCTGATTTCCTCACCTGGGACACCACGACGAACGCCACCAGAACCGCTTACGCCACGGCGCGCGCGCTGGGTCTGCGCGCCTACATCGACCAGACTGTCGGCTGGCATAAAACGCTGTCCAACGTCGGCGTTAACGGCGTCACCGGCATCAGTGCGTCGGTATTCTGGGATTTGCAGGAGCCCGGCACCGATGCCGACTTGCTGAACGAAGCCGGGGTCACGACGCTGATTCGCAAAGATGGCTTTCGATTCTGGGGAAACCGCACCTGCTCCGACGATCCGTTATTCCTGTTTGAGAACTACACCCGCACCGCACAGGTTATCGCTGACACGATGGCGGAGGCGCATATGTGGGCGGTCGACAAGCCGATCACCGCGACGCTGATTCGCGACATCGTTGACGGCATTAACGCCAAATTCCGCGAGCTGAAAACCAACGGCTATATCGTCGATGCGACCTGCTGGTTTGACGAGGAAGCCAACGACAAGGAAACCCTCAAGGCCGGGAAACTCTATATCGACTACGACTATACGCCGGTTCCCCCGCTGGAAAACCTGACCTTACGCCAGCGCATCACCGACAAGTACCTCGCCAACCTGGTGACAGCGGTTAACAGCAACTAAGGAGCCTGACACATGGCAATGCCGCGCAAACTGAAATATATGAACGTCTTCCTGAATGGCTACAGCTATCAGGGGATCGCAAAATCCATCACGTTACCGAAGCTGACCCGCAAGCTGGAGAACTATCGCGGGGCGGGGATGAGCGGCAGTGCGCCGGTTGACCTTGGCCTTGATGATGATGCCCTGTCGATGGAATGGTCGCTCGGCGGCTTCCCCGATTCGGTTATCTGGGAGCTGTACGGTGCGACCGGCGTCGACGCGGTGCCGGTGCGTTTTGCCGGTTCCTACCAGCGCGACGACACCGGCGAAACGGTCGCCGTCGAGGTGGTCATGCGTGGTCGCCAGAAAGAAATCGACACCGGCGAAAGCAAAATGGGCGAAGACACCGAAGCCAAAATTTCGGTCGTGTGTACCTATTTCAAGCTGACGATGGACGGTAAAGAGCTGGTCGAAATCGACACCATCAACATGATTGAAAAAGTGAACGGCACCGACAGGCTGGAACAGCACCGCCGCAATATTGGCCTGTAATTTTTCCCCGGTGAGCGCCGCCTGCCGGGTTATCTGATAACGAAATTAAACGAGAAAATCATGAGCAAAGAAAACGTAGTGACCCTGGAAAATCCGATTAAACGCGGCGATCAGGTGGTAAACACCATTACGCTGATGAAGCCGAACGCCGGTACGCTTCGCGGTGTCAGTCTGGCGGCGGTCGCCAATTCCGAGGTGGATGCGCTGATTAAGGTACTGCCGCGCATGACAGCCCCCTCCCTGACCGAGCAGGAAGTCGCAGCGCTGGAGCTGCCCGATCTGGTTGCGCTGGCCGGTCAGGTGGTCGGTTTTTTGTCACCGAGTTCGGCACAGTAACCTTTCCGAAAAATCTCTCGGTTGATGACCTGATGGCGGATATCGCAGTGATTTTCCACTGGCCGCCATCAGAGCTCTTTCCCATGAGCCTGACAGAGCTCATCACATGGCGCGAAAAAGCGCTCCAGCGAAGCGGAAACACGAATGAGTGATGTGAAATTACAGGTATTGCTCAAAGCGGTTGACCAGGCGACGCGCCCGTTAAAATCCATCGACAAGGCCAGCCGTGAGCTGGCCGGAGGTATCCGGGCGACTCAGACCTCGTTGCGTGAGCTCAACAGCCAGGCATCCAGAATTGAGGGTTTTCGCAAGACCAGCGCACAGCTTGCGGTTACCCGTCAGGCACTGGAAAAAGCCAGACAGGAGGCCGCCGCGCTGGCGGTGCAGTTTAAAAACACTGAGCAGCCAACACGCGCACAGGCGGCCGCAATGGAGGCCGCCCGTAAAAGCGCCGCCGCGCTCCAGCTCAAACACAACAGTCTGCGCGAAGCGGTGCAACGCCAGCGACAGGCGCTGAGTCAGGCCGGAATTAATACCCGCACGCTGGCGGCTGATGAGCGCCGCCTGAAAAACACCATCAGCGAGACGACATCCCAGCTTGACCGGCAACGTGCGGCGCTGGGAAAAGTCAGCGCGCAACAGGAAAAACTGAGCCGGGTAAGACAGCGTTACCAGACCGGAAAGGAACTGGCCGGGAACGCGGCGGCGGTGGGTGCCGCTGGCGTGGGAATGGCGACAGCCGCCACGCTGGCAGGTGCAGCGTTGTTAAAGCCGGGTTATGAGTTTGCGCAAAAGAATTCTGAATTACAGGCCGTGCTCGGCGTAGCGAAAGACTCCGCAGAAATGACGGCGCTGCGCAAACAGGCGCGCCAGCTCGGCGACAACACAGCAGCCTCGGCTGATGATGCTGCCGGGGCACAAATCATCATCGCCAAAGCGGGCGGGAGCGCCGCAGATATTCAGGCCGCGACCCCGACCACACTCAACATGTCGCTGTCAAACAAGCGAACGATGGAGGAAAACGCCGGGTTGCTGATGGGGATGAAATCAGCATTTGAACTGAGCAACGATCAGGTTTCGCACATAGGTGATGTTCTGTCGATGACGATGAATAAAACCGCGACGGACTTTGACGGGCTTAACGATGCGCTGACCTACGCCGCGCCAGTCGCCAAAAATGCCGGGGTCAGTATCGAGCAGGCCGCCGCGATGGTGGGGGCATTGCATGACGCGAAAATCACCGGGTCAATGGCCGGTACGGGGAGCCGGGCGGTGATCACCCGTCTGCAAGCGCCAACCGGCGAAGCGTACAAAGCGATTAAAGAGCTGGGTATCAGCACCGCGGATAAGAAGGGAAACACCCGACCGATATTTTCCATCCTCAAAGAGATTCAGGCCAGCTTTGCGAAAAACAAACTCGGCACCGGCCAGCGCGCCGAATACATGAAAACGATTTTCGGTGAGGAAGCCAGCTCGGCGGCGGCGGTGCTGATGTCTGCCGCCTCGGGCGGGAAGCTTGATGCGCTCACCGCTGCGTTTAAATCGTCTGACGGCAAGACCGAGGAGCTTGTCAAAGTCATGCAGGACAACCTCGGCGGCGACTTCAAAGAGTTCCAGTCGGCTTACGAGGCGGTAGGGACAGACCTGTTTGACCAGCAGGAGTCTTCCCTTCGAAAACTGGTGCAGACTGCGACCGGCTACGTGCTGCAACTTGACGGCTGGATCCAGAAAAATCAGGGACTGGCGCAAACCCTCGGCGTGCTGGCCGGGGTGGCAACTGCCGTGGTTGCCGTCATCGGCGCAATCGGCCTGGTTGCGTTCCCCGTTATTTCTGGCATCAACGCGATTATTGCGATTGCCGGTGTGCTCGGGACGGTCTTCAGTGTCGTGGGCGGTGCGATCATGACGGTACTCGGTGCGCTGACGTGGCCGATTATCGCGATCGGCGTCGCCATCGTCGCCGGTGCCCTGCTTATCCGCAAATACTGGGAGCCCATCAGCGCCTTTTTCAGCGGTGTGATTGAGGGACTCACGGCGGCCTTTGCGCCTGTCGGTGAAATGTTCTCACCGCTTAAACCGATGTTTGACTGGCTGGGCGAAAAATTAAAGGCGGCGTGGGACTGGTTCAAAAACCTGCTTGAGCCGGTCAAATCTTCACAGGAGCAGCTTAATTCCTGCAAGGATGCCGGTATCGCGTTTGGTCAGGCGCTGGCTGATGCGCTGATGTTGCCGCTTAAAGCCTTCAACAAACTGCGATCCGGCATTGAATGGGTGCTGGAAAAACTCGGCGTGATTAACAAAGAGTCTGACGGTCTTGACGAGAAAGGCGAAAAGGCCAGCCAGGCAAAATCCCGGTCGGAACAGCCAGGCAATGCCACGCAGCCGGGGTCGTATATCCCTCTCACCTCTTCGTATGGCGGCTATCCGTCCTATCAGCCGGTGACCGCGCCCGGTGCCGGCAAATCTTATGTTGATAACCGTCAGAGCAATTACAACATCACCCTGCAAAACGGTGGCGCACCCGGTGGTGAGCTCGGGAATCAGTTACGGGATGCCGTGGAGCGTGCCGACAGGGAAAAACGCGCCCGTGAACGCGCTGACATGAGAACTGACGGATAAGGGGAACAGAAAAATGATGCTGGCTTTGGGGTTGTTCGTTTTTATGCGCCAGACACTGCCGTTTCAGAACATGCAGCGCGACGCGGAGTATCGCTGGCCGTCAAATGCCCGCGTGGGTAAACGTGACGCCTTTCAGTTTCTCGGCGTGGGCGAGGAGAAAATAACGCTCGGCGGTGAGCTTTATCCCGAACTGACGGGCGGCCATCTGTCCTTAACCGCGCTCCGGCTGATGGCCGAGGATGGCAGGGCATGGCCGTTACTTTCCGGCTCCGGGATGATTTACGGCATGTTTGTTATCAACAGTATCAGCGATACCGGCACCGAGTTTTTTTCTGACGGCTCCCCGAGAAAAATCAGCTTTACGCTGACGTTAACGCGGGTCGATGAATCACTCGCGGCGGTGTATGGCGATCTGAGTAAACAGGCCGAAACCCTCGTCGGCAACGCGAAAGACGCGGCAACAAAATTAACATCAACGCTGGGGTTCTGATGTCCGAAATACTCTATAGCAAGGCGGGAAGCTCACTTGTTCCCGACTTTATGCTCAAACTCGAAAGCAAGGATATTACCGGCAATATCAGCGCCAGACTGATAAGCCTCACCATGACAGACAACCGGGGATTTGAAGCCGATCAGCTTGATATCGAGCTCAACGACGCCGACGGGCTTGTCGCCCTCCCGGTACGGGGTGCCGTGCTGACGCTCTGGCTTGGGTGGAAAGATTCGGCGCTGGTGAATAAGGGCAGTTTCACCGTGGATGAGGTTGAGCACCGGGGCGCGCCGGATACGGTGACCATCCGCGCCCGCTCGGCTGATTTTCGCGGGTCGCTGAATTCGCGCCGGGAAGAGTCCTGGCACGATAAAACACTGGGAGCAATCGTTGAGGCCATTGCGGCACGGAACAAATTAACCGCCGCAGTTGCGCCGGAACTGGCAAAAATCCCGATGCCGCATATCGACCAGGCGCAGGAGTCAGACGCCAAATTTCTGACACGGCTTGCTGACCGCAACGGCGGCGAGGTATCCATCAAAGCCGGTAAGTTACTTTTTCTCAGGCCGGGTAATGCCGTTAACGCCAGTGGTAAGCCGATTCCCCAGGTGACGATCACCCGCAGCGATGGCGACCGGCACCAGTTCGCGATTGCTGACCGGGGCGCTTACACCGGCGTGACGGCGCAATGGCTCCATACCAAAGAGCCGAAGCCTAAAAAGGTGAAGGTAAAGCGCAAGCCGAAAGAGCAGCACCTGCGCGCGTTGCAGCATCCCAAAGCAAAGGCAAAAAAGAAGGAGGCCAAAGTACCCGAGGCGCGGGAAGGTGAATACATGGCCGGTGAGGCGGATAACGTTTTTGCGCTGACAACCGTGTACGCCACAAAAGCCCAGGCGGTACGGGCTGCGACGGCCAAATGGGACAAACTACAGCGCGGTGTTGCCGAGTTCTCAATAAACCTTGCGGTCGGGCGCGCCGAGCTGTACCCCGAAACGCCGGTGAAAGTCTCGGGCTTTAAGAGCGTCATAGATGAGCAGGCATGGATAATCAGTAAGGTGACCCACAGCCTCAATAATAATGGCTTCACGACGGGCTTAGAGCTTGAGGTAAGGCTATCAGACGTTGAGTACGAAGCAGGTGAGGATATATAGAGTTTTATTTATATCTTTTTGTTTTATAAGGTTTTATTTGTTAAAATTGAAGCATCAGTCAAACCGTTGAGGTGCTCACTATGTTTCATTGCCCGTTATGCCAGCACGCCGCACATGCGCGCACCAGTCGTTACATGACAGAGACCACCAAGGAACGTTACCATCAGTGCCAGAACGTAAATTGCAGCGCGACCTTTGTGACGCTGGAGTCTGTGCAGCGTTATATTGTTAAGCCCGGAGAAGTAAAACCGGTTAGACCGCATCCTACCTCGTCAGGGCAGCAAATTTTGTGGATGTGAGAAAAGCCCCGCAGTTGCGGGGCTTGTTATGTGTCGATGTGGTCAATGTGTGGACATTGCAAGAAACAAATCCTTTTGTTTCATGTAGATAGGTTTGGTGTTAAAACACCATCCCTGTCTTCCCCCTCATGATGAGGGGGTTTTTTTTGCCTGCCATTCCACCGCTTAATTTAGCCATTACTGCTGTTTGCCTTCCGTTATAATTCCCGCAGGACAAACAGGAGCGTTTATGAATCAATCCTATGGGCGACTGATAACCCGTGCGGCGATAGCAGCGACAGTCACGGCATCGTCACTTCTTATCATTAAACTCTTTGCCTGGTGGCTCACTGGTTCTGTCAGTATCCTGGCGGCGCTGGTGGATTCGATGGTGGATATTGCCGCGTCGTTGACCAATTTGCTGGTGGTGCGGTACTCGTTACAGCCTGCGGATGAAGAGCACACTTTCGGCCACGGGAAAGCGGAGTCGCTGGCGGCGCTGGCGCAAAGTATGTTTATTTCCGGTTCGGCGTTATTCCTGCTGTTAACCGGTATTCAGCATCTCGCAAGCCCCAGTCCGCTCAATGCCCCCGGCATTGGTGTTGCGGTCACGGTGATTGCGCTGATCAGTACTGTGATACTGGTCACTTTTCAGCGCTGGGTTGTGCATAAAACCCGGAGCCAGGCCGTGCGGGCGGATATGCTTCATTATCAGTCTGATGTTATGATGAACAGCGCAATTCTCATCGCGCTGGGTCTGTCGTGGTATGGCTGGCACCGGGCGGACGCATTATTTGCGTTGGGCATTGGTGGCTATATTTTGTATAGCGCGTTACGTATGGCGTATGAAGCGGTTCAGGCATTGCTGGATCGCGCATTACCGGATGAAGAACGTCAGGAAATTTTCGGGATCGTTACCGCATGGCCTGGCGTCAGCGGTGCTCACGATCTTCGCACGCGGCAGTCAGGGCCGACCCGCTTTATTCAAATTCATTTAGAAATGGAAGATAACCTGCCGCTGGTTCAGGCGCATCTCATTGCTGAACAGGTAGAGCAGGCGATTCTGCAACGTTTTCCGGGATCGGATGTGATTATTCATCAGGATCCCTGCTCGGTAGTACCTCAAGGACGATAAGCAATTTTACGCTTTCGTATTTCGATGTAAAAAAGTGAGCCAGGCCAGCTTTTTGTGTATAAATTACCACCATTTGGGCTGACCTGAATCAATTCAGCAAGCAAGGATTGATATACTATTTGCATCATAGTTGTTCGCTCCCGTCGGGGAGTCGCTTCGGGCCACAGAATTTTATTTTGCATTCCTTAGTTCAGAGGTAGTCATGATTAAAAAAATCGGTGTGTTGACAAGTGGCGGTGATGCGCCAGGCATGAATGCCGCTATCCGCGGTGTCGTCCGTGCAGCATTGACAGAAGGTCTGGAAGTTGCAGGTATCTATGATGGTTACCTCGGCCTGTACGAAGACCGCATGATCCAGCTCGACCGTTACAGCGTGTCGGACATGATCAACCGCGGCGGTACATTCCTGGGCTCCGCTCGCTTTCCGGAGTTCCGTGAAGAGCATATCCGCGCCGTGGCTATTGAGAACATGAAAAAACGCGGTATCGACGCGCTGGTGGTTATCGGCGGCGACGGTTCCTATATGGGGGCGAAGCGCCTGACCGAAATGGGCTTCCCGTGCATCGGGTTGCCGGGCACCATCGATAACGACGTTGCGGGCACTGACTACACCATCGGTTATTTCACTGCGCTGCAAACCGTGGTTGAAGCGATTGACCGTCTGCGCGACACCTCTTCTTCTCACCAGCGTATCTCCATCGTTGAAGTGATGGGCCGTTACTGCGGCGACCTGACGCTGGCTGCGGCGATTGCGGGTGGTTGTGAGTTTATCGTTCTGCCGGAAGTGGAATTCAACCGTGAAGACCTGGTGTCAGAAATTAAAGCCGGTATCGCGAAAGGTAAGAAACACGCGATCGTGGCTATCACTGAACACATCTGCGACATCGACGAACTGGCGAAGTACATCGAAAGCGAAACGGAGCGTGAAACGCGCGCCACCGTGCTTGGTCACATCCAGCGCGGCGGTTCTCCGGTACCTTACGACCGTATTCTGGCTTCCCGTATGGGCTCTTACGCCATCGAACTGCTGCTGCAGGGCTACGGCGGTCGCTGCGTGGGCATCCAGAACGAAAAAATGGTCCACCACGACATTATCGACGCCATCGAAAACATGAAGCGCCCGTTCAAAGGCGACTGGCTGGATTGCGCGAAGAAACTCTACTAAGTGTGAAAACGCCCTCGATGACCGGGGGCGTTTTTTTTACCTGTTAATATTCCCCAAAGTTATAGCCAATCTTTTTTTATTCTTTATTCATTGAATCTCTTTCTGGCACTCTGGCCTCATCAAAATGCATAACCTTAAGAGAGTGGGCGATGAATAAATGGGGCGTGGGAATAACTTTACTGCTGGCTTCAGCCAGCGTTCTGGCGAAGGATATCCAGTTATTAAACGTGTCTTACGATCCAACGCGCGAGCTGTACGAACAGTACAACAAAGCGTTTAGCGCGCACTGGAAACAAGAGACGGGCGACAATGTGGTGATTCGCCAGTCTCATGGCGGCTCGGGCAAGCAAGCGACCTCGGTCATCAACGGTATCGAAGCCGATGTGGTCACACTGGCGCTGGCCTATGACGTAGACGCTATTGCGGAACGTGGCCGCATTGATAAAAACTGGATCAAGCGCCTGCCGGATAACTCCGCGCCTTACACTTCAACCATCGTTTTCCTGGTGCGTAAAGGCAACCCGAAACAGATTCATGACTGGAACGATCTGATTAAACCGGGCGTTTCCGTTATCACGCCGAACCCGAAAAGCTCTGGTGGCGCGCGCTGGAACTATCTGGCGGCCTGGGGTTACGCCCTGCACCAGAACGGCGGCGATCAGGCTAAAGCGCAGGAGTTCGTAAAGGCGCTGTTTAAAAACGTGGAAGTGCTGGACTCCGGCGCACGCGGCGCAACCAACACCTTTGTTGAACGCGGTATCGGCGATGTGCTGATTGCGTGGGAAAACGAAGCGCTGCTGGCGACCAATGAACTGGGTAAAGACAAGTTTGAAATTGTCACGCCGAGCGAATCGATCCTCGCCGAGCCGACCGTCTCCGTCGTAGATAAAGTGACCGAGAAAAAAGGCACCGAAAAAGTCGCGGAAGCCTACCTGAAGTATCTCTACTCGCCGGAAGGCCAGGAGATCGCCGCGAAGAACTTCTACCGTCCGCGCGATCCGCAAGTGGCGGCGAAGTACGCCAATGCCTTCCCGAAACTGAAGCTCTTCACCATTGATGATGAGTTTGGCGGCTGGACCAAAGCGCAGAAAGAGCACTTCTCCAACGGCGGCACCTTCGATCAAATCAGTAAACGTTAATCTCCCCTACACATCGCCCTCTTAGGAGGGTGATGTCGTTTTTAGCCTGCGTAAAATCCAGGATTTCCGACTTCCCCGGCGTTTTGCGCTATCATTCCGGTTCTTTCAGCAAAGGAAGCGGAAATATGAAAACAGCTCGTCGCATCGCGATTGCTCTGCTGGTGGTGGCATTACTGGCTGGCGCGGGAGCAGGGTACTGGTTCACAAGCAACGGCAACCCGGATGTGTTACGCCAGATAGTCACTGAACAGTGTCTGCCGAATGCCCGTGAGCACAATTCACCGGAACCGTGTGCGCAGGTGAACCTGAAAAGCGGCTATGTGCTGATGAAAGACCGCAACGGGCCGTTGCAGTTTCTGCTGATGCCGACTTACCGCATTAACGGCACGGAAAGTCCGTTATTGCTCGATCCCAACACGCCGAACTTCTTCTGGCAGGCCTGGCAGTCCCGTGATGTGATGAGCAAAATGCGCGGTAGCCAGGTGCCGGACAACGCCATCTCTCTGACCATCAACTCGCGTACCGGACGCACGCAGAACCATTTCCATATTCATATCTCCTGCCTGCGCCCGGATGTGCGCGCACAGCTTAATGACAATGCGACTCGTATCAGCAGCCAGTGGCTTGAATTCCCCGGCGGCCTGCTCGGTCACGCCTATCTGGCACGGCGCGTAACGGAAGCAGAACTGGTACAGCGCAGCCCGTTTTTGATGCTGGCGGAAGAGGTGCCGGAAGCCAAAGCGCATATGGGGCGCTTTGCGCTGGCGATGGTGCAACAGGCCGATGATTCCTTTGTGTTGCTGGCAACGGAACGAAACTGGCTGGCGCTTAACCGCGCTTCAGCCGAGGAAATACAGGATCATCAATGCGATATCCTGAAATAACCCCACCATAATTCGCGTTTACTCCTCCTGCCTGTCGCCGTAGACTTGCTGAAAAAATCTACAGGAGACAGGCATGTCATTCTGGCTAACACACCCTCTGTTCCTTCCCTCTGCGATTGTCGGCATCACCATTGTGTTGTGGGCCACCTCGCTGTTACCTGAGTTTATTACCGCGCTGCTGTTCTTTGCGGCGGCAATGGTGGCGAAAATCGCCCCGCCGGACGTGATTTTCGGTGGTTTTGCCTCGTCGGCGTTCTGGCTGGTTTTTAGCGGGTTTGTGTTAGGCATCGCTATCAGGAAAACCGGTCTGGCGGATCGCGCGGCAAGGGCGCTCTCGTCGAAACTGACCACATCATGGCTGCACATGGTCGCCAGCGTTGTTCTGCTGAGCTATGCGCTGGCGTTTGTCATGCCATCAAATATGGGGCGTATTGCACTGCTGATGCCGATTGTCGCGGCCATGGCGGCACGGGCGGGCATCCTCGAAGGTACTCGTGCCTGGTACGGGCTGGCACTGGCGGTCGGGTTTGGCACGTTCCAGCTTTCCGCTACCATCCTGCCTGCTAACGTACCGAACCTGGTGATGAGCGGCGCAGCGGAAGGCTCCTACGGTATTCACCTGAATTATTTACCCTATCTGCTGTTGCACACGCCGGTGCTCGGCATTCTGAAAGGAATGATCCTGATTGGCCTGATTTGCTGGCTCTTTCCGGGCCAGCCGCAGGCACCGCGTGAGCACACCGCGTCTGAGCCGATGAGCCGGGAAGAGAAGCGGCTGGCCTGGCTGCTGGCGGTGGTATTGACGATGTGGGTGACGGAGAGCTGGCACGGTATTGGCCCGGCGTGGACAGGGCTTGCAGCAGCCTGCGTGACTTTACTGCCGCGCGTTGGCTTTATTAACGGCGATGAGTTTTCCAGCGGGGTGAATATCCGCACCTGTATCTATGTTGCGGGTATTCTCGGCCTGGCAATCACGGTGACGCAAACCGGGATCGGTAGCGCGGTAGGGGAAGCATTACTGCATGTGATGCCGCTTGATCCCGCAAACCCGTTTACCAACTTCCTCGCGCTGACCGGCATTACGACGGCGCTCAATTTTATTATGACGGCTAATGGCGTGCCGGCGTTATTTACCACCCTGGCGCAGAGTTTTTCCGAGGCCACCGGCTTCCCGCTGCTGTCGGTGATCATGATCCAGGTATTGGGGTATTCCACGCCGCTGTTGCCGTATCAGGCGTCGCCGATTGTGGTGGCGATGGCGTTGGGCAAAGTGCCTGTGCGTGCGGGGATGCTGCTGTGTTTTGCGCTGGCGCTGGTGACGTATCTGGTATTGTTACCACTGGATTACGCGTGGTTTAGCGTGCTGGGGAAACTGTAAAACAATACCCTCTCCCGGGCGGGAGAGGGTAAACAGGATTATGCCTGTTTTGCTGCTTCTGCGGCTTTCACGATCACGGCAAATGCGTCAGCTTTCAGAGAAGCGCCGCCAACCAGTGCGCCGTCAATGTCCGGCTGGGTGAACAGCTCTGCTGCGTTGCCTGCGTTTACGGAACCGCCGTACTGAATGATCACTTGCTCAGCCACTTTCGCGTCTGCTTTGGCAATGTGGTCACGGATAAATTTGTGAACAGCCTGCGCCTGCGCCGGAGTTGCGGATTTGCCGGTACCGATAGCCCAAACCGGTTCGTAAGCAATGACTGCGCCTTCGAACGCGCTCGCGCCCTGCGTTTTCAGTACTGCGTCGATCTGGCGTGCGCACACTTCTTCCGTTTTACCGGCTTCGTTTTCTGCTTCGGTTTCACCGATGCACAGAACCGGGGTCAGACCGGCTGCTTTCAGCACCGCGAATTTTTTGGCGATGAATTCATCAGATTCCGCGTGGTAAGTACGACGCTCAGAGTGACCGATGATGATGTATTTCGCGCCAATATCTTTCAGCATTTCGGCAGAGGTTTCACCCGTGAATGCGCCAGACAGGTTAACGTCAACGTTCTGCGCGCCCAGTACGATGTGGCTACCATCAGCAGCATGTTTAGCCAGATCCAGGTACATTTCCGGCGGCGCAATTGAAACGGCGCAGCCTGTTACGCCAGCCAGCTCGGTACGCAGGTTAGCAACCAGTTCGTTTACCATGTGGCGGCTGCCGTTCAGTTTCCAGTTACCCATCACTAAAGGATGTCGCATTTTTACTCTCCACGCGCTTGGCGAATTAAGGAATATGGCCGCCCCTCAGGGCAGCATGGTCTGTGAAACAGTATAGAGATTCATCCCCTGAAAGGCTTTGCTTTTTGTCATTTATTGTTGTCTTCGAGGGCCTCAGATAGCGCCAGCTTAATCGGTTCAACAGCGAAGGTCAGCCCCTTTTCGCCGTTATCTGCCACCACATAGCGAACCGGGCCTTCCGTTTCGGCGTAGTAAGGCTTGCTTTTGCCGTTAGTCAGCAATTTTTGCAGCTTTTGCATACTTTGCGCCGCCGTTAGCGTGGGCGTGAATGCGCGAATAAACGCCGCCATATACTCCTGCGCTTTGGCTTTCGCCGCCTTCTGTTCCGGGCCTTGTACCGGTAGCCAGGTTATCTGCATGGATTTGATTTTCAACGTGCCGCGTTCCAGCGCTGTAGACGCGTAGAGGCTCTCGTTAATTTTTGTCGCTGCTCGCGTCAGGTTCTGATCGCTGCCGTCCACGGCGCGAAACTCGCTCAGCGCCAGCGTGGGATTATCGGTATTAAACCGCTCACGGAACTGGCTGATCGATTGATCAAAGGTAGGTGCGCCCGGCAGTAAATAGGGTGCTGTCGCCGCGGCTGGCGCGTCTTCCGCCATAACGGGCGAACAAAAGATCAGCGTTGAGAATAGCAGCCAAACCTGGTAACGCCATGCTTTCATGAACATCGCCCTCTGTACAGTTTGCTCACGATTAAAACGATAACCGACTGGCTTGTCAAAAACTCCCGCCTCCAGGGTAAACTACGCAGCATTACGATAATAAGGAACCATACATGGGTATACAGCAGTGGTTGTTTTCATTTAAAGGGCGTATAGGGCGCCGTGACTTTTGGATCTGGATTGTACTCTGGCTTCTCAGCATGACCGTTTTATTTGCACTGGCGAACGGGGGAATGCTCGATTTCCAGATGGCGGCCTTTATCCTGGTGTGCCTGATCTGGCCGACGACTTGTGTGATGGTGAAACGCCTGCACGATAGAGGACGCCACGGCGCGTGGGGACTATTAATGGTGCTGGCGTGGATGCTGCTTTCCGGGAACTGGGCAGTCCTCAGTGGGACGCTGGAATGGGCGGTGGGTCGCCTGATCCCGGTGGTGATTATCGTGATGATGCTGATTGACCTGGGCGCGTTTATCGGCACCCAGGGGGAAAACAAATACGGCAAGCAGACGCTGGACGTGAAATACCGCTGATCACCAGTAATGTTCAGCGGTGATATGTCCCGGTCGGCGGCGAAGATGCTTCGTCATCTGCCGGGTCTCTTTCAGCAGTTGCGTGGTATCGCGCACCATTTGCGGGTTGCCGCACAGCATCACGTGACTGCTCTCTGTGTTCATCGGCAGCCCGACCGCCTCTTCCAGCGCGCCGCTTTCAATGAGTGCCGGCACCCGCCCGGTCAGGGAACCCGAAATCGTCTCCCGGCTTACCACGGTCTGAATGCGTAATTTCCCTTCGTAGCGTTTTTGCAGCTCCAGCATCAACGGCAAATAGCTTAAATCCGCCGCATAGCGTACCGCGTGCACCAGCACCAGGTTTTTAAAGCGATCGAGGTCTTTGCCTTCTTGCAGAATCGACAGATATGGCCCAATCGCCGTGCCGGTTGCCAGCATCCACAGGGTTTCGCAGTCCGGCACTTCGTCCAGCACAAAGAACCCCGCGGCTTCGCTCACCACCAGCACTTCATCTCCGGGCTGTAAGGCCGCAAGACGCGGGCTGAGTTTGCCGTCCGGAACAATAACAAGATAGAACTCAAGATCGGGGTTGCCTGGCGCATTAACGTACGAGTAAGCGCGCTGTACGCGCTCGCCGTCAATTTCCAGTCCAAGTTTGGCGAATTGCCCGGCGGTGAAGGGAAGAACGGGGGCATGAACGGTGAGACTAAATAATGCGTCGGTCCAGAACTGCACCTTTGTGACTTTGCCTGTTACCCAGTCCGCCATGGTTATCTCCTGTTCTGTTGCGTTGCCTTATCTTCGTGTCAACAAGCGAAGATTTCCAGCCCATCCGGGCCGGAAAGCTCAATTGAACAAATACCCTTACAGTATATGACGCTGTACTTCAGGGTCTTTGCGATCCAGATAATGAATGGATTGAATACGGCGAATCGTGCGCGACTTGCCGCGGATCAGCAGCGTTTCAGTGGTGGCGATATTCCCTTTGCGGGTAATACCATCCAGCAGATCGCCTTTGGTGATGCCGGTGGCGGAAAAAATCACGTTGTCGCTGCGCGCCATATCATCCAGACGCAGGACGTTACCGGCTTCAATGCCCATACCACGGCAGCGTTTTAATTCATGTTCACCAATGCGGCGGTTCTCTTCGCTGTCGCCTTTAACCTGGTGGCGCGCCAGCAAGCGCCCTTGCATGTCGCCATCGAGCGCACGGATCACCGCAGCGGACACCACCCCTTCCGGTGCGCCGCCAATGCCATACAGCACGTCCACTTCGCTATCCGGCATACAGGTGAGAATCGACGCTGCGACGTCGCCATCCGGGATAGCAAAAACACGTACGCCCAGCGTTTGCATCTCGGCGATAGTGGCATCGTGGCGGGGTTTGGCCAGAATGGTGACCGTCAGTTCGCTCAGCGGTTTGTTCAGCGCGGCAGCGACATTACGCAGGTTATCCGCCAGTGGCAGATTCAGGTCGATAGCGCCTTTTGCGCCCGGACCGACAATCAGCTTTTCCATGTACATATCCGGTGCGTTCAGGAAGCAGCCTTTATCGCCCACTGCCAGTACCGCCAGCGCGTTTGCCTGACCCATGGCGGTCATGCGCGTGCCTTCAATGGGATCGACGGCGATATCCACCGCATCACCCTTGCCGGTTCCTACTTTCTCACCGATAAACAGCATCGGGGCTTCGTCGATTTCCCCTTCGCCAATCACAATGGTTCCGTCGATATTGACCTGATTGAGCATAATGCGCATAGCGTGCACCGCTGCGCCGTCCGCGGTGTTTTTATCGCCGCGTCCCAGCCACTTATAGCCCGCCAACGCGGCGGCTTCGGTAACCCGGGAGAATTCGATGGCAAGTTCTCGTCTCATAACAAACTCTACAGTGAAAGAAATTGAGCGAAGTTTATCACAGCGAGCGAGGGAGGGTTGATTGGGCATAGCCCTCTCCCCGTTGGAGAGAGGGCATCTGTTACTGCGGGTTATTCGTCGTGATCTTCCCACGCCAGCGCACGTTTAACGGCTTTTTTCCAGCCATTGTAACGGACGTTACGCTCGGTGGTTTCGATGCCCGGGCGGAATTCGCGCTCGATCACCGCTTTTTCCTGCAGCTCATCCAGATTCTGCCAGAAACCGACCGCCAGACCAGCGAGGTATGCCGCGCCAAGTGCGGTGACTTCACGCACTTCCGGGCGTTCCACGCGGGTGCCGAGGATATCGGACTGGAACTGCATCAGGAAGTTGTTCGCCACTGCGCCGCCATCCACACGCAGCGCGTGCAAACGAATGCCGGAGTCAGCCTGCATTGCTTCCAGTACATCGCGAGTCTGATAAGCAATAGATTCCAGCGTCGCACGGATGATGTGGTTTGAGTTGACGCCGCGGGTCAGACCGAAGATCGCGCCACGTGCATACGGGTCCCAGTACGGCGCGCCCAGACCGGTAAAGGCCGGAACGACGTACACGCCGTTGGTGTCTTTCACTTTGGTGGCGAAATATTCGGAGTCGAAGGCATCGCTAATCAGCTTCATCTCGTCACGCAGCCACTGAATGGACGCACCCGCCATAAACACAGCGCCTTCCAGCGCATAGTTCACTTCGCCTTTCGGGCCGCAACCGATGGTGGTCAGCAGGCCGTGTTCCGATTTCACCGCTTTCTCACCGGTGTTCATCAGCATAAAGCAGCCGGTGCCGTAGGTGTTTTTCGCCATCCCTTCTTTCACGCACAGTTGGCCGAACAGCGCCGCCTGCTGGTCACCGGCAATACCGGCGATAGGAATACGTGTACCGCCTTTACCACCGATGTTGGTCTGACCATACACTTCGGACGATTTACGCACTTCCGGCAGCATGGCGCGCGGGATATCCAGCGCTTCCAGCATTTTGTCATCCCAGTCCAGCTCGTGGATGTTGAACAGCATGGTGCGCGAGGCGTTGGTGTAATCCGTAACATGTACGCGGCCCTGGGTCATTTTCCAGATAAGCCAGGTATCCACGGTACCGAACAGCAGTTCACCGCGTTTTGCGCGTTCACGGGAGCCTTCCACGTGGTCGAGGATCCACTTCACTTTGGTGCCGGAGAAGTACGGGTCAACCACCAGACCGGTGGCGTTGCGCACGTACTCTTCCATGCCGTCGCGCTTCAGTTTCTCGCAAATATCCGCCGTACGGCGGCACTGCCAGACGATGGCGTTGTAAATCGGCTTGCCGGTTTCGCGTTCCCAGACAATCGTGGTTTCACGCTGGTTAGTAATGCCGATAGCGGCAATTTCATCGGAATTGATATCGGCTTTGGCTAGCACTTCCACCAGCGTAGAGCTTTGCGATGCCCAGATTTCCATCGGATCGTGCTCAACCCAGCCTGGCTTCGGGTAAATTTGTTCAAATTCGCGCTGTGAAACGCTGATGATGTTGGCGTCATGATCCATCACAACGGCGCGGGAGCTGGTAGTGCCCTGGTCGAGCGCAACGATATATTTTTTGTCAGTCATGGTTATGTTCCCGTAGTCACATTACAGCGAAGCTTTTTGTTGAGTCGTAGAGGCGGTGCCTTTTTCTTCCGCCGCCACACTGGTATTTGACGGCAGATGGCGACCAATCAGTTTACGGTAACCAAATGCGCCGAGCGCCGCGCCTACAATCGGCCCGAACAGCGGGACGAGGAAGTAGGGAATATCTTTGCCGCCGGTAAAGGCGACATTGCCCCAGCCTGCCAGCCAGGCGAATGCTTTCGGTCCGATGTCACGCGCCGGGTTCATGGCGAAGCCGGTCAGCGGGCCCATCGACGCGCCGATAACGGCAATCAACAGACCGATCAGCAACGGTGCCAGCGGGCCACGCGGAATGCCGTTGCCATCATCGCCTAACGCCAGAATTACGCCCATCAGGACGGCGGTGATCACCATCTCAACGGCGAAGGCCTGCACAAAATTGATGTGCGGGTTGGGGTAAGTAGAGAAAATACCAGCCAGATCAAGACTTTCAACACTGCCGCGCACCATATTGTGCGTTTGTTCAAAGTCGAGGAAAAGATTGTAGTAAAGCCCGTAAACAAGTGCAGCCGCGCAAAACGCGCCGGCAAACTGAGAAATAATAAACGGAACAACTTTACGTCCGTCAAAACTCGCGAAGAGCCACAATGCAATGGTAACTGCCGGGTTTAGATGCGCGCCGGAAACCCCTGCGGTCAGGTAAATGGCCATTGCCACGCCCAGACCCCAAATGATACTGATTTCCCACTGGCCAAAGGTAGCTCCCGCCACTTTTAGCGCTGCGACACAGCCCACACCGAAGAAAATCAACAACCCGGTGCCGAGAAACTCGGCGATGCACTGGCCTTTTAAGGTTGATGTTTGACTCATAATCGGATCCTGCAAAAAGTTTAGTGGTTATTGTTAGCACGGAGGCCGAAGACCACCATGGTGTCGTGTAGACACAGTGTTAATTTATCGTTAACGAGCAAAAACGAGAAATATCGAAATCAAAATGTGTGTACTGCGTCAATAAAATGAGCGTTTTCGCGCGATGATGCGCGTTTTTGCACCATGAGGAAATGTGAGCTGAATCATTTTTGTAACCTGGGTATTAACAATTTAGAGGTAGATACCTTTCTTGCACCAGGAGCAGGCTGAAAAGTGTTGCAAAGCGCAAACAGCGCGGCTCTGCGCTGGACAGGGGCTGGTGGGCTTCATACAATCGGTAACAAGCAAATATGCTCATATTCATAAGGCGTCACCGGTATTCGGGACGAGGATTTTGTAAGACACGAATAATTCGAGCGGCAGGAGAGCCAACTCCCTGCAACTTGAAAGATGAAGTGTATATCCATCAACGCCTTGCAACTCAGGAGAGGTATGACAATGTCATTAGAAGTGTTTGAGAAACTGGAAGCAAAGGTGCAGCAGGCGATTGATACCATCACGCTGTTGCAGATGGAAATCGAAGAGTTGAAAGACAAGAACAACAGCCTGACGCAGGAAATTCAGTCCGCGCAGCAGGGTCGTGAAGAGCTGGAGCGCGAAAACAATCAATTAAGAGAGCAACAGCACGGCTGGCAGGAACGTCTGCAGGCGCTGCTGGGCCGCATGGAAGAAGTCTGATTACGATCCGGGTCGGGTAAGCGAAGCGCCGCCAGACACGGAGAAATAAGAAGGGCGCCCTCAGGCGCCCTTTCTTTTACTCGATATCCAGTGGGTCTTCCGACAGGATAATGCCGGTGTTGTCGGCGTAGAGATGGTCACCGGAGAAGAAGGTTACCCCGCCGAAATTGACGCGGACATCGCTTTCGCCAATGCCTTCGCCTGCGGCGCCAACCGGGATTGCAGCAATCGCCTGAATGCCGATATCCAGTTCTTCTAGGTCGTCCACCTGGCGCACCGCGCCGTAGACCACAATGCCTTCCCACTCGTTTTGCACCGCTGTGCGGGCGAGATCGGCGTCAATTAACGCGCGACGTACGGAGCCGCCGCCGTCAACCAGCAGGATGCGACCACGACCATTCTGTTCGAGCAGATCGTAAAGCAACCCGTTATCCTCGAAACATTTCACCGTGATGATTTGTCCGCCAAAAGACGACCGTCCACCAAAATTGGAGAACAGCGGTTCCACGACGTTGATCTCTTCCTGGTAGATATCACAAAGCTCAGAGGTATCGTATTTCATAGGCTTAACGTTCAGTTGCGACGAGAGTTGTCAGTATATCGCGCATCGCGCACTGTTGGCAAAATCATCAATTGTTAATTGACATTAATCAGTTAAAAATGCGTCTGACTGAGGATAATTCCAACTACAAACAACAGGTTAGTTAACAGTGCGCCTTTTACCGTGCGTTCCAGCATCGGCGGCATCGCGCGTGGGTCGAGCTCACGCAGCACAAAACGCGCCTGTTTTATCAGCAGCGGTGCGGCAAGAATAAACAGCCACCCCCAGGCGCTGTGCAGTGACAGCAGATTAAACAATGCCAGGCATAACAGCGCGCCCACCAGTAAACCCGCGTGATAACGGCGAGCATTGATCGGCCCTAAACGCACTACCAGCGTATTTTTACCGTTTTCACGGTCGCTATCGATATCGCGCAGGTTGTTGATATTCAATACCGCTGTGGCCAGCAGGCCGCAGGCTGTTGCCGGCAGGATCACGGCGGGAACCAGCATATGCGTTTGCAGATACCAGCTACCAATGACGCTCAGCCAGCCAAAGAAAATCAGCACTGACACATCGCCAAGGCCAATATAGCCGTAAGGGCGTTTGCCGATGGTGTAGGTGATGGCGGCGATAATTGAGAGCCCACCCAGCACCAGAAAACCGATAAAGTCGGCCATTGTCTGGGTGGCGGCGGTGACCAGCAGCAGCCCGGCGATGCAGCTCAGGATGATGATAATTATCAGCGCGCGCTTCATTTGCTCGAGGGAAATCGCCCCTTTTTGCATGCCGCGCAATGGTCCGATACGGTCTGGCTTATCGCTGCCTTTGACCGCGTCGCCATAATCGTTGGCGAGATTAGAGAGAATTTGCAGCAGTCCGGCGGTGATCAGCGCGAGCACGGCAACCAGCGGATCAAAAAAGCCCTGCCACCAGGCCAGCACCGTACCGACGACAATGGCGGCAAACGCCAGCGGTAATGTTTTCGGTCGCAGGCTTTCCAGCCAGGCTTGAGTACGGCTCAGAGTTTGCGTTTCGTTCATAAATTAGGCCAACAAAAATGGGGGCATAAGCCCCCATCGAATGTGATGAAAACGTTGTGGCGATGATTATAAGATAAAACGGCTCAGATCTTCATCTGCCACTAAAGCATCAAGATGTTTACTCACATAGTCGGCATCAATGATGATCGTCTCGCCGCCCAGATCGCTGGCGTCATAGGAGATATCTTCCATCAGGCGTTCCAGCACGGTATGCAAACGGCGAGCGCCGATGTTTTCCGTGGTTTCGTTCACCTGCCAGGCCGCCTGCGCGATGCGTTTGATACCGTCGTCAGTGAAGTCGATGTTCACGCCTTCGGTCGCCATCAGCGCTTTGTACTGTACGGTAACCGATGCGTTCGGCTCGGTGAGGATGCGTTCGAAATCTTCTGCGGTCAGCGCCTGCAGTTCAACACGGATCGGCAAACGGCCTTGCAGTTCCGGGATGAGATCCGACGGGCTGGCAATCTGGAATGCGCCGGAAGCGATAAACAGAATATGGTCGGTTTTGACCATGCCGTGTTTCGTCGATACGGTGCAGCCTTCCACCAGCGGCAGCAGGTCGCGCTGTACGCCTTCGCGAGAGACATCCGGTCCTGAGGTATTACCGCGCTTGCAGATTTTGTCGATTTCGTCGATAAACACGATCCCGTGTTGTTCAACGGCGTCGATAGCCTCTTGTTTCAACTCTTCCGGGTTGACCAGCTTCGCGGCTTCTTCTTCAATCAGCAGCTTCATCGCATCTTTGATTTTCAGCTTGCGCGGTTTCTGCTTCTGACCGCCCAGATTCTGGAACATCGACTGAAGCTGATTGGTCATCTCTTCCATGCCCGGAGGCGCCATGATTTCGACACCCATCGGCGCAGCGGCGAGGTCGATCTCAATCTCTTTGTCGTCGAGCTGGCCTTCACGCAGTTTTTTGCGGAAAGACTGACGCGCCGCAGAAGGTTCTGCGGGCTGCTCTGGCTGGCCCCAGTTGTTTTTTGCTGGCGGGATCAGCACATCGAGAATGCGCTCTTCTGCCATTTCTTCTGCGCGGTAGCGGTTTTTCTCGATCGACTGAATACGCACCATTTTAACGGCGGCATCGGTCAGATCGCGGATGATCGAATCCACTTCTTTGCCGACATAGCCCACTTCGGTGAACTTGGTCGCTTCGACTTTGATAAACGGCGCATTAGCGAGTTTTGCCAGACGACGGGCGATTTCGGTTTTACCGACACCGGTCGGGCCGATCATCAGAATGTTTTTCGGTGTCACTTCATGGCGCAGCTCTTCATCGAGCTGCATACGACGCCAGCGGTTACGCAGAGCAATCGCCACTGAACGCTTGGCAGCGTCCTGGCCAATAATGTGCTTGTTCAGTTCGCTGACGATTTCGCGTGGGGTCATTTCAGACATGGGAGATCCTTACGCTTCAGAGGATAATTCTTCGATGGTATGGAAGTGGTTGGTATAGATGCAGATATCGCCTGCAATATCCAATGCCTTCTCAGCAATTTCACGCGCGCTCAGTTCGGTATTTTCCAGCAGCGCACGTGCCGCAGCCTGGGCATAAGGCCCACCGGAACCAATGGCGATCAGATCATTTTCTGGCTGCACCACGTCACCGTTGCCGGTGATGATAAGCGACGCCGTTTCATCAGCCACGGCCAGCAACGCTTCCAGCTTGCGCAGCATGCGATCGGTACGCCAGTCCTTTGCCAGTTCGACAGCCGCTTTCACCAGATGTCCCTGGTGCATTTCCAGTTTACGTTCGAACAGTTCAAACAGCGTGAAGGCGTCGGCGGTGCCACCGGCAAAGCCAGCGATCACTTTGTCGTGATACAGGCGACGGACTTTTTTCACGTTGCCTTTCATTACCGTGTTGCCCAGTGTGGCCTGGCCATCACCAGCGATAACGACATGGCCGTTACGGCGTACGCTTACTATTGTTGTCACGAGCAGACCCCTTGGTTACAAATGCAGAATACAGACCCCGCAACAGTGTGCGGGGCAGATTGCAATTATAGATGGGGGAGATTTTGGGGGTTTCAACCCCCGGCAGCGAGACGGATGCAGTTTGTATGGCCGGCCATTTTCAGGCGGCTAATGGTGGAGTCGGCATTCTCTTTGCCTTTCACCGGGCCTATCACAACGCGATTCCAGCCGTTGTTAGCGGTAATGCGCGAGTCAAACCCTTCAAACGCCAGTTGCGCGCGAACGGTTTCGGCTTGATCCTGGCCTTTAAACGATCCGCATTGCACCAGCCAGCGACGATCATCTTTTTTCTCTGCCGTTTGCTGCTGTTTCGGCGCTTCCACCTCATGCGTGACAGGCGCGGCCTGCTGCGTTTTGGGCTGCGCCGCCGTGTTGTGCGGCGGGGTTTGCAACAGATCCTGATACGGCTGTGACGTCGTAGCCGGTTTCTGCTGCTGCGTCTGACGCGGCGCCGTTGTGGCTGGCGCTGTGGTTTGCGCTGTACGCGCAGGTTGCTGAACCGGTTGTTCGGTTACGCGTGGCTGCGTACGCGGCTGCTGTACTGGCTGTGTTTGCGCCCATTGTTGCTGCTGTTGCATCTGCACCTGCTGCTGTGCCTGACGCTGGCGTTGCAACGTTTGCTGGCGCTGCTCCGCAGTTTGCTCGTTCCATGGCACTTCGTTGAGCTGCGTTGGTTGCTGGCGCATATCCGCCTGCATTTGCGCTAACAACTGGCGTTGTTCATCAGTGAGCTGATCCGGGTTTTTCACTTCACCACCGGCTGAAGGCTCCGTGGGGGCAACTACGCCAGGCTGGCGGCTTTCCAGTTCCTTGATATAGCGCCAGCGCTCTTCCGGTTTTGGGGGTAAACCGTTACCGGCGACTTTTTGGTTTTGCAGCGATTCGGATTCTTCTTTTTTGTGGTGCGTAATGAAGTACAGACCACCGATAAAGGCAACCAGCACGGCGGCCGCAATAGCGACCATGGCTGGAGAGACCGCAGACTTGCTGCGTTGCTTGTTCCTTGAGCTACTCTTTTTGCGCCGCGAAGGAGCCGACTGGCTACCGCGGCGTACATAATCTCGTTGTGCCACTATCGTTGTTTCGCTGTCTTTATTTCGTTTATCAGCCCGCCATGTTACTTAAGCGACGGGCTTTTGACCAGAAGCGGGAGTCTGAAAGCCCCGGCTTTACTTCAGTGCCTGGGTTGACCCGCGCAGAATCAGTTCGCAATCCAACAGACGCGATCCGCTGCTGACGTTATGGCCTTGCAGTTGCTCGAGCAGCAATAGCATCGATTCGCGGCCAATGTCGTAGCGCGGCTGTGCAACGGTGGTCAGCGGCGGATCGCAGAACTCCGACAGTGAAATGTTATCAAAGCCGATGATGGATAAATCCTGCGGCACTCTCAGCCCGCGGCGTTTGGCTTGCGAGAGCGCGCCGAGCGCCATGACATCGCTATGGCAGAAGACTGCCGTTGGCGGTTTCGGCAGCGTCATTAACTGCTCCAGCGCATGAGCGCCCGCTTCGAAGGTGAAATCGCCGCGTGCAATATAATGGGGATCGACGACCACGCCTGAGCGACGCAGCGCTTGCACGTATCCCTGCAACCGATAGTGGCACAGCGGCATCTCTTCCGGCCCGGCGATACAGCCAATCAGATGATGTCCCTGTTCCTGCAGATAATTGACGGCGTTAAATGCGGCGGTCAGGTTATCAATGTGAACCGTCGGCAGTTCCAGTTCGGGAGCAAACTCATTCGCCATTACCATTGGCGGTAAATTGCGTTGCTCCTCAATGCTGGCATCAAAGGGCAGACGCGAACCCAGCAGCAGCATGCCATCGATTTGCTTGGTGATAATCAGGTCGATAAAGGTCTTTTCCTGCTGATTCTGATGGGCGCAATCGCCAATCAACACCAGATAACCGTGTTCAGCCGCGGCAACTTCAATACCGCGAATAATTTCGCTGAAAAAGGGATCGCAGATATCCGGCACAATCACCAGGATGGTCCGGGATTCATTGCGTTTAACATTGCGTCCCATCGACTGGGGCAAATAGCCCACTTCCATCGCCGCTTGCTCAACCCGGTTGCGGGTTGCTTGCGACACTTTATCCGGGTTCATTAACGCACGGGATACGGTTGCCGTAGATACCTTTGCTTTCATGGCAACGTCTTTCATGGTCGCAGCCGCAACCTGATTTTTGGGTTTCACCTTGTTCTCCTCGCATGCACGGCGCAGGCGTAGTCACATTTTTATCAGATAGTTAAGCCCATCGGTTACAGAATTTTCATGAAAAGTGTGATGAAAGTTGAATTTTACGCGCTGCCTCGCAGCATTAGCCTTCGATAGGGTCGACATCCAGCACCCATTTCACCCGGCGCGCTTCCGGTAGGGTATTCACGAGCGCCAGCGCACCGTTAACAATATGCTGTAAACGAACGCGGGAAGGGTGCTGCAACAGGATTTGCCAGCGGTATCGCCCGGCGCGTTTAGCCGCCAGCGCGGGAACCGGTCCAAGGATCCATAACGGGTCATCCGCCAGCGGGCTGGCCTGCAGCAGGTTTCTCAACTGCTGTAAAAACAGTGGCGCGTGCTGGTTGTTCTGATCTTCGGCGCGGATCAGCACATGGCTGGTCCACGGCGGTAATTGCAGGGTTTGCCGCTCCGCCAGCGCCTGTTCAGCAAAGGTGTCATAGCCTTTATGCAGCAATGTCAGCAAGAGCGGATGTTCAGGATGGTGTGTTTGTAACACTACCTCACCCTGTTTCCCGGCACGGCCTGCGCGACCGGATACCTGGGTATAAAGCTGGGCGAAGCGTTCGGCTGCGCGGAAATCCGCCGAAAACAATGCGCCATCCACATCCAGCAGTGCGACCAGCGTGACATCCGGAAAGTGGTGACCCTTCGCCAGCATCTGAGTGCCAATAAGAATACGCGCGCCGCCACGGTGAACTTCGGCAAGATGCTGCTCCAGTGCCCCTTTACGGCTGGTGGTATCGCGGTCGATACGCGATACCGGCACACCCGGAAACAGTGGCGCCAGCGCTTGTTCCAGTTGCTCTGTGCCTAACCCCACGGGCAGCAAGTGCGTGGAGCCGCAGGAAGGACACTGGCGCGGCACAGGCCGCTGGCTATCGCAGTGGTGGCAGCGTAAATGCTGCTGCGCCTGGTGGAAGGTGTAATAGTGATCGCAGCGGGGGCATTCCGCTATCCAGCCGCAATCATGGCACAGCAGCGCCGGGGAAAAACCGCGGCGATTAAGAAACAGGATCACCTGGTTGCCCGCCTGCAGATGCTGGCGCATGCGGTTGATAAGCGCAGGCGCCAGCCCGGCCTGTAACTGCTGGCCTTTCATATCCAGCACATGCTGTGTCGCCGGGCGCGCGTTACCGGCGCGGCGGGTAAGTCGCAACAGATGGTATTTACGCATCCGGACGTTATACAGGGTTTCCAGCGCCGGGGTCGCGGAGCCGAGAATGATCGGGATTTGCTCGCTGTGGGCACGGTAAACGGCCAGGTCACGAGCGTGGTAGCGCCAGCCTTCTTGCTGTTTATAAGAGCTGTCGTGCTCTTCGTCGATAACGATCACGCCGAGGTTTTTAAACGGCGTAAACAGCGACGAACGCGTACCGATCACGATGGCGGCTTCGCCGCTTTTCGCTTTCTGCCATGTCACCAACCTTTCGCTGTCGTTCAGCCCGGAATGCAGAACGTCAACGGGCGCGTTAAAACGTTCACGAAAACGGGCGATGGTTTGCGGCGTCAGACCGATTTCCGGCACCATCACCAGCGCCTGTTTACCCTGCGACAGTACGTTTTCCAGCACACTTAAATAGACTTCTGTTTTGCCGGATCCGGTGACGCCTGCCAGCAGCCAGGCGGAGAAACGATCCGCCGCGCTATGGATGGCCCCCACCGCGGTGGCCTGTTCGGTGTTTAACCGCAGTCTGTCGCCGCTCACTGAGAAGCTGTTGCGCCAGTCGCTAAAGGTGGGCGCTTCGCTGTTCATCTCCGCCAGACCTTTCGCGCGCAATGCCTGTAAAGTGACGCTTTTAAGATCCAACGCTGCCAGTTGATGCTGCCAGATTTTTCCTTTACGCAGCGCCGATAACGCCTGCTGCTGCTTTGCCGACTTTACGCGGTTGATGTCCGTCGCCTGTCCCTGTTCGGTGGCGA
The DNA here is from genome assembly GCF_050587465.1 of Kosakonia sp. N21. Taxonomy (NCBI): domain Bacteria; kingdom Pseudomonadati; phylum Pseudomonadota; class Gammaproteobacteria; order Enterobacterales; family Enterobacteriaceae; genus Kosakonia; species Kosakonia sp. N21. Next base: position 24,616 of record NZ_JBOBHR010000012.1, on the reverse strand, counting down.
ACCAGTATCCCTGAAACTCCGCGCTGGCTGGCTTTGTTTGCCGCAGCAGAACGGGGAGGGCATTAAACAGCACATCGCCAATCGGATGATGATAATAATCCGCCGCCCACAGCAGCAGTCGCCATACCGGCGGAGAAAATGCGGGTTCGCTGTCGAGCACCTCTTCGACGCGTTTTAACTCTGCGAGCGGCAATTCGCTTTTGTCGCTGATGGCCACCACAATGCCAACGCGGTGCTGCGTACCAAAAGGCACACGCACGCGGCATCCTGCGCTAACGGACATGTCATCCGGCAGCAGGTAGTCAAAGGTGCGGGGCAAAGGTACAGACAGCGCAACGTGGGCGACGGGCATCTCATCTTCCTGGCTTGAAAACTGGCGGGTTAGTATACACATTGTTAAGACTGGCGAGCTGATCAGTTTGCATGTGGTGGTTAATTTCTGTATGATTCGCCGCCTTTGGTGCGCTTTTGCCGCGCCGAAGATACACTTACATATTAACTCGCGTGGTGTCTGGCGTTAGGGCTGGAAGAGCGACGCGGCCTTAAACTGAGGTTTCCCATGAAAAAAGGTATTCACCCGAATTATGTAGCTATTACTGCAACCTGTTCTTGCGGTAATGTGATCAAAACCCATTCTACCGTGGGTCACGACCTGAACCTGGACGTGTGCGGCAAATGCCACCCGTTCTTTACTGGTAAACAACGCGTAGTTGATACCGGTGGTCGTGTTGAGCGTTTCAACAAACGCTTCAGCATCCCGGGCAGCAAATAAGTTGCCAGAAAAAAAAGCGCCGAAAGGCGCTTTTTTTGTCTCTGATGTTTCCCGATGAGCAAGAAAGGCGGATAACATCATCTTCCGCCTTTTTCGTCTTTATCAGTATTCCCAGGTATCCGGGTCGATACCCAGTTCACGCATAATCACTTTCGCCTCTTCCGGGATTTCATCGCTGCGCTCTTTACGCAGATCTTCATCGTTCGGCAAAGGTTGACCGGTAAACGCATGCAAAAATGCTTCACACAGCAGTTCGCTGTTGGTGGCGTGACGCAGGTTGTTCACCTGACGACGGGTACGTTCATCGGTGAGGATTTTTAACACCTTAAGAGGAATGGAAACCGTAATTTTCTTTACTTGTTCACTCTTCTTGCCGTGCTCAGCGTATGGGCTGATATATTCGCCGCTCCATTCAGCCATGAGATACCTTTAATCCTCTCAGTCATTAGTCTCAGTCTCAGGTGACTACACCTGAGTCATAATCCCGCGTAGTTTACCGTAGAGTCATCAGCGTGACACGGTGTATCGCGTAACAGTGCCGTACTAAAGCATATAATTTTAACGGCTATTATGCCTTTGCTCAATCTATACGCAAAGAAGTTTAGATGTCCAGATGTATTGACGTCTATCGGCGCAGTGTTTACTCTGTTGCCAGACTTTTCATCCATTAAGCCAGGAAGCCTTCATCATGACGCGTAAACAGGCCACCATCGCAGTGCGTAGCGGATTAAACGATGACGAGCAGTACGGTTGCGTTGTCCCGCCGATCCACCTCTCCAGTACGTATAATTTCACCGGTTTTAATGAGCCGCGCGCGCATGACTACTCGCGCCGTGGTAACCCAACGCGTGATGTTGTGCAGCGTGCGCTGGCGGAACTGGAAGGCGGCGCAGGCGCGGTGCTGACCAATACCGGGATGTCGGCTATTCACCTTGTGACCACCGTGTTTCTCAAACCGGGCGATCTACTGGTTGCGCCGCATGACTGTTATGGTGGGAGCTATCGCTTGTTTGATAGCCTGGCGAAGCGCGGTTGTTACCGTGTGCGGTTTGTCGATCAGGGTGATGAGCAGGCGCTAAAAAATGCGCTGGCGGAAAAACCGAAGCTGGTACTGGTAGAAAGCCCAAGCAACCCATTGTTGCGCGTCGTGGATATTGCGAAAATCTGTCAGCTTGCGCGTGAGGCCGGTGCGGTTAGCGTTGTGGATAACACCTTCCTGAGCCCGGCGTTGCAAAATCCGCTGGCGCTGGGTGCCGATCTGGTGCTGCACTCCTGCACCAAATACCTCAACGGGCATTCCGATGTGGTGGCGGGCGTGGTGATCGCGAAAGATGAAGAGACTGTCACTGAACTGGCATGGTGGGCGAATAACATTGGCGTCACTGGCAGCGCCTTCGATAGCTATCTGTTACTGCGCGGTTTGCGCACCCTGTCACCGCGTATGGAAGTGGCCCAGCGCAACGCTCAGGCGATTGTTGATTTCCTGAAAAAACAGCCGCTGGTGAAAAAGCTGTACCATCCCTCTTTGCCGGATAACCAAGGGCATGAGATTGCGGCGCGTCAACAAAAAGGCTTTGGCGCGATGCTAAGTTTTGAACTGGATGGCGATGAGCAAACGCTGCGTCGCTTTTTAAGTGGGTTATCGCTGTTTACGCTGGCGGAATCATTAGGCGGAGTGGAAAGTTTAATCTCTCATGCCGCCACGATGACCCACGCGGGCATGGCGCCGGAAGCGCGTGCCGCCGCCGGGATCTCTGAGACGCTGCTGCGCATCTCAACCGGTATTGAAGATAGTGAAGATCTAATTGCCGATCTGGAAAATGGCTTCCGGGTCGCCGCTGAGGGGTAAACATGAGTGTGATTGCGCAGGCAGGGACGAAAGCTCGTCAGCTGCACAAATTTGGTGGGAGTAGTCTGGCGGATGTGAAGTGTTACCTGCGCGTGGCGGGGATCATGGCGGAATATTCGCAACCGGGCGACATGATGGTTGTCTCGGCCGCAGGCAGCACCACCAACCAGTTGATCAACTGGCTTAAATTAAGCCAGACCGATCGCCTCTCTGCGCATCAGGTTCAACAATCACTGCGCCGCTATCAAAGCGACCTGATTGGCGGTTTGCTGCCCGCCGATGTTGCCGACGGGTTAACCAGTGAATTTATTCACGACCTGGAACATCTGGCCGCACTGCTGGATGGTGGCATTACCGATGCGGTATACGCGGAAGTGGTCGGCCACGGTGAAATCTGGTCTGCGCGTTTAATGGCTGCCGTACTGAATCAACAAGGTCTGGACGCGGCCTGGCTGGATGCCCGTGATTTCCTGCGTGCGGAGCGCGCCGCGCAACCGCAGGTAAATGAAGGCGAGTCCTGGCCATTACTGCAACAGAAACTGGCGCAGTTGCCGGGTAAACGCATTGTGGTGACTGGTTTTATCAGCCGCAACGACGCGGGTGAAACCGTGCTGCTGGGGCGTAATGGCTCTGACTATTCCGCGACACAGATCGGTGCGCTGGCTGATGCCTCGCGCGTGACCATCTGGAGCGATGTGGCGGGGGTGTACAGCGCCGATCCGCGCAAAGTGAAAGATGCCTGCCTGTTGCCGCTGCTGCGTCTCGACGAGGCCAGCGAGCTGGCGCGTCTTGCCGCGCCAGTACTGCATGCCCGCACGTTGCAGCCCGTTTCCGGTAGCAACATCGATCTGCAATTACGCTGTAGTTATAGCCCGGAGCAAGGTTCAACGCGTATTGAGCGCGTACTGGCATCCGGTACCGGCGCGCGTATCGTCACCAGTCATGATGATGTTTGCCTGATTGAGTTTCTCGTGCCCGCCGGTCAGGATTTTAAGCTGGCGCAAAAAGATATCGATGTGGTGTTGAAGCGTGCCCAGGTGCGTCCGCTGGCTGTTGGGGCGCATGCTGACCGTAACCTGCTGCAACTGTGCTACACCTCCGAAGTGGTGGACAGCGTCTTCAAACTGCTGGATGAAGCGGGTTTGCCGGGCGAGTTGCGCTTGCGCCAGGGGCTGGCGCTGGTGGCGATGGTGGGCGCTGGCGTTTGCCGTAACCCGCTGCACAGCCACCGTTTCTGGCAGCAACTGAAAGGTCAGCCGGTGGAGTTTATCTGGCAGTCCGATGAAGGGATTAGCCTGGTGGCTGTGCTGCGCGTAGGGCCAACTGAGAGTCTGATCCAGGGGTTGCACCAGTCGCTCTTCCGCGCCGAAAAACGTATTGGCCTGATGCTGTTCGGAAAAGGCAATATCGGTTCCCGCTGGCTGGAGCTGTTCTCCCGCGAGCAGAGCGCGTTATCGGCGCGCACCGGGTTTGAGTTTGTGCTGGCCGGGGTGGTGGATAGCCGCCGCAGCCTGCTGAGTTACGACGGGCTGGACGCCAGTCGTGCGCTGGCGTTTTTCAATGATGAAGCGGTCGAGCAGGATGAAGAAGCGTTGTTCCTGTGGATGCGCGCCCACCCTTATGATGATTTAGTGGTGCTGGATGTCACCGCCAGCGAGCAGCTTGCCGATCAGTATCTGGATTTCGCCAGCCACGGTTTCCACGTGATTAGCGCCAACAAACTGGCTGGTGCGAGCACCAGTGATAAGTACCGCCAAATTCACGATGCGTTCGAAAAAACCGGTCGCCGCTGGCTGTATAACGCCACCGTCGGCGCGGGTTTGCCGGTTAACCACACCGTGCGCGATCTGCGTGAGAGCGGCGATGCGATTCTGGCGATCAGCGGCATCTTCTCCGGTACGCTCTCCTGGCTGTTTTTGCAGTTTGATGGCTCCGTACCTTTTACCGATTTGGTCGACCAGGCCTGGCAGCAGGGGCTGACCGAGCCGGATCCGCGCGTAGACCTTTCCGGTAAAGACGTGATGCGCAAACTGGTGATCCTGGCCCGTGAAGCGGGTTATGACATCGAGCCGGATCAGGTTCGTGTGGAGTCGCTGGTCCCGGCAGGGTGTGAAGATGGCTCGGTGGATCACTTCTTTGAAAATGGCGACGAGCTGAATGACCAGATGCTACAGCGCCTTGAGGCTGCCCGTGAAATGGGCCTGGTGCTGCGCTATGTGGCGCGCTTTGATGCCAACGGTAAAGCGCGCGTTGGCGTGGAAGCCGTTCGTGCTGAGCATCCACTGGCGTCGCTGCTGCCGTGTGATAACGTTTTTGCCATTGAAAGCCGCTGGTATCGTGATAACCCGCTGGTGATCCGTGGGCCGGGCGCCGGTCGCGATGTGACCGCTGGCGCGATCCAGTCGGATATTAACCGTCTGGCGCAGTTGCTGTAATCCTCCCTTTGCATCTACCCTCTCCTTATAAAGGGGAGGGTTTTATCTTCAGTCATGAATTTTTTTCATCTTCACTGAACATTCCTCACGAATAATGGTGATTTTCCAGTTGACGCCCTGACCGTTTTCCGTCATTTTTACATCTGGACGTCTAAACGTATAGAAGTTCACAAGACAACAGACAATGACACGCGATTGATGAGGTAAGGTATGAGCTTTTTTCACGCCAACCAGCGGGAAGCCCTGAATCAAAGCCTGGCGGAAGTACACGGCCAGATTAATGTTTCCTTTGAATTTTTCCCGCCGCGCACCAGTGAAATGGAACAAACCTTATGGCACTCCATCGATCGCCTGAGCAGCCTGAAGCCCAAGTTCGTTTCAGTGACCTACGGCGCTAACTCCGGTGAGCGTGACCGCACGCACAGCATTATCAAAGGCATTAAAGAGCGCACAGGGCTGGAAGCCGTGCCACATCTGACCTGCATTGACGCTACCCGTGAAGAGCTGCGTGCCATCGCTCAGGATTACTGGAATAACGGTATCCGTCATATCGTGGCGCTGCGCGGTGACTTGCCGGCGGGCGGTGGTAAGCCCGATATGTATGCCGCCGATCTGGTGACGCTGTTAAAAGAGGTGGCGGACTTTGATATCTCGGTCGCTGCCTATCCGGAAGTGCATCCGGAGGCGAAAAGCGCCCAGGCCGACTTGCTCAACCTGAAGCGTAAAGTAGATGCAGGCGCCAGCCGCGCCATTACCCAGTTCTTCTTTGATGTGGAAAGCTACCTGCGCTTTCGCGATCGCTGCGCGGCGACTGGCATCGACGTTGAGATTGTGCCGGGCATTCTCCCCGTCTCTAACTTTAAGCAGGCGAAAAAATTTGCTGACATGACCAACGTGCGTATTCCGGCGTGGATGTCGCAAATGTTCGATGGGCTGGATGATGACGCGGAAACCCGCAAGCTGGTGGGGGCCAATATCGCGATGGATATGGTGAAAATTTTAAGCCGTGAAGGGGTGAAAGACTTCCACTTCTATACACTGAACCGCGCTGAAATGAGCTACGCCATCTGCCATACGCTGGGCGTTCGCCCGGGGGTGTAAACCACCAATCAGATCGGACGGCGCCTTTATGCCTCGCCCGACCTGTAAAACGTTCTTCAGGCCCGATTACCGGGCCTGTTACGTTTAGACGTTTATTCCCACTCACCTAAAAAACGCTGACCGTACTGGTCGGCGACCAGCAGTGCGGCATACACCTGATCCGGCGTTGCGCCGCCCGGCATATTGTGAATGGTTTCCCCTTCAGCACAGGCCGCCTGCGCCACAATACGCATTTTCGCCGGAATATCGGTTTTGATATCCAGTTGCGCCAGCGTGATGGGCAGACCCACGGTATGACACAGCGCCGCAACGGTTTCGATCTCTTCCATCGGTGCGTTTTCCAGCACGAGTTGCGTTAAGGTGCCAAATGCCACTTTCTCACCGTGATAAAAGTGATGAGCGTCCGGGATAGCGGTTAAACCGTTGTGGATAGCGTGCGCCGCTGCCAGACCACCGCTCTCAAAACCGACGCCGCTGAGGTAGGTGTTCGCTTCCACCACGCGTTCCAGTGCGGGCGTTACCACATGTTGCCCGGCGGCCAGCATCGCTTTTTCACCCTCTTCGATCAGCGTGTTGTAGCAGAGTTCCGCCAGCGCCAGTGCGGCTTGTGTACACTGGCCTCCCGCCATGGTTTTTGCGCCGCTGCGCGAGCAGGCGCGGGCTTCAAACCAGGTGGAGAGGGCGTCGCCAATCCCCGCAGCCAGCAGACGCGCTGGTGCGCCCGCGACAATGTTGGTATCGACGATCACACGATCGGGATTGTTCGGCAGTAACAAATAGCGGTCGAATTCACCGTTATCGGTGTAGATGACCGACAGCGCGCTACAGGGCGCGTCGGTAGAGGCGATGGTGGGCGCAATCGCCACCGGGATTTGCATAAAATGCGCCAGCGCTTTAGCGGTATCCAGCGTCTTACCGCCGCCGATGCCCAGTACCGCGCCAGTATGGGCGTTCTCCGCTATGCTGCGTAGCCTGTCGATTTCATTTTGTGAACATTCGCCGCCGAAGGGCACCACCTCGCAGGCCAGCCCGGCATCCGCCAGACTTTTTTGCAGCGCTTCCTGAGCGAAACCGAGAACAAACTTGTCGCCAACGACCAGCCAGCGGTCGGACAGCGGTTTGAGATAGCCGCCGAGACGGGTGATGACGTCTGCACCCTGGATGTACTTACCTGGCGCCTGGATGACACGATCCATATACTGCCTCCTTACAAATTAAGGTTGCCAAAAGCCGTTTTCCAGTCTTGTTCAAACTTCTCCACTGCTGACTCTACCGCCGGCGAATTGAGCATTTGTTGCGCTACATCTAAAGGAAGGGTGATTGCTTCGCATCCTGCCAGCAGACAGTCGAGCGCCTGGCGCGGTGTTTTGAAACTGGCGGCCAGTATCTTGCTCTGCGGCGCATGGAGTTTGAGCAGCGTTTGTAACTCCTGCACCATTCGAATGCCGTCACCGCCCTGGGCATCCACGCGGTTGACATACGGAGCAACATATTTCGCGCCCGCAAGGGCGGCCAGCAATCCCTGAGCGGCGCTGTACACTGCGGTTCCCAGCGTGACGATGTTTTCTTTTTTTAATTGCTTGATGGCGGCAAGGCCTTCGGCAGTGACCGGGATTTTCACCACAATACCCGGCACGGCATTGTTGAGGCGTTTTGCTTCCGCCACCATGCCTGCGGCGTCGCGACTCATGACCTGCGCAAACAGCGTTCCGTCCGGGCCGACGGCCTGTTGCAGGCGCGGTAAAACGTCCCATACGGGCGTTTTGCCTGCGGCGATAATACTGGGGTTGGTGGTGACGCCCGCCAGGGGATAAATGCGCGCCAGGCGTTCAACTTCCGCCACGTTAGCGGTATCCAGATAGAGTTCCATTGTGCTTCCTCATCGCTCGTTTCTGCTAACAGCATACGAGCGCCTTGCCCTGCGCCGCCATATCACAAAACTGCCAAATACTGGACAAATGTGATCGACCTGTTGAAGTGTGATTTGCATCACAAGTTGTCGAGCAGCTTGGTAAAACAGGGCTAAAAGTCGTGTCGGGGACAGATAGGCCTTTATGATCGTACAAAAATCCAGTGCATGGCCGCTTTGTCCAGTTCAGCTTTTATCGCTGAGCTGGCTATGGTAATGACGACGATATTCAGAAGGGGAGCGCTCTGTATTTTTACGAAACAGGCGGCAGAAGTAGTTGCTGTCGACAAACCCGCACGCGTGCGCGACCTCTTTCACTTTCAGGTCGTAGCCCTTAAGCAGGGTTTTCGCATGTTCCAGCCGGGTGTGATTCAGGTATTCGTTAAACCCGATGGCTCCGGTCTTCTGGAAGAGATGAGAAAGGTAGTTGGGAGAAATGTAAAATGCCTGCGCCACGGATTCGCGGGTAAGCGGCATAGCATAATGTTCGTCGATATAGTCACGAACGGCTTCGAACAACGCCTGACTGCGGGACGCTGTCTGGATTTGGCTACCCAGCAGATCATGACAATGACTGAGCAGACTGGTGACGATCAAGCGTGCGGTTTGTTGTTCGCGCGGTTGCATCTGCATTTCATGCAACGTTTGCAGCAGGAAAGAGCCGATACGCGGCCCGCGGCGCGCAACATGCTGTTTGGTCTGGTTCTGCAACGCCAGCCCATTCCAGTGCGTTACGCTAAAACTCAGTTGTTGCTTGCCGAACAACACGCTTAATGTGGTGGCCGGGGCCTGCCATAGTGGCAGATTCCAGCCGCCGGCAGGAACATACAGAACGTCATGCTGCGTCATTTGCGTGGCTTCTCCCGCGACGCCCGCATCCGATAGTATGCCTTCCAGCACGATTTCCAGACGCGGAAAATCCACCTGAACTGCCTGCACAGGCACGGTACCGGTTGCGCCGGCGAAACAAATTTGCCGCAACGGCGCAGGGCCATTAATCAGGCGGGAGAGAAGATGAGCGACATCGTGGTTCATGGTGTTCCTTGCGTTGCCCGCGAAGGGACAACCTTAACTGTCGGCATAAAAAAAGGCCACAACAGGTGTGGCCTTTTGCGATAACAGCGAGGAATTAGCCTGTATTACGCATACCTGCTGCAACACCGGCAATGGTGACCATCAGCGCTTGTTCAACGCGGTGATCCGGCTCTTTGCCTTCTTCTTCCGCAAGACGCGAGCGATGCAACAGCTCGGCCTGCAGTACGTTCAGCGGGTCGGTATAGATGTTACGCAGCTGGATAGATTCGGCAATCCACGGCAGGTCGGCCATCAAATGGGAGTCGTTGGCGATTGCCAGTACGACTTTGATATCCGCTTCCAGCAGTTTACGCAGCTCTGCGCCCAGCGCCCACAGCTCTGGTTTCACCAGACGCTGATCGTAATATTCCGCCAGCCACAGGTCGGCTTTGGAGAAGACCATTTCCAGCATCCCGAGACGGGTTGAGAAGAACGGCCAGTCGCGGCACATGGCTTCCAGTTTACTTTGCTTGCCGTCTTCCACCACTTTTTGCAGCGCAGCGCCTGCGCCCAGCCATGCCGGCAGCATCAGGCGGTTTTGCGTCCAGGCGAAGATCCACGGGATCGCGCGCAGCGATTCCACCCCACCGGTCGGGCGGCGTTTTGCCGGACGGGAACCGAGCGGCAGTTTACCGAGTTCCTGCTCTGGTGTGGCGGAGCGGAAATACGGAACGAAATCTTTATTTTCACGGACATAGCCGCGGTACATATCGCAGGAGATATCCGACAGCTCATCCATAATATGGCGCCATTCGGCTTTCGGCTCCGGCGGCGGCAGCAGGTTGGCTTCCATAATCGCGCTGGTATACAGCGACAGGCTGCTGATGGTGATTTCCGGCAGACCGTATTTAAAGCGGATCATCTCGCCCTGTTCGGTCACGCGCAGGCCACCTTTCAGGCTGCCTGGCGGTTGTGAAAGCAGCGCCGCGTGCGCAGGCGCGCCGCCGCGACCGATAGAGCCACCGCGACCGTGGAACAGCGTCAGTTCAATACCGGCTTTTTCGCAGGTTTTGATCAACGCATCTTGCGCCTGGTATTGCGCCCAGCTTGCCGCCATCACGCCTGCGTCTTTCGCCGAGTCGGAATAGCCAATCATCACCATCTGTTTGCCCTGAATAAAGCCGCGATACCAGTCAATATTCAGCAATTGGGTCATCACATCGTCGGCGTTGTTCAGATCGTCCAGCGTTTCAAACAGCGGCGCGACAGGCAGGGCGAAACCAATACCGGCTTCTTTTAGCAGCAGGTGTACCGCCAGTACGTCGGACGGTGTCTTCGCCATGGAGATCACATAGGCAGCGATGGATCCGCGCGGCGCTTCCGCGATCACCCGGCAGGTGTCCAGCACTTCACGGGTTTCATCGCTTGGCTCCCACTGGCGCGGTAGCAGCGGGCGTTTGGAGTTCAGTTCGCGGATCAGGAACGCTTGTTTATCGGCTTCGGACCAGCTCTCATAGTCGCCAATACCGAGATAGCGGGTTAATTCGCCCAACGCTTCGGTATGACGCGTACTTTCCTGACGAATATCAATTCGCACCAGCGGGACGCCAAAACACTTCACGCGACGTAATGTATCGAGCAGTTCGCCGTTGGCGATAATGCCCATGCCGCAGGCTTGCAGAGATTTATAACAGGCGTAAAGCGGTTCCCACAGTTGCTCGTTTTGTGTCAGCAGCCCTTCAGGTTTCGGTAACTTCTGACCTTTCAGACGCGCTTCCAGCCAGGCCTGGGTGGCCATCAGGTCGCTGCGCAGTTTTTTCATCAGATAACGATACGGTTCGCGTGCGCCTTCCGCGCCAGCCAGCTCCCGCAGCTCGTCGGTACACTCCACCATCGACAGCTCGGAAATCAGCAACTGCACATCTTTGAGGAACAGATCGGTGGCTTTCCAGCGGCTGAGCAGCAGCACATGGCGGGTGATATCGGCAGTCACGTTCGGGTTGCCGTCGCGGTCGCCGCCCATCCATGAGGTAAAGCGTACGGGCACAAAGTCGACCGGCAGCTTGTAATTGAGGTTCTCTTCCAGTTGCTCGTTCAGCTCGCGCAGGTAGTTTGGCACGCCTTCCCACAGGCTATTTTCCACCACCGCGAAGCCCCATTTGGCTTCATCTACCGGGCTTGGACGATATCTGCGGATCTCATCGGTATGCCAGGACTGCGCAATAAGCTGGCGCAGACGGCGCATTAACTGGTGACGTTCATAGTCGGCGATATCGGTGTTATCCAGCTGTTTTAAGCAGGCATTCACTTCCACCATCTTATGAATCAATGTTCGGCGGGTGATCTCGGTCGGGTGTGCGGTCAGCACCAGTTCCAGCGACAGGGATTCCACGGCTTTAATGATCGTGGCTTCGTTCAGATTCGGTTGGTCTTTCAGTTTTCTGAGAGTGCGGGCAATGACTTCCGGGTTATTGGCGGCTTCGCCTTTCGCGGAGATGCTGTGGTATTGCTCGGCAGTGTTGGCAAGGTTCAGAAACTGGCTGAACGCACGCGCCACCGGCAGCAGCTCGTCATTAGAGAGATTCTGCAAGGTGGTGAGCAGTTCCTGACGATTGGCTTCGTTACCGGCGCGAGAAGATTTGGACAGCTTACGGATTGTTTCTACACGGTCGAGAATGTTCTCACCCAGTGCATCCTTGATGGTATCTCCCAGCAGTTTGCCGAGCATACTGACATTACTACGCAAAGCGGAATATTGTTCGTTCATGTTACCCCAGACACCCCATCTCATTTTATTTTGTTATATCTGCCGTTGAGCAGATATAAGACACCGTCTTTTATAAAGCCACGTAAAACCCACCACGTCAATTGTTGCGAAATCGCTTCAGCAAACGAATAAATGCCGACAATTTACGAAATTTAATTCGCTTTCCGCCAGATAAGTATTGCTTATGAAAACGTGACAGCTGTCACGTCCCGACAGACGTAAAAAAACCCCTCACCGGGAGGGGGTTAGCAAGAAAAACGGACTCAGTGCCAGCAAAAATGATGCACAACTTGTGTGATCAGTTCACGCGTCGGTTTGATAAAACGCGTTTCAAGATATTCATCCGGTTGATGGGCCTGGTTAATGGAGCCCGGGCCAAGTACCAGCGTCGGGCACAATGTTTGAATAAACGGGGCTTCGGTACAGTAGTTAACGACCTCAGTTTCGACACCGAGCAGTTTCTCCACCACGTCCACCAGTTGATGGTCCGGCGGACATTCGTAGCCCGGAATAGGCGGGTGCAGCTCTGAAACGGTCAGGCGACCCGGCCAGCGGGAACTGACCGGCTCCAACGCATCGTTAAGCAGGCCGTTTAAATCATTCAGCGTCATGCCCGGCAGCGGACGGATATCCATATGCAGCTCGCAGCACGCGCAGATACGGTTTGCCGCATCACCACCGTGAATATGTCCCAGGTTCAGGGTGGGATACGGCACGGTGAACGCCTCATAGTGATAACGCTCTTTCAGGCTGTCGCGCAGTTGCAGAATATGACCGATAGCATCGTGCATGAGCTCAATCGCATTCACGCCGCGCGCCGGATCGCTGGAGTGACCGGACTGCCCCAGGATACGAATCGCATTAGAGATATGGCCTTTATGCGCGCGGACCGGTTGCAGCGATGTCGGTTCGCCGATAATGGCGCACTCCGGGCGCAGTTGGGTGTTTTCTGAGAAATAACGAGCGCCAGCCATGCTGGTTTCTTCATCCGCTGTTGCCAGCACATACAGCGGCTTGCTCAGTTTTGTCACATCGACGTCACGCAGCGCATCGAGAATGAAGGCAAAAAAGCCTTTCATATCGGCGGTGCCCAGACCGTAGAGTTTGTTGTCATGTTCGGTCAATGTGAAGGGATCGCGCGTCCAGCGTCCATCATCAAAAGGCACGGTATCGGTGTGGCCGGTTAACAGCAGGCCACCTGCGCCGGTTCCTGCGCTGGCGAGCATATTGAATTTATTGCGTGTGCCGGGCACGGGTTGCACTTCAACGTTGAAGCCGAGGTCGCCAAACCATCCTGCCAGCAGATTGATTAAAGACGCATTGCTCTGATCCAGTGCTTCTTCCGTTGCGCTGATCGACGGAGTGGCTATCAGGGCGCGGTAAATCTCGATAAATGGCGGCAAATTCATTTTCATTGTTGACATACCTGAGTTCGTGATAGTATCAATATTCATGCACTAAATGTGAATAAAAATACATTAATGTTGAGCGTAAGGGAACCCATCCGGCGACTTTGCTCAGCGACGCGGGATGGATGCCGAATCTCTCCCTGACACACATGACGTAAGAAGGTAAACCGCCCCAATGTTGAACACATTAATTGTGGGCGCCAGCGGTTACGCCGGCGCAGAGCTAGTGACCTATGTAAATCGCCATCCTCATATGAACATAACCGCTTTGACGGTTTCTGCGCAAAGTAATGATGCAGGAAAATGTATCTCCGATTTACATCCGCAGTTGAAAGGCATTGTTGATCTCCCGTTACAGCCGATGTCCGATATTGGTGAGTTTCTGGAAGGTGTGGATGTCGTCTTCCTGGCGACGGCGCATGAAGTAAGCCATGACCTGGCGCCGACATGCCTGGCGGCGGGTTGTGTGGTGTTCGATCTCTCCGGCGCGTTCCGCGTTAACGATCCTGCGTTCTACGAAAAATTCTACGGTTTCACGCATCAGCACGCCGATCTGCTTGCACAGGCGGTGTATGGGCTGGCGGAGTGGAATCACGAGCCATTGAAAAGTGCGCAACTGATTGCTGTGCCGGGGTGTTACCCGACGGCGGCGCAGCTGTCATTGAAACCGCTGATCGACGCTGGCGTGCTGGATCTGAATCAGTGGCCGGTGATCAACGCCACCAGCGGCGTGAGCGGCGCCGGGCGCAAAGCGGCGCTCTCCAACAGTTTCTGCGAAGTGAGCCTGCAACCGTATGGCATCTTCAACCATCGTCACCAGCCGGAGATTGCCACGCATCTCGGTACGGATGTGATTTTTACCCCACATCTGGCGAGCTTCCCGCGCGGTATCCTGGAAACCATCACGTGCCGTTTGAAGGCGGGGGTCACCCAGGCGCAGGTCGCTGAGTTGTTTAAACAGGCTTACGGCGACAAACCGCTGGTCCGCCTGTATGACAAAGGGGTTCCGGCGCTGAAAAACGTGGTGGGGCTGCCGTTCTGCGATATCGGCTTTGCCGTGCAGGGCGAACATCTGATTGTCGTTGCCACGGAAGATAACCTGCTGAAAGGCGCGGCGGCGCAGGCAATGCAATGCGCGAATATTCGTTTCGGCTATGCTGAAACCCAGTCACTTATTTAAATAAACAGGCGTGATGATGAATCCATTAATTATTAAGCTCGGTGGCGTATTGCTGGATAGCGAGGAAGCGCTGGAACGTTTGTTTACCGCACTGGTGCACTATCGCGAATCTCATCAGCGCCCGTTGGTTATTGTGCACGGCGGCGGTTGTGTGGTGGATGAGTTGATGAAACAGCTCAACCTGCCGGTGAAAAAGAAAAACGGTCTGCGTGTCACGCCAGCCGATCAGATCGACATTATTACCGGTGCACTGGCCGGTACCGCCAATAAAACGCTGTTGGCATGGGCGAAGAAACACCACATTGCCTCCGTCGGTTTGTTCCTTGGCGACGGTGACAGCGTGAAAGTGACGCAGCTTGACGAAGAGCTGGGCCATGTTGGCTTAGCGCAGCCGGGTTCGCCGAAACTGATTAATGCGCTGCTGGATGGCGGTTTCCTGCCGGTTATCAGCTCCATTGGCGTAACCGACGAAGGCAAACTGATGAATGTCAATGCGGACCAGGCAGCGACAGCGCTGGCGGCAACGCTGGGCGCAGACCTGATCCTGTTGTCTGATGTGAGCGGCATTCTGGATGGCAAAGGCCAGCGTATCGCCGAAATGACCGCTGCTAAGGCGGAGCAACTGATTGCGCAGGGCATCATCACCGATGGCATGATCGTGAAAGTCAACGCGGCGCTGGATGCTGCCCGTACGCTCGGTCGCCCGGTGGATATCGCCTCCTGGCGTCATGCCGAGCAATTACCGGCGCTGTTTAACGGCACGCCGATTGGCACGCGTATTCTGGCGTAATTAAAGCAACATCATTTGTAGGCCGGATAAGCGCAGCGCCATCCGGCAGAACTCTCGAATAATTAAGGAAGCATATTATGGCACTTTGGGGCGGGCGTTTTACTCAGGCAGCAGATCAACGGTTCAAACAGTTCAACGACTCTTTGCGCTTTGACTATCGCCTGGCGGAGCAGGATATCGTTGGCTCTGTGGCCTGGTCTAAAGCGCTGGTGACCGTAGGTGTTCTGACTCAGGCGGAGCAGCAGCAACTGGAAGAGGCGCTGCATGTGTTGCTGGAAGAAGTACAGGCCAATCCGCAGCAGATCCTCGAGAGCGATGCTGAAGACATCCACAGCTGGGTGGAAGGCAAGCTGATCGACAAAGTGGGTCAACTGGGTAAGAAGCTGCACACCGGGCGCAGCCGTAATGATCAGGTCGCAACCGATTTGAAACTGTGGTGCAAAGACACGGTCAGCGAGCTGCTGGTGGCGAACCGCCAGTTACAGAGCGCGCTGGTGGTGACCGCAGAGAATAATCAGGACGCCGTGATGCCGGGCTATACGCACCTGCAACGCGCCCAACCGGTGACCTTTGCGCACTGGGCGTTAGCTTACGTGGAGATGCTGGCGCGCGATGAAAGCCGTTTGCAGGACACGCTGAAACGCCTGGATGTGAGCCCGCTGGGCTGCGGCGCGCTGGCGGGCACGGCGTATGAAATCGATCGTGAGCAACTGGCTGGCTGGCTGGGTTTTGCTTCTGCGACGCGCAACAGCCTGGACAGCGTTTCTGACCGCGATCATGTGCTGGAACTGCTCTCTGATGCTTCTATCGGCATGGTGCACCTGTCTCGTTTCGCCGAAGATCTGATCTTCTTTAACTCCGGTGAAGCGGGCTTTGTTGAGCTGTCAGACCGTGTTACCTCGGGGTCTTCATTAATGCCGCAGAAGAAAAACCCGGATGCGCTGGAGCTGATCCGCGGTAAATGCGGCCGTGTACAGGGCGCGCTGACCGGTATGATGATGACGCTGAAAGGCCTGCCGCTGGCGTACAACAAAGATATGCAGGAAGACAAAGAAGGGCTGTTCGACGCGCTGGATACCTGGCTTGACTGCCTGCATATGGCGGCACTGGTGCTGGATGGCATCCAGGTGAAACGCCCGCGTTGCCAGGAAGCCGCACAGCAGGGTTATGCGAACGCCACTGAGCTTGCTGACTATTTGGTTGCCAAAGGCGTACCGTTCCGTGAAGCGCACCATATTGTGGGTGAAGCGGTGGTGGAAGCCATTGGTCAGGGCAAACCGCTGGAAGAGCTGGCGTTAGCCGATCTGCAAAAATTCAGTGCGGTGATCGGTGACGATGTCTATCCGATTCTGTCGTTGCAGTCATGCCTTGATAAACGTGCCGCAAAAGGTGGCGTTTCTCCCACGCAGGTGGCGCAGGCAATTACCGACGCGAAAGCGCGGCTTGTCTGAAGTGGGTGGATGAATTGAGAGCCTGGCGATACGCCGGGCTTTTTTATGCAAAAAAAAAGCGGACACGGGGTCCGCAAAAGTTCACGTTGGCTTTAGTTGTTCAGAGAAACTTGAGGGTAAGCAGTCTTATCAAGGGTCAGTTGAGGTTCCGCTTCGTTTCTGGCGTCAATTATTAAACAGAATGCTTGATAGGGATAATCGTTCGTTGCTATGCTATCTATCGCCATGAACTATCGTGGCGACGGAGGATGAATAATGAATATTCGTGATCTTGAGTACCTGGTGGCGTTAGCTGAGCACCGCCATTTTCGCCGTGCAGCCGACTCCTGCCACGTCAGCCAGCCCACACTGAGCGGGCAGATCCGTAAACTGGAAGATGAACTTGGCGTAATGCTGCTGGAGCGTACCAGCCGCAAAGTGCTGTTTACCCAGGCCGGGTTGTTGCTGGTGGATCAGGCGCGCACTGTACTGCGCGAGGTCAAAGTGCTGAAGGAAATGGCAAGCCAGCAGGGGGAGACGATGTCCGGCCCGCTGCATATTGGTCTGATCCCAACCGTTGGACCTTACCTGTTGCCGCATATTATTCCGATGTTGCACCAGACCTTCCCGAAGCTGGAAATGTATCTGCATGAAGCGCAGACGCATCAACTGCTGGCGCAGTTAGACAGCGGCAAGCTTGATTGCGCCATCCTGGCGCTGGTGAAGGAGAGTGAAGCCTTTATCGAAGTACCGCTGTTCGATGAGCCGATGATGCTGGCGATTTATGAAGATCATCCGTGGGCGAACCGCGAGTGCGTGCCAATGTCTGATCTGGCCGGTGAAAAATTGCTGATGCTGGAAGATGGGCACTGTCTGCGCGATCAGGCGATGGGTTTCTGCTTTGAGGCCGGTGCGGATGAAGATACACACTTCCGCGCAACCAGCCTGGAAACACTGCGTAATATGGTGGCGGCGGGCAGCGGGATTACGCTGTTGCCAGCCCTGTCGGTACCGCGCGAACGCAAACGTGATGGTGTGGTTTACCTGCCGTGCATCAAACCGGAACCGCAACGTACCGTTGGCCTGGTCTATCGTCCGGGGTCGCCGCTGCGCAGCCGCTATGAGCAGTTAGCAGAGGCCATTCGTAGTTCGATGAATGGCCACTTTGATAACGCGTTAAAACAGGCGGTTTAAGCCATTTAGCGCCGCTACCCGATAGGCTTCCGCCATGGTTGGGTAGTTAAAGGTGGTGTTAACAAAGTACTCGATGGTGTTACCGCCACCTTTCTGCTCCATAATCGCCTGGCCGATATGAATAATTTCGGCCGCGCGCTCGCCAAAGCAGTGAATACCGAGGATCTCTTTGGTTTCCCGGTGGAACAAAATCTTCAGCGTTCCCACGTTCATCCCGACGATTTGCGCCCGCGCGAGGTGTTTAAACTGCGCGCGACCCACTTCGTACGGCACTTTCATTGCGGTAAGCTGCTGTTCGGTTTTACCCACCGAACTGATTTCCGGAATGGTATAAATCCCGGTCGGGATATCCTCAATCAGATGCGCGGTTGCTTCACCTTTGATCATCGCTTGTGCGGCAATACGCCCTTGATCATAGGCCGCTGATGCGAGGCTTGGGTAACCAATCACATCCCCCACGGCATACACGTGCGGCAGGGCCGTCTGGTACATGCTGTTGACTTTCAACTGACCGCGCCCGTCTGCTTCAAGACCGATATTGCCCAGTTGCAAACTGTCGGTGTTGCCGGTGCGCCCGTTGGCGTAGAGAAGGCAGTCCGCTTTCAGTTTTTTGCCGGATTTCAGATGCATGATCACGCCATCGTCCAGCGGCTCAATGCGCTCGTACTCTTCGTTGTGGCGAATCACCACACCGCTGTTCCAGAAGTGATAGGAGAGCGAATCCGACATCTCCTGGTCGAGGAACGCCAGCAAGCGATCGCGCGTATTGATCAAGTCGACTTTGACGTTCATTCCCCGGAAGATCGATGCATATTCGCAGCCGATCACCCCGGCGCCATAGATGATGACATGGCGGGGTTCATGGTGCATATCCAGAATGGAGTCGCTGTCATAAACGCGCGGATGGGCAAAGTCGACGTCCGCCGGATGGTAGGGACGCGAACCGCAGGCAATAACAAATTTTTCGGCGGTGAGCGTTTCGACGGTACCGTCGTGACACTCCAGCGCCAGTGTGTGATCGTCAACAAAATGAGCATCACCTTGCAGGATTTCACAGCGGTTACGCTCATAAAAACCCTGACGCATGCGTGTTTGCTGGTTAATCACGCTTTCAGCATGGTTCAGGATATCGGCGAAAGAGGAGCGGAGAAGGCGGGAATGGTCACTGTAGAGCGGATTTTGGTTAAATTCGATAATACGGCTGACCGCGTGGCGTAGCGCTTTCGATGGGATGGTGCCCCAGTGCGTGCAGCCGCCGCCAACATTATGGTAGCGCTCAATGACCGCGACCCGCGCCCCCTGTTTAACCAGGCCCATAGCTGCGCCTTCGCCGCCGGGTCCGGAGCCTATTACTATTGCATCATAATCGTAGGAATGTGGCATGGTAAGGCTTACCTGTTCTTATACATAAAAACAACATAATACTAACATCAAAGCGGTGATAACCCAATTATCGTTGTGCTTTTTTCAGGGGTAATAGAAGAAACAGCCCGTAAACAATCAGTCACAATCCAGTACAATCGGATTAGATTTATTCTCTGGTATAGTGCCAGCAGGCCATTGGAAGGATTCAAACATCGTGATGGGTGTAAGAGCGCAGCAAAAAGAAAAAACCCGACGTTCGCTGGTGGAAGCGGCATTCAGCCAATTGAGCGCTGAACGTAGCTTTGCCAGCCTGAGCCTGCGAGAGGTTGCCCGTGAGGCGGGCATCGCACCGACTTCTTTTTATCGCCATTTCCGCGACGTGGACGAACTCGGCCTGACCATGGTGGACGAAAGCGGGCTGATGCTCCGCCAGTTGATGCGCCAGGCGCGCCAGCGTATTGCCAAAGGCGGCAGCGTGATCCGTACTTCCGTATCGACCTTTATGGAGTTTATCGGCAATAACCCTAACGCATTCCGATTGTTGCTTCGGGAGCGCTCCGGTACATCCTCTGCATTTCGCGCCGCGGTGGCGCGTGAGATCCAGCATTTTATTGCGGAACTTGCTGATTATCTTGAACTCGAAAACCATATGCCGCGCGCGTTCACCGAAGCACAGGCAGAGGCGATGGTGACCATTGTTTTTAGTGCCGGCGCAGAAGCGCTGGATGTGGGCGCGGAGCAGCGTCGGCAACTGGAAGAGCGACTGGTGCTGCAACTGCGGATGATTTCCAAAGGCGCGTATTACTGGTATCGCCGTGAACAAGAAAAAATAGCGCATCAAACCGATGAGTGAAGGATGAGTGATGAAACAGTCAGGTCAAGATAAAGGTACGTTGCTGCTGGCGCTGATCGCTGGCTTGTCAATTAATGGCGCATTTTCGGCGATCTTCAGTTCGATTGTGCCGTTTTCCGTCTTTCCACTGATTTCACTGGTGCTGACGGTCTATTGCCTGCATCAGCGCTATCAAAACCGCACGATGCCTGTTGGCCTGCCGGGGCTTGCCGCGGCCTGTTTTATCCTCGGCGTGTTGCTGTACAGCACCGTGGTGCGTGCGGAATATCCCGCCATTGGCTCCAATTTCCTGCCCGCAGTGTTGTCGGTGATTCTGGTGTTCTGGATAGGTTACCGCCTGCGTAACCGTAAACGCGACGAAGCGTCAGAATGACGCAGCCCCCTCTGGCGATGAGGGGGACAACGTGGAGCGTTATTTCCGGGTGAGCAGTACACCGCACTCCATGTGGTGCGTGTACGGGAACTGATCGAACAGCGCCAGACGCGAAATCTCATGCGTCTGGCTTAATGTTTCCAGGTTCTTACACAGCGTTTCCGGATTGCAGGAAATGTACAGAATGTGTGGGTATGCCTGCACCATCTTCTCGGTTTCTGCATCCAGCCCACTGCGCGGCGGATCAACGAAAATCGTTTCGCACTGATAACTCTTCAGATCAATACCTTGCAGACGGTTAAAGGCGCGGACGCCATTCATCGCCTGGGTGAACTCTTCTGCCGACATGCGGATAATTTGCACGTTATCAATATGGTTTGCCGCAATGTTGTATTGCGCTGCGGCCACTGAGGGTTTCGCGATTTCAGTGGCCAGTACGCGATCGAAATTACGCGCCAGCGCCAGCGAAAAGTTACCGTTGCCGCAGTACAGTTCCAGCAGATCGCCCGTTGAATTGCGGGTCACGTCCAGCGCCCATTCCAGCATCTGGATGTTCATTGCCGCGTTTGGCTGGGTAAAGCTGTTTTCTACCTGACGGTAGATCATCTCTCTGCCGCCGACCGGCAACCGCTCGTCGATATAATCCCGATCCAGTTCGATTTTGGTCTTGGTGGCGCGGCCAATCAGCTGGACGTTCAGGTTTTGCGCCCGTAGCGCATCGCGTAAACGCGTCGCTTCTGCCTGCCACTCCTCATCCAGTTTTTTGTGATACAGCAGCGTAACGACGGCCTGGTTGCTGAGGGTGGTCAGGTAATCAATCTGGAACAGCTTATGGCGCAGCGTTTTGTTGCCGCGCAGCGCGTCGATCATCACTGCCATGAGCTGGTTGATCAGCTCGCTGGCTGCCGGGAAGCTGTCAACGTGGATCCGGGACTTTGTCTGCTGATCGAAGATGATGTGGTAAAGATCGTCGCCGTCATGCCAGATACGGAACTCGGCGCGCATACGGTAATGACTGACGGGTGAGCGGAACACCTCCGGCAGCGGCGCTGAAAATGGCGTCATCATTGATTGCAGACGCACGACTTTCTCGGCCAGCTGGGCTTCGTACTGTTCTGTCGGCAGGTGTTCGGGAGTCATGATGTTTCCTGAGAGATTAAGAATAACGCGGGGATTGTAGGTGTTGCGTACGGGATGTCCAGCCCCGGATGTTTTCTAAATACTCTCTTAGCAGTCTGGACATCCATATGTAACCGAATGTAGCATCCATGTTCCGGTCCTGTGAGTTAAAAGGGAACCCAGTGTAAATCTGGGGCTGACGCGCAGCGGTAAGGATCAGGTGAGATGGTCGCGCAAGCAGACACTGCCATAGGTGGGAAGTCGCCGTCTCGTTATACCTCCAAGCCCGAAGACCTGCCGGAATACGTCGCATTTGGTGACATCATCGCGTGCTATTGATGGAACCTGCGGCATCCTTTTACTTTGTGGATGCTCTCACAATGATTAAAAAAGCTTCGCTGCTGACGGCGCTCTCCGTCACAGCTTTTTCCGGCTGGGCGCAGGATAGCGGCTCAGACAATTTGGTGGTGACAGCAAATCGTTTTCAACAACCCGTCAATACCGTACTGGCGCCGACAGAAGTCGTGACCCGTGAGGATATTGATCGCTGGGGGGCCAGAACCTTAACGGATGTGATGCGCCGTTTGCCGGGTGTCGATGTGGCTGAAAACGGTGGCATGGGGCAAACCAGTTATATCTATATCCGCGGTGCGGAAGCGCGCCATACGCTGGTATTGATTGATGGTATCCCGTTGGCGAAGTCCGGCATTACCGGTATCGCTGATTTCAGCCAAATCCCCGTTTCTCTCATTGAACGTATCGAGATGATCCGCGGGCCGCGCTCTGCGGTTTATGGCGCAGATGCGATTGGCGGCGTGATCAACATCATCACCCAGAACGACACGCCGGGCGGCAAAGTTGAGGCTGGCATCGGTTCTAATCATTATCAGAAATACGATGCGACAGTTCGCCAGAAACTGGGTGAGGATACGCTGGCAACCGTAGCGGGTTCCTTTACTGATACGCGCGGTTATAACATTCGCCCGCAATCCACTTACTCCGTGGATAGCGATCGCGACGGTTTCCGTAATAAAACCTTCTGGGCGGGTCTGAATCATCAGTTCAATCAGGAGATTTCAGGGTTTGTGCGTGGCTACGGGTATAGCAACAAGACGGGCTATGACGCGGGCTATACCGATGGTGGTGATGAGCGCCAAGTCTATAACCATACCTATGAAACGGGGCTGACTTACAGCGGCGATGTTTTCTCTTCACAACTGACCGGCAGTTATCAGCGCTATAAAGACTATAACTATGCCGGGCCGTTAGGGTTATACAACGACGGTACCTCGCTGGATGATATGACGCAGCGCAACCTGCAGTGGGGCAATAGCCTGGCGTTGGGTGCGGGGACGGTCAGCGCCGGTATTGACTGGCAGCAGCAGAAGTTAACCTCAGCGGATAACGACTACAGCAACAAATATAAGCGGGATAACACCGGTTATTACCTGACGACGCAGCAGAAACTCGACACTGTGACGCTGGAAGGCTCCGTTCGTGGTGATGATAACGATCAGTTTGGCTGGAATGGTACCTGGCAGACTGCGGCAGGCTGGGAGTTTGTGCCGGATTACCGTTTTACCGTGTCTTATGGCACCGGCTTCCAGGCACCGACGTTGGGGCAACTCTACGGGCAAGAGCGTCTCTTTATTCTCTCTAACCCGGATTTGAGCGCGGAGAAATCCCGCCAGGTTGAAGTGGGGCTGGAAGGGCTGACCGGGCCGGTTAACTGGCGTCTGTCTGCTTATCAGAACAAAATCAAGAACCTGATCGATTACTACTACGATTACGACACCTTTTTGGGCACCTATTACAATATTCAATCCGCGACCATCAGAGGGGTTGAGTTAACGGGTAGCTTTGACACCGGTGTGGTCAGTCATCGTATTACGCTCGGTTATCTTGATCCGCGCCGTGACAGTGATAATGAAGTGCTTGCCCATCGCTCGCGGCAGCAATTCAAGTATCAACTGGACTGGACGATGTTCGGCCTGGATATGGATGCTGCGTGGCAGTACTTCGGTAAGAGCTACGATAACAACACCAATCAGTTTGCCGATACGCAGCGTCGTATGCCGTCTTACAGCCTGGTTGATCTTTCTGCTTCATATCCAGTGACCTCAAACCTCACAGTTCGTGGTAAAATCGCCAACCTGTTCGATAAAGATTACGAGACAGTTTATGGCTACCACACTGCAGGACGGGAATACACCTTGTCTGGCAGCTACACCTTCTGACGCACGTCCTACCGTCCTGGTGTTTGACTCCGGCGTCGGTGGGCTATCCGTTTATGATGAGATCCGGCATCTCCTGCCGGATCTGCATTACATCTACGCATTTGACAACGTTGCTTTTCCGTATGGGGAAAAAAGCGAAGCGTTCATCGTTGAGCGCGTTGTTGAAATTGTTACGGCCGTTCAGGCGCAATATCCGCTCGCTCTCGCCGTTGTCGCCTGTAACACCGCAAGCACCGTTTCGTTGCCTGCGCTGCGCGAAAAATTCAGTTTCCCGGTTGTTGGCGTTGTTCCGGCCATAAAACCCGCTGCGCGCTTAACGGCGAACGGCGTGGTAGGGCTGTTGGCAACGCGGGGAACGGTGAAGCGTCCTTATACGCACGAACTCATCTCGCGTTTCGCTAATGAGTGCAAAATTGAAATGCTGGGCTCAGCGGAGCTGGTCGAACTGGCGGAAGCAAAATTGCACGGCGAACCTGTTCCGCAGGAAGAGCTGCGTCGTATTTTGCGCCCGTGGCTGCGGATGGCCGAACCGCCAGATACGGTTGTGCTGGGGTGCACGCATTTCCCGTTATTGCAGGAAGAGCTGTTGCAGGTATTACCGGAGGGTACGCGTCTGGTGGATTCTGGCTCGGCTATTGCGCGTCGTACGGCCTGGCTGCTCGATCATGAAGCCCCGGATGCAAAATCGTCTGATGACAATATTGCTTATTGCATGGCATTAACGCCTGAGACTGCGCAATTATTGCCCGTTCTGCAACGCTATGGCTTTAAATCGCTCGAAAAACTGGCGGTTTAGGGCGGGTTTGAACAAAAAAGAGA